>NZ_NUZU01000024.1 GCF_002567005.1 Bacillus sp. AFS073361
ATTAAAAATGACTCCTGACACTTGGGCCCAATTCAAGGACCAGATTGATTATATTTTCCTGCTTGTTAAGTCTTTCAAAAATCCTTTTCTCACTTAGTCTTTGCTTCGTAGTGTATGGTTCTACATTGGTGAGATTGTCGACAGGAAAAATTCGTTGCTTCTCTTCCATTAAGTCAAAGCCTTCAATCAGCCAAAAGCTTTTTTCACGATACAGGTGTAAGAGATAAATGGGTTAAGACTTTATTTATCCTCAAGAAGAAAAATGGCTGGTTCCTGGGGAGGAAAAGTTCTTTAGAATTCAATAGTTCTATGTCACCGTTTTTCAAGAGGAATTATGTAGTTTGTCGTATAAGTATATATTAAAGTTTTTGGAGGTAATGGAATGGGTGAAAATGTAGATAACGATCGTTCTTATAAAACATATACATTGATGGGTGCGGATCGGAAATTTTATAAAAGTGAAACCCCAGGTACATACGGTGGTCATCGCAAAACAAAAGTATACGGTACAATGGATTGTCCTGCGGCTTTAAGGGCTCTTGCTAAATATGGAGACTTAAAGGTAAGGGTATTTTTTGCGGATGAGGAAACCGCGATTAAAGCTGGATTCAGGCCCTGCGCTGCATGTCTAAACCCTCAATAACTCTTATTGGAGTAGTCGAGGGCTCAAAAGTCTATATCAAAGATATGAATTTCTACGTCAAACTTAATTGAACCGCCGTATACCGAACGGTACGTGAGTCTGTCTAACAATTTTAAATTTGTTTTGAACATTTAGAAGAAAATGGATATTAATGTCGAATACATTAAGTAAAGGAGATGTTAATATGCCATTTATTCTTGGGGAAGATAGAAAACAAATCAATTTGTTACCATACACTTTAGATGACTATGTTCATGAAGATAATCCAGTAAGAGTAATTGATGCATATGTAGATAGTTTAAATTTAGAGGAACTAGGATTTGTTATTTTTTCTGGTAACAGTGCTGGTCAAAAACCCTACAGAAGACAAGATCTTCTTAAGTTATATATATATTGTTATATGAATAAAATCAGATCATCGCGAATGATGGAAATCGAGGCAACTAGAAACATTGAATTAATGTGGTTGATTGGGAAAATCAAACCTGATCATGGGACTCTCTCTTCGTTTATGAAAATTAACAAAAATGCCATTAAGCAGTTGTTTAAGGAATTTACACTTATGTTAAAAGGGTTTGGTCTTATTGATGGAGTCCTTGTCGCAATTGATGGTACGAAGATAAAAGCAAGTAGTGCAAAGAATAAACACTATAATGAAAATATAATAAGAGAGAAATTAGAATACTATGAAGCAAAAATTGAGGAATATATCAATGGCGTATTAGATACAACTGATGATGAAAGTATGAAACAAAAAATTACCGATAAAATAGAGTGCTATCAAGAAAGAATAAAGCAGCTAAACTCTATAAAAGAAGAGCTTAAAGAACAAGGAAAAAAACAAATTTGTTTAACCGATTCAGATGCAAAATCTATGAAGAACAATGGGAAATTTGAAGTTTGCTTTAATGTTCAAGCAGTTGTAGACAATAAAAATAAATTATTTGTAGACTACGATGTAGTCAATGATGTTAATGATCAAGGACAATTATCAAACATGGTTAAAAAAGCAAAAAAAGTATTTGAAAACAAAAATATAACAGCTATAGCTGATACCGGTTATTTTAATATGTCTGAAATAACAGAAGTAGCTGATGAGAAGACTGAGATCTTAATAAAGCCTCAAAAAGGAAAACAACAAAAGGTTGAAAACGGATTTGATAAATCAAACTTCAAGTATGACCAAAAAGATGATGTTTTTATTTGCCCGATGGGCTACTGTTTGAATTTTAAATGGAATGGAAAGCAAAACGGCAAAGATTCCAAACGTTACACGTGTGTAAACTTTAATGAATGTGGGAAAAAGGAGTTATGTACTTCTGCAAAAGGCGGCAGATCTATTGTTAGGTTTAATAATGAAGAAATCATTGACCAGGTGACTGAAAATACAATTAAAAAAGATAATATTTACAAGAAAAGTGGTTCTATAAATAGAACATCTTTTTGGAACCATAAAACGACATTTTGGTTATACATATTTTTTAACAAGAGGGCTTGAATCAGTAAACACTGAGGTAAGCTTTATTTGTCTTGCCTATAATTTTAAAAGAATGATAAATATAATCGGAGTAAAGGAATTAATAACAAGATTTAGGGGGGATTCGCCCCCTTTTTATATGATTTTTGGGATTTTTATTATTTTCGCCATAAATATTGTTGAATTTATTAAAGCTTTGATAAATTCAACAACAATTGTTAGACAGACTCACGTACGGTGGTGTGAGAGGTCGGGGGTTAGTCACCCCCTCCTACTCGATTACCAGCCTCGGCTTGAACCTCCACCGCCGGAGGATCCGCCGCTGCCTCCTCGAGATCCGCCGCCGCCTCCTCTTCCACCACCTCGTGATAGGATGGATAGAAGAAAATAAGTCAAGGTGCCTCCGAAAAATTTAAAGTCTAAAACTACCACCACAAGGACAATGATGATGAGAAGCCAGGATGGAATTCCTATCCCTTCATCCTTCGGTACTGTCTTTTGGCCGTCACCACCGTTATATTCGGCAAGGACCTCATTGGCAAGTGCTTTATAAGTTTCCGAAACAGCCTGGTTCGGCTGGTTACTTTTCAAATAAGGAATAGCATATTGATCCAAGATTCGGCCAGCTTTAGCATCTGGAATTCTTCCCTCGAGACCATAACCTACCTCAATCCGGATTTTATGTTCCTTCATGGCTAAAACAAGGAGGACGCCATTATCCTCCTTCTGACTGCCAAGCCCATATTGACGGAATGCCTCATTTGCATATTCTTCTATGGATTGGCCGCCAATGGATTGAACGATCAGCACGGCCACTTGTGCAGTTGTTTGGTCTTCAAGATTCCTGCCTAAATTGATTAATTCTGCTTTTTCTGTTTCATTTAAGACATGGGCAAAATCTTGTACATAAATATCTCCTACTGGAGCAGGTACTTGGACATCCTCAGCAAGTGCACGGGCTGCACAAAGAAATAACGTGGTAAATACCAACAGAAAGCTGAAGATCCTTTTCATATTCATTACCCGTTGCCTCCAAAGTCAACTTTTGGAGCTTCTTGAGCCTTAGGGTTTGCTTTAAAATATTCTTTCGCATCAAACCCGCCGATTCCTGCAATAATGGAGCTAGGGAATCTTTTCACTTTTTTATTAAATTCTGCTACTTTTTCATTGTAATCCTTCCGGGCCACGGCAATTCTGTTTTCTGTTCCAGCCAGTTCATCCATTAGCTGAGTAAATTGCTGGTCTGCCTTCAGGTTAGGGTAATTTTCAACGACGACAAGCAATCGGCTTAGAGCACCAGATAATTGATCGTTAGCGGTTGCTTCTTCTTCGGGGGTTTTTGCTCCGGCAAGCCGTGCACGTGCATCTGAGATGGAGGCAATAACTTCTTTTTCGTGAGCCGCATATCCTTTTACAGTATTCACCAGGTTTGGAATTAAATCGAGCCTTCGTTGAAGTTGGTTTTCGATTTGAGCATGAGATTGATTTACATCTTCTTCTAAATTGACAAAACTATTATAGCTGGACATGAACATAAGGCCCAATATGACAATAACACCGACCACAATCCCTATTCCTAGCCAACCTTTTTTCAATCTAATCAAGTCCTTTCTCACCTATAGTATTTTTATCACATGGTGAATAAGTTCCCTTTTTAAGCCATAATAAAACTTAACGGAAAATCTATAAATTAAACGTTTGTTTGGCTTTTTATTTTGGCCAAAAAATGCTGATTTATTAAGGCTTAATTTTTGTGCTTTCTTTTTCATGTCATTATCCGCTTTCACTGCTGTATATGCTCTTGAGGAAACAAACAAATTCATCACTATAACCAGTAAGCAAATGGATGGCAAAGGTGATGGCAAAAAGGATACGAAATTATTAAAAGGAGAACCATATGACATAGAAAACGGGCATATCTAATAAGAAATTTTCAATATCAAACCGATCAATTAACTGTTCAAATGTTGCCGTTATTTGAATTGCCAAATAACTATTTACCTTAAATATGATATGATCCCATATTTCTTCATTTTTTTATAAAGAGTAGCCCGTGTTATACCTAATTCTTTTGCCGTTATACTTTTGTTCCCATATGTCGTTTGAAGTGTTTGAAGGATTCTTTCTTTTTCTAATCTTTCTTTTTCATGAAATAATGATCGCACTGTAGTATCAATAGTTCGCTTTGCTTGCGGTAGGAGCTGGTCAATGTCATTTTCAAAAATTTCACTGCGTTCGTGAAGTATAACCAATCTCTCTACTAAATTACGCAGCTCTCGTATATTACCTGGCCAATGATACTCGGTCAATCGATGGACTGTCTTCCGATTAATTGCAGGTACTGCTTTGTTATATTTGATAGAAAGTTCTTTTAAAAAATCATAAAGTAAAAAAGGAATGTCATCTTTTCTTTCTCGTAGGGGAGGGATCTGAGCAGAGAATACATTTAGCCGATAAAATAAATCAGAACGAAATGTTCCATCTGACACCATATTTTCTAGAATACGATTGGTGGCGGCAATAATTCTAACATTAACTTTTATCGGCGTTTGTCCACCTATGCGATAGATTTCTTTTTCTTGTAAAGCCCTCAAAAGTTTGACCTGCATATCCAGTGGAAGTTCTCCTACTTCATCTAAAAATAGAGTTCCTCCCTCTGCTAATTCTAGTTTCCCCGGTTTTCCTCCTTTTGAAGCACCAGTATAGGCACCTGCTTCATAACCAAAGAGCTCACTTTCAAACAGGGCATTAGGAATCGCCCCGCAATTAATCGGAATAAATGGTTTTTCGCTTCGTGAGCTTTCTTCATGTATGGCTTGGGCAAAAAGTTCTTTCCCAACACCACTTTCTCCGCTAATCAAAATCGTTGCGCCTGTCTTTGCTACTTTTTTTGTGTCATGAATAATCTGTTGAATTGAGGCATTTTTTCCTTTTATCTTATTAAATGGATCATCAAGATGGTTTTGAGTGATTTGTTGTTTTAGCTGCTGTAACTCTTTAGAAGTAGAGGTTAATTGTTCATTTAATTTTATTGTGGCGGAAATATCTTTTTCCACTGACATACTGCCAATAAGTTCTTTGTTTTGATTGTAAATAGGGCTCGCGCTTATTAAGACATGCTTGTCAGGCCGTGGAATGTGATACATATCTCGGATGGACTGCTGGGTTTTGAGAACCTTCAGATTCATAATATCCTCTTGTTCAAAAAAATCGCGAATATTCCTTCCGATAATCTCTTCTTTTTTTATATGGTACGTTTTTTCAGCTGCTTCGTTCCAGAATACCATTTCTCCATCTGTGTTTATGACAGAAATGGCTTCTTCTAATGAAGACAACAACGTATGAAGGGTATCAAGGACAAAAGAATCGTTTTTTTTCATATACCACCTCGAAGATTTGATTGATTAAATTTTAAAAAAATGTTTAAAAAATATACACTTTGTATACAGTTTTGTTGATAAAAATATACATTGTTTAAGTTAAGTTGTAAACACAGTTTACTGAAAATTGACAAACTTCGCTTTTTTTTTGTTTTGGCACAGTTCTTGCAATAATATACAGTAAGCAACTATTGAAACCTTGAAAATATTTTATAACAGACGAAGGATAAATATATTAAGAGGGATAGGAGGAAGATGAATGTTAGTTATAAATGCTAATGAACAAAGAAATTTAATAGATATGAATGAGGTTATAGAACAAGCTGCAGTGGCACTAAGTGAATTTTCGGCCTCCCGGACAATTACTCCCATTCGTTCGGCTCTGCCATTCGGTAATTCTCAAAACACCGCTTTAGTGATGCCCTCAGTTGCAGAAGAGCTTAGGAGCGTGGGAGTAAAACTAGTAAACGTAGTCCCAGGTAATAAAAAATTAGGTAAGAAAACGATAAATGGAGTAGTTATTCTATTTGATTTTGAAACAGGTGAACCGCTCGCTTTATTGGAAGGCTCTTATTTAACAATGATACGAACTGGAGCACTTACTGGTGTTGCAACTAAATATTTATCTCGACCTGATTCTAAAATAGTAAGCATAATCGGGACAGGGGAACAAGCAACTGGTTTACTAGAAGCCATCCTAGCTGTCCGAGACATAAAAAAAGTCTCCCTTTATAACCGGACGCCAAGAAAAGCTAAAGAGTTTGCTAAATACATTGATCAAAAATTTAGCGTGGATGTACAAGTGGGTACGGATTCAAATCAGGTTGTACATGAAGCGGATATTATTGTAACGGCTACGAACTCTCTATCACCGGTTTTTACAGATTTGATAAAGCCTGGTGTTCATATTAATGCCGTCGGTTCATTTCGCCCAGATATGCAGGAATTGCCATCTCACGTTTTTTCTACGGCCGAGAAAGTCGTTGTGGAATCGAGGCATGCTGCACTAGAAGAAACAGGTGATTTGCAAATACCGATTCAAGAAGGTCTGTTTCACAAAAGCAATATTTATGCAGAGCTTGGTGAAATTGTTAGTGGTGAACGAAAAGGTAGAGAAAGCGTGGAGGAAAAAACGGTTTTTAAATCTGTCGGTCTTGCCGTTGTGGATTTAGTAGTAGCGCAATATTTATATGAAAAAGCTTTAAAGCATAATGCTGGAACCAACATTCAGTTGTAAACAGGCTTTTGTGCAGAAGAAACATAATATTAATATCTTTCAAAATACAAATATACTATTTAATAAAAGGAGAGAAAATCATGAACACAACAGAATTAAGCAAGGTTAAAGATTACAAATACGAACAATTTACAGATTTTTCAATAGAGGTAAATAAGAAAGAATTTGAAGCAGCATTATCTTTTGTTAACTCACAGCTTGAGAAAGAATATCCGCTAATTATCGGGGGAAAACGCATTACTACGGAAGCGAAAATCGTCTCCACTAACCCAGCTAAAAAAGAAGAAGTCATTGGAAGAGTATCTAAAGCAGATCAAGAAATAGCTGAAAAAGCGATGCAAGCTGCACTGACTTCATTCGAATCATGGAAACAGGAGGATGCAATGAATCGTGCAGAAATTCTTTTCCGTGCAGCCTCTATTATTCGTAAACGCAAGTATGAATTCTCAAGCTACCTTGTAAAAGAGGCTGGAAAACCATGGAGAGAAGCAGATGCCGATACAGCAGAAGCAATTGATTTTCTTGAATACTATGCCCGCCAAATGGTGGAATTAAAAGACGGTGCCCAAGTAAAAAGCCGTGAAGGAGAAGTAAATAGTTACAATTATATTCCTCTAGGAGTTGGAATCATTATTTCACCGTTTAACTTCCCATTAGCAATCATGGCAGGAACAGCAGCTGCAGCTATAGTAGCCGGAAATACGATTCTATTAAAACCTTCTAACAATACACCAGTTGTTGCAGCGAAGTTCGTTGAAGTAATGGAAGAAGCTGGACTGCCAGAGGGAGTTCTTAATTATATTCCAGGAAGCGGTTCGGAAGTAGGAGATTATCTTGTTGATCATCCAAACACTCGGTTTATATCCTTTACTGGCTCCCGTGAAGTGGGCTGCCGCATTTATGAACGTGCAGCTAAAGTACATCCTGGTCAAATATGGTTAAAGCGTGTGATTGCAGAAATGGGTGGAAAGGATACCGTTATCGTAGATAATGATGCAGATTTGGATCTCGCAGCATCTTCAATCGTATATTCTGCATTTGGGTTTTCAGGACAAAAATGTTCAGCTGGTTCTCGTGCAGTGGTGCACCAGGATGTTTATGATGAAGTACTAGAAAAAGCAGTGGCATTAACTAAAACATTAAAGGTTGGCAGCCCGGAATACGCCGACACTTATATGGGGCCAGTCATTGACGCTAATTCATACAAAAAGATTTCTAAGTATATTGAAATTGGCAGAGAAGAGGGCGTCCTTGTGACAGGTGGCAATACTGACGATTCTAAAGGTTACTTCATAGAGCCTACGATTTTCGCTGATGTGGACGAAAATGCACGATTAATGCAGGAAGAAATTTTTGGCCCTGTTCTAGCTTTCTGTAAGGCACGTGACTTTGATCATATGATGAAAATTGCGAATAACACCGATTACGGATTAACAGGTGCATTGCTTTCAAACAATAGGGAACACATCGAGCGTGCAAAACAGGAATTCAATGTTGGAAATCTTTACTTCAATCGCGGATGCACAGGAGCGATCGTTGGATACCAACCATTCGGCGGATTTAACATGTCAGGAACCGACTCAAAAGCAGGAGGTCCTGATTATCTAATTTTGCATATGCAAGCGAAAACAACGAGTGAATCTTTGAAATAAAGTATAGAGAGTAAGGATTTAATATTAATCTTAGGGGGATTGGAAATGATTGCAGAGATTTCGAAAAATATGTTTCTTCACGCTTCACAAAACAAATCCTTAAATAAGGCAGCAAAGAAATGGGGCTTAAGGTTTGGTGCATCTCAAGTGGTCGCAGGGGTTACCATCGAAAGTGCAATTAAAAGTGTTAAAAAGTTAAATGAAAAAGGGTTAGTCTGTACTCTCGACCATTTGGGAGAATTTGTTTCGAGCAGAGAGGAAGCTATAGAAGCTACGGAATATAATGTAAGAACATTAGAAGCAATCTTCAGAGCTGAGGTAAATAGCAATCTATCAGTTAAAATGACCCAGCTTGGATTGGATATTGATAAAGAATTTTGCCTGGATAACATGCGTAGAATACTAGAAACAGCTAAAAAAACGAAGAATTTTGTCAGAATCGATATGGAAGATCATGCACATTGCCAGGTTACATTAGACATTCTAAGAGAACTTCGCGAAGACTTTAATAATGTGGGAACCGTGATACAAGCTTATTTAAATCGAGCCGAGCAAGATGTGAAAGATTTAAAAGGAATTCCTCTCCGTCTCGTAAAGGGTGCTTATAAGGAATCTCCAGAAGTTGCAATTCAGGATAAAAACGAGATTGATGGAAATTACATGAGGATAATCAAAGAGCATTTGTTGAGCGGCACCTATACAGCAATTGCTACCCATGACCATAATATAATTGCTAAAGTAAAAGAATTTGCGAAAAAGAATAATATTTCAAATGATCAATTTGAATTTCAAATGCTGTATGGTTTTAGAACAGAAATGCAGCTCAGTTTAGTAAAAGAGGGATACAAAATGCGTGTATACATTCCATTTGGTGACGACTGGTTTGGGTACTTCATGCGTCGATTGGCAGAAAGACCGCAAAACGTAGCATTTGCCCTAAAAGGATTGTTTTCTAAATAAGATAGGTGCGAGCACCATCCAGTAATTATCAACCTGTATTCTTTGAATCGTTTTTCAAAGATACAGGTTGTTTATTTTCTTCCGAAAATTTTTAAAAATACTGTTAATTTAAAAAATAATATGGTAGTATGAAATTAAATACAGTATTACTTAAATAATTACGATATATTTTAAATGTTTTACTCGTTGGGGGTCTTAAAATGGAAGAAGAAGTATCGAAGAAAATCAGAGAGTTACGGCTTGAAAAAAAACTCACACTTAAGGATTTAAGTGAGAAAACAGGCCTTTCAATCAGTTTTTTATCACAAGTTGAACGTGCTGCATCTTCAATAGCTATTACATCATTGAAAAAATTAGCAGATGCATTCGATGTTCCTATAACTGATTTTTTTGAAGATTTTGCCAATAAAAATTATAAAGTAACAGTAGAAGAACAAAAACCATTTAGAATTGAGGGGGCAGGGGCGATCTATACCCGGCTCGGGGGGGAGTTTCCAGGAAGAGCAGTGGAACCTTTGTTAGTGACTTTTCCTCCTGGTGAGCCTAAAGAAAAAATTGTGACCCATCCAGGTGAAGAGTTCTATTACATTCTTGAGGGCGCTATGATCGTAACTATTGAAGGAAAGGAATACATCTTAAAACCAGGTGATACCATTCACTTTCCATCGACTATCCCGCATTCCATTACGAATCCACTTGATCATGATGCAAAGGTCTTTTGTTTTGTAACGCCAGTCATTTTTTAAATGACTTGCTCAATATAAAAATTATTTATTAAGATGGGTGGTTAAATCATGAGAGTAGCAACAGACATTGGCGGAACATTTACTGATTTAGTTTTTGTTGATCAACAAGGGAAAATTGGGGTTGCTAAAAGTCATACAACTCCCCCGAATTTTGAAAAAGGAGTTTTGGATGTTATCCGTGTAAGCGGTATCAATACAGAACAGTTGGAGACTTTTATTCATGGAACCACTGTCATTATTAATGCGTTAACTGAACGAAAAGGTGTGAAGACAGGATTAATTACAACTAAGGGATTTCGTGATGTGTTAGAGATAGCACGTGGAAATCGTCCTGATCTCTTCAATATCCAATATCAAAAACCTACTCCTTTTGTTCCGCGTTATTTACGACAAGAAGTAGAAGAACGTTTGAACTACAAAGGGGAAGTAATCCAAGCTTTAAATAAAGGACAAATAGAAGAAATTGTTCATTACTTTAAGAAAGAAAATGTGGAAGCGATTGCTGTTTCTTACCTGCATGCATATAGCAATCCATTACATGAAAAAGAAACAGTAGAGCTTATCAATGAATTATGGCCTGATGTTGCGGTTACTGCTTCCCACGAGGTAACAAGAGAGTGGAGGGAATATGAGCGCACTAGTACAACGGTATTAAACTCATATGTTAAACCTATTGCTTCTTCTTATGTCGATCGTCTTGAAAATGAATTAAATAAAGTGGGCAATAAATCTAACAAATATATTATGCAATCAAATGGCGGCACGACCACATTTGAGCAATCAAAGCAAACACCAATCAATATGGTAGAGTCAGGACCAGTTGCAGGAATTTATGGATCAGCTATCTTAGGAAAAATCCTTGGTGAAGAAAATATCATTGCCTTTGACATTGGTGGAACAACTGCGAAATGTTCTCTGATCGACGGCGGCGAAGTAAAGGTAACAACTGAGTATAATATTGAACGTACAGACCGTACTGCGGGTTATCCAATTAAAGTTCCAGTGGTCGATATAGTTGAAATCGGTAACGGTGGCGGTTCAATTGCCTGGATTGATGCCGGTGGATCTTTAAGGGTTGGTCCGCAATCAGCAGGAGCCTTGCCAGGACCTATCGCATATGGTAAAGGCGGAACAGAACCTACTACTACTGATGCGAATCTTGTGGTTGGACGGCTTTCACCGAAAAACTTCGATAACGCTGTCGATATGGAAAGCGTAAGAAACGCGATACAAGAAAAAATTGCTAACCATTTTGATACATCGGTTGACGAAGCAGCTCTTGGAATAATCCGAATTGCCAATTCCAATATGCTTAATGCACTAAAACTTATTTCGGTGAGAAAAGGCTATGATCCACGTGATTTCGCTTTAGTAGCATTTGGCGGGGGAGGTTCTATGCATGCTCCGGCACTTGCAAAAGAGCTTGGCGTACGAAAGGTTATTGTTCCAGTAGCAACTTCTGTGTTCTCAGCTTGGGGAATGCTTATGACAGATTTGCGTCATGACTACATCCAAACCTTTATTCGTCGAGTTGAAGGCATTGATTATGAAGAGCTTAATGGAACCCTGGCAAAACAGGAAACAGACGCTATTTCTCAGTATGATCAAGAAGGTGTAAAAAAGGAAAACGTTCTCTTCACTCGTTTTGTAGACTTACGCTATGTCGGTCAAGAGCATACCGTGAAAGTTCCAGTTCCTAACGGAGAAATAACTAAAGAAACAATGCAGAAAGTGATTCATAAGTTCCATGAAACACATGAGCAATTATATACATTTAAGTTGGAAGAGTCGTCAACTGAAATTGTTAACCTGCACTTAATAGCTCTTGGTTCAGTTAAGAAGCCTGAATTGGCTAAACTGGAAAATACCGGCGCATCTTTAGAAAGTGCATTAAAAGAAGTAAGACCAGTATTATATGAAGAGCATGGATGGATTGAAACAAAGGTATATGACAGAGCACAGTTAACACCAGATGCGGCTATTGAAGGGCCAGCCATTGTGGAAGAGTCATCTGCATCAACAGTTGTTTACCCTGGGCAATCGGTCACTGTTGACGTTTATGGCAATTTAATCATTGAGACGGGGGTATAAGACGATGGCAAATACAGTTGCACCAAAAGTAGATCCATTTACATTAGATATTGTTAAAGATTCATTAGTTGCGATTGGCGAAGAAATGTTTTATGCCTTAGCGCGTACTTCAATGAGTCCGATTATATATGAAGTTTTAGACTATGCGAGCGGTCTTATGGATTCTAAAGGCCAATTGCTAACACAAGGGAACGGAGTAACCGGCTTTATTGGGATGCTTTCTTTCATGGTTCGCGAAACAGTTGAAAGATACAATAAACCAGGTGATTTAAAACCGGGGGACATCATTTTGATTAATGATCCATATGGCGGGGGCGGCTCCCATTTATGTGATGTTGGATTGGTTATGCCGATCTTTTATCAAGGAGAGTTAATCGCTTTTTCCGCGAACAAAGCGCACTGGACAGAGGTTGGAGGAAAAGACGCTGGATCTATGTCTACCGATTCAACAGAGATCTATCAAGAAGGCCTGCAATTTCCTTGTATAAAATTATTTGACGAAGGGAAATTGAATCAGGCTGTAGTGGATATTATAGCTGCAAATGTCCGCTTTCCAGATCTTTCATTAGGGGATATGTGGGCTCAGGTAGCTGCACTGAAAACAGGTGAACGACGAGTTCAAGAATTGTGTGATAAGTATAAAAAAGATACTGTGCTTAACTCTATTAATTATCTTTTAGAGCATGGTGAACAATTAGCACTTAAAGCTTTAAAAGAAATACCGAAGGGTACGTATGAAGCAGTCGATTATATCGATGATGATGGTATTGAAGAAGGTCCATTCCGAGTACAGGTGAAGGTGACGATTACCGATGATCAGTTTATTTGTGACTTCCGTGGCAGCCATCCGCAAGTGACTGGTTCAATCAATACTACTTATACGGGTTTAGTTTCTGCTGTCCGCACTGTATATCTTGCCGTAACCAATCCTTCTCAAGATGTAAATGATGGATCATTCCGCCCGCTTCATGTTATTACCGATAAAGGCTCGATCTTTAATGCGATGCGCCCAGCCCCTGTTTCGATGTATTGGGAGTCGATGTTATTTGGAACAGACTTAATTTGGAAAGCGTTAGCCCCGGTTGTGCCTGAACGTTTATCTGCAGGCCATTTCTTATCAGTATGTGTAGCGATTCTTTCAGGTAAACATCAAGATACGGATGAGCGTTTCTTGATTGTTGAACCATCTGTTGGTGGATGGGGAGGAGCAGAAGGCGCGGATGGAGCTTCCGGTCAATTCTGTATCCTGGATGGGGAAACCTTCAATATCCCAGTAGAAGTGTGCGAAACAAGAAATGGTGTTTTAGTTGATGAGTATAGCCTATCTACTGATGGAGCTGGTGCAGGTGAATTTCGCGGTGGTCAGGGTGTTATCCGTTCTTACCGTGCTTTAACAGATAATCAGGTCTTTACCGCATCCTTTGGTCGCCATAAATATGATGTATGGGGAGCAGAAGAAGGAAAAGATGGTTCTAATAATTATTTTGAGATTGTAAAAGCGAACGGTGAAGTCGACGGACCATATGGTAAGTATAATCAATATCCGTTAAATAAAAATGATGTTGCCCGCCTTGTAACAGCATCGGGTGGCGGATACGGTGACCCGCTGAAACGACCCGTTGAGAAGGTGGTTAGCGACGTGAAAAATGAGTATATCACTGTCGAGCAAGCAAAAAATGATTATGGGGTAATCCTTGATGCATCAACTATAGAAGTAAAAGAACTATCTCCAGAACGTCTAGCAAAGGAGTCGAAATAAATGAATGTAATTACATTAGAAGATGTGGCTAAGGAAGACCGCCCGGGAATAATAATGAAAACACTATTTGATGAATCCATCATTGAAGGGGCCCGTGCTTCGATCGGCACGGTTTCCGTTCCAGCAGGTGCCCGGATTCCACTCCAAGGAACGGGTTCACATGAGCAAGATGAATACGCTATTTTTTTAAAAGGCTCCATTTTAACCATGAGTGGTGGAAAAGAATACCGAGTTTCGGCGGGACAAGCCACCTTTATTCCCCATGGCGAAGAACACTGGGCCTATAACGACGGACAAGAAGATTGCGAACTTGTTTGGGTATTAGTTAACAGATAACCTATATTTTTTAAAATAGGCTGTGTTAAAGCTAATGTTGGAAGTGCCAGGAGCGGAAATCAACAGACAAGTTTAACACAGCCTTAAAATAAAATAACATTTACCATCGAGAGTAATAGCAGATAGAAAGCCTTGCCTTTTTTTAAAAAAGCAGGGCTTTCTATCTATGAAATTTGAGGAGGCGTATTCATGTCATATCAAAACCGTATTTATAAAGTACAAAAACAATTAGAAGAATTAAATTTAGAAGCTGTTGTAGTCACTTCACCACCGAATTTTTTCTATTTTAGCGGGACATGGCTGGACTCCCATGAAAGATTGCAGGCGATTGTCATCCCTAAAGCTGGAAAGCCAACCATGGTGGTTCATGAAATGTCAAAAGAAGAAGTCCCGTTCAACGGACTTTTTGAAAACGCTTTCTGGAAGGATGGAGAGAATTCATTGGAGTTATTGGCAAGTATTCTGCCACTAAATGGAACCGTATCAATCGATAATCTATGGCCGAGTCAAAACCTACTTAAGCTTATACAATTGAAAAATCAAATATCGTTTGTGGATGGTACGCAAGTGATTGGAAAGTCAAGACTAAATAAAGATTCAAAAGAATTCGAACTACTGAAGAAATCAGGTGCGATCGCAGATAAAGTATTACAACAAGTAATTGAATACCTTCGACCTGGTCTTACCGAGAAAGAGGCAGCGGATGAGATTAAGCGCCTTTTCGCCTTGCAAGGAGTTGATACATTGTCATTTAATCCGATTGTAGGTGCGGGGAAAAACGGAGCGATCCCCCATCATTTATCAGATAACACTCCTATTGAAGCTGGAGATATGGTTGTCATTGATATGGGAGGTATTAAAGACCACTATTGTTCAGACATGACCCGAACGGTATTAGTTGGAGGAGAACCTTCAGACGAAATGTTAAAAGTCTATGAAATAGTGAAACAAGCACAGGAAGCAGCCGTTAAGGCTGTAAAACCAGGAGTGCCTTTGATGGATATTGACAAGGCAGCAAGAGATATTATCAGTAATGCCGGATATGGAGAATATTTTACTCATCGTACTGGCCATGGCTTAGGAATCGAGGTTCATGAAGAACCGTTTGTAACCTCTAACAACGATCAGCTGTTAGAAGAAGGTATGGTCATAAGCATAGAGCCAGGGGTTTATTTAAGCGGTAAGTTTGGTGTTAGGATCGAGGATATCGTTTTTGTAACTGATTATGGTTGCGAAAGACTGAATATTCTTTCTAAGGAATTCACTCATACAGGCAAGGCAGAAGTATTGAGCAGTGAAAATATATAAATAGATTAAGGGCTTAGAAATAATGCAGACACTTTTAAAAATATAGCATGAAAAGGAGCGGTTTTTGTGACGCGGTATCGTTTAGGGATAGATATAGGGGGAACATTTACGGATTTAGTTCTTTATGACAAGCAAGAAGCGAAATATCAAACAGAGAAAATTTTAACTACTCCAAAGAACCTGTCAGATGGTGTATTGGAGGGTATGAAAAATCTAGTTGAGGACTTTAGTGAAATCGATTACTTCGTACATGGAACAACAGCAGGACTTAATGCCTTTCTTGAACGAAAAGGATCGAATGTAGCCTTAATTGTCACGGAAGGATTTAGGGATATTTATGAAATAGGCCGTGCGAATCGTCCTGATATGTATAGCATTACATATAGAAAACCGGAACCTCTAGTAAAGCGCCGTAACGTTTTTGAGGTAAAGGAAAGAGTGTTAGCTGACGGTACAGTCGAGACAAATCTAGACTTTAACCATTTGAATGAAGTGGTCAATCAAATTATCGAAAAAGGATTTAACTCCGTTTCGGTAAGTCTTTTACACTCATACAAAAACCCAGAAAATGAAACAAAAGTAAAAGAGTTTATTAAACAAAAAGCACCTCACATTTCAGTATCGCTATCGCATGAAATTGCTCGTGAATGGCGTGAGTACGAACGTACTAGTACGACGGTGATCAATGCCTATGTAGCACCGATTGTTGAAAACTATCTTGCTAGTCTAGAAGACAGAACGGGACAAGAAGGGTTAGAAGGAGACTTATATATTATGCAATCCAATGGCGGGGTGATGACATCCGGGGTTGCAAAGAAAATGCCAATCCAGACGCTAATGTCCGGTCCGGTTGGTGGTGCAATTGGAAGTATTAGCCTTGGTAAACTGACAGACTATAAAAACTTAATTTGTGTCGATATGGGTGGAACAAGTTTTGATGTAAGCCTTGTTATTGACGGTGAACCAGATGTTACGTCGGAAACTAGTCTAGAAGAATTTCCTATTCTTACACCAATGGTTAATATTCACACAATTGGGGCGGGTGGTGGTTCCATTGCCTGGATCGAGGGCGGGGGATTACGTGTAGGTCCAAAAAGTGCAGGAGCAGACCCAGGTCCTGCCTGTTATGGAAATGGAGGTACTCAAGCAACTGTAACGGACGCCAACCTAGTGTTAGGACGTCTGGATGAGGAAGGGTTTCTTGGCGGAAACATGAGATTAGACCGTGATGCTGCCTATCAAGCGGTAAAACAAATTGCTGATCAGCTAGGTTTAGGAGTACTAGAAACAGCAGAAGGGATTTGTGATATTGCCAATGCAAAAATGGCGGACGCCATTCGTACGTTAACAGTAAGCAAAGGGATTGACCCACGTGATTTCGCGCTTGTCGCATTTGGCGGAGCTGGTCCGATGCACGCCGTGTTAATCGCTGATCTTCTTGGAATAACGAAAATCCTTGTCCCAACAGTTGCTGGCACTTTCTCGGCTTGGGGCATGCTTCAAACAGATATTCGTCATGATGCTGTAAGAACATTTGTATCTGTATTAGACCATAGTGACAAGAAGAAGATGGTTGGTCTATATGATGAAATGGAGCAAGAAACTATCAATATTTTAACTCAGCAAAGAGTGAAAGAAGCTGATATGTCATTTCAGAAAACGGTGGACATTCGCTATGTTGGCCAGGAATACACAGTGAATGTACCCTTAAATATTAAAATCAATGATGAGGAATCCATGATTCAGTTAGCCGGACTTTTCCATGAAATGCATGGGAAAATTTATGGTCATAACAATCCGGATGGAATTATTGAAGCAGTAAATTTACGAATAACTGGCTACGGAAAGCTAGAAAAAGAGGAACAAGCAGAAAAGGAAACAACTGTTAAAACTGAAACAGATGTCGTTTCAAGAACGAACAAACAAGTCATCTGGAAAGGGTCAGAAAAAAATACACCAGTTATGACGACTGCTCATTTGAAGTATGGCCATCGTTTTGATGGACCAGCAATTGTAGAAGATCCTCGAACTACAACGGTTATTCCTAGTGGTTATCGAGTTGAGGTTGATCGGTTAGGGAACCTTGAAATCACGAAGGAGGAACGATAATAATATGAATGCTAAAGCAGCGGTTAAAACGAGTCAATTTTTAGAAAACCCGATTACAACGGAAATTATTCGGAATGCGTTAATTTCTGCCGCACATGAAATGAATGCAAGTCTGGCTAGAAGTTCTTTTTCTCCGATCATATACGAAATGAAGGATTGCAGCGTTGGTATTTTTAATAGAAACGCAGAATTGCTGGGTCAATCAGCAGGCCTTCCTATCTTTCTAGGAAATTTAGATGAGTGCATAAAAATCGTTACAGCGTCGATTGGCGGGGTCGAAAATTATCTGCCTGGTGATGTCTATATCATGAATGACTCTTATCTAACTGGTACACATCTTAACGATATTACCGTTATTTCCCCTGTTTTTTATGAGGATGAATTGATCGGTTTCACTGCGAATCGTGCCCACTGGCTTGATGTAGGTGCACAGGACCCAGGTTTCTCCATGGATGCTACAGAAATCTACCAGGAAGGAGTACGTATTCCGCCTACAAAAATATACGATGCTGGTCAGGCTCGTAAAGATGTTATTAATCTTATTATTACTAACAGCCGTTTTCGGGATGCTGCACTAGGGGATCTTAATGCTCAAATTGCTGCCTGCCGTACTGGAGAGAAACGTTTTCATGAGATCATCAGCCGATTCGGTTTAGAAAAAGTAAACCGCTCCATTCGGGATATTTTCAAGCAATCTGAACTTTTAGACCGCGAAATGATTGCGAGAATTGCTGATGGAGTTTATGAGACCGAAGGTTGTTTGGACAATGATGGAGTGTCGGAGGAACCTGTACCAGTAAAAGTAAAAGTGACCGTTGAAGGGGAAAATATTACGATCGATCTCACTGGCTCCAGCGAACAAGTTAGAGGAATGACCAACTGTGGATTGGCACAGACAATCTCAGCCTGCCGGGTAGCTTTTAAAGAGCTAATTAGTCCTGATGCGCCTGTCACGGGCGGGAATTTTAAAACGTTAAATGTTGTGGTACCAGAAAGAACGATCTTTAGTGCGCAAGAGCCGGCAGCGTGTGTTTGGTATTTTTCTGCACTAGGCTTGCTCATCGATCTTGTCGTTAAAGCCCTGTCTCCAGCTCTTAAGGAAAGAAGTGCGGGTGCACATTACGGGGATTCGATGATCATAACGTTCTCAGGGATTGATCCGCGTCGTAACACGTCATTTCTAAATGTAGAAGCTACGGCAGGCGGCTGGGGAGGCTTTGCTGCTAATGATGGCCAATCCGGATTAATCAATAATGTTAATGGTGATTTCAAGAACCTGCCTATTGAGGTTCTTGAAGATAAATACCCTTTTAAAGTAACCACCTATGGCTTTAGAAAGAATTCAGGAGGAGCAGGAAAGAACCGAGGAGGTCTCGGAATTATTAGAGGTTACGAGGTTTCTGCAGATGAAGCTTTTTTATACCTTTGGTTAGAGCGTTCAAAAACACCTGCTTGGGGACTTTTTGATGGTAAAGAGGCAGCATCACCAGAAGTTACTATTTTAAGTGGAGAAAAAGAAGAAAAAGCCCTGAAAATAAATGCAAAACCAATGAAATATGGAGACAAGGTGATTGTGAAAACAGGAGGCGGCGGCGGATTTGGGCATCCGTTTGAACGTGACGTCGATCGTGTGCTTGAAGATGTCATCGATGGGTATATTGACCTTCAAACGGCATTAGAGCAGTATGGTGTTGTCATAAGTGGTGAATTGTTAGAAGTGAACGAACAAGAAACCATTATTTATCGTAAAAAAAACAGAATAGGTTAAGAGGTGAAATATGCGCCGAATATTAATCACATTTGAAAACGGGGAAAGTTTCCCGGCAACATTACAAGAAGATAAAGCCCCCCAAACGTGTCAAATCGTTTGGGAGGCACTTCCCTTTTCGCAGACAGTTACGCATTCACGCTGGTCCGGTCGTGAAGTGAATTTTGAATTTCCGTCTACTTCTATGCCAAAAAGAGAAAACCAAACCATATCTACTAGTATTGGGGAAATTGTCTACTGGAGGGATTGGCCTCTTGAGTCTGAACCTGACGTTTTAGAAGTTTTAGCTATTTACTATGGTGCTGAACATACACGAAGCAACAAAGGGGATGAACCGGTTAACGTTTTTGCCCAGGTTGACTTTACTTATCTAGATCTTTTGCAAAAAGTTGGCGAACGTATCTGGTTAAATGGTTCTGAAAAAGTCACTATTACGAGATTAAAAAACTGAAATTAAATTAATATTAAAAATATTTATTTTTTTCGAAAATAATTATGCTATTACTTAAATGTTTATGGTAATATAAAAAAAGATAGTTATTATTCTGAATTTTTAAAAATCGGGAGGTTAAAAAATGGCTAGCAAGAAAATTTTGTTTATTAATCCATTGCACACAGATGTTTTTGATGAAGAATTTAGAACACAATTTGAACGTTTTAAAAGCCCGGACACAGTGGTGGATGTTGTTTCTTTTGCTGGACCAGGACCGATCCACGTGGAGTATAACTGCTATGAAGCAATGGTCATTCCAGAACTGATCAGGACTGTGAAAAAGGCGGAAGAGGACGGGTATGACGCGGCAATTCTCGGCTGTTTTTATGATCCCGCTTTAAGAGCTTGCCGGGAAGTGGCTGAAAAAATGGTTGTTACCGCACCTGCTGAAGCTGCTTTGCACATTGCCACCACGCTTGGAGAAAATTTCTCGATTCTTGTGGGCAGAAAAAAGTGGATTCCGGAAATGAAAGAAAATGTCCACAAATACGGCTTTGCACATAAACTGGCGTCATTTAAATCGCTTGAGCTCGGGGTGCATGATTTCCAGAAGGATCCTGAAGAAACAAAGAGAAGAATCAGGGCGGCAGCGAATGAAGCGATCGAGAAAGATGGGGCAGATGTCATTGTTTTAGGCTGTACAGGCGAGTTTGGTTTCTTTGATTCATTGCAGCAAGAATTAGGCGTGCCAGTCATTGACGCGAGCTGTGCGCCATTTAAATACGCAGAATTTCTAGTAGAAATAAAACAAAAATTATCCTGGACCCACAGCAAGAAGGTAGGGTATCAATCTCCTCCGGCAAAGGAGGTGGAGGAGTTTAACTTATATAATCCGGTTTTAAGTAAGAAATAATTTTATCATTATGAATGAGGGAGTGAGTTAAATGGAAGTGGTAGCTTCTGCTAAGTCTCAAGAGAAAACCGTTGAAGTTGGTACTTTTTTTGAAGACATGCCATTTACAAAAAAACATCGATTTGTAGGGATAGCGCTATTTATGGCGTTTGTAATCGAGGCATGGGAAATGATGATTATCATTATGATTAGTGGAGCTATCGCCGCTGAATTTTCTTTAACTCCTGTCCAAGTAGGTTCCCTTATTGGTGCAATTTTCTTAGGTATGATTCCGGGGACATATGTGTGGGGGATTGTTGGAGATAAAATCGGACGAAAGAAAACGATTATTTACAGCTTACTCTTATATGGAGTGGTTTCAGCTGTCAGTGCATTTTCACCAAACTATGAAACACTTTACACATTGCGCTTATTATCCGGTTTTTCTTTGGGTGGTGTACTTGCTTGTATCTTTCCATATTACGAAGAAATGCTCCCAGTTAAACAGCGTGGTAAAGCAGCAGTATTTTTATCCGCAGGATGGCCAATTGGTACTTTAATTGCCCTAGGAATAACCAGTTTACTTATGGATTTGGACGGGGTATTGGGCGGTTGGAGAGCAATCATTTTTATTAGTTCGCTAGCTGGATTTTGGGCTTTCGTCATTAGAAAAATTCCTGAATCTCCTTACTGGCTTGCAGGAAAGGGAAGAACAGACGAGGCAAAGCAAATTATTTCTGAATTAAGTGAAGGTAAAACAGTGGTTAGCCAGGGCACAGAATTGTATGTCTCTAAAGTAAAACAAGGTAGTATCTTTGAAATTTTCAAAACGAAAATGATAAAAACAACAGCATTACAAACAATCGTCAATTTCTGTTTCTCCTTTGGATATTGGGGATTGTATACGTGGATTCCAACATTATTACAACAAAAGGGCTTATCAATGGGACAAAGCTTAGGTTTCGTTGCATTATCGGCTGTAGCGCAGATTCCAGGGTATATCGTAGCTGCACACCTAACTAGTAAATATGGACGTAAAAAAGTCATGTTTGCTTTCGTATTATTTGCATCGATCTTTGGGTTTGCATTTGCATATTCTTCGAGTGTATTCCAACTATACGCATTCAACTTCGCTTTAGGATTCTTTAGCTTAGGGGCATGGGGCGTTTGGAACACATGGTTTGGAGAAATCTATCCAACAAATGTACGTGGTGTAGGATATAGCTGGGGTGTTGGCGGACAACGTTGGGCAAACACTGTGGCTCCATCTTTAATCGGTTTTGTTATTGGATTAGGTTGGGTATTTGGAGCAACGGTTTCTTTTATTCAGGTTTTCATGGTTATTACACTGATTACAATCCTATTTATTAGAGAAACGGAAGGCGAAATCTTACATTAACATCAAAAAAATTTAATCCATATTGATATAAGATAGATAAAATGTTTTTTACTTAGGCTTCACCTTAACTCTAATTTAATAGATTTGGTGGAGCCTTTTTCCAAAATAAAATCAACAGAGTAATGGATTAATAGGAAATACATAACGAGGAGGAAAACACATGACAGAGCAAATCAGGATTGGTTTTGATGTCGGTGGAACATTTACCGATGGTGTTTTAATGAGAGGGAAAGAAGTTGTTTCAAAAACAAAGTCCTTAACAACAGAAGATATTACAACAGGGATTATTAATGCATTGGATTTATTGTTAAAAAACAGCAATGTGGATGTTTCAAAAATAGAAATGGTTTCCCTTGGAACTACTCATACAACGAATGCCATTATTGAGAGACGTAAACTTGATAAAGTAGGTATTTTCCGGATTGGGGCACCGGCGACAACAGCGATACCCCCAATGACAGGGTGGCCAGAAGATTTAATCGCAGCATTAGGTGGTAAAGAGCATGTCCATATCATTCGAGGCGGATCTGAATATAACGGGAAGGATATTGTCCCTTTAGATGAAAAAGCCATCATGGATGCAGCGAAAGCGATGAAAGGGAAAGTTGGTTCGGTAGCCATCACAGGTGTATTTTCACCAATCATACCAAAACACGAGGACCGTGCAATGGAAATTGTTAGAGAATATCTTGGTGATGAGGTGTTCATTACTCAATCCCATAAAATCGCATCCATCTCGTTACTGGAAAGAGAAAACTCCACGATCTTAAACGCTTCCGTTAAATCGGTTATGAAACGGGCCGTTGAAGCATTCAAACAAGCGGTGGCCGATCGAAATATCAATGCAAAGCTATTTGTCGTTCAAAACGATGGAAGTGTAATGAATGCTGATCATGCAGTAGAGTATCCAATCTTTACAGTAGCTTCTGGACCAGCTGCTTCTGTTCGCGGAGCCGTGTACTTATCAGGTATCCAAAATGGGGCGGTCGTGGATGTGGGTGGAACCTCAACTGATGTAGCCTATATTGTAAATGGTTTTCCAAGAGAATCCTCTATCACTGTAAATATCGGTGGAGTAAAAACAAATGTACGCTGTCCAGATTTATTATCCATTGCTTTAGGCGGTGGAACGATTATCAAAACTCAGCAGGATAAAGTCATGGGTTTAGGACCTGAAAGCGTGGGCTATAACCTTGTCAAACTGGGTAAATCATTCGGTGGACCAATTTTAACCGTACATGATATTGCTGTTGCAACAGGACGTTTAAACAGCAAACTTGATATTTTTGATACCAATTATGTTACGAACATAGCTGCCATAAATGCATTACCAGCATCCTTAGTTAAGGAAGCGAACGCTAGAATTAAGGAACGTGTAGAGATTGCCATTGATCAGATGAAAACAGAATCAGGGTTAATACCTGCTATCTTTATTGGCGGGGGAGCCCTAGCTGTTCCGCAGTATAATATTGAAGGGACAACAGAGGTCATCCTTCCAAACCATTTTGAAGTGGGCGGCGCAATTGGAACAACGATTGCGGAAATTGGTGCTTCAGCAGAATTGGCCGTTGACCTTGCAGTTGAAAACCGAAATGCTGCCATCGACCGTGTTGTCGCCTTAGCTAAGATAAATGCGCAGGAAGCTGGAGCCATTGCTGGAACCGAAGAAATTATCGATGTGGAAGAAATTCCGTTTGCTTATATGCCAGGAAAAAAACAAAAGGTCAGAGTACGGGTTAAGGGCAAAGTATTTGCTTAAACAGCTGAGGAGGGAAACCATGAGTGTTTACGATATTTTAGAAGATTGGGGAATAACCAATTATCGAGTAATCGACAAAAAAAGCATTGAGGAAATTACATTAGGAGCCTCCATTTTAGCCACTGGTGGTGGAGGAGATCCGGAAATCGGACTGTTATGGGCCTATAAAGTGTTAGATGAAGGAAAAGATATTGTCATGATTGACCCACTAGATATTCCAGATGATATTTTAGTGGCGAGCCCTGCTTGTTTAGGAGCAGCCCTAGTGTTAACTGAAAAGCCGCCTAATGAAGACGTTTTGAATAAAGCGGTTTCCACCTTGGAAGCCTATATGGGCAAAAAACTACAAGCAACAATCCCACTTGAGTGTGGAGGGGTAAACTCCATAGTTGCTTATGCTGTTGCAGCAGAATTAGGATTGCCTGTGATCGATGTAGATGGAATGAATCGTGCCTTCCCTGAGTTGCAAATGACTTCATGGGCTACTCAAGGGGTGCACGCATCCCCAACAGTTTCTACCGATGACCGTATGAACACAACAGTTATTGATACACGGGATGATGATCTGATGGCAGAGTCGATTGCACGAAAAGTAGCGATGTCTTATGGCGGAATTTCCTGGGTAGCCACCTACGCAATGTCTGGAGCTGATGTGAAAAGAACCTCCATCTTAAACTCCCAAAGTATTGCATGGGATGTAGGGAAAGCTGTAATGGAAGCCAGAAAGAGCCACAATGACCCAGTTGAACAAATTTTAACTAGTATTAAAAATACTAGAAATATTCAAGGCCACCGAGTATTCAATGGGAAAATCGTCGATATTCAAAGAGAATTTGGCGGTGAGATGAACAAAGGATTCTCACTCGGAAAGGTGATAATGGAAGGTATTGGAGACTACAAAGGACAAAGAGCCGAATTGGATTTTCAAAATGAATGGTTGAATCTAAGGGTGGATAACGAACTAAAATGTGTTACACCTGATCTCATTGCAATCCTTGATATTGAAACAGGTGAGCCGATTCGTACGGACATTATGAAATATGGCTACCGCGGTTCTATTATTCTTATACCGGCTCATGAACGGATGAGAACAGAAAAAGGTCTTGAGACATTCGGTCCTCGCTATTTTGGTTATGACTTTGATTATGTTCCCGTTGAAAAGTTAATGGCAAAACAGGGGGTGAAATAATGGAAACGCAATTGCTTCAAACCAAACTAGAAGATCAAGATAATAAGTTAGTTCTAAAGACGATTGTCAATCAGCCTTATATCGAAAGAAAAGAATTAGCAGACAAGCTCGGATATTCTGTGGAGCAGGTCGATGAAATTTGCCAATCGTTTATTGATTCTTTCGTTATTCTTGAGTTGGCAAGTCAGGCAACCTCTAACATTGAGTCTCGTGTCCCAAGAAAAGTGTATTTAATCAATCCAGAGTTGGAGCAGACCATTAGAGAATTAATATAAAAACATATGATCAGACATAATGCTGGTGAAACCATGAATACGTTGTTCGTTCTTAAAGAGAATAACCCATGATTTCACCAGCATTTCTAAATAAAAAAGCTGAATAGGTGAGGAATTTGGAAGTCAATCCGTTTTTAAATAGAGTTCAAGCTTTACGAAAGATAATGGAAGAGAGACAACTGGATGTATGTTTGCTATTTAATCGAGCCAGTATCCGATATTATACAGGACTTCGTATGAATACTGCTTCCTTTAGTATTCTATTAATTTCACAACAAGATATAAAGTACGTTGTGGCACGCTTAGATTTAAAACGGGCTCTGAGGGATTGCTGGATTAAAGAAATTCTCCCTTTTCCAGAAGATACCCCTGATTATCTTACGGTTTTAAATCATTATTTTCATAAACGCAAAATAACACGGGTTGGTGTGGAGCTGCCGGAACTTAACTATGCTACCTTCCAGTACCTTCAAGAGAAACTGTCAAATGCCCATTTTGAAAACATCGCATCTGAAGTTGGACGGTTGCGGATGATTAAAAGTGAGGAAGAAATTCAAATTATTCGTAAGTCTGCTCAAATTGCCGACAAAGCAATGCAAGAAGCGCTGAAAGCAGCTAGAGCAGGGATGAAGGAACACGAAGTAACAGCTGTTGCCATGTATACGATGTTAAAAGAAGGCGCTGAAAATTCATCATTCGAGATTTTTCTCGCTTCCGGTGAGAACAGCTGGCTGCCACAACGATATGCTTCAGATAAAGCTTTGAATCCTAATGAATTAATCTTGTTAGATATGGGCGCAATTTATCAAGGTTATTGCTCCGATATTACCCGAACTTTTTCAGTAAAAGAAACTACGCTTGAACAGAAACGGCTGTTCCAAGATGTATTAAGAATTCAGCAGGAGACCATTCAGTCCTTGCGTCCAGGAGTGCAGGCTGGAGAGATTGATTACATAGCAAGACAGAAGATTCAAGAATTAGGATATGGCGATTACTTCCCGCACTTAACGGGACATGGATTAGGCTTAGATATTCATGAAGGCCCGATTATCGATAAGGGAAGAACTGATATTCTTGAAAAGAACATGGTGGTAACAATCGAACCTGGGGTATATCTGCCTGGAGTAGGGGCTGTTCGAATCGAAGATATGGTTCTAATAACTGAAGGCGGTTACGAAGTATTGACCCAAACGAAGCGTGATCTAATCAATTGAGCTAGCGAAAAGCAGCCAATAACCAAGGAGGAAATGGGATGAGTGTGTACGACATCCTAGAAAAATGGGGTATTACCGATTATAAAACATTAACAAGACAGGATATTGATGACATTACATTAGGTGCTTCCATCCTTGCGACTGGTGGGGGCGGAGACCCGGAAATCGGACTGCTATGGGCTTATAACGTACTAAATAAAGGGAAAGAAATCGTATTAATTAAACCTGATGATGTACCAGATGATGCGATGATCGCGATGGGGGGATGTTTAGGAGCCCCAGTCGTTCTAACGGAAAAAACTCCAAACGGAAGCGAATTGAATATTGCATTTCAAAAATTAAGTGAATACTTGAATCGTGATTTTGTTGGAGTCATTCCACCAGAAGCTGGTGGAGTTAATACAACTGTTCCGATGGCAGTTGCTGGTGAAATGGGCTTACCTGTTATTGATGGTGATGGGATGGGCAGAGCTTTTCCTGAATTACAAATGACAAGTTTTCATATTGGAGGCGTTTCAGCCAGTCCGGTTGTAGCCATTAATGAAAAAGGGTTTGCTACGATTATTGATACTGCAGATGCTTACATGGCTGAGAACATTGTTCGACAAACAGCAATGTCCTATGGCGGAATCAGCTGGATTGCAGGATACCCAATGAATGGGGAACAACTGCGAGCAACATGTATCCCAAACACAGTAAGCTTAACACTAGAGTTGGGGAAAAAAGTAAGGGAAGCTCGCAATGTGCACCATGATCCGATTAAAGTGGTTGAAGAAATTACCGGTGGATGGAGCGCTTTTAAGGGGAAAATTGTTGATATCAATCGCGACTTCGGTGCAGAAAGTACAAAAGGATTCTCCATGGGACAAATTATCATGGAAGGATTCGGAGAGCACAAAGGAACCACGGCTGTTATTGATTTTCAAAATGAATGGTTGAAATTAACCATTGATGACCAATTAATCTGCTTGCCTCCTGATCTTATTACGATATTAGACTCAGAAACAGCTGAACCCATTCGAACCGACATTGTGAAATACGGGTACAGAGGAACGATTGTCGTCATTCCTGCCCATGATCGAATGAAGACGGAAAAAGCAATCGAAGTTTGCGGCCCGCAAGCATTTGGCTATGATTTGGATTTTGTCGCACTGAAAAAATAGATTGCAAGGATGCTAACACACTCACAATTAAGGGGGTGATGATTCAAGACTACTTTCTTGCATACGTAATCGTCAGTTGAGTCATTGGAAATCTCTACTTAAAAGCTTGGATGTAAGAATATATGAATATAGGGGGAAATGCTATGCGAATTTCAGTTGACGTTGGTGGTACTTTTACCGATGTTGTGACACTCGATCCAGTTTCAGGCGATCTACGCCTTGAAAAGGTAGAGACCGTCCCACACAACCCTGCGAGCGGTGTTCTGGAAGGATTCCGTAAGGCAGAAGTTAGTTTCGAGGAAATAGATTACTTTGTACATGGGACAACTCTTGGCCTGAATGCTCTTCTAACTCGTACAGGATCTCAGGTAGCAATCGTTACAACCAAGGGGTTTAGAGATGTTTATGAGTTAGGGCGTACTGATCGTGATTCCATGTACGATTTTAAATACCGTAAACCGGAATCATTAGTCCCAAGGCACCGGCGCCTTGAAGTGAGTGAGCGTCTTGATTATCAAGGAAATGTTCTGACGAAATTTGATCGCGAAGAAGCGGTTAAATTGGCTCAACAACTTCGTGAAGAGGGAGTTCCATCCGTAGTAGTCTGCTTCTTACACAGCTATATCAACCCGAATCACGAACTTGAAATGGAGAAGGTGCTTCTTGAAGAATACCCAGAGGTTTCAGTGACTTTATCCCATCGATTAACACGAGAATATCGCGAATATGAACGGACAAGTACAGCTGTTATTGATGCGTATATCAAGCCAATCATGCGTACTTATTTGGATCGACTCGACAGTGAATTACAGGAAGAAGGCTATCAAGGCCAATTCTTACTTACCCGCTCAGGCGGCGGTGCCATGACAGCGAAAGCAGCTAAGGAAGAGCCTGTTCATTCAGTCATGTCCGGGCCAGCAGGTGGTGCAATTGGTGCAGCATATTTATCTGAACTGACAGGACATCCGAATTTGATCACCCTAGATATGGGTGGAACAAGTCTTGACACCACTATGGTCGTAGATGGGCAGATTGCTATAGAAAACGAGGCATTAGTTGAGAGTTTACCGATATCCACACCAATGATTGATATTCGTACGATTGGTTCTGGCGGCGGGAGTATCTCATGGATCGATGACGGAGGAGCCCTTCAGGTTGGACCAAAAAGTGCGGGTGCAGACCCAGGCCCTGCATGTTATGGAAAAGGCGGAGTAAATGCAACGTTTACCGATGCTGCCCTAACGTTAGGTTATTTAGATGATCAGAACTTTCTTGGGGGAGCGATGACCATTGATCCTAATCTTTCCCGTAATGCAATTAAGAAGCTTTCCGATCGGTTAAACCTTTCTATCGAGCAGGCAGCAGCTGGTATCGTCCGCATAAGTGAGGCGAAGATTACTGGTGCGATTCGAGAAATATCAGTAGAACGAGGGTATCACCCAAAAGATTTTGCCCTTCTTGGCTTTGGCGGCGGTGGAGGACTCGTTTCCTGTAACGTTGCACGAGAGATTGGTATCCCAACTGTTATTATTCCTCCAGGAGCAGGTAATTTCTCAGCATGGGGAATGATGATGGTCGATGTAGTGTATGATTTTGCTCAAACCTTTGTAACAGGTCTAGTAAACGCAGATGTTAATGAAATTACTAGGTTGTATGGCAATTTGGAAGATAACGGACGTGAATCTCTTGGCCGCGATGGATTTACCTCTAAGGATTGCAAGTTTATTCGTTGGGCAGAGATGCGTTATGCAGGCCAAGAGCATACTGTTAAGATTGAGATCCCGGGGGACGACATTACACCAGCTCACATTTCGGAAATTGCCGCAAACTTCGGTGATGCCCATGAGACGCAATATGGTCACCAAACAACAGATCCAGTAGAAATCGTTACCCTTCGTGTGAGAGCTGTTGGCGTCCTTGCAAAACCGAGAATTGCCAAGCTTGAAGCAGGGAATGGTGACGGATCAGCCGCTCGTAAAGGCAGCCGCTCGGTCTACCAATCTAGCCTTAATAGTCACGTTGAGTATGAAGTTTACGATCGATTCAAGCTGCTTGCCGGAGATGAGGTAGCCGGTCCAGCCATTCTAGAAGAGCCTAGCCACACCACCATTTTACACGAAGGTGACGTTCTAACGGTTGGAGAGTATGGAGAACTTACCATCGCTATTTATAATGATAGAGGAGGTATAGCATGACTAGGAGCATAGAATTAAAAAATAGTGCGCAAACAAATGTAGATGATCATGCAGAACAGATTAAAGTTCAAGTTATTCACAACTACCTGCTGTCAGCAGCTCGGGAGATGATGAGGAATTTAAAGCGTACCGCTTATGACACGATCATCTATGAAATTCAGGATTTTGGACTTGGAATTTATGACCGCGAATGTAGATTACTAGCTGAATCACCTGGGTTGGCTATTTTTACTCGTGGTAATGACTATGCGCTGAGAAAAATGGTAGAGTTTCTCGGTGAAGAGAACATTCATGAAGGGGATGTCATCCTCTTTAACTATCCATACTGGAGCTCTAACCACACATTGGATGTACTAGTTAGCTCACCAATCTTCTATCAAGATGAGCTGATTGGGTATGCTGCCTGTAAAGCACACTGGCTTGATTTGAATCAACAAGATCCTGGGTACTGCTTAGATACTACCAGTATTCATAGAGAGGGGCTCATTCTTCCAGGGCTAAAAATTTACAAGCGTGGCGTTCGTGATCTAGAGGTGGAGAATCTTATCAAATTCAACTCTCGTATTCCAGATCGAGTGATTGGAAATATGAACGCTCAGATTTCTTGCTGCCACACCGGTGAAAAGCGGGTACAAGAGTTGGTACAAAAGTTCGGCCTAGAAACTTTTAAAGTGGCAAGTCAAGAGATATTAAACCACGGTGAACGGATTGCTCGTGCGCGCCTTGCTGCTCTGCCAAAGGGAACATGGTCTGCCGAGGATTGGGTTGATGATGATGGGGTCGAAAAAGACAAAATGGTTAAAATTAAAGTGACGGTTACCGTAACTGATAGCGAATTTATCGTTGATTTCACCGGTACGGATCCAGCGGTTGCAGGTCCTATTAACCTGCCAATTGGGATAACCGAAGGGGTTGCAGCACTGGCTTTCAAAGGGCTCACAACTCCGGATTCTCCAGCAAATGATGGCAACTTCCGTCCATTACGCGTCATTGCTCCGGAAGGTTCTTTGGTAAATGCGCAGTATCCTGCGGCAACTTTTACAATTTGGCCATCTATTCACATTCCGGAGATTATTTGTAAGGCATTAGCAAATGCGATGCCAGACATAGTACCTGCATGTTCAGGTGGAGAGGTCGTATCGGTTATGGGTGTCGGTACACATCCAGTAACCGGTAAAGTTTGGCTTGAAGCCACAAATGAAGCGGTGGGCTTTGGTGCTCATGCTGGAGGCGACGGCGAAAACGGAATTATGCACTTATCAGAGCCAGGCTGCAGAAATAACCCGATTGAGGTATTAGAGACCAAGGCTCCACTATTAATTGAAGGCTATTATCTTCGTCAGGATTCTTGTGGAGCTGGAGAGCACCGCGGCGGGGTAGGAGCGACTCGTGTATATAGATTTACTGCTCCAGGGAATGCCGTAACGATTCTAAAGAAAACGAAGACAAAACCTTGGGCACTAAATGGTGGCCAGGAAGCCGATTCCAATCATATTATGCTATGGCCTGGAACCGAGCGTGAGGTGCGTACAGGGGCGATTAATCAACCTTTGGAAGCCGGTGAAGTTCTAATCAGCAGTGCAGGCGGCGGCGGAGGATGGGGAAATCCATTTAACCGCAGCGTTGAGAAAGTGCTTGAGGATGTACGTAATGGCTATGTTTCACAGGAGAGCGCACAGCGTGACTATGGGGTAGTTATTGATACAGCCTCGTGGACGATTGACACTGCTGCCACTGCTAAACTGAGACAGGCACGATAGGGGGCACGTAACATCATGAAATTTATCGATTTGCATAGCGATATTCTGGTGGACGTGATTTGGCGTCGTTCACGAGGTGAGAGTCGGGTAATAAGCGAACGCCATTTGCCGGCACTGCGAAATGCCGGCATTAATGCACTAGGTCTAACCATCTGGATTGAATTAGACCAAACTCACCGGGCGGCACCTCGTACTAGGGAGGTGATGGCTGCACTTGAAGCAGAATTGAGAGAATCACCGGGAGAACTCGCAATGGTTAGAACCCCTGCTGAGGCTGAAGCAGCGATCAGCTCAGGGAAGCTTGCAATCCTGCTAACGATAGAAGGAATGGCGGCGCTTGATGAAGATCCATCCCTTTTGTCCGATTTATTCGATTTGGGACTAACATCAGGACTGTTAACGTGGAATGAGACGAATGCTTTTGCGAGCGGATTTCCCGGCTATAATTATGCCGAGGCACGGGCACTATCCCAATCGGGAAGTGGTTCGTGGCTAACTGGACTTCAGGGACCTGGAGAAGGAGAGGTTCGAGGCCTTACGGCAAAAGGGCGTACTCTTCTGATGGAGATGGCACAAGCGGGAGTCATGCTGGACTTGTCCCACTTGAATGAAAAATCCTTTTGGGACGCAATCAACGCCTATCCAGGTCCGGGAGTATTTGCATCGCATTCCAATGCGAAAGCGCTATGTGCAATCTCGCGCAATTTAACAGATGATCAGATAAAAGCCATTGCTGAGCGAGATGGAATCATTGGCCTCAATGCATTCTCAGCATTCGTACATCAGGAAAACCCTGGTATTGATCGATTTATCGATCACGCCGTGTACATTGCCGGTCTGGTAGGGACACGACACCTTGGCTTCGGGTTTGACTTCATCAACTATCTGGACGCAGAAGCGCTTGATAGTATTGGTGGCACGCTCCCCAAAAATCCTGAACTAAATGGTGCGGTGGATGTACCGAATTTGCTGGAGCAAATGCGCAAGCGGGGTTTCTCTTCAACAGAGATAGAAGGTATCACATGGGGGAACTTTGCTAGAGTATGGGACTCTGCTATTTGTTATAGCAACACAGTGAAAGTGAATAAGGTGAAATAATCAAAAAGGATAAAGGTAAAAGGGGAAAGGCTTAGCTTTTCCCTTTTACTTTAGAAAAGACTCCAATATAGTAGGAGGGCTAATATAATTGAATAGAACAGAGAGTTTACAACTTCACAAAAAAGCAATCATAATTGACGCGACCTGTCCATTAGGATCATTGGAAAACTACTATAAATTGTGGATCGACGGAGGGGTTACAGTAATGGCTCCCACTGTGGCAGTCAATCAAAATTGTCGAGAAACAGTTAGTCTCCTTGCCACATGGTTAAAGAAAATCAAAGCAAGTGATGACTTGTTACTTGTAACATGCGTAGAAGTTATTTATAGGGCTAAACGAGAAAATAAATTAGGAATCATTTTTCACTTCCAAAACTCTCTGCCTATTGAAAACGATTTGGACCTTTTGTCTGTTTATCACCGGTTAGGCGTAAGGGTTATCCAAATCTGTTATAACGTAAAGAATTTTATTGGTGACGGTTGCACAGAGCGAACTAATAGTGGATTAAGTGAATTCGGTATAAACGTAATCAGAGAAATGAATCGTGTAGGAATATTGGTAGACTTAACCCATACAGGTTATCAAACAACCATGGACGCAATTAAGATATCTGAGAAACCTGTCATATTTAGTCATTCAAACGTGTTTAACTTGTGTCCATCACCTAGAAATCTTAAGGATGATCAAATAAAAGCAGTAGCCGAAAAAGATGGTGTCATCGGGGTTGTTGGTTATCCAGCATTTGTAACCTCAAATAATCAAGCAACGGTTGATGATTTGATCGACCATATTGATTATATTAGAAAACTTGTTGGTATCAGACATATTGGAATTGGGATGGATTATTGGGAAGGCATGGATGGGATTGCAACTCTTGGTGAATCGAAAAAGTTATATACAGAATTAATTGATACTGGTAAATGGAAGGCAGATTGTTACCCTCCGCCGCCATGGAGATATCCAGAAGGAGTAGAAAAACCATCACAGTTCTCAAATTTAACAGATGCGTTAATTCGTAGAGGATACTCAGAGGAGGAAGTCCTCATGATATTAGGTGAAAACTTCCTTCGAGTTTACAAAGAAGTGTGGAAAGGATAAGAAACACGCTTGTTGTTTAGGGATAGGACCAAATTTTAAAGTGAAAGAGGGGTTACGGAATGATTAATTTTTCACAATATATTCAAACCATTGATTCCCATACGATGGGGCAGCCAACTCGGATCATCACTGGGGGAGCACCTAGAATACTAGGTTCGACAATGATGGAAAAAAAGCAATACTTGCAAAGTAAATTAGATTGGATGAGAAAATTATTAATGTCTGAGCCGCGTGGTCATAAAGATATGTTTGGAGCTATCATTACAGATCCTTGTTCGGAAGAATGTGATATTGGCGTTATCTTTATGGACGGCAATGGATACTTAAATATGTGTGGCCATGGGACAATTGGAACGATCACAACCGCTATAAACATTGGGATGATAGAACAAAAGAGGAATATCAAGATTGATACTCCAGCGGGGGTTGTGGAATGTGAAGTGGAGTTTTTAAACAAGAAGGTGGAAAAGGTCACCTTTACAAATGTGCCTGCCTTTGTTTTTGGAGAGAAAGTCGAGGTATTTGTTGAAGGTGTTGGGCATGTGTTGCTTGACGTAGCCTTCGGGGGCAGTATTTTTGGTATTGTCAGTGCTGAACAGTTTGGTTTAAAGCTAGTAAGTGAAGAGCAGCAACAATTAATTACTCTTGGGAATAAAATTAAAAATGCGGCAAATGAACAGTTGAAATTTCAGCACCCGCTAATTCCGGAAATCAACACGATAGATTTAATTGAATTTAGTTTGATATCTGACAAAGAAGATGTTGATTACAGGAATACGGTTATATTTGGGAATGGACAAATTGATCGATCCCCTTGTGGCACTGGTACGTGTGCAAAAATGGCGTTACTATATTCACTAGGAAAGTTAAAAATACATCAAAATTTTGTACATGAGAGTATTATAGATTCTAAGTTTGAAGGAAGAGTGATTGGGGTCAGTCATGTGGGTGCCTATCACGCCGTTATCCCACAGATTTCAGGTTCTGCATGGATTACGGGTATGCACCAATTTATAATTGAAAGTGAAGATCCCTATTATGAAGGGTTTTTATTGGGATAGTGCAGTAAATGAATAATACGGAGGAAGACATATTGAAAGAGATAATCCAGCAGTTACAACCTACGATTGATTCCGTTTTTGATTATTTACATCAAAACCCGGAGATAAGTTGGCAGGAATACAAGACAACTGCCTACATTCAAAAATTTTTAGAGGAACGGGGTTTCACGGTCCAAACGTTTGATGATTGTCCAGGTCTCGTTGTGGAGGTGGGAACCGGGGATTTTTGCGTTGCCCTTCGTACTGATATGGATGCACTCTGGCAAGAAGTAGATGGTCAATTTCAAGCAAACCATTCTTGTGGGCATGATGCACATATGACGATGGTGATGGGAACCATGCTCCTTCTGCAAAAACTAAATACCTCCTATAAAGGAAAACTGAAATTCATTTTTCAACCGGCGGAAGAAAAGGGAACCGGGGCATTAAAGTTGATAGAAAACAAGATTGTAAATGATGTGGATTTTTTGTATGGTGTCCATCTGAGACCAATTGAGGAACTAGCGGACGGGTATGCAGTGCCTGCCCTTTATCATGGTGCAGTAGCCTTTTTGGATGGGAAAATTATTGGTGTGGATGCACATGGCGCACGTCCTCATCTTGGCCAGAATGCTATCGAAGTGGGTTCATCTTTCATTCAAGCCATAAAAGGCATCCATTTGGATCCGATGATTCCATATACCGCTAAAATGACAAAGTTCCACGCTGGTAGTGATTCTGGGAACATTATTCCCGGAAATGCGAACTTTAACATCGACCTTCGGGCACAAACAAACGAAGTCATGAAAGAACTTATAGAAAAGATCAATGAAATCGCGGAATCAGTCGCAAATCTGCACGGTGTTACGATAACACTAGAGACAAAAGCGAACGTAGCAGCTGCACAAGTTAATGAACAGGCTAAACATTTTATGAAGAAAGCCATTATTGATTCTTTAGGTGAAAAGCGGTTAAAAGATCCGATTATTACTCCGGGTGGAGAGGATTTTCATTTTTACACATTGAAAAATCCCCACATAAAAGCGACCATGCTAGGATTAGGGTGCGATTTACAACCCGGGCTTCACCATCCTAAAATGACATTTAATCATAGTTCCCTTTACTCTGGAATTGAAATCCTTGCAAGAACCCTAATAAATACACTTGAGGCTTTTGAAAAAGGGGAGTTATCATGAGTTTTGAAATTAAAACACGAATGCTAAATACTGTTCATGATCTAACGCTGGTTCAAAAACTGGAAGAAGAAGTATGGAAGATGCAACCGCTTCCCCTCCATCAAACGATCACTGCTTCTCAAAATGGCGGCCTTTTATTAGGCGCTTTTATTAATGAAGATTTAGTAGGATTCAGTTATAGTTTTGCGGGTTTTAATAACGGGAAAAGTTATTTGTGTTCACATATGCTTGGGGTCCATCCGAGTCACCAAATGAAAGGCATAGGTGCTATCTTAAAAGAAAAACAGAAAGAATTAGCTCGAGAAATGGGTTACGAACTGATCATGTGGACGTATGATCCACTTGAAACACGAAATGCTTATCTTAATCTATCAAAATTACATGCAATAAGCTCAACATATGTTGATAAATGCTATGGTGATATGGAAGACAATTTAAATAAAGGTATTCCATCGGATCGTCTTAAAGTGGAATGGTGGATCAATAGTCCTTATATTTCAAAACCCTATCCTTTTAACCAAGAACAGGCTGAGTTGATCTTTAAATGGGAAACAATTGAAGGGAAACTCCCAAAATTAAAGAATATTGAGGAAGACTTACCAAGCATTTCGTCTAGTGATAATCCAATCTTATTGCCAGTGCCAGTCAATTTTCAGTATGTAAAAAATACAAATAAGGAGCTTGCGATGGATTGGCGATTTAAAACGCGAAAGATCTTCCATACCTTATTTTATAAGGGATACGCAGTTGTTTCCCTTATAAAAAATAATAATCAATCAGTTCATTTTTATGTATTTGTCCCAAAACGATCTTTACAAAATTTACTTCATGATAAAGGAGTGACAACAGAATGAGATTACGAGAGGTAAAATTACGACATGTAAGAATGAAAATGAAATTTCCGTTTTCAACTAGTTTCGGAACGTTTGAAGATAAACAATTTATTTTACTAGAAGCAAAGGATGAAAATGGTGAGAGCGGCTGGGGGGAATCAGTAGCATTTCATTCTCCTTGGTATAATGAAGAGACAGTAAAAACTAACTGGCATATGTTAGAGGATTTTATGATCCCAAAACTTTTGAATAAAGATATAGAGCACCCTGATGAGGTTTCTGAAATTCTCTCAGGAATTCGAAAAAACAATATGGCAAAATCAACAATTGAAGGGGCCGTGTGGGATTTATTCGCTAAGCAAAAAGGGATTCCACTCGCTGTGGCACTGGGTGGTGAAAAAAAGGAAATTGATGTCGGCATTAGTATTGGGATTCAAGATACTGTTCTCGATTTAGTTCAATTAATTGAGGAACATGTAAATGAAGGGTACAAGAGGATAAAAGTAAAAATTAAACCAGGTTGGGATGTCGAGGTTTTAAGGGAGGTTCGGAAACATTTTCCGAATGTGCCATTAATGGCTGATGCCAATTCAGCTTACTATTTAAGTGATATCGACCGATTAAAAGCACTTGATGAGTTTAATCTCACGATGATCGAACAGCCGTTATCCTCTGACGACATAGTTGATCACGCTAAACTGCAAAAAGAAATCAGCACGCCAGTCTGCCTCGATGAAAGCATTCATTCCTATGAAGATGCTCGAAAAGCCATTGAACTGGGAAGCTGTAAAATTATTAATATTAAAATTGGACGGGTTGGGGGTTTAACACAGTCCAAACGTATCCATGATCTATGTCAAAAACATGATATACCGGTTTGGTGCGGGGGAATGCTCGAATCAGGTGTGGGAAGGGCACATAATATTGCGTTAACAACCTTATCGAATTTCATACTGCCTGGAGACACAGCTGCTTCTTCCCGTTATTGGGTGAAAGACATTATTGACCCGGAAGTTGTCGTTGAAAATGGAAAAATCACCGTTCCAGAAAAGTGTGGAATTGGTTATGAACCTAATAGAGAAATTATTCAACAACTTACGGTTAGTGAAAAATCTTATTTCTAAAAAATGTAATTTCTTCCATTCTATCAAGTTAAGTTATTATTCATAGTATCTATAAAGGTAAAGAACTTATACGAAAAATACTACCGAAAGGAAGCGCCAGTAAGCCAGTTAAGGTCCTTCTTTTTTAAGTCGTTATCAGCTGCCGAAGATGATTCATCGGTTCTTTACCCATCTGCAAATCAGCAATTATTTCTCTCACCCTGTTATTTTTGTAAACTGGAGGTAGAGGTCCCATTATAACATCTAAGAAAGCAAATGAACGATTTCAAATTATGGCTTGTTATCGTAAAGACATACCATCTTGGTTTTCAAAAGAAATCATCCTAAAAGGTATTAAGGATGGGAGAATAGTAAGAGAAAAAGCAGCAGAAGCATTTTATGCATTGGATTAAAGGAATTAGTTCCAATTTTTGAAGAAGCATATGCTAATGAAACAAATGAAGAAACTAAAATTCAATCGGTTTGTATCTTCCTTTAGTTAGAGACGGTTATAAATTAGAACCAATAGATGAAAATACACTAAACTTAGCATTTAGAACCAAAGGACTTGGAATGAAAGGTATTTGGATAAGCCCAGAAGAAGTAAAAACTAAAGAAATGATTGATAATATAATCTTTGAAAAGAATAGGCTTTAAAGTAACGACGAGCATTTAAGCTCCACGCCGCCCTTGGAG
>NZ_NUZU01000025.1 GCF_002567005.1 Bacillus sp. AFS073361
GAGACTGTCGATTAAGTTTGAGTTTTTTCCACTCCTACACCATATTTCACATACTTTATGGATTTTATTGGATTTTTTCACAAGCTTTTATTGTTTTTATGTATATTTGCCTGCCCAAGGCCTTCTATTTGTCCCGAATTCCCTAATTTGGGCAGACGGGGGCCTTTATCCGATTCTCGTATTTTTTAAAACGATAAAAGGGCATGATGGGTTCAGCTAATTTCTTTACCATAATTTTCAAATTGATAACCATGGCCGTCAATTTTGCCATGATCCTTAATGGTTCTCTTCCTCTTGTTCTTGGTTTCCTAAGTCCTTGATGGTTGGCAGCTTGATGATTCGTTCTTTCCACTTCGTACCTAGCCCTTAATGCACTTTGTCCAGCTTCGGTTTGATTATAGGATCTTCCTTGTTCCATGATCTCATAGTAATCACTAATGAAGACGGTTCTACCTTTTTTATTGGTCGTACATTGTTGAAACAGTGGGCAAGCTTTACAAGTTTTCGCATCGAATTTAAATTGATATCCCTGACCCGGGTTATTTCGCACTTTTTTAGACGTCGAGTACCCTTGAGGACAGGTGACCTCATCCATTTTTTCATCATAAACAAACCAATCGTTTTCTAACAATCCCGCTGGATTTGAAGATTTTTGTATAGGAGCGGTCAGTAATATCTGCATCCCTTGTATTCTCTGGCGATTTTCACCTGTGCCATAGGACGAATCACCGACAACTTGTTTCGGTATTATACCGTGACGATTGATTACTTCCTCCACCATCGGGGCAAGACGCTCTCCATCCCATTCGTTACCTGGAATGGTTTCAGTATTTAAGATTAATCCGTGCGTTCTTGACTCTAAGATTTGAATTTTATCTCCGGTAAACTTCAAGGATTTTGATTTGTACCCACTCCGGATTTCTGGATCATGGGCACTTCGGATACGATCTTGTGGTTTTTCCTTTTTGGATAATTCTTGGTAGTGAAGTGGTTCCTGTTTGGCACCTTCGGACTTATTCGGATCCATCGGTTTGGCGTTCTCTTGTAAAATTTGATAGAGGATCGCTTGAAGCTCCAAACAACGAAGTTGTTGTTTTTCAATCTCCCATGTCCAGAATAAAGGCTGTACCCTTTCACTTTCCAGCCAATGTAACAGGCTGTAGGCTTCCACCACCAGACGGCTAAATAATACCAAGCGATCCTTTTCAGACGTCCGATCCGAGAGCCGTTTCAGAAAACTTTTGAGAGCACAGTCCTGTAAAAGAAAGGCATATAACTTTGGATATGTACGTTTGATGTGTTGAATAATTTGAAGGATTCCTTGTTGGATTAAACGGTAAGCCCCCACCTTCGCAATGTTGGCATACGTATGAAAGGAATCGATAAGCCAACGATCATATTCTTTTCCCCATAGACCTTTTACCAATGCTTGGGAAAGAATATGGTGATGACACGCATCAAAAAGATCAGAACCCATACGATCTCGGTCAAGCCCCAGAGTACTATGATCGAAACCGCTAAAAGCTACGGGTACACCCAAAAATTGTTTTAAATGAAGATGATAAAGAATAGCCTCTTCCATTTCACGGTCAGAGTAATTGTGATAGCGTTGCACAAAATGAATCTTTAATTTTAAGGAAGGTGCATAAGGACGTTGTCCATTAGGGGAATACAAAGGAGCACAGAGTTTATCCGCAAAGGAGAAGTCAACCACTTGTTCTACTCGACTCCAGAAAGGATGGGGAGGAACCGAAGAGTAGACTTCATAGTCTGAGAAGGTTAACTGACTAAATGTTTTATATTGAATGTGCGCCATCACAATCACTCCAAACATAAGATATATCTTAATTTTACCTTACATATGGAGTGAAATGTTGAGAAATTAAAAAATCTTGAAAGTATGTGAAAAAGGAGGTTTTATGAGTTAATCGACAGTCTC
>NZ_NUZU01000026.1 GCF_002567005.1 Bacillus sp. AFS073361
TACGTTGGCTTAGTTTCATTTCTGAAACTAAAAGTTATTGTTTGTTTGCACGATTTTGTTTGTTTAGTTTTCAAAGAGCAATTTGTTGTATCGCTCAAAAGCGACTTTATTAATATATCACCTGCAAAACATAATGTCAACAACTTTTTTGAAGTTTTATTTATGTCAGCAGCGACGTTTATTAATATACCAAGATACTTATTTATTGTCAACGGTTCTTGCATAAAAAAAGAATCTTTTTTTATCCCTTTTTCCTATCCTTCTTTCCTCTCCTCATATACTTTAGACAATCATGTGGTGAAGCTACTCTTCGAAAAAGGGTAAATAATACTTTATATCTTTCTTCCATCGCTCTCTTTACTATGTGATCTATACGATCATCTCTTAAATCAAAAAGAATTTCATCCATTTCTCTTTTAATAAGGTATTCCATTTCTTTTACTTCCTTATCATTTATTAGAAGTCCAAACATTGAATAACCTCCAGCGTAATATCTAGTAATTGTAGTCTTTTCCAATTTTTGAGATTTTATTATAAGATTTTCTATTCATATTTTAAAAAAAGTCCGCATAGGTTGAGACAAGGACAGTATTGGACGAGGTGGGGACGATGAAATTTTTTGTAGTTAACGGGAAGTCTTTGAAGAACATTTCACTTATTTTAATTGCAGCGTTTTTTACGGCATGGTTTCTCTACATAGAGAACCTTACGCAAATTCCTGTCTTTTCAACAAAGGATGGTCCGAAAGCAATTTATAGAGGGGAAAAGGGTCTTGCTCTTACTTTTAATATCGGTTGGGGTGATGAAAAGGCAGAGCCTATTTTAGATACCTTAAAGAGGGAAAATGTAAAAGCAGCTACTTTCTTCTTAGCTGGTTCATGGGCCGAGCGACACCCAGACATTGTTAATCGAATCATAAAGGATGGTTATGAAATCGGTATTCTTGGCTACGAATACAAAGACTATCGGGACTTGGAAGATGTAAAAATCGGCCAAGATATCTCAAAAGCACAAGAAGCCTTCAGAAAACTAAATGTGAAGGATATTAAGTTGCTCCGAGCTCCAACCGGTCACTTCGATGAGCGGACTTTAAAAATCGCCAAAAGATATGGATATACAGTAGTCCATTGGAGTGTCGATTCAAAGGACTGGAATAATCCAGGGATTCCAGCCATTGTCAAGAACGTTGGTAAAGCAGACAAAGGCGATATCGTTTTGCTTCACGCTTCCGATTCAGCAAAGCAAACAGCCAAAGCATTGCCATTGATTTTAAAGGAAATTCGCCAAAAAGGATTTAAACTTGTTTCTGTATCAGAATTAATAGCTAACGGTGAGGCCAGTTCAAAGGAAATTAGATAACACAAAAAACCGTCCAACTTTAAATGGACGGTTTTTTTGTCTTTTTCTTAGTTACAGGTTTATTACTTTGGGCTTGGTTTTCCCTCTTTTGTCTCTCCTGCTGTGATTGAATGTTTAATTTATGCAAAATCAAAAGTTGGTAAGCATTACACGCCATTAATGCAAACATCATGAGGTAAAGCCAGCTATGTTCATTTACACGAAGGACTGGTACCCACTCAACTAAAGTAACCACAATCATAAAAAATACGGCAGGAATAAACGCATCCCGATTGGTCTGTTTTACTTTATACCATGCTGCCGCTAACGCAACTATTAACAGGATGATAGCGGGACCAAAGTATGGAAGAACAGAATCACCCGGGTCAGCAAAATTGTCGTACCGCAAATAAACTAAATCAAATAAACCAAATAGAATAAGAACAATTTGTACAGCATTCCACAAGGAAACAGATTTAAAGATCCCTAAACCGAAACGGTGAACCGTTAAATATGCAAAAAAGCCCATTTGGCTAATAACACTAAACAAAAAGCCCATGACAATTAACCAAATCAAGGTCGACAAAATATCAATGAGTTTAAATTCAGTAAAATAGGGCTCAAACTCATTCCAGCGAACAATAAAGCCCACAATAGCCGTTGTGATTCCGCCCACTAATAATGTGCTTAAAAATAATTTTACCCAATTACGGCTTGTCACACTATAAACCTCCAGAATACAAAAATAATCAACATTATGATTGTACCAAGCCAAATTTGAAAAATCCATAATTTATGATTCTGTACGAATAATCTTTCACAAGTTACAACATGCTAAACTTAAGGATTTTTATGTGAAAGGGGCTTATTAATGAAAGCAAAAAGCATATTGTGCCTCCTGCCCATCTTGGTGTTCTTGACAAGCTGTTCAGCCAATGAATCCAGCGGCGGAGGACAAGTTGATTACGAACAAACGAAAAAGATGGTTGTTGATATTCTTAAAACGGATGATGGGAAAAAAGCACTCCAAGAAGTAATGTCCAGTGATGGCATGAAGGAAAAGCTGGTAATGGATCAAAAAGTTGTCTCTGATACGATCCAGCAAACTCTCACATCGGATAAGGCAAAAGATTATTGGAAAAAAACGTTTAGTGATCCTAAATTCGCACAAAGCGTTTCAAAAAACTTGAAGTCTGAAAACAAAAAATTACTGAAGGAATTAATGAATGACCCCGAATATAGAGGAATGATGATTGAGGTTTTTAAAGAGCCGGAAATCCAAAAAGAGATGGCAGATGCATTAAAAAGCAAAGAGTACCGAGCACATCTACAAAAAGTCATAACAGAAACACTAGATAGCCCCTTGTTTAAAGCAAAAATACAAGAATTGCTCTTAAAGGCAGCAGAAGAAGCGGCTAGTAAATCCGCTGGTAAAAGCCAAAGTTCCGACAGCGGCAGTAAGACCGATACAGGAAGCTGAGGTGAATTTTTTATCTTGACCCATACTATCTAATGAAGAGAAGCCTTTTCCAGGAGGAAAGGGCTTCTCTTTTTGCATCTTTTTATTTTTTAAGTAAGGCAGTTACTTTTTCAGCGATTTCTAAATAAATTTTTCCAGTCTGATGGTCTTCTTGATAAATTGATGGTGCAAAGTCTTCGTCGTTCCAATCGGGCTGGTTAAGCGGCAAACGGCCAAGAACTTCGGTATTCAATTCCTCCGCTAATTTATCTCCCCCGCCTTGTCCAAATACATATTCCTTTTCACCAGTCAGCTTACTTTCAAAGTAGGCCATGTTCTCAATGACACCAAGAACTTCATGGTCAGTTTTCAGTGCCATTGCACCCGCACGCGCTGCAACAAACGCAGCAGTTGGATGTGGAGTAGTAACGATAATTTCTTTACATGCCGGCAGCATGGTATGAACATCTAAAGCCACGTCCCCAGTACCTGGCGGCAAATCTAATAATAGATAATCGATATCGCCCCACTCTACTTCACTAAAGAAGCTGTTTAACATTTTTCCTAACATGGGTCCACGCCAAATAATTGGTGAATTGTCTTCCACAAAAAAGCCCATGGAGATAACTTGGACACCGAAACGTTCGACAGGGATGATCTTTTCTCCCCTAACTACAGGTCTCTGGGTAATTCCCATCATATCAGGTACACTAAAGCCATAAATATCGGCGTCAATTAATCCAACCTTTTTGCCTAGACGCGCCAGCGCGACAGCAAGGTTCACCGACACCGTTGATTTACCAACGCCGCCCTTTCCACTGGCAATGGCAATGAAAGTGGTTTTATTTGAATGAAGCAAATTTGTCTCATTATTTTCTGGTTCCGCATGGCGATTTGCTGCTAATACTTCTTCAGGTAGTTCGCTAAAGCGGATTCCCACCGTTGCCGCCCCAGCTTCTTTTAACAAATTAACAATTTGTGTTTGTAATTGGAGCTGCTCCGCTGTACCAGTTTTTGCGATTGCCACTTTTACGCTTACATGGTTCTTTTCTTCTTTGATCTTTATTTCCACAATAGCATTTAATTCAGCTAATGTTTTATGTAAAAATGGTTCCTTCAGGCTGCCTAGAACCTCATAGATTCTTTCCTCTGTTAACATAAAAAGCACCTCACATTTTGAATTCGTTTCCATCTCTCAGTATATCATATCCAAGTTAAGAAACAGTTAAATGAATCACAGGTATTTTTAATTAGAAAAGCGTAAGCCCCCTGGTCAGCGGCGTATGGCCTGGAGCGCTCCAACCGAGATAAAGGAAACACGAAGAGCCGGAGGCGCATTCGTGCTTGACTTATCGTAGGGCGGAGAGCGAAGGACACTAGCCGCTAGGGGGCTGGAGCTAGACATTCAAAAAAATAGAAGGTGTTTTTCCACCTTCAATACTCTGGCTCGACGAGTTCTTTTTCATTCGTATAATATCGAGTGATACCTTGATAGATGGAAACGGCAACTTTCTCCTGGTAGGAATCCTTTTTTAACTTTTCCTTTTCTGCAGGGTTGGACAAAAAGCCAACTTCCACTAAAACGCCAGGTTTCTTCGCGTTTTTTAAGATATAGACATTATTAATAGGTTTCGCTCTACGTGTGGTGTTCTTTAAATTTGTCCGCAGCTCGTCTTGGATAAACTTGGCCGCCTCTGCATTTTCTTTATATTGTGGTGCATAGAAGGTTTGAGCTCCGCTCCATTTGGAAGATGGAATGGCATTTAAATGAATACTGACAAAAAAATCATTATCACCGTCGTTAATCATCTTCAGTCTAGTTTTTAAATCCTCCACTTTTCTTCGACTGTAGCCTCTTGTATCAGATGCTGCTAAATCGGTATCTGTTTCTCTGGTCATAATGACAAGGGCACCTTGCATTTGCAAGTAATCCCGAACTTTTTTGGTAATCTCTAAGGCAATGTCTTTTTCTAAGGTTTGACCCGTTCCTGCGCCGCCATCTGGTCCGCCGTGGCCCGGGTCAAGCAAAATGATTTTTCCTGACAACGGAAGATTCCACGCATTCAATGAGTCATCTTCAGCAAAGTCATATTGTAAAACGAAAAATAAGACAAATAAGCCTACAATAAAACTAATTATTTTCAGTCTTCGTTTTGACACCCCTATCATTCCTTCCCGCTCGTCCCTATTCTCTAAACTATATGGGACAAAGGGGGGAATTAGAACAGGAAGAAATGCCAGACCTTAGTGCAGACGGAGCTTGTGGCGTCTTTGCCCTTTTTCATAGCCCTCTCTCCACCAGATATGGATATACTGCTCACATAAATAGTAAAGTGATTCACTCATGACGCCTTCTTCACCGCTCCCCCAATAAAGGAAAAAGTTATATAACGTATCAATAAGATGTTTTTCTTCTCGGTAGCAGCGTTTTCGAACATCATCTAAGGTTTCACCATGATAACCAAACTTGCTATATTTTGCCCCCAATAAAAAAGCTTCAAGTGCGATATCATAACATGCTTCTTCAATTCCTGTATTCATGATGAGGCTGGAAACAATTTTGGTGGAGCCAAAGTATTGTTGGACTCGTTCTTTTAATGTATTGATCGATAATTCCCGAAGGACTGATCGTTCATATTTTATTTGTTTTTCCCGTTTTTTTTCCTTAAAGGTCGTAATGACTGTCACTTCTTTTCACCTCTTAGAACTATTCTTTATCTGGGGTTCAGAAGAAATGCAAAGAATTAAGTTGCCAATTTTTATCGGGTGTGACTCTAAATTGTTAACAAAGAATTCAAACCATTAGTATGCGGTTCTTTGTAAAATAAGAGGTGGTTCCAAAAAATGATGGAGAGGAAGTGGCACATGCCGCATTATAAGTCTCGTGTGAGGTCAAAGGAATTACGAGTTCTGAGTTCATTGAATGTACGAATGGAGTTGCCTTTCAAGGACAAGCAGCGTCTTGCTTACCTTGAAAAGGGATACCAGGGGGAGGTGTTCTTTGACCAGCTAACTTCGGAGTTAAAAAATGATTTATACATTTTAAATGATTTAAGCCTTGAGCAGAATAAATCTTTTTTTCAAATTGATACACTTATTATTTCTCAACATACGATTTATCCATATGAAATAAAAAACTATGAGGGGGATTATCGATATGAATCGGGAAATTTCTACCCCAAATCATCCAAGGATGAAATTAGTAATCCTTTACATCAATTAGAACGAAGTAAGTTGCTCCTTCGTCCATTACTTAAAGATCTTGGTTTTTACTTACCTATTGAAGGCGACGTAACCTTTGTACACCCCAATTTCACCTTATACCAAGCCCCATTAAAAGAGCCAATTATTCACCCCACTCAGCTAAACAGTCTGATGAAAAAATTAAACGAGATTCCTTCAAAACTAACGAACCGCCACAAAATACTTGCTGATCAACTAATCTCATTGCACCAAACGGACAATCCTTTTACCCGTTATCCCGCTTATAACTTTGGTCACCTGAAAAAGGGAGTTATTTGTGGAAATTGCCACTTGTTGATCATTCCTGATGAAGGGAAGATGATTGTCTGTAGTAAATGCGGGCACATAGAAACAATCGATTCTGCTGTATTACGGTGTGTGGAGGAATTAGTGTTGCTTTTTCCTGGTATTAAAATTACAACGAATCTGGTTTTTGAGTGGTGTGGGGTTGGGTCTAAGAAGCAAATACGTCGAATCCTTAAACAAAACTATACTTTGATGGGGTTTGGGCAATGGACTTATTATGAATAGATTTACCAAGGCAACTCTTTTTCGTTCATAAGGGTAGGGACGATTGACTGATTGAATACCCTGGGACTCTTTTTCCCCCTTGCTCGGTCGTCAATCGCTCCTATTGGCTACCCTGGAGACTCTTTTTTTCCCTTGCTCGGTCTTCAATCGCCCCTTTTGTATACCCTAGCGACTCTTTTTTCCCTTGCTCGGTCATCAATCTCCCTTATTGACTACCCTGGAGACTCTTTTTTCCCCTTGCTAGGTCATCAATCTCCCTTATTGACTACCCTAGCGACTCTTTTTTCCCTTGCTCGATCGTCAATGACATCAATTCACTCGCTATTTCTTCAATTTCTCATCCTAAAGTTGTAGATAAACTTCAAGCTTTTTTCCGAAGGATGATTTTACAAAAACCTTTATGCTTAAAACATCAAGAAACAAAGGGGAGAGACGATATGAATAATAAAGTTGTAATGATTACTGGCGCGTCTAAGGGGCTGGGCAGAGCGTTGACACTGGCTTTTGCAAAGGAAGGAGCTAAACTGGCCATCTGCTCAAGGACACCAGAAAAACTCTTAAAAGTGAAAGAAGAAGTTAAAAAATTAGGTGCGGAGGTTCTCGCAGTTACCGCGGATATTTCCAAATCACGTGATGTAGAACGATTCATTGCGATGACTGAGGAGGCATTTGGCCACATTGACGTCTTAATTAATAATGCCTCGATCCTTGGCCCCAGTCCAATGCCTCTACTGCTCGATTACCCAGAGGAAGACTTTGCGGAGGTGCTGCGAGTAAATGCAGTTTCGCCCTTTCTTGTGACAAGAAGGGTTATTCCAGGGATGCTCGAACGGAACGAAGGTTCAATTATCAATGTAACATCGGAAGCTGGCCATACGGGTTATGCAGGATGGGGTGCGTACGGAATTTCTAAGTTCGCCGTGGAAGGCCTCACCCAGACTTGGGCAGACGAATTAAAGGAGACGAATATTCGGGTAAACATGGTCGATCCCGGTGAAATGGACACAGATATGCATCAATTAGCAGTCCCAAATTGCAATTACCCATTAGCTAAGCCAGAAGATGTCATCGAAATCTTTCTTTATCTAGCATCAGATAAGGCAGCCGCAATAAATGGCCAGCGCTTTGAGGCTCAAGCAGAGGAGGAATTGTGATGGCAACAAGAGCATTAGATTTTTACCTGCCTAATGAATTAAATGCGTCCCTCCCCCCTGAAAAACGCGGTGTGCGAAGGGATCATGTCCGGATGATGGTTCTCGACCGGGCAACCGGATACATCAAGCATGATAATTTTTTCCAGCTTGCAGATTATCTCGAGCCCGGCGACCTGCTTATTGCCAATAACAGTCGAACTATCCCCGCGGTCTTACACGCCAATTGTATTCGAGACACAGAACCCATCATACCCCATGTTGAAGTGCGTCTGGCCAGACGATGCCAGGAAGCTCTATGGGAGGCATTAATCGTTGCCGCTCCCGTAAAACCAGGTGACATACTCGAGTTTTCATCAGAATTTTCTGCAATCGTAATTGCAGAAAAAGGTAATTCTCCATTAAAAATCATTGAATTTACAAAACAAGGTACGGAATTATTTAATAGTATTTATGCCCTTGGAGAGCCGATTCGTTATGAATATATCGAGAAGCCATGGGATCTTGATTACTATCAAACCATTTTTGCCAGTCATCCCGGTTCTGTGGAAATGCCCTCAGCAGGCAGAGCGTTCAGTTGGGAGCTAATTTTCAAATTAAAGCGATTGAACATCCATTTCGACTTTATCCAACTGCATACAGGACTAAGTTATTTAATCGACGATACCTATCAGCAGTCACCTGAAGAAAATATCGAAGAGTACCAAATCTCTGAACAAACCATGGATCGGATTCGCCAGACAAAAGCCGCTGGCAAACGAGTCATTGCGGTTGGCACCACCGTTGTTCGTGCTCTTGAAAGTGCAGCCAAAAGCGGAGTCCTATCGGGCACAACCAATCTCTATATCGATCAGCAATATCCTTTAAAAATAGCCGATGGAATCATTACTGGTTTTCATGAACCCCAAGCGAGCCACCTTGATATGCTGTCCGCCTTTGTATCAGAGCAGCATTTGCTGCAAGCATACAATCATGCCATCGTCGCAGGTTATTTATGGCACGAGTTTGGCGATATGAATTTAATCATATAATCCAAGGTTTCACCGAACGTGTGTTTCCACCATTATGGTTTTAAAGTTGATAATCTCGAGGAGTCGATTGCTTACAAGCTAAGCCTGTTCCATGACGTTCAAAGTCAAGTTTTTAACGTCAACCTTCCATCCATTAAGTTATAATTACAGTAAATGCAGACAGTGGAGGAGAATAGAATGTCTGAGAAGAATAATGATATTGGGATTTTAAAAGAAATCGCTGAGTTATTAAATGAAGGAACGGATACAAACAATGTGCTGTCCGGCGTATTGAAAAGACTTCTCCAAGTAACTGGTTTACAGACTGGATGGATTTTTTTAATGGATGAGCAAGGGACGCATCACCTCGCAGCCGACGAATCTCTGCCCCCTGCTTTGGCAGCTAACCAAAAAGAACGAATGTGCCAGGGCGGGTGTTGGTGCGTCAATAAATACAATAATAAAAAATTAACTAAAGCTACGAATATTATGGAATGTAAACGAATTGAGGAAGCGATCGAAGAACATGCTGGTGAAACTTGCGGACTGACCCATCATGCCACCGTTCCGCTAGGGGCTGGAGATGAACGATTTGGAATCTTAAATGTTGGATCGCCTTATAAGACACATTTCAACAAAAATGAACTTGCATTACTTGAAGCTGTTGCCTATCAAATCGGCACGGCGCTAAAACGCATAAAACTTACCCAGAGGGAACAAGAAACCGCACTTGTGGCGGAACGCAACCGGCTGGCAAGAGATCTTCATGATTCCGTTAATCAACTGTTATTTTCCCTCAGCTTAACAGCAAGGGCAGGAGTGGAAATGACTGAACAAGAAGAAGTGAAACATACATTCGTCTATATTAAGGACTTAGCTCAGGAAGCGCTTGGTGAGATGCGAGCATTGATTTGGCAGCTGCGCCCGCTTGGTCTAGAGAATGGCATCGTTAGCGCCTTGAGAAGTTATGCTGAAATGCTTGGCCTATCCATCGATACCGAGATTACAGGAGCAGCGAGCGTTCCTGGAAAAGTCGAGGAAGCATTGTGGCGCATCGGTCAGGAGGCGTTAGCCAATTGTAAGAAGCATTCCCAGACCACCGATGTGACCTTGATGTTTCATGCCGCTAAGGACCTCGTTGTGATGACCATTAAGGATCAAGGATGCGGCTTCCATTACGGAGAAAATGTTGAAATTCTCTCATTAGGGTTAAAAAACATAAGAACACGGACAGAATCGCTTAACGGACAATTTTTCATAAAGAGTAGACCAGGTAGCGGGACAGCGATAGAGGTCCGCATACCTTTTTAGAGAGGAGAATTCACATGTGTATACGCATCCTAATAGCTGACGACCATCATGTCGTCAGAAGAGGCCTGGTCTTTTTCCTTCGAACACAAAAAGGCCTTGAAATTATCGGGGAAGCCGCCAATGGCAAAGAAGCCGTTCAACAGGCCCAGTTGTTAAAGCCAGATATTATTTTAATGGACCTCGTCATGCCGGAAATGGACGGAATCCAGGCAACAAAGATCATAAAAGAAAAGCAGCCCGAAATTAAAATTATGATGCTGACGAGTTTTTCGGACCAAGATCAGGTCATTCCCGCGCTCGAAGCTGGTGCTTCCGGGTTCCAATTAAAAGACATTCAGCCTGATGAGCTGGTCACATCGATTAAAAAAATCATCAGCGGGGAAAATCAGCTTCACCCAAAAGCTACCTCACATTTACTCGCCAATTTGTCCAATAAAAGCAAGCAGGAAAAGAATTTACTAGAGGAATTAACCAAGCGGGAGTTAGATGTGTTAAAAGAAATCGCGAAAGGAAAAAGCAATAAGGAAATTGCTGCCGCATTATTTATTACCGAAAAGACGGTTAAAACTCATGTATCGAACCTTTTAGCAAAGCTTGAACTGGCGGACCGGACACAGGCCGCCCTGTATGCAGTTAAAAACCAACTAGTCAACTAAGAGCGGATGCGGGGAGAAACTACATCTGCTTTGTTTGAAAATTAAATTGCAAGGAATTGAGCAATATCTTGAGCATTTTATACACGCCTTTAATAGGATGAATTAAGCTTATTAAGGATGTGTTTTTTATGGAACAAATACCCTACCAAATTCCATCATATTTTTTAGAAATAAAAAAAGCGGATCTAAAAGATCTTAGGAATGATATTTGGAGCGATGACCCTGTTCCTGCCTGTTTACAGGTGGGTGATACCCGCTATAATGTTGATATTTGCTACCGAGGTTCCTATACCCGGGAATTCCGTAAAAAATCATATATGATCAAGTTCATAGAACCAAAAACCGTTTCGGATGCACATGTCATTCACCTTAATGCAGAATACAGAGATCCCTCACTCCTCCGCAACAAACTTTCTCTCGACTTTTTTCAAGACATTGGTGTCTTATCGCCGGAAAGTAAGCATGTTAATTTAATAAGAAATGGCTCTTTAAAAGGGGTGTATCTACAATTAGAATCCGTGGATGAAATGTTCTTGAGAAGAAGAGGACTCCCTTTAGGGCCGATTTTATATGCTGTAGGTAATGGCGCCAACTTTTCACTGTACAAAAAGGGCAAACAGAAGAAGTCTCTTACTTCAGGCTACCAAAAAGCATTTGGGAATGAATCCGATTATAAATACCTCATCGAACTAGTAGAAAAAGTCAATAGTATCCCACTCTCCGACTTCCCCCGGATCATTTTCAAACTCATTGACATAAATAAATACGCACAGTGGCTGGCATGCGCGGTTTGCACCATGAATAATGATGGATTCACCCATAACTATGCCCTTTATCGTAACAGCCAAACAGGGTTGTTTGAATTCATTCCTTGGGATTATGATGGCACCTGGGGCCGGAAAATTAGCGGGGGTATTATGAAGTACGATTATGTTCCTATTGGAGGTAGAAATACCAACCATCTTTCATTTCTTCTCCTGCAAGTACCTGAGTTTCGCACGCTTTACAGAAACATATTAGAAGAAATCTTAGAAACTCAGTTCACAGTTCCTTATTTAGAAAATAAAGTTACTTCTATGCATCAAGCTTTACGGCCGCATATCCTGCAAGATCCGTTTAAAAAGAAGGATATCGAATTATTTGATGGGGAACCGGAAGTGATTTTTCAATTCATTCGTGATAGATCTGCCTATTTAAAAAAAAGACTCAAGTATTTAGACTCCTAGCAAAGTTAGGCAAAAAAAGACCCCCAACCAATATGGTTGGGGGCCTTTGAAAGTACCAATAATAGTTGGAACCATGCTGCTATCCCAGGCTCCTATTTACATTCTAATACCCCTCATCTACCAGCTGTTTTGCTTCAAAATACAACACCTGAATAAACTTCTTGGCATTAATCCGCGTATGCGTTGATGAAATTAAAGATGCTTGTTTCAATTCCGTCATTCGTTGACGCACTGTTGTAAAATCAAAAAACTTCGACGCGTAATTCTCAAATTTCTGATTCGCAAAATCAGCGAGGCCAAGAGAGGCCAAATGGTTCAATGATTGGTAAATTGCTCGGCGAACACGCTGTTCGGACGCTTTTCTCTCCCTGTCAACCTCATCTTGCGAAGCGGCCGTTCCTAATTTTTTTAAGCTGATATGGGTGAAGATATCCTTTAAAATAGGAAATCCCGTCTCAAATGCTAGTTTTTTCTCATAATGGTATAAATAATCGATGATTTCCAGCAAGTCCTTGCTTCCATTTTCACCGGCTATGCCGAGTTCGGATAAAAGAACTTGCCCCCAATCTGTAATTTTCTTTTCCTCGGAGGCAGACTTTTGTTCCTTGGCGGAATTCCAATCAAATACATTGCTGAGTGATTTTTGAATGTCTTGTATAGACTGCTCCAAACGAATGCGTTCCATGACCTTCTGTACAACCGATAATACTTCATTTCTGTTCAGCGGCTTCGTGATGTAATATTCGATTCCAAGTGAATAAGCCTCCCCGATCAGTTCTTTAGACTCTACTTGGGAAATCATAATGATTTTCCCTTTAAATGACTGCGCAATGCCACGAATGGTTTCAATTCCGTCCCGGATCGGCATCAGTAAATCAATGAATAAAATATCGACATGCTTCATTGCCAGCGTATGTGCATCTAGTAATGAACCATCATCCGCTTCTCCTACAACGTCACCCAATTCTTCATCCTCTATAATTTGTGATAGCATAGATCGAAAGACTTCATCATCATCCGTAATATAAAAAAACATAAACTCACCCTTTCTCGGCAAGACAGAGGATCGGCAGCCGGATAATGAAAATGCATCCTTTCCCACTCGTTTGGAGTGTTACCTCTCCTCCCAATTCCTCTGACATTTCTTTTACAAAAGATAGACCGATTCCCGTGGACGGTGTTCCATCTTCTCCATATCTAGAAGTAAACCCCGGTTTAAAAATGAGATGTTTATATTTAGAAGGAACGCCCGGACCGTCGTCAATCACTTTACACTCGAGCCAATTATCCTCTTTATCTATTGAAATGGTGATTGTGCCTGTATTTTCAATCGCTTCTACTGCGTTCGCGACTAAATTGTTGATAAAAGACAGCATAAGGTAAATGTGATAATTTGGATGCTCTCCCCTAATCTGCGAAATAAATTTGATTTTCTTCCCTAACAGCTCTGCATATTTCTGATTGATTCGAACTATTATGTACGCTAATTCATGTACATTCATATATTCCGGCAGACTTTCGCTTGATATGAGCTTTGAAAGTCCCGCAAAGATTCTTTGGTTATCCTTTTTTATTTCATGCACCTCTCCGGCTATCCGTAAAGCTTTTTTCCCCCAATTTTCAATGGGAAGTCCTTGGCCTTGTTTAAAATCAATCATGTTTCGATATAGATTGTAGGATTCTTTTGTGATGGTTTCTGCATTTTGCAGCGTCTTTTTCAAATAAACAGACTCTACATACAAATTGGAAAGGTGCATGAGCATATTCTCATTCTCCCTCCGAGTTTGCGATTCTTTCAGTCGTAGTTCGTACAGTTTCATCATATTGATGAAGGCCAAAACAAAAAAGCTTCGAAACACTGCGATAATAATGATTTTATTCAATGCCCCTATCGTCACAGCCGTTCCCAATACAAAAAGATGAAAAAGCATTAGTTCAATAAGACTGGATGTGATTTCAATTGTAATACCGAAACATCCAATCAGCAAAGGATGTTGAAAACGATTCACCCTCATCAAATAAAACAGGAAGGCATATGTAAAATAGTAGAAAAACGTCGGATAACGTTCGGTAAGAGATACTGCCAGGCTAAAGTCTGCCGACGCCATCCAATCCAATAAAACCCGGAACGCCGATACTGACGTTCCTACTAGCAGCCCCATGACTACAGGTGAAATTTTACGAAAGAACAATAAAGAAAAGAAGAAAATAGGTGTTCCGAAACTGACACGAAATACATTATCGAATGGATGAAAGTTCAATTCACCCGCGATTGGTACTATAACCATAAGAGCAATAACGATCCAGGTATCTTTGCTTTGCAGTTGATCCGTTCTCAAATCCGCCACTTCCTGATTTTTGCTACTAACAAACCGCCGCCTTGTAGTTATAAACACAATTGACCCCCATACACTACTAGTTATATAAGAAAATACAGCTTGTTTATCAAAACAAGCTGTATTTTCGCCCATTATACCATAACTGTTTCTTTCGCCGCTTTTATAGGCCGATACACCGGTTCCCACATTGAATTTCGAACTGCTTGCTTAATATCGTCATGTTTTATTCGTGCCACACCATCGGCAACAGCCGCCTTTGCCACTTCTATCGCGACAATTTCTGAAATGGCACGAAGATTCTCAATCTGCGGAAGTAAAGGCGCACCTGGATTGCTTACATCGATCATTCCCGCCACAGCTTCTGCTGCTGCAGCAAACATGCCGTCAGTGATGATACTGGCACGGGAGACGTTTGTTCCAAGTCCAAGCCCCGGGAAAATAAGAGCGTTATTGGATTGTCCGATTTCATATTCTGTTCCGTTATATGTAACAGGAGAAAACGGACTTCCTGTTGCTACGAGTGCTCTTCCCTCTGTCCAATGGATTAGATTAGCAGGCTTTGCTTCCGCAAGCGGAGTCGGATTGGACAGAGGTAAAATTATCGGTCTTTCAACGTACGCTGCCATGTCTTTCACAATATCCTCAGTGAATGCCCCCGCAACCGTTGAAGTTCCGATCAAAATAGTTGGATGTACTTGTCGAACGACTTCAGCTAAGCCTGATCCTGCATTTTTTTCTTCAGCAGGACGCGCATATGGGCGCTGGAAGTCGTACAATACGTCCATATCATCTGCCAGTAAACCATTCCGGTCAATGCACCAAAATCTTTGGTTCGCCGATTCCCATGAAAGCCCCTCCCGTACCATGGCATCGCGCACCTGATCAGCAATTCCAATACCGGCTGTACCCGCCCCAAATACGACAACACGATGCTCACTGAGCGGAATACCGGAAGCGCGCACTGCCGCCAGCACAGCAGCAAGCGATACAGCCCCTGTACCTTGTATATCATCATTGAATGTACACACTTTATCTCGATACTTTTCTAAAATGCTTCGCGCATTTTGGGAACTGAAATCCTCCCAATGCAGCAAAGCATTAGGAAACATTCTCGCCACCGTACTTACAAACTGCTCAATGAATTCATCATACCGCCCATACCGAACACGGGGATGGCAATTACCGATGTAGAACGGGTTGTTCAGAAGCTCTTCACGATCAGTGCCCACATCTAAGATTACAGGCATGACACGTGCGGGATCGATTCCTGCTGCGGCTGTATAAACAGCTAATTTACCAATCGCGATATTAATACCGCCAACACCCCAGTCACCGATCCCTAAAATGCCTTCCCCATCGGTAATAACGATTAAATCGATATCTTCCGCACTCGCCCCGAAGTTTTTAAATGCTTGTTCAATGCCGCTTGCATCATTAATAGATAAATACACCCCGCGCGGCCGGCGGTATTCAATGCTGTAACGCTGGATTGCTAACCCGACTGTCGGTGTATATATGATTGGAAGCATTTCTGGTAAATGGTCCGTCAGCACCCGGTAAAACAATACCTCGTTTCGGTCATGCAGTGCCGATAACGCAACATTTTTATGCAAATCGTTCGGCTGCGAGCAGAATTGTTCATAAGCGCGGCGTGCCTGCTCATCAAGCGTTAGTACTGCCGGCGGCAATAATCCTGTTAAATTCAGCTCCTGTCTCTCCTCCTCCGTGAATGCAACCCCCTTATTCAACAACGGTATAGCCATTAATTCCGCACCTCGTAAGGCAGTTTCCACATCCCCATTCGGACCAACCTTGAATTTATACATATAATCCCTTCCTTTTCCAATCAACCTCTGCTGTTGATTCTCAATAAAAATAAGGCAGCCTCGAAGTTCTATCCCTTATGTCAAACAAAAAAGGGCCGCTCCGCCCTCCTTTGCTTGACATGTACAAGTTTACTGTCTATTTAAAAGAACTGCGCCTGCAATACCAGGGTGAGTCATTTCATAAGGGTCCAAAATTAGATCAAGCTCTTCGTTTGATAATACGTCATATTTCAAGCATAATTCGCGAATCGGCTGACCGGTTAAAATAGCTTCCCTCGCAATACGTGCAGCAACCTCATAGCCGATATGCGGATTTACCGCCGTAATAATCCCGGCACTCTTTTCTACATATTCCTTCATTCTTTCTTCATTTGCTTCAATTCCCTTTAAACAATAGTCTGTAAATGCACGAAATGCATTATTCATAATACTGATGGATTGAAGTAAATTAAATACGAGAACAGGCTCCATAACATTCAGTTCCAGCTGCCCTGCTTCAGATGCAAGACAAATCGTATGGTCGTTTCCAATAACTTGAAACGCCACTTGATTAATGACCTCAGCCATTACAGGGTTGACTTTCCCCGGCATAATGGAAGAACCAGGCTGACGGGAAGGCAATGTTATCTCGCCTAATCCCGTGCGAGGACCGGAGGCCATCAATCTCAAATCATTGGCAATTTTGGACATGTTCATCATGCATACTTTAAGTGCTGCCGATACTTCCGTGTAAACATCTGTGTTTTGGGTTGCATCCACAAGGTGCTCGGCTCCCACGAGCGATAAGCCGCTAATATCGGCAAGATGCTCCACTACACGCTCAATATAGCGAGGATCTGCGTTCAAGCCCGTTCCCACCGCCGTAGCGCCCATGTTCACCTCATATAAATGCTGGCGTGATTGTTTGATGCGCTTGATATCGCGGGCAATTACGCGGGAGTATGCTTCAAACTCTTGACCTAATCGAATCGGTACAGCATCCTGCAGATGAGTACGGCCCATTTTGATGACCCGGTCAAATTCCTTTGCTTTTTGCTCGAATACGCCATGCATAGATTCCATTGTGTCTAATAATTTTTCTAACATATTCAATGTTGCGATGTGAATCGCGGTCGGAAAAGCATCATTCGTAGACTGAGCCATATTCACATGGCTGTTCGGACTAATATGGAAGTAGTCTCCTCTTTCTTTCCCAATTAATTCAAGCGCACGATTGGCAATGACCTCATTCGCATTCATGTTCATTGATGTACCTGCGCCGCCTTGAATCGGGTCGACAATGAAATGATCATGCCACTTGCCGTCGATGATTTCTTGAGCGGCCTCTATTATGGCTTTGCCCATCCCTTCATACAGGCGCTTTGTTTCCATATTGGCAAGAGCCGCCGCTTTCTTGACAAGGGCCAAAGCTTTAATTAGTTCTTCATGAATTGTATATCCTGTAATAGGGAAGTTCTCGACAGCGCGCAATGTTTGGATGCCGTAATAGGCATTTACAGGCACCTCTTTTTCCCCTAAAAAATCCTTTTCAATCCGAACATTTCCTTTTATTTCAGTTACTGTCATTACATTTCTCCTCCTATCCCTTTATGCAGCCTTTGTTTCTTTAACAGAATCCAAATAGTCCTGAGCTTTTTCTTTATCAAATTCGCCCTCCCATTTCGCCATTGAGATGGCAGCCAATGAGTTTCCTAAAACGTTTACAGCTGAGCGAATCATATCTAAAATACGATCGATTCCAGCAATCAAAGCAATTCCCTCTAACGGTAATCCCATAGATCCGAGTGTCGCCAGTACAACGACAAACGATGCACCTGGGACGCCTGCCATACCTTTTGAAGTCATCATAAGTACAAATAACAATGTGATTTGCTCCATCAATGACATGTGTACGTTATACATTTGCGCAACAAACAGCGAAGCAAGTGCCTGATAAATTGCTGATCCTGTCAGATTGAATGTGTATCCTGTCGGAATGACGAAAGAAACAATCGCCTTCGGACAACCGAATTGCTCCATCTTTTTCATGATGTTCGGGAGAACTGCCTCAGAACTCGCTGTTGTAAAAGAAATGATAAGTTCTTCCTTTAAAATCTTAATAAGTGTAAAAATATTTGTTCCTGTCATTTTCGCGTTTATACCTAAAATCACAATAGCGAAAAACAATACAGTTACATACACAGCCAATACAAGTTTTCCAAGCGGAAGCAATGTGCTCACTCCGAAATGGGCCACCGTCACTGCAATAAGAGCGAATACTCCGAACGGAGCAGCCTTCATTACTTGATTTGTTACCCAAAACATTGCTTCTAATACACCTTCAAAGAAATGAAGTACCGGCTTTCCTTTGTCCCCGATTGCCGCGACCCCTAGGCCGAATAGAACACTGAAGAAAATAATCGGTAATAGATCCCCTTGCGCCATTGATTCAAACACATTTTTTGGAACGATGTGAACGATTGTTTCCGCAAAGCCTTTGTTTTGTGTAGCGCTTGCTGTTTGTTCGTATGCTGAGATATCTCCTTTTGCCAGATGGCTCATATCTACACCAGAACCTGGATGGAACACATTTGCAGCCAGCAATCCAATCCCCAGCGCTATCGTTGTAATGATTTCAAAATAAAGTATTGTCTTGCCGCCAAGCTTACCTAATTTTTTTATATCACCTACACCCGCCACCGCAACAACAAGTGCTGCTATTACAATCGGCATAACGATCATTTTAATTAAATGAATGAAAATATCACCGATTGGCGCAATGTAGGCAATTGCTGTATTGTTCCCATAAGTAGCAGCCCCAACCACTATACCTAAAATAAGTGCAATAAAAATCTGCGCAGCTAATCCAAACTTTTTCATGTCCATCCCCCTTGTTAACGCTTCCAATTTTGAATACTTAAATAAGTTTATAAGTAAAACAACAAAACCCTACAAAAATCTACAAAACGATTAAAAAAAATTTAAAAGAACAAATTACTGCGAGAATCCATAATTTCCTATACAAAAAAAAGACCCCCAACCAATTTGGTTGAGAGTCTTTGAAACGTAAAAATTAACGTTTTGAGAACTGAGGCGCACGACGAGCACCTTTAAGACCGTATTTCTTACGTTCTTTCATACGTGGATCACGAGTTAATAATCCAGCGCGTTTTAATGTTGGGCGGAATTCAGGGTCAGCTTGTAATAATGCACGAGCAACACCATGACGGATTGCTCCAGCTTGACCAGTGTATCCACCACCGCTTACGTTTACAAGAACATCGTAGCTTCCAACAGTTTCAGTAGCTACTAATGGTTGTCTTACAACAACACGTAATGCTTCAAATGGGATATAATCTTCGATTTCACGACCATTAACAATAATTTTACCTGTGCCTGGTACTAAACGCACACGTGCGACAGAACTCTTACGGCGACCTGTACCGATATATTGAACTTGTGCCAAGTTAATTCCCTCCCTCTTTATTAACCGCGAAGTTCGTAAACTTCAGGTTGTTGTGCTTGGTGCGGATGTTCGCTGCCAGCATATACGTGTAATTTTTTGATGATTTGACGGCCAAGAGAATTCTTTGGAAGCATACCTTTAACAGCAAGCTCGATCATTTTCTCAGCATAGTTAGTACGCATTTCTAGAGCAGTTCTTTGTTTTAAACCACCTGGGTGATTTGTGTGACGGTAGTAAATCTTGTCAGTTAATTTCTTACCAGTAAGTTCTACTTTAGAAGCGTTAAGAATGATTACATTATCACCAGTGTCAACATGTGGTGTAAAAGTTGGTTTGTTTTTACCACGTAAAATTGATGCTACTTCAGAAGCAAGACGTCCAAGAGTTTTGCCCTCAGCATCAATTACGTACCATTTACGCTCGATAGTGTTGGCATTTGCCATAAACGTTGTACGCATGAGTTTCCCTCCTAATTTAAATCCAAAAAGATTATTGTCTTCGCACTTTTAAAGCAATTAGTGTTCAATTCTGTTCCGGGAATGAACATCTACTACCCTTGTGCGGTTAAGTTTGTATTCATATATTTTCAATCACGATGAAGACTTTCCGGGGCTTTATCGTGGGATTAAAAACACGCACATATAATATAATAAATACTTCAGGGCTATATGTCAAGAAAATGTTACACCAGGTTGTGTTGTATTAAAAATTATTTACTCATAATATACTTCCCAAAGGTATAAACCGTGGCCAGGTGCCGTTTTTCCAGACAAAGTCCGATCCTTCTGAGCCAATAGATTCGGGATCTCTTCTGGGCTTCGATCACCAGATCCAACTTCTAATAAAGTTCCCACTAAAATACGGACCATATTATATAAAAAGCCATTTCCAACAAAACGGATGGTTAACATCTCATTCTCGCGTGAAAAATCAATCGCTTTAATCGTTCGCACTTTGTCTTCCACTTCTGTCTTCGCAGCACAGAAGCTAGAAAAGTCATGTGTACCTAAGAAAAAATTACTTGCCTGTTCCATTGCATTCAAATCGAGACGATATGGATATTGGTAAGCAAATTTCCGCAAAAAAGGATCCCTATTTGAAGATAAATGGAGCTTATAGCGGTATTCCTTCCCTTTAGCATCAAAGCGGGCATGAAACGACTCATCGACCGTCACAGCAGAAAGGACAGAAATATCGCCTGGAAGCATTGAATTCAACGCTCTTCCCCACTTTTCTTCCGGAATATGGAGCGGCGAATCAAAATGAATGACTTGTCCTTTTGCATGTACGCCGGCATCCGTTCGTCCAGAAGCGAATACCTTCACCGGTTCACCCTTATGCATTTTTGTTAATACAGTTTCTAAAACAGATTGAACGGTCCGCTTATTAGGCTGAACCTGATAACCTGAAAATCCAGAACCATCATAAGAAATGATACATTTATACCTTGGCATAGCCTCGCTCCATTATGAACGTAATAAGAATAATAAGATCGTTACAAGAACTAAAAGAACCATCTGAAAGGAATCAGCTTTTTTCCAAGATAACTCCCGATACTTTGTTCTGCCTTCTCCGCCTCGATAACCCCTTGCTTCCATCGCAACGGCTAATTCTTCTGCCCGTTTAAATGAACTGACAAACAAAGGGATTAGCAGTGGAATGACGGCTTTAATCCGTTCCTTAAACGGTCCGCTCGCAAACTCTACGCCTCTGGCGATTTGCGCCTTCATAATTTTATCCGTTTCCTGCATAAGCGTGGGAATAAACCGCAATGAAATGGACATCATTAACGCCATCTCATGGACAGGAAAACGAACCTTATTTAAAGGATGTAAAAGTGTTTCCAAACCATCCGTAATTTCAATCGGAGTGGTTGTCAGTGTCAACAAAGACGTCATTAGAATTAGGAAGAAGAATCGTAACGAAATAAAAATCCCTTGTCTTAACCCTTCCTCATAAATCTTAACTGGCCCTAGTTCATATAAAAGGGCACCTTCTCTAGTAAAAAACAACTGTAGAATAAATGTAAAAAGGACGAGCCAAATAACCGGTTTCAAGCCGCCATACAAAAAGCGCACGGGGACTCGCGACAATCCGAGCATAAAAAAAGTATAAATACCAATAAGTGCATAGGTCACCACATTATTTGCCAGAAAAATAATACAGACAAAAAGAAAGATAATCAATATTTTAGAGCGAGGGTCCATCTTATGAAGAACCGAATCAGCCGGGACATAGCGCCCAAAAATCATTTTATCCATCATAAGCGAACACCTCTACTTAACACCTTAGTGACAGCAGCAGACAGTTCATCAATGGTTAGGAACATTTTCTCTAATTTAATCCCTAATTTGTCCTCAAGTTTCAGTTGAAAACGAACCACTTCGGGTACATCCAGTCCCATTTCAACAAGTTCACCCGGTGCTGAGAAAATCTCTTCCGGTGTCCCTCTTTGAACAACCTTCCCTTGCTGCATTATGACAATTTGGTCTGCATATCTTGCAGCATCCTCCATACTATGTGTGACAAGTATGGTAGAAAGCTTTCTTTCTTTATGAAGATCGTAAAACATATCCATGACCTCTTTACGGCCTCTAGGGTCTAGCCCTGCAGTAGGCTCGTCCAGGACAATAACATCAGGTTCCATAGCGAGTACACCTGCAATAGCCACGCGGCGCATTTGGCCCCCAGAGAGATCAAATGGGGATTTTTGAAGGACTTCTTCGCCTAAGCCCACTTGATGTAAGGCAATCCGTGCCCGTTCCTTTGCATCACTCTCAGAAACGCCAAAATTCATGGGCCCGAACATAATATCCTTTTCAACGGTTTCTTCAAATAATTGATGTTCAGGGAATTGAAAAACGATCCCAACTTTTTGACGGATCTTCTTCAAATTTTTATTTTTCAGTCCAGCCTTAATTTCTTGATCACCAATCGAAACTGATCCTTTTGTTGGCTGCAAAAGTGCATTTAAATGTTGGAGGACGGTGGACTTTCCTGAGCCGGTATGGCCAATTATAGCCATATACACCCCTGTCGGAATATCAATCGAAACGTCCGCAATGGCCAATCGTTCAAAAGGAGTATTTGTTTGATATCGATAATCTACATGTTTGAGCGAGATGTCCATAGCTCTGTCACCAACTCTTCTTCCGATAAATAATGTCTCGTTAGTTGAACACCCTTGTCCCGAAATGATTTCGCCATTTTTACTGAAAAAGGAATATCCAAACCTAATTGAACTAATTGTTCATCCATGGAGAAAATTTCTTCCGGTATCCCTTCACGAAAAACTTCTCCTTTGTTCATCACAATAATCCGATCCGCTTTGGCAGCTTCATCTAAGTCATGAGTAATAGATATAACGGTTAAAGATTTCTCTTCTTTTAATAAACGAACCGTCTCCAATACCTCTTCCCGGCCTTTGGGATCAAGCATTGATGTTGCCTCATCTAATATGATAATTGACGGCCTTAGCGCAAGAACACCTGCTATTGCCACACGCTGCTTTTGGCCTCCAGATAGATGGTGGGGCTCTTGATGTAGAAACTTATCCATCTTGACCCTCTTTAACGAATCCTCGACTCTTTTGACCATTTCCTCTCTAGGAATGCCATTATTTTCTAAACCAAAAGCCACATCATCCTGTACTGTTGTACCGACAAATTGGTTATCAGGATTTTGAAAAACCATCCCAATTTTTTTTCGGATATCCCATATTGATTCTTCATCAAGTTTAATACCACAAACCTGTAGTTCACCTGATTGAGGAAATTGAAGCCCATTTAGTAGTTTGGCCATTGTCGACTTCCCAGAACCATTATGACCGACAATCGCCAGCCATTCCCCCTCATATATATCAAAAGAGACATTATTCAGAGCATAGCGTTCTTGTGTATCGTATTGAAAAGAAACTCCATCAAGAGTAACAATTGGATTTTTCATCGGGATATGCCTCCTCTCAGCTAGACTATTCTCTGCTCAAATGTTTTTACATATAAAAAAAAGCCTGCACCTCGTCCCTATGCAGTTACGTCTTAACTGCAAAAAAGGAATTTCATCAAAGAAATGGGAGGAGGTGCATGAGCTAGACGAGTCGTAATTCAAATCACACATCCATAGATGCGGCAGAAAAAAGCTTATTTAAAACAGTCCACAAAAAGGGGACAATTAAACTTTTTAATTCTCCAACTAATTGGAGTTACGCTCATCATAACACTCTTTTGGGCTTGGGTCTAACATGATATAGAGTTCATTTACAGAAAAAGGGCAAAGAACAAGTTTGTTACAAAACTGTCCAGCGCCCTTGTTGTCTGTTGATAGCTATTAAACTAACTCGATAATAACCATTGGTGCACCGTCACCGCGGCGTGGTCCAATTTTCATAATACGAGTATATCCACCTTGACGCTCAGTATAACGTGGAGCGATATCAGCGAAAAGTTTTTGTAATGCACTTGTATTGTTTTCAGCATCAGCAACTTCGTTACGTACATATGAAGCAGCTTGACGACGAGCATGTAAATCACCGCGTTTACCTAAAGTGATCATTTTTTCAACAGTCACACGAATTTCTTTCGCACGAGTTTCTGTTGTTTCAATACGCTCGTTGATAATTAAATCTGTAGTTAAATCACGTAGCATAGCTTTACGCTGTGCACTTGTGCGTCCTAACTTTCTGTATGCCATGAAGGGTTCCCTCCTTTGTTGAAGTCATAAGTCGGAATAATTGCCTAACGAAAGACTAGTCGTCTTTACGTAAGCCTAATCCAAGCTCTTCTAGTTTTGCCTTCACTTCTTCAAGTGATTTACGGCCTAAGTTACGAACTTTCATCATATCTTCTTCAGTCTTATTTGCTAATTCCTGAACAGTGTTGATGCCAGCACGTTTTAAGCAGTTATAAGAACGAACAGAAAGATCGAGTTCCTCAATAGTCATTTCAAGAACTTTTTCCTTTTGGTCTTCCTCTTTTTCGATCATAATTTCAGCATTTTGAGCTTCATCAGTTAAGCCAACGAAAATATTCAAATGCTCAGTCAAAATTTTCGAACCAAGAGCAATTGCTTCTTTTGGTCCAGTGCTTCCATCTGTCCACACATCAAGTGTCAATTTATCAAAATTGGACATTTGACCAACACGTGTATTTTCTACGTGGAACATGACACGTGAAACTGGTGTAAAGATAGAATCAATTGGAATCACACCAATAGGCTGGTCTTCTCTTTTGTTTTGAACAGCTGGAGTGTAACCACGTCCACGTTTCGCCGTTAAACGCATGCGAAGATGACCATTTGACGCTAAAGTTGCAATATGAAGATCTGGATTTAACACTTCAACATCACTATCATGAGTGATATTGCCAGCTAAAACTGGTCCCTCACCTTGCACATCAAATTCTAGCGTCTTCTCTTCATCAGAGTAGATTTTTAAAGCTAGTTTTTTAATGTTTAGGATGATGGATGTTACATCCTCCACGACGCCTTCAATTGTTGAGAACTCATGAAGTACCCCATCGATTTGAATCGATGTAACCGCGGCACCTGGGAGTGAAGATAATAGGATACGACGTAAGGAGTTACCCAAAGTGGTACCATATCCACGCTCAAGTGGCTCTACGATAAATTTGCCGTACTTGGCATCGTCGTTGATCTCAATCGTTTCGATTTTTGGTTTTTCTATTTCGATCATCAAATAACCCTCCTTCAAAACGTCGAAACTTCAAATTAGCTTGTATACTAATTAAAGTCCCCATGTATATGTTCCCGTATTGTGCACAACAACTGGAATAAATCTTCTGTAAGAGTGCAAAAAATTAATATCATATCCCATTATAGACATATGATACAAAATCTATACAGAAAAATTAAACACGACGACGTTTTGGTGGACGGCATCCATTATGAGGAACAGGTGTAACGTCTTTGATAGCAGTTACTTCAAGACCAGCAGCTTGAAGAGCACGGATTGCTGCTTCACGTCCTGCACCAGGTCCTTTAACAGTAACTTCAAGAGTTTTCATACCATGTTCAATAGAAGTCTTAGCTGCTGTTTCAGCTGCCATTTGTGCTGCAAATGGTGTAGATTTACGAGAACCTCTAAATCCAAGCGCACCTGCACTTGACCATGAAATTGCATTACCATGAACATCAGTAATAGTTACAATCGTATTGTTAAAAGTTGAACGAATATGAGCAATACCAGATTCAATATTCTTTTTAACACGACGTTTACGTGTATTTGTTTTACGTGCCATTTAAATTACCTCCTTTGCCGATTACTTCTTCTTGTTCGCTACAGTCTTACGAGGACCTTTGCGAGTACGAGCGTTGTTTTTCGTATTTTGTCCACGAACTGGTAAACCACGACGATGACGTAATCCGCGGTAGCAGCCGATTTCCATTAAACGCTTAATGTTAAGAGAAATTTCACGGCGAAGGTCACCTTCAACTTTTAACTTGTCGATGATGTCACGGATTTTGTTTAATTCGTCTTCTGTTAAATCACGTACACGTGTATCTTCAGAAACACCAGCTTCTGCTAATACTTTTTGTGCAGTGTTTTTACCAATTCCATAAATGTATGTTAAAGAGATAACTACACGTTTTTCACGTGGAATATCTACACCAGCAATACGTGCCATAGAAAATGCGCACCTCCTTCAAAATTAACCTTGTTTTTGTTTATGTTTAGGGTTTTCACAGATAACCATAACTTTGCCGCGTCTACGGATAACTTTACACTTTTCGCAGATCGGTTTAACAGATGGTCTTACTTTCATTATTATCCTAACCTCCTTAGTAGTACGGAGTGCAAGCATTATTTAAAGCGGTAAGTAATTCTTCCGCGTGTTAAGTCATATGGAGAAAGCTCAACAGTCACTTTGTCACCCGGAAGGATCCGAATGAAATGCATTCGTATTTTACCAGAAACATGCGCTAGCACGGTATGACCATTTTCTAATTCTACCTTAAACATTGCATTTGGCAATGTTTCAATGACTTTACCTTCAATTTCAATTACATCATCTTTGGCCATCGATCTCGTCTCCCTTCTCAATTCAAAAATTGTGAATACAAAACAATATAACTCTTCTTATTCGTACACAAATAGCAACCTTATAATAGTAACATATTGTTCTTCTTCTGTCCGCAAGTAAATACTACATATTTAGGAATAAATTAGTTCCACATGTAAGTCTTACCCAACTCTCGGTCCTACATACTCCGTACAATAGAAAAGCGATATGCTTTCACATATTTTTGAATCAAAATGAAGAGATGGTCGAGAGCCGTTCGTACGGATTTACTTACGGTCATTAATGTAAGTCCCCAAGTAAATGCTCGATATCAGCGAATACTTTGTTAATATCCTGCTGTCCATCGATTGTACGAAGATATCCTTTAGTTTCATAAAAAGTTAATAATGGTTCTTGTTGTTTGATATTTACGTCTAAACGATTTTGAACTGTTTCTTCATTATCATCCGCTCTTTGGTATAACTCACCGCCGCAGCGATCGCATACACCCTCTTGTTTAGGAGGATTAAACTCTAAATGATACGTAGATCCACATTCTTTACAGATACGACGTCCAGTCAAACGCGCCATTAATAATTCTTTATCTACATTAATATTAATTACATAGTTGATTTTTTTATTTAAATCAACTAATAGATTTTCCAACGCATCTGCTTGAGGTACAGTTCTAGGGAAGCCATCTAAAAGGAATCCTTTTTGACAATCTTCCTTGCTTAGCCGCTCACGAACAATGCCGATTGTTACTTCATCAGGAACAAGTTCGCCTTTATCCATGAATGATTTCGCTTGTAAACCTAGTTCTGTTCCTTCTTTCATCGCTGCACGGAACATATCGCCAGTAGAGATATGAGGGATGCCGTATTGCTCGACGATTCTTTCAGCTTGAGTACCTTTACCGGCACCTGGTAGCCCCATTAATACTAAATTCACACGTGTTCCCCCCTCGTGCTATAAATGGGTTTTAGGGAGCTATGGCCCCTAAAACCATTACTTAATAAATCCTTTATAATGACGTTTAACTAGTTGTGCTTCAAGTTGTTTCATCGTATCAAGTGCAACACCGACAACGATTAACAAACTTGTTCCGCCAATTTGCGCTGATTGCGGAAGGTTAGCTATTGAAATAAATAACATTGGCAATACCGCAATAACAGCAAGGAAGATTGCACCAACAAAAGTTAAACGATATAAGACACGCGTTAAGTATTCTTGCGTACTCTTTCCTGGACGAATACCAGGAATATAGCCGCTTTGCTTTTGTAGGTTCTCCGCTGCTTGTTCAGGGTTAACTTGAATAAAAGCATAGAAATAAGTGAACGCGATAATTAATGCTGCATATAAGGTCATCCCGATTGGATGAGAATAGTCAAAGACCTTAGTAATCCAAAGAGTTACATCATTCGTTGGGAAGAATGACGCAACTGTTCTAGGCGTTACAATAAATGAAACGGCAAAGATAACAGGAATAACACCCGCAGCATTAACTTTTAATGGCATGTGAGTAGATTGTCCTCCAACTGGATTACGTCCAGCAACAACGCGCTTTGCATATTGAATAGGTATCTTACGATTTGCTTGTTGGATAAAGATAACACCAACTACGATAGCAACAACCGCAAGTGCGATTAGAATTACCGTAACAATACGTAAGAATAATGCTTCCCCAGCATTCTCAAATTGTTGAACATAAATTTGATTAATAGTGGATGGCATTCCAGCCACGATCCCGGCAAAGATGATAATAGAAATTCCATTACCAACACCTTTTTCGGTAATCTGTTCCCCTAACCACATTAAAAATGCTGTACCAGCGGTTAATACAACAGCAATCAATAAATAAGTACCAATTCCAGGATTTTCAATCAACTGGCCGCTAGCTAAGTTATTAAAACCGTAGGACATTCCTAATGCCTGGATAAATCCAAGCACGATTGTAAAATAACGAGTAAATTGGGCAATCTTACGACGGCCTGATTCACCTTGCTTAGACCATTCTGTAAACTTCGGTACAACATCCATTTGAAGGAGTTGAATAATGATAGAGGCTGTAATGTACGGCATGATACCCATTGCAAAGATGGAGAATTGTTTTAATGCTCCACCGCCAAAAGTATTTAATATACCGAAAACACTGAGCTTATCTTGGTTTGCTAGAACATCAGCATTTACATTGGGTACTGGGATAAATGTACCTAATCGGAATACGACTAACATTAAAAGGGTGAATATGATCTTACGTCTTATCTCACCCACGCGCATAAAATTGGAGAATGTCTGGAACATTAGATCACCTCAGTGTTTCCACCAGCAGCTTCGATAGCTTCCTTAGCAGCAGAGGAGAATTTGTGAGCTTTTACAGTCAACTTTTTCTCTAGTGTCCCTTTTGCAAGAACCTTGATTCCCGCTTTTTCGTTACTTACTACGCCTGATTCGATAAGAAGTTCTGGAGTAACTTCTGTACCTTCAACAAAGCGATTTAACGTATCAAGATTTACAATTGCATATTCCTTACGGCTGATGTTTGTAAATCCACGTTTTGGTAAACGACGGTATAAAGGTGTTTGACCACCTTCAAAACCTAGACGTACACCGCCACCAGAACGAGCATTTTGACCTTTGTGACCTTTACCAGCAGTTTTACCTTGACCAGATCCGATACCACGACCTAAACGCTTGCGCTCTTTACGAGAACCTTCAGCAGGTTTTAATTCATGAAGTTTCATATTGGCACCTCCTTATGAAAGAAAACAATCAATTATTGTTCTTTTACTGTAACAAGGTGAGCAACTTTGGTAATCATACCGCGAATAGCAGCGTTATCTGGGTGCTCAACTGTTTGATTTAATTTACGTAATCCAAGAGCTTTAACTGTTTCACGTTGATCGCCTGGACGGCCAATCAAACTGCGAGTGAGGGTAACTGATAGTTTATTTGCCATTTTATTTCCCCCCGTATCCTAACAGTTCTTCTACTGATTTACCACGTAGTTTTGCTACGTCTTCAGCACGTTTTAATTGTTTTAAACCGTCAATTGTAGCACGTACCATGTTAATTGGAGTGTTAGTTCCTAATGATTTAGAAAGAATGTCAGCAACTCCGCCTAATTCTAGTACGGCACGAACTGGTCCACCAGCGATAACTCCTGTACCTTCAGAAGCAGGTTTTAGAAGGATTTCGCCAGCACCAAAGCGTCCAATTACTTGGTGTGGAATAGACGTTCCAACCATTGGTACCTCGACTAAGTTTTTCTTTGCATCTTCGATGGCTTTACGAATAGCATCAGGTACTTCTTGAGCTTTACCAGTACCGAAACCAACGTGGCCGTTTTTATCGCCTACAACAACAAGGGCTGTAAAGCGGAAACGACGTCCACCTTTCACAACTTTCGCAACACGGTTAACCGTGACTACGCGTTCTTCTAGTTCAAGTTTGTTTGGATCAATACGACGCATCTTTTTGTGTCCCTCCTTTGTCTATTAGAATTGTAAGCCGTTTTCACGGGCAGCATCAGCTAATGCTTGAATACGTCCATGGTATAGGTATCCGCCACGGTCAAAGACAATAGAAGTGATACCTTTTTCTACAGCACGTTTAGCGACTAATTCTCCGACCTTTTGTGCAGCTTCAACGTTGTTTGTAGATTCTAAACCAAAGTCTTTATCTAAAGTAGAAGCACTTGCTAAAGTTACTCCGTTAATGTCATCAATTACTTGAGCATAAATATGTTTGTTAGAACGAAACACATTTAGACGTGGACGAGCAGAAGTACCGCTAAGTTTCGCACGAACACGAGCATGTCTTTTCTTGCGAGTAGCGTTTTTATCTTGCTTCGTAATCATTTACGTCACTCCTTTCGTTTACCTATGCGGCATTACTTACCGGTTTTACCCTCTTTACGACGAACAAATTCACCTTCGTAACGAATTCCTTTGCCTTTATACGGCTCTGGAGGACGAACTCCGCGAATATTCGCTGCTAATGCACCAACACGTTCTTTGTCAGTACCTTTGATAACGATTTTTGTGTTTGCAGGAACTTCGATTTCAAGTCCCTCTTCAGCTTCGATCTCAACTGGATGAGAGTATCCAACGTTTAATACAAGTTTGTTACCTTGCTTTTGAGCACGATATCCAACCCCGATTAACTCTAGGCCTCTAGAGAAGCCAGTAGATACACCTTCAACCATGTTCGCAAGAACGGCACGAGTTGTACCATGTAATGCGCGGTGTTCTTTCACATCAGAAGGACGTGTGATTGTTACAAGATTCTCTTCCACACTGATAGTGATATCTGAGTGGAAAGTACGAGTAAGTTCACCTTTAGGTCCTTTAACTGTAACAGTGTTGTTATTTAAAGTTACTGTTACTCCTGCTGGAATAACAATTGGTTTTTTTCCTACGCGAGACATTTAGTGCACCTCCATTCATTCAAAAGCTCAATTACCAAACGTAAGCTAAAATTTCTCCGCCGATTTGTTTTGCACGAGCTTCTTTATCTGTAATAACACCTTGTGATGTTGATACTAATGCGATACCAAGACCGTTAAGAACGCGTGGTACCTCAGTTGATTTTGCGTAAACTCTAAGTCCAGGCTTGCTTATGCGCTTAAGACCAGTAATAACACGTTCGTTACTAGCACCGTATTTTAAGAAGATACGGATGATACCTTGTTTGTTGTCTTCAATAAATTCGACGTCACGTACGAAACCTTCGCGCTTTAAAATTTCAGCAATTTCTTTTTTCATATTAGAAGCAGGCACTTCTAACTTTTCGTGACGCACCATGTTCGCATTACGAATGCGAGTAAGCAAATCAGCAATTGGATCTGTCATGACCATTATTTTTACCTCCTTCCCAGACTTGGGTTTTACCAGCTAGCTTTTTTGACACCAGGAATTTGTCCTTTGTATGCTAATTCACGGAAACAAATACGGCAAAGCTTAAATTTACGATATACAGAGTGTGGACGACCACAACGTTCGCAGCGTGTATACTCTTGTACTTTGAATTTAGGCGTGCGTTGTTGTTTCGCAATCATTGACTTTTTAGCCACGTTTTCGCCTCCCTTATTTAAGGATTACTTTTGGAATGGCATTCCAAATTGAGTTAAAAGTTCACGAGATTCTTCATCAGTTTTTGCAGTTGTTACGATAACGATATCCATACCACGAACTTTGCTTACTTTATCGTAATCAATTTCAGGGAAGATTAATTGTTCTTTAACACCTAGAGTGTAGTTACCACGACCGTCGAATGCTTTTTTAGAAATACCACGGAAGTCACGTACACGAGGTAATGAAACGGAAACTAATTTATCCAAGAATTCGTACATGCGTTCACCGCGAAGAGTAACCTTAGCACCGATTGGCATACCTTCACGAAGACGGAAGCCAGCGATAGATTTTTTCGCACGTGTAACGACAGGTTTTTGACCTGTGATAGTTGAAAGTTCTTCAACTGCATTATCGAGTGCCTTTGCGTTTGCAACTGCGTCACCAACGCCCATATTCACAACGATTTTCTCAAGTTTAGGAACTTCCATAACTGATTTATAGTTGAACTTGCTCATAAGAGCAGGAGTAACTTCTTTTACAAATTTTTCTTTTAGGCGGTTCACTTATTGTACCTCCCTTCTAAATTTTAAACTATTTATCTAAAACTTCACCGGATTTTGCTACGCGTACTTTCTTGCCATCAACCGTTGTGGAACCTACACGAGTTGGGTTACCAGTTTTAGGATCGATAGGCATAACGTTTGATACATGGATAGGAGCCTCAAAGCTGATAATTCCGCCTTGTGGATTCACTTGAGAAGGTTTAGAGTGTTTTTTCACAATGTTTACACCTTCAACTAGTACACGGCTGTCTTTAGGATAAGCAGCTAGGATCACACCTGTTTTGCCTTTATCCTTGCCAGAAATAACTCTGACGTTATCACCTTTTTTTACATGCATCAGTAAGCACCTCCTTAAAGGCAATTAATTTTAAAATTATAATACTTCTGGAGCAAGAGAAACAATCTTCATAAAGTTGTTGTCGCGAAGTTCACGGGCAACAGGTCCGAAAATACGAGTTCCACGTGGGCTCTTATCATCTTTGATAATTACACATGCGTTTTCATCGAAACGAATGTATGAACCGTCTGGACGACGAGCACCGCTCTTTGTACGAACGATAACTGCTTTAACAACGTCACCTTTTTTAACAACGCCACCTGGTGTTGCTTGTTTTACTGTACAAACGATAACATCACCAATACCAGCAAATTTGCGACCTGAACCACCAAGAACTTTAATCGTTAGTACCTCACGTGCACCAGAGTTGTCAGCAACTTTTAAACGTGATTCTTGTTGAATCATGTGTGTAACCTCCCTTCGGAATGAAGCTTAATCCGAACAATTAAATAATAACTGCTTTTTCTACAACTTCAACTAAACGGAAACGCTTAGTAGCTGAAAGCGGACGAGTTTCCATAATACGAACTACATCGCCGATTTTTGCTTCGTTTTGCTCATCATGAGCTTTATACTTTTTAGAGTACTTAACGCGTTTACCATATAAAGGATGCTTTTTTTGAGTTTCAACAAGAACTGTTACGGTTTTATCCATCTTGTCAGAAACAACGCGTCCTGTGTAAACTTTACGTTGGTTACGTTCACTCATTGTGTGAACCTCCCTTCAATAATCACTTGTTAACGTTGATTTCTCTTTCACGAACAACTGTTTTCATACGAGCGATCGCTTTACGTACTTCACGTATGCGAGCAGTGTTTTCAAGTTGTCCTGTCGCCAATTGAAAGCGAAGGTTGAAAAGTTCTTCTTTTAAGGATTTTACTTTTTGTTCAATTTCAGCAGTGGTAAGGTCACGAAGTTCATTAGCTTTCATTTGATTCACCACCAATTTCTTCTCGTTTTACAAACTTACACTTAACAGGAAGTTTGTGCATTGCAAGTCGAAGTGCTTCACGAGCGATTTCTTCAGAAACGCCAGCGATTTCGAACATGATTTTTCCAGGCTTAACAACAGCTACCCAGCCTTCAGGTGCCCCTTTACCGGAACCCATCCGTACTTCTAGAGGTTTAGCAGTGTAAGGCTTGTGAGGGAAAATTTTAATCCAAACTTTACCGCCACGTTTCATGTAACGTGTCATCGCAATACGTGCTGCTTCGATTTGGCGGTTCGTAATCCATGAAGCTTCTAAAGCTTGTAGGCCGAATTCACCGAATGTCACTTCTGTACCGCCTTTTGCGTTACCACGCATGTTACCACGATGTTGACGGCGATATTTTACGCGTTTTGGCAATAACATATTATTTGCCTCCTTCCACAGATTTCTTCTTAGTAGGAAGGACTTCTCCCTTATAGATCCATACTTTTACGCCAAGCTTACCATAAGTAGTATCGGCTTCAGCAGTAGCATAGTCGATATCAGCGCGAAGTGTATGAAGTGGAACAGTTCCTTCGCTGTAATGTTCAGCACGAGCGATATCTGCACCGCCAAGACGACCAGATACTTGTGTTTTAATACCTTTTGAACCAGCGCGCATAGCACGTTGAATTGCTTGCTTTTGTGCACGACGGAAAGATACACGGTTTTCTAATTGACGAGCAATATTTTCAGCAACTAATTTCGCATCAACGTCAGCTCTCTTGATTTCAAGGATGTTGATGTGAACTCGTTTGCCAGTTAATTGATTTAATGCTTTACGAAGTGCTTCAACTTCAGTACCGCCTTTACCAATAACCATACCAGGCTTAGCAGTATGAACTGTTACATTCACACGGTTTGCCGCACGTTCGATTTCAACTTTAGAAACAGAAGCATCCTTCAAACGCTTCGTGATGTACTCACGAATTTTAAGGTCTTCGTGTAAAAGAGTAGCGAAGTCTTTACCTGCGTACCACTTAGATTCCCAATCTTTGATGATTCCGATACGCAAACCGACTGGATTTACTTTTTGACCCACAGATTATCCCTCCTTCTTTTCTGATAGAACGATTGTGATGTGGCTAGTGCGTTTGTTGATTTGGCTTGCACGGCCCATAGCGCGAGGACGGAAACGTTTTAAAGTTGGTCCTTCGTCAACAAATGCTTGTGCAACAACTAGATTATTAACGTCCATTTCATAGTTGTGCTCAGCGTTTGCCATAGCTGATTTTAATACTTTTTCTACGATTGGAGAAGCAGCCTTAGGAGTGAGATTTAAAATCGCCACAGCTTCACCAACTTGCTTACCTCGGATTAAATCAACGACTAAACGTGCTTTACGAGGAGCAATACGAACTGTTCTTGCAACAGCTTTAGCTTGCATTTGGATGCCCTCCTCTCTTAACGTCTTGTTTTCTTGTCATCATTACCATGGCCCTTGTAAGCACGAGTTGGAGCGAACTCTCCAAGCTTGTGTCCTACCATGTCTTCTGTAACATATACAGGCACATGTTTGCGACCATCATATACTGCGATAGTGTGGCCAATAAATTGTGGGAAGATTGTAGAACGGCGTGACCAAGTTTTAATAACTTGTTTGCTATCAGTCTCGTTCAACTTTTCTACCTTAACCATTAAATGATCATCAACAAATGGTCCTTTTTTTAAGCTGCGACCCATGAAGGAACCTCCCTTCGTGACTGTTCTACGGTTCTTTCTTTGAACCGTAGGAATATCACGTTATTTTTTACGACGACGTACGATAAATTTATCTGATTTGTTTTTCTTCTTACGAGTTTTGTATCCAAGAGTTGGTTTACCCCATGGAGACATTGGTGATTTACGTCCGATTGGTGAACGTCCTTCACCACCACCGTGTGGGTGATCGTTAGGGTTCATTACAGATCCACGAACTGTTGGACGTTTACCTAACCAACGAGAACGACCTGCTTTACCAATGTTGATTAATTCGTGTTGTTCATTACCTACTTGACCAACAGTAGCGCGGCATTCAGCAAGAATCATACGAACTTCACCAGAATTTAAACGTACTAATACGTATTTACCTTCTTTACCTAGTACTTGTGCGCTTGTTCCAGCAGAACGAACTAACTGGCCGCCTTTTCCTGGTTTTAATTCGATGTTGTGTACTACAGTACCAACAGGAATGTTTGCTAATGGAAGTGCGTTACCCACTTTAATATCTGCCTCTGGACCAGACATTACTTCCATGCCAACTACTAGATTTTTAGGAGCTAAGATATAACGCTTTTCTCCATCCACGTAATTGATTAATGCGATATTTGCAGAACGGTTTGGATCATACTCGATTGTAGCAACGCGTCCTGGAATGCCATCTTTGTTACGTTTAAAGTCAATTATACGATATTGACGTTTATGACCGCCACCTTGATGACGAACAGTTAACTTACCTTGGTTATTACGGCCGCCTTTTCTCTTAACTGGAGCTAAAAGAGATTTTTCTGGAGTACTAGTTGTGATTTCTGCGAAATCAGAAGTAGTCATTCCGCGACGACCATTGGAGGTAGGTTTGTACTTTTTAATCGCCATTTTATTTCCCTCCTCTTCTTGATAGGTTCTTATGCTTCAAAGAATTCGATTTCTTTGCTATCAGCAGTTAATTTTACAATTGCTTTACGACGTTTATTTGTGTAACCACCGAATTTTCCCATACGCTTGAATTTACCTTTGTAGTTCATGATGTTTACTTTCTCAACATCTACGCTAAAGATTTCTTCGATAGCATCTTTAACTTGTGTCTTGTTAGCTCTAACATCTACTTCAAAAGTATATTTTTTCTCAGCCATTAGGTCAGTAGAACGTTCAGTGATAACGGGGCGCTTAATGATATCGCGTGAATCCATTATGCAAGCACCTCCTCTACTTTTTCAACCGCTGCTTTAGTCATGATTAATTTCTCATGATTAACAACATCTAATACGTTAATTCCGTCAGCAGTTACTACTGTAACGCCAGGAATGTTGCGTGCAGATAATGCTACGTTTTCGTCAAGATCTGCTGTAACGATTAACGCTTTTTTCTCTACAGAAAGACCATTTAGAACAGTCTTGAATTCTTTTGTTTTTGGAGCATCGAAAGTTAATAAATCTAACACTAAGATGTTCTCTTCTAATACTTTAGAAGAAAGTGCAGATTTGATTGCTAAACGACGAACCTTTTTCGGTAATTTGTAAGCGTAGCTGCGTGGTGTTGGACCGAATACAGTACCACCTCCGCGCCATTGTGGAGAACGGATAGACCCTTGACGAGCACGTCCAGTTCCTTTTTGACGCCATGGCTTACGACCACCGCCGCGTACTTCAGAACGAATTTTAGTTTTATGAGTTCCTTGACGTAATGAAGCTCTTTGCATAACAATTGCTTCAAATAATACGTGTTGGTTTGGCTCAATACCAAATACAGAATCATTAAGTTCGATATCTCCAACTTGAGATCCAGCTTGGTTTAATAATGCTACTTTAGGCATTCTTTGTTCCTCCTTTCTAAAAGGGTGACTATGCTTTAATTGCACCTTTGATTTTTAATAATGCTTTTTTAGCGCCTGGAACGTTACCTTTGATTAAAAGTAAGTTACGCTCTGTATCAACCTTAATGATTTCAAGGTTTTGTACAGTGATTTGTTCTCCACCCATACGTCCTGGTAATAATTTACCTTTGAAAACGCGGTTTGGAGCAACAGGTCCCATTGAACCTGGACGACGGTGATAACGAGATCCGTGAGCCATTGGTCCGCGTGATTGTCCGTGGCGTTTAATTACACCTTGGAAACCTTTACCCTTTGAGATTCCTGTTACATCTACGATATCTCCAGCAGCGAAAATATCAACTTTGACTTCTTGACCAACTTCATAGCTTGCTAAGTCATCCCCGCGGAATTCGCGAACGAAGCGCTTAGGAGCAGTATTAGCTTTAGCAACATGCCCTTTTTCTGGTTTGTTAGCTAACTTTTCACGTTTGTCTTCAAAACCAACTTGAACTGCAACATAACCGTCGCTTTCAACTGATTTCTTTTGAAGTACTACGTTTGGAGCTACCTCAACTACAGTTACAGGAATTAAGTTACCATTACTAGCAAATACTTGAGTCATACCAATCTTTCTTCCTAAGATTCCTTTGGTCATTTAAGTCACACCTCCTAATATATTTGTGTTTTATTTTGATTAAAGTTTAATTTCGATATCAACACCAGATGGTAAGTCTAAACGCATTAACGCATCAACAGTTTGTGGAGTTGGGTTAACGATGTCGATTAGACGCTTATGTGTCCGTTGTTCGAATTGCTCACGAGAATCTTTGTACTTATGAACCGCACGAAGGATTGTGTAAACAGTCTTTTCAGTTGGTAACGGAATTGGACCCGATACTGACGCACCTGAACGTTTTGCTGTTTCAACGATTTTTTCTGCAGATTGATCAAGGATTCTGTGATCATACGCTTTTAAACGGATACGGATTTTTTGTTTTGCCATTATTTTCCCTCCTTTATTCGCCTATTTTCTAAATAGACATTCTCAGTGAAAATTTCCCTCACACACTCGCCATGGCAAAGCGGCCGGGTGTGTCAGCAACCTTTCACATCATCGCAGTCAAAGACCAACATTGTCTATTATACATAAAACATAAAGCAAACGCAACACCTATTGTGAAGTTTTTTTTATGTTTCTGTTTCGAACACTTTTCCTATTATAGCGGCTGATATTCACTTTTTCAACAGTTATTATTAATCTCCAGAAATATCCTAAATAGAGACGCTGCAAAGCTTTGACCAAAACCCATTTATACAATTGCAATTAACTCTATCTATTTTTCTGAAAGTTCGTAAATTAAAGTTCTATATTTAATAGAAGAAACTCGGATATTATATATTCCAATTTCAATTATTGAGCAACAAAAAAGCAGATGGATCGTCATCCATCTGCTTTCATATCTTTGATCACTTTCGACTCAGCACCAAAGGAGCTGTAGTTTCAAATTACTCAGTGATTGTAGTGATTGAACCTGAACCTACTGTACGTCCACCTTCACGAATAGAGAACTTAGTTCCTTCTTCGATCGCGATTGGAGCGATAAGTTCAACTGTCATTTCGATGTGGTCACCAGGCATAACCATTTCAGTACCTTCTGGTAACATACAGATACCAGTGATGTCAGAAGTACGGAAATAGAATTGCGGACGGTAGTTAGAGAAGAATGGAGTGTGACGTCCACCCTCTTCTTTTGATAATACGTAAACTTGTGCTTTGAACTTTGTGTGTGGAGTGATTGACTTTGGTTTAGCCAATACTTGACCACGTTCGATATCTTCACGAGCTACACCACGAAGAAGCGCACCAATGTTGTCTCCTGCTTCAGCGAAGTCAAGAAGTTTACGGAACATTTCTACTCCTGTTACAGTAGTAGATTTTGGCTCTTCAGTGAAACCAACGATTTCAACTACGTCACCAACTTTAACTACACCACGCTCAACACGTCCTGTAGCAACTGTTCCACGACCAGTGATTGAGAATACATCCTCAACTGGCATCATGAATGGCTTATCAGTGTCACGAGTTGGAGTTGGGATGAACTCATCAACAGCACTCATAAGTTCGAAGATTTTTTCTTCCCATTCAGCTTCGCCTTCTAATGCTTTTAGAGCAGAACCTTTGATAACTGGAGTGTCATCGCCAGGGAAATCGTATTCAGATAATAGATCACGAATTTCCATTTCTACTAATTCAAGAAGCTCTTCGTCGTCAACCATATCACACTTGTTCATGAATACAACAAGGTAAGGTACGCCTACCTGACGAGAAAGAAGGATGTGCTCACGAGTTTGTGGCATTGGGCCATCAGTAGCAGATACTACAAGGATACCGCCGTCCATTTGCGCAGCACCAGTGATCATGTTTTTAACATAGTCAGCGTGTCCTGGGCAGTCTACGTGTGCGTAGTGACGGTTATCTGTTTCATACTCTACGTGTGCAGTAGAGATTGTGATACCACGTTCTTTTTCTTCTGGTGCACCATCGATTTGATCGTATGCACGAGCTTCTGCTTTACCAGATTTAGCAAGTACAGAAGTGATTGCTGCAGTTAAAGTTGTTTTACCATGGTCAACGTGTCCGATTGTACCAATGTTAACGTGTGGCTTAGAACGGTCGAATTTAGCTTTACCCATTAGGAAATCCTCCTCTAAATTATAAAAATTTAATTAAAATTATTTTATGTAAGCCGTGAGTAAGGTTGTCCCGAACCCACGACTTCCACTTCTTACATAGTAGTTATACTTTAACAAAGGATGAAAATCAATTATTCACCTTTATTTTTTTTGATGATTTCTTCAGAAACTGATTTTGGTACTTCCTCATAGTGGTCGAAGTGCATGGAGAATACTCCACGTCCTTGTGTACTAGAACGAAGTGCAGTCGCGTAACCAAACATTTCTGAAAGTGGAACCATTGAACGTACTACTTGTGCATTACCACGTGCTTCCATACCTTCAACACGTCCACGGCGAGCAGTGATTTGTCCCATGATATCACCAAGATATTCTTCTGGGATAACTACTTCTACTCTCATCATTGGTTCAAGGATAACAGGACTACACTTAGAAGCAGCATTTTTAAGTGCCATAGATGCGGCAATTTTAAACGCCATTTCAGAGGAGTCAACATCATGGTATGAACCATCAAATAGTCTTGCTTTAATATCAACTAGTGGATATCCAGCAAGAACACCGCGTTGTAATGCATCTTCAAGACCAGCTTGAACTGGAGCGATGTATTCACGAGGAACAACACCACCGACAATACCGTTTTCGAATTCGAATCCTTTACCTTCTTCGTTAGGAGAGAATTCGATCCAAACATGTCCGTATTGTCCACGACCACCAGATTGACGTGCGAATTTACCTTCAACTTGTGCAGATGCACGGAAAGTTTCGCGGTACGCAACCTGAGGCGCACCTACATTAGCTTCAACTTTAAATTCACGACGCATACGGTCAACGATGATATCAAGGTGAAGTTCACCCATACCAGCGATGATAACCTGTCCAGTTTCCTGGTCAGTGTGTGCACGGAAAGTTGGATCTTCTTCTTGAAGCTTTTGTAGTGCAGTTGTCATCTTGTCTTGATCTGCTTTTGATTTTGGTTCAACTGAAAGTTGAATTACCGGTTCAGGGAATTGCATAGACTCTAAGATAACAAGGTTTTTCTCGTCACATAAAGTATCACCAGTAGTTGTATCTTTCAAACCTACAGCAGCAGCAATGTCACCAGCATAAACCTTTGAGATTTCTTGACGGCTGTTTGCATGCATTTGCAGGATACGTCCGATACGTTCACGCTTGCCTTTTGTTGAGTTTTGGACATATGATCCAGACTCTAGAGTACCAGAGTAAACGCGGAAGAACGTTAATTTACCAACATAAGGGTCAGTCATAACTTTAAACGCAAGAGCAGCAAACGGTTCTTCATCACTTGAATGACGCTCAATAACTTCATTCTCATCATCAATAGCGTGACCTTTGATTGCAGGTACATCTAATGGAGATGGAAGGTAGTCAATAACTGCATCAAGCATTAACTGAACACCTTTGTTTTTGAATGCTGATCCACAGATTACTGGATAAAATTCTACATTAACAGTACCTTTACGAATTGCTGCTTTAAGCTCTTCTTTAGAGATTTCTTCTCCACCAAGGTATTTTTCCATTAATTCTTCATCTAACTCAGCAACTGCTTCTACTAACTTCTCACGGTATTCTTCAGCTTGAGCCATGTATTCTTCTGGAATCTCACGAACTTCAATGTCAGTTCCTAAGTCATTCCCGTAAAATACTGCATTCATTTCCACTAGGTCAATGATTGCTTCAAACTGATCTTCAGCACCGATTGGTAACTGAATTGGATGTGCATTCGCTTGAAGACGGTCATGGATTGTTCCTACAGAATATAAGAAGTCAGCTCCAATTTTGTCCATCTTGTTTACGAATACAACACGCGGTACACCGTAAGTTGTTGCTTGGCGCCATACAGTTTCAGTTTGAGGCTCAACACCAGATTGAGCATCAAGTACAGCTACTGCACCATCAAGTACACGTAATGAACGTTCAACTTCAACTGTGAAGTCTACGTGTCCTGGTGTATCAATGATGTTTACACGATGGCCATGCCATTGTGCAGTTGTTGCTGCGGAAGTAATTGTGATTCCGCGTTCTTGTTCTTGTTCCATCCAGTCCATCTGAGACGCACCTTCATGTGTTTCACCGATCTTATGGATACGGCCAGTGTAATAAAGAACACGCTCAGTGGTAGTCGTTTTACCGGCATCAATGTGAGCCATGATACCGATATTACGAGTATTTGCTAAGGAGAACTCTCTTGCCATTGGGTCTTTCTCCTTCCTAGTTTGAAAGTTTTTATATTGAAGGTTAGATTACCAACGATAGTGAGCAAACGCTTTGTTTGCTTCAGCCATTTTGTGTGTATCTTCACGCTTTTTAACAGATGCACCTGTGTTGTTTGCTGCATCCATGATTTCATTAGCTAAACGCTCTTCCATTGTTTTCTCTCCACGGTTACGTGAATAGTTCACTAACCAACGAAGACCAAGAGTTGTACGGCGGTCAGGACGCACCTCAACTGGTACTTGGTAGTTCGCTCCACCTACACGGCGAGCTCTAACTTCTAGTACAGGCATGATATTTTTCATAGCTGCTTCAAATACTTCCATTGGTTCTTTACCAGAACGCTCACGGATTGTATTGAATGCAGAGTAAAGAATTTCTTGAGATTTCCCTCTTTTACCGTCAACCATCATTTTGTTGATTAAACGAGTAACTAATTTTGAATTGTAAAGTGGATCTGGTAACACGTCTCTCTTTGCTACAGGACCTTTACGTGGCATATTTTTTCCTCCTTTCAACGAAGCTTCTATTTAAGTTGTAATTATTTTTTAGCTGCTTTTGGTCTCTTCGTACCGTATTTAGAACGACCTTGCATACGGTTGTTTACACCAGCAGTATCAAGCGCTCCACGTACGATGTGATAACGTACCCCTGGTAAGTCTTTTACACGTCCTCCACGAATAAGAACAACGCTGTGCTCTTGTAGATTGTGTCCAATACCAGGAATGTATGCTGTCACCTCGATACCATTTGTCAAACGTACACGAGCATATTTACGTAACGCTGAGTTTGGTTTCTTTGGAGTCATTGTACCAACACGAGTACATACACCGCGTTTTTGTGGTGAAGATACATTAGTTTGTGATTTTTTGAAGCTGTTATAACCTTTGTTAAGTGCTGGTGATTTTGACTTTTCCTCTTTTGATTGACGAGGTTTACGCACTAATTGGTTAATAGTAGGCATTTATGTTTCCTCCCTTCATTATTTGTAAGCCCACACATCCAGGTGGTTCATTTTTTTGCAAAAACAAAGTTTTTGCAGACTTTCTATCTACAAAAACGCTTTTAGCTGATAATTGCAACAGTTGAAGCACCAACTTCAATCCCACATGCTTTTCCGAGTTTTCTCATCGAATCCACATAAAGGATAGGAACATTTATTTCAAGAGCTTCATCAACCACTTTTGACGTTAACTTTGGATCAGCGTCGTTAGCGATAATTAACTCTTTCACATTACCTTCTTTAAGTGCCTTTACTGTTTGTTTTGTTCCTATAACGAACTTTTGTGCCTGTAATACTTTTTCATAAGACATCGTTCATATCCTCCAAAGTATCAGGTGAATAGGAGCACCTTTGATATAGTACCATCTTAACAATTAGATGTCAACACGACTTTTAATATTTTCTTAAAATAAGGAATCTGCTAGTTAGCAGATCCCTTACTTTTATTAATCAATTGTAACTGTTTCTTCGGAGGTTGTATCACGAAGGACAGGCTCTGCTTTGCGGTAACGCTGCATTCCTGTTCCAGCTGGTACAAGCTTACCAATGATAACATTTTCTTTTAAGCCAAGTAATTCATCGCGTTTGCCTTTAATGGCAGCATCTGTAAGAACCCTTGTGGTTTCTTGGAAGGATGCAGCAGAAAGGAATGAATCAGTTTCAAGCGACGCTTTTGTAATACCAAGTAAGACTGGACGTCCTGTTGCAGGCATTTTTCCTGATAACAATGCCTTTTCGTTCGCATCAGTAAACTGGTGAATATCCAGAAGTGTACCCGGTAGTACATCTGTTTCACCCGCATCACCAACACGTACTTTACGCAACATTTGACGAACCATTACTTCTACGTGCTTATCGCCAATTTCTACCCCTTGCATACGATAAACCTTTTGAACTTCTCGTAATAAGTACTCTTGGACAGATGTAACGTCTTTAACTCTAATTAATTCTTTCGGATCAATAGAACCTTCCGTTAATTCTTCCCCACGAGCCACATTATCATTTACAGCCACTTTTAAGCGGGCAGTATATGGTGCATTGTATGTTCTGGATTCAACTTCACCCTGAATAACAATTTCATGCTGGCGGTCACGGCCTTCGTTAATACCAACGACAACCCCGTCAATTTCAGAAATAACCGCTTGCCCTTTAGGGTTACGCGCTTCAAAAATTTCCTGGATACGTGGTAAACCTTGTGTAATATCGTCACCGGCCACCCCGCCTGTATGGAATGTACGCATTGTTAACTGTGTACCTGGTTCACCGATAGATTGGGCAGCAATAATACCAACTGCTTCCCCAACTTCAACCTCTTGACCTGTTGCCAGGTTGCGGCCATAACATTTTTTACAAACACCATGACGGGTATTACATGTAAATGCAGAACGGATTTTTACAGTTTCAATGCCAGCATTCACAATTGCTTCAGCTAAATCTTCTGTAATTAAACCATTTTCAGGAACGAAGACTTCTCCTGTTTCAGGATGTTTAATGGCCTTACGTGCATATCGGCCAATTAAACGTTCGTCTAAGCCTTCAATGATTTCTGTGCCATCTTTAAGGGCGCTTATTGTGAAGCCGCGGTCTGTGCCACAATCGTCTTCACGAACAATAACATCCTGAGCAACGTCAACAAGTCGACGTGTTAAGTAACCAGAGTCCGCCGTCTTAAGTGCTGTATCAGCAAGACCTTTACGGGCACCGTGTGTCGAGATAAAGTACTCTAATACCGTTAACCCTTCACGGAAACTTGATTTAATTGGTAACTCAATGATCCGTCCAGCCGGGTTGGCCATCAGACCACGCATACCAGCAAGCTGCGTAAAGTTCGATGCGTTACCACGGGCTCCGGAATCACTCATCATAAAGATTGGATTCGATTTATTCAATGATTGCATTAGTTTACCTTGAATGGTATCTTTTGCAGCACTCCAAATGGCAATTACGCGGTCGTAACGCTCATCTTCGGTAATGAGACCACGTCTGAATTGCTTCATAACGCTATCTACTTTACCTTGTGCCTCATGAAGAATTTCCTGCTTCTCAGGAAGTACGACAATGTCAGCAACACCAACAGTAAGACCTGCTTTAGTTGAATGTCTAAATCCTAAATCCTTCATGCGGTCAAGCATTTTAGACGTTTCTGTAATCTTGAAACGTTTGAACACTTCAGCAATGATATTTCCAAGGATTTTCTTTTTAAATGGATCAATCAATGGCATCGACTGAATTTTCGCCTTAATATCTTCGCCCTTTTCAACGAAATATTTTACAGGTGTTTCCACTTCTAGATTCTGTCTAGTCGGTTCATTAATGTACGGGAAGGATTTCGGCAGAATTTCATTGAAAATAAGCTTACCAACTGTAGTAATTAATAGCTTATTGTTTTGTTCTTCTGTGAAAGTTTCATTTCCTAATGAACCTGCATGCACTGCTACACGTGTATGCAAATGAACGTAGCCATTTTGATATGCGAGAATCGCTTCACTTGTATCTTTAAAAACCATACCCTCGCCGACTGCGCCTTCTCTTTCTAGAGTCAAGTAATAGTTTCCTAAAACCATGTCTTGGGAAGGAGTAACAACTGGCTTACCATCTTTAGGGTTCAAGATATTTTGTGCTGCAAGCATTAATAGTCTTGCTTCTGCTTGCGCTTCTGATGATAACGGTACGTGTACCGCCATTTGGTCACCATCAAAATCGGCATTGTATGCAGTACATACAAGCGGATGCAAACGGATGGCCCGGCCTTCAACTAGAGTTGGTTCAAAGGCTTGAATCCCAAGTCTATGAAGTGTAGGAGCACGGTTTAATAATACTGGATGCTCTTTAATGACATCTTCGAGTACATCCCAAACATCTGGGGATACTCTTTCTATTTTACGTTTTGCAGATTTAATGTTATGTGCTAACCCTTTTTCAACTAATTCCTTCATAACGAAAGGTTTGAATAGTTCTAGTGCCATTTCTTTTGGAAGTCCACATTGGAACATTTTCAAGTTTGGCCCTACAACGATAACCGAACGCCCTGAATAGTCAACACGCTTACCAAGCAAGTTTTGACGGAAACGGCCTTGTTTACCTTTTAACATATGAGAAAGTGATTTCAACGGACGGTTACCCGGTCCTGTAACAGGACGTCCACGGCGGCCGTTATCAATCAAGGCATCAACAGCTTCTTGAAGCATACGTTTTTCATTCTGAACAATAATGCTTGGTGCACCTAAATCTAATAAACGTTTTAAACGGTTATTACGGTTAATAACACGGCGATATAAATCATTTAAGTCAGATGTTGCAAATCTACCGCCATCCAATTGAACCATTGGACGAAGTTCTGGAGGGATAACAGGTAGAACATCAAGAATCATCCAAGATGGCTCATTTCCAGAACCGCGGAATGCTTCTAATACTTCAAGGCGTTTGATCGCACGTGTACGACGCTGACCTTGCGCGCTTTTTAATTCCTCTTTTAAACCGTCTACTTCCTTGTCTAAATCGATATCGAAAAGAAGTTTTTTAATTGCTTCTGCACCCATGGCAGCTTGGAATTTGTTTCCGTACTTTTCACGATATGCACGATATTCTTTTTCAGATAATAGCTGCTTCTTATCAAGAGCAGTATCTCCTGATTCCGTTACAACATAGGAAGCAAAGTAAATGATCTCCTCCAAAGCTCTTGGAGACATATCTAATACAAGACCCATTCGGCTTGGAATTCCTTTAAAGTACCATATATGTGAAACTGGCGCAGCAAGCTCAATATGCCCCATACGTTCACGACGAACCTTTGCTCGTGTGACTTCCACACCACAGCGATCACAAACGACACCTTTATAACGGACACGCTTATACTTTCCACAATGACATTCCCAATCCTTTGTTGGACCAAAAATACGTTCGCAGAATAAGCCGTCTTTTTCAGGCTTTAATGTACGATAGTTAATCGTTTCTGGTTTTTTAACTTCTCCGAAGGACCATGAACGGATCTTATCCGGTGAAGCAAGACCAATCTTCATAAACTCAAAATTATTAACATCCAGCAAGGGGCCTACCTCCCTTTTGATATCCAGGTTTTACCCTTATGACGTACAAAAGTGGGAGCGCATAGTGCGCTCCTACTCATATATAGTTACTCTTTTGAACCGACTTTTTCTGATTCAAATGCTTGTTCAGGAACAATGTTTAACGTATCGACTTGTTGTAAGTCATCGTCATCTTCCGTATCGCGCATTTCAATTTCTTCTTCGTCTCCTGAAAGAATTTTTACATCCATTCCTAGACTCTGAAGTTCTTTAATTAATACTTTGAATGATTCTGGAACACCTGGTTCCGGAACATTTTCACCTTTGACAATCGCTTCGTACGTTTTTACACGACCAACCACGTCATCGGATTTAACCGTAAGGATCTCTTGAAGTGTGTATGCTGCACCGTATGCTTCAAGTGCCCAAACCTCCATCTCACCAAAACGCTGACCACCAAATTGAGCTTTACCACCCAATGGCTGCTGCGTAACTAATGAGTATGGTCCAGTTGAACGGGCGTGGAGTTTATCATCAACCATGTGTGCAAGTTTAATCATATACATGACACCTACAGAGACACGGTTATCAAATGGTTCCCCAGAACGGCCATCATAAAGGACCGTTTTCGCATCACGAGCCATACCTGCTTCTTCAATTGTTCCCCAAACATCTTCTTCACGCGCTCCGTCAAATACTGGAGATGCAACATGAATACCTAGGTAACGGGCTGCCATTCCAAGATGGAGTTCAAGCACCTGTCCAATGTTCATCCGTGATGGTACCCCTAGTGGATTTAACATGATATCCACTGGTGTTCCGTCTGGTAAAAACGGCATATCTTCTTCCGGTAAAATTCTTGAGATAACCCCTTTGTTACCGTGACGTCCCGCCATTTTATCACCTTCAGAAATCTTACGTTTCTGAACGATGTAGACACGGACAAGTTGATTCACGCCTGGTGGCAGTTCATCACCATCTTCACGATTAAAGACTTTAACATCAAGGACAATCCCGCCGCCGCCATGTGGCACACGAAGTGAAGTATCACGAACTTCACGAGCTTTTTCACCGAAGATTGCATGTAAAAGACGTTCTTCTGCTGTTAATTCTGTAACTCCTTTTGGTGTTACTTTACCAACTAACAAGTCACCATCTTTCACTTCAGCACCAGTACGAATGATACCGCGCTCATCCAAATTACGAAGTGCATCTTCCCCGACGTTCGGAATATCACGTGTAATTTCTTCAGGCCCTAGTTTAGTATCACGGGATTCTGACTCATATTCTTCAATATGAATCGAAGTATATACATCGTCTTTTACAAGACGTTGATTCATAATAATCGCATCTTCATAGTTATAACCATCCCATGTCATAAAGGCAACAAGGACGTTACGGCCTAGGGCTAATTCTCCTAATTCCATGGATGGACCATCAGCAAGAATTTCACCTTTAGTTACACGGTTACCCACTGCAACGATCGGACGTTGGTTATAACATGTTCCTTGGTTAGAACGGATGAATTTTAACATGCGGTATTTATCAAGATTTCCTTTTACCTCTTGACCGTCAACCACATTAATACGACGCACCCATACCTCACGTGCTTCCACGTGTTCAACAATACCTTCGTGCTTACAGATCACCGCTGCACCCGAGTCTTTACCAGATACATATTCCATACCTGTTCCAACACGAGGGGCTTCTGGCTGCATGAGAGGTACGGCTTGACGCTGCATGTTCGCACCCATTAGGGCACGGTTGGAGTCATCATTTTCAAGGAACGGAATACATGCTGTTGCCGCAGACACGACTTGCTTTGGCGATACATCCATATAGTCAATACGTTCACGTTTAACAACCGTATTTTCACCACGGAAACGAGCAACAACTTCCTCATCCAAGAATGATCCGTCTTCATCTAAGCGAGAGTTCGCTTGGGCTACTACATAGTTATCTTCTTCGTCAGCTGTTAAGTAATCGATCCGAGCAGTTACCTTACCAGTATCAGGGTCAACCCTGCGGTATGGTGTTTCGATAAATCCAAATCGGTTAACTTTCGCATATGAAGAAAGCGAGTTAATCAAACCAATGTTTGGACCCTCTGGTGTTTCAATCGGACACATCCGGCCATAGTGGGAGTAGTGAACGTCACGAACTTCCATTCCAGCACGTTCACGTGTTAAACCACCAGGTCCTAATGCAGAGAGACGACGCTTATGCGTTAATTCAGCAAGCGGGTTGGTTTGGTCCATGAACTGTGATAATTGCGAGCTGCCAAAGAATTCTTTAATAGACGCAATGACTGGACGAATGTTAATCAGTTGCTGTGGAGTAATTGTCGCTGTGTCTTGAATGGACATTCTTTCACGAACCACACGCTCCATACGGGATAACCCAATCCGGAATTGATTCTGAAGCAATTCTCCAACAGAACGAAGACGTCTGTTACCTAAGTGATCGATATCATCCGTGTCACCGACACCGTGCAATAGATTAAAGAAGTAGCTAATCGATGCAATGATATCAGCTGGTGTAATATTTTTAATTGGTTCTTCCACATAGGCATTACCTAAGACATTAATTACCTTTTCATTATCATCACCAGGAGCATAAATTTTAATATCCTGAAGTGTAATCTCATCCTCTACAACACCGCCATATGGATTATAGCCTTTGAAATTAATATTCTTTTCAAGAGCAGGGAGAATTCTATCCAGATTTCTTCTATCTAGAACTAATCCTTTCTCGGCAATAATTTCACCAGTTTCAGGATCCGCAAGGGACTCTGCTAAGCGTTGGTTGAATAAACGATTTTTGATATGAAGCTTTTTATTAATTTTATAACGGCCTACATTAGCAAGGTCATAGCGCTTAGGGTCAAAGAAACGTGACACTAATAAGCTCTTTGCATTTTCAACGGTAGGTGGTTCACCTGGACGAAGACGCTCATAAATTTCTAAAAGGGCCTTTTCGACACCTTCCGTATTGTCTTTCTCAAGTGTATTGCGGATGTATTCGTTATCCCCAATCAATTCAATGATTTCTTGATCAGAGCCGAAACCAAGTGCACGCAAAAGAACCGTAACGGGCAGTTTCCGAGTACGATCTATTCTCACATAAACGACATCTTTAGCATCTGTTTCATATTCGAGCCAAGCGCCGCGGTTCGGAATGACAGTAGCAGAAAAGCCCCGCTTTCCATTTTTATCGAACTTCCCACTATAGTAAACACTCGGAGAGCGCACTAATTGTGAAACAATAACACGTTCTGCCCCGTTAATGACAAACGTACCAGTCTCAGTCATAAGTGGAAAATCACCCATAAATACATCTTGATCTTTTACTTCACCTGTTTCTTTGTTCACAAGACGTACTTTTACACGCAATGGAGCAGAATATGTAACGTCCCGTTCTTTTGATTCCTCTACTGAATACTTTGGATCGCCAAGACTGTAATCAATAAATTCTAGTGATAGGTTACCAGTAAAGTCCTCGATTGGTGAAATATCCTGGAACATTTCACGCAAACCCTCATCAAGAAACCATTGATAAGAAGAGGTTTGGATTTCAATAAGATTTGGTAATTCTAAAACTTCACTGATTCGTGCGTAACTTCTTCGTTGGCGGTGTCGTCCATACTGAACTAGTTGACCTGTCAACTGATTCACCCCTCAAATCAAGCGTTATTATTAAAATCTATTAACGTTTATGGAATAGAAAATGACTTCTCTTCCAGTAAACAAAAAGAAAAAGGGTTTTTAGTTAAAAACCACATTTTCACATTTAGACTATTATTTTGTCATCATTTCCTTAATATCCCTTTTTTATACAAGATAATCAAGTATTTATAGGAATAATTCGGAAATTATTATGATGGCATTTTATAATGCTATCATAGTGACATTTTCAAGTCAACTTTTTTGTGCCCTTATGACAAAATAACCTTTGGATTTGTCAATAGTTTCGACGTGGTTAAATAAATTATTTAATTTTTCTATCGCGGATGGTGCACCTTGTTTCTTTTGAATGACAACCCAGAGCTCCCCTTGTGACACGAGATGATCAAAGCTTTGTTCAAAAATGTCATGAACTGTTTTCTTTCCTGCTCTAATCGGTGGATTTGTTAAAATTGCTGCAAATGTGTTTTCCTTCACATTCAACAACCGGTCACTCTCATAGATTTTAACATTCTGGATCCGATTTAATTCTGCATTTTCCTTTGCCAATTCAATTGCCCGCTCATTAACATCAACCATATGAATCATACGTTCATGATAATATTTTGCAAGCGACAGACCTATTGGCCCATAGCCGCAGCCAACATCCAGGAGGAATCCGTCTGCATTTGGCATTTCAAAAGACTCAATTAATAAACGTGAGCCGAAATCTACTTCTCTTTTTGAAAACACACCGTTGTCCGTTTTAAAACGAAAAGAGTTATTTTTTAAAGTGTAGTCCCAAAATTTCGGGTCACTTTCGACCTTTTGTGTTCGAGAATAGTAGTGTTCAGACAACTGACTCACCTCCGAGGAAGATTAATAATTGAAGATAGACGAGGAAAAGAAACTAAAAATCTAAATTCTATTAAGCCAAAAAAAGCCCGCTTATACAGCGAGCTCGTTTTTGAGATTATTACTTAACTTCAACGTTTGCTCCAACTTCATCAAGCTTAGCTTTGATTGCTTCAGCTTCATCTTTAGAAACGCCTTCTTTAACTGGCTTTGGAGTGTTGTCAACAAGGTCTTTTGCTTCTTTAAGACCAAGACCAGTGATTTCACGTACAACTTTGATAACTTTGATTTTTTGATCGCCAGCGCCAGCTAGGATTACATCAAATTCAGTTTTTTCTTCAACAGCAGCAGCACCAGCGCCGCCAGCCATTGCTACTGGAGCAGCAGCAGTTACGCCGAATTCTTCTTCGATTGCTTTTACTAGATCGTTAAGTTCTAAAACAGTCATAGTTTTAACTGCTTCAATGATTTGTTCTTTAGTCATGATTAATTTCCTCCTTAGTTTTCGTTCGAATTTATTAGTGTGACGCTAAGATTGTCCAGCTTCAGCTCCCAGCAGCTAGTGTCCTTCGCTCTTCGCCCTACGATAAGTCAACATCGGTTCGCTGTCGCTCTCCGTGTTTCCTTTATCTCGGTTGAAGCGCTCCAGTCCATACGCTGCTAAACGGTCGCTTCAGCATTTCTAGCTTACGCGCCTTGTTCTTCTTTTTGTTCTGCAACTGCTTTTGTAACAAGAGCAAGGTTGCGGATTGGAGCTTGTAGTACGCTGAGTAACATAGATAGTAAACCTTCGCGTGATGGTAGGTCAGCAAGAGCTTTAATTTCTTCAGCTGTTGCAACGTTCCCTTCAATTACACCTGCTTTAAGTTCAAGTGCTTCATGCTTTTTCGCAAAGTCGTTCAAGATTTTAGCTGGTGCTACTACATCTTCAGTACTGAACGCAATTGCGTTTGGACCTGTTAATGCAGCGTTTAAATCAGCAAGACCAGCTGCTTCAGCCGCACGGCGTGTCATAGAGTTTTTGTAAACTTTGAATTCCACACCAGCTTCACGAAGTTGTTTACGAAGTTCAGTTACTTCTGAAACAGAAAGACCACGGTAATCAACAACAACGGTTGATACGCTGCTCTTTAATTTATCAGAAATTTCGCTAACGATTTGTTGCTTTAATTCGATTGCACTGCTCATCTTTACACCTCCTGTAGAATTTCTACATTTATACCAGGCAAATAAACGCCTCCATATCGAACGGTGACATGGAGGCAGGATAACAACCGATCTCTCAGTTATTTATATCGCATTACCTCGGCAGGAAATTAAGTGCACTTGGCACACCTGCTGTCTACAGTACAAATGTTATTATTTTAAACAACAAAATAGATTATATAAAATCTATTTTATATTGTCAATTGGTAAAATTTATTTAACAGCTACTGATGAAGGATCAACTTTAACGCCAGGTCCCATTGTAGAAGCAACAGTTACGTTCTTCATGTAAGTACCTTTTGCAGCAGAAGGCTTCACTTTTAGCAAAGTTTCAAATACAGTGTTAAAGTTTTCAACAAGCTTTTCGTTTTCGAAAGAAGCTTTACCGATTGGCACGTGGATGTTACCAGACTTGTCAACGCGGTATTCAACTTTACCTGCTTTAATTTCATTGATTGCACGAGTTACATCAAATGTAACTGTACCAGTTTTAGGGTTTGGCATTAAGCCTTTAGGTCCTAATACACGACCTAATTTACCAACTTCACCCATCATGTCAGGAGTTGCTACGATTACATCAAATTCAAACCAACCTTGTTGGATTTTGTTGATGTATTCAGCATCGCCCACATAATCAGCGCCTGCTGCTTCTGCTTCTTTAACTTTTTCCCCTTTAGCGAAAACTAGAACGCGTTGCGTTTTACCAGTTCCGTTTGGAAGCACTACTGCACCACGGATTTGTTGGTCAGCTTTCTTAGGGTCAACGCCTAAACGGAATGCTGCTTCAACAGTTGCATCAAATTTAGCGAAGTTTGTTTGTTTTGTAAGATCAATTGCTTCAGCAATTGGATATGCTTTTAGGCGATCTACAAGCTTTGAAGCTTCTAAATACTTCTTACCTTTTTTAGCCATTTTAATTTCCTCCTAGAATTGTGGTTTTAGCGAATAATTCTCCCACGGCAAAGCGGAGGCGCCTTGAACAGGCGCCGCAGCTAGCCCACGAAAAAGGTTGCGAGTGTTTATAACGTCGCAACCCCTTCATTTTACAAAAAACAATCAGTTACATGGATTAGTCTTCGATGACGATACCCATGCTGCGAGCAGTACCTTCAACCATACGCATTGCTGCTTCAACGCTAGCTGCGTTTAGGTCAGGCATTTTCTGTTCCGCAATCTCGCGTACTGTATTACGCTTAACTGTTGCTACTTTATTACGGTTAGGTTCACCAGAACCTGACTGAATTCCAGCTGCTACTTTCAAAAGAACGGCAGCAGGAGGAGTTTTCGTAATAAATGTAAATGAACGGTCTTCAAATACCGTAATTTCAACAGGGATGATCAAACCAGCTTGATCTGCTGTACGAGCGTTAAATTCTTTACAGAATCCCATGATGTTAACACCGGCTTGACCTAGTGCAGGACCAACTGGTGGCGCAGGGTTTGCTTTCCCAGCAGGAATTTGTAATTTAACGACTTTAATTACTTTTTTAGCCACGAGACACACCTCCTTAAAGTCCGTGATGTGGTAATAGGGTTTTTTAGGAACCCTCCCACTCAGGCATCTGTCTTTATCTATTGATCATAAAGAACTTGACATAAGTCTTGTCTCATATAGAGACATACTGACCTATGAAATATTACCACTTTTTCAAAATGATTTCAAGTTTTTTTATATTAAAGTTTTTCAATCTGGGTAAAATCAAGTTCTACAGGGGTATCACGGCCGAACATATTAACAAGAACTTTCAGTTTCGCCTTGTCTTTATCCATCTCTTCTACTGATCCTGTAAAGTTAGCAAATGGACCTTCTTTGACGCGAACTGTTTCGCCAATTTCATAATCAGCATCGACACGAGTTTCGGTAACACCCATTCGTTTTAATATAACGACAACTTCTTCTGGAAGTAATGGAGTCGGTTTAGAACCTGATCCTGATGAGCCAACAAAACCTGTTACTCCAGGTGTATTACGCACCACATACCATGAATCATCTGTCATCACAATTTCTACTAGTACATAACCAGGGAACACTTTGCGCTTTACTACTTTTTTCTTGCCGTTTTTTAGTTCGGTTTCTTCTTCTTCAGGGACAACTACTCGAAATATCTTATCTTGCATCCCCATTGATTCGACCCGTTTTTCTAAATTTGCTTTTACTTTATTTTCATAACCGGAGTAAGTATGTAACACATACCAATTTTTTTCCATTTAAGAGGACTAGAACGTCCGTCCCTCCCTATTTATTAGTCATAGACTATTTTTTAAACAAATAAAAAACCCGTTATACGGGCTTTTAGATAAAAATTCCTTTATTAATCACCATTATACCATGAAAATTGATTTATTATTCAAGAATTAAACGAATCAATTTTGAAATTCCTAAATCAAGAACTGCAAAGAACGCTGCAAAAAAGACAACAGTCGTTAATACAGTAATCGTCGAGCGTGTTAGTTCTCCTCGTTTTGGCCAGCTAACTTTCCTCATCTCACGGAATATATCACTGAAGAACTTTGTTATGCGCTGCATGTTAAGTAACCCCCAAAATAAAATAACTATAAGAATATAGGATGACTATTTTGTTTCTCTATGAATGGTATGGGTGGTGCACGTTTTGCAGAATTTTTTTAATTCTAATCGCTCTGTTTGTGTCTGCTTGCTGATTGTCGAATAGTTTCGAGAACCGCAGACTGCACATGCAAGGATAACTTTTTTACTCATTTTCGACACCTTTACCCAATTTTCTATTATATCCTTAAAAATGTACCATGTACCCTAATTATTGTCAATATCCCTTGAAAACGGTTCAAATTTATGCCATTAAGGTAGGTTATTACAGCGAAAACTCGCGAAGTTCGAGATATCGTTCCAATTTTCTTTTCACTCGCTGCAGAGCATTATCAATGGATTTCACATGACGATTGAGTTCTTCTGAAATTTCTTGATAGGATTGACCATCTAAGTAGAGGGCCAATACCTTTCTTTCTAAGTCACTTAATAATTCAGTCATTTTAAATTCAATATGGTCAAATTCTTCTTGATTAATGATTAGCTCTTCAGGGTCAAGTACCTTTGCCCCTGACAAAACATCCATTAATGTTCGATCGGACTCTTCATCATAAATCGGCTTGTCCAAAGAAACATAAGAATTTAACGGAATATGCTTTTGCCGTGTTGCGGTTTTAATGGCTGTTATAATTTGACGAGTAATGCATAGCTCGGCAAATGCCTTAAAGGATGTCAGCTTGTCCTCTCTGAAGTCACGAATGGCTTTGTACAGTCCAATCATCCCTTCTTGGACAATATCTTCTTTATCAGCACCAATTAAAAAATAGGACCTTGCTTTTGCACGCACAAAATTACGATACTTGTGGATTAAATAATCCAATGCTTCACTGTCACCGTGGTGTACCAAATAAACAATTTCTTCATCTTCCATTACGAGAAACTGCTGGTTGACCTTTGTTCCGAAGTCCGTACTCAAAGTAGATCCCCTCCACCGAACAAGCATAGTTAGTAATAGTATACATGACAATTTTTCTAGTGTCCACGCTCACTTTTGACCCCTGCGCCATTTTTCGAAAATTTCTGCCATTTCATCACTCATATTGATTTTCGAGACAGGTTTTTTTTCTTGAATCTTTTTCACTTTCTGTTCGATGCCCCTTTCAATGGAGGACATTTCAATGAGCAGCTCCCGAGCGGATTTTCTTAATGCTCCTTGTCCAAAGATCGCCCATTGCTCTGTATAATCGGAGGTGGCGACATGTATTTGCGTTCTCCGATTACTTAGGCTAATGGCCAATTTTTCTATCCGCTCATCTGCTGTTTCATTTTCTTTCGTAAAGATGACTTCTACTTGATGGTTTTTATATTTTTTCTCTGTTCCTTGCACATAGTAGGCATCAAAGACAACAATCACACGATATCCGGAATAGGCTTGATACTCCGCCATTCTTTCTACAAGACGATCTCTTGCTGCTGGCAGATCTCGATCTTTTAATGTCCTAAGTTCCGGCCAGGCCCCAATAATGTTATATCCGTCGACAAGCAGGATATCCATATGTTACCCCTCAAGCGGGTGTCGTTTTCGATATACCTCATACATGAGTAAAGATGCCGCAACAGAAGCATTTAACGAAGTAACTTTTCCAACCATTGGCAGGTGAATAAGAAAATCACATTTATCGCGGATTAGTCTACCCATTCCTTTTCCTTCACTGCCAATGACTAAGCCAAGCGGCAGGGTCCCATCTAACCTGCGGTAGTCATCTTTTCCTTTGGCATCTGTTCCAGCAATCCAAATGCCCCTTTCCTTTAATTCATCGATTGTTCTCGACATATTTGTCACACGCGCGACTGGAATATACTCAATGGCACCTGTTGAGGCTTTAGCCACTGTCGCGGTTAAGCCCACAGCCCTCCGTTTCGGAATAATGATGCCATGTGCCCCCACAGAATCCGCCGTTCTCATGATTGAACCGAGATTATGAGGATCCTCAATCTCATCAAGCAATAAAAAGAAAGGTGGTTCATTTTTCTTCTCAGCAGCTGCAAACAAATCATCGATTTCCGCATATTGGTAAGCGGCGACATAGGCTAGAACTCCTTGATGATTTTCACCGGATATTTGATCAATTTTTTTCTTTGGCACAAATTGAACAATTACATGTGCTTCCTTTGCTAACTGCGTAATTTGCTGCATTTGGCCGCGCTGTGATCCTTCAGCAATTAAGATCTTATTAATGTCCCTTTCTGATTTCAGCGCTTCAATAACTGGATTTTTGCCAACAATATATTCTTGTTCCATCCTAGCGTTCCTCCTTTCTTTCATCCACATATTTAAATGCCAGATTAATCAATTCTTCCATCCGCTCTATTTTACCCGATAAATATAAATAACCCAGCAACGCTTCGAATGCTGTACTGTAATGGTAGGTCTGGACATCTGTATTTTTAGGAACAGAGCCTGACTTCGCATTTCGACCACGCATAATCACCGCTAACTCTTCCTCGTCGAGAAGATGATCATCCATCATTTGAAAAAGTATTTTGCACTGTGCTTTTGCTGAAACGTAAGTTGTTCCCGTCCGGTGTAAATGATTGGGTCTTACCTTCCCGCTATAGAGGAGGTGGCGCCTTACATACGTTTCATAAATGGCGTCACCCATATAGGCAAGGGCTAGACTATTCAATTGTTTGGCATCGACGGTATTTTCATATTCAAGCATGAATTAACCTCTTTTCCACCTTGTACCTTGCGGGGTATCTTCTAAAATAATATTCATTTCCTTCAGCTGATCTCGGATTTGGTCAGACAATTGGAAATTGCGGTCCTTTCGAGCCTGGATTCGCTTTTCAATTAGTGCATCAATTTCTTCATCCAGCATTTCTTCTTTTTCAATCGTCAGCCCTAAGACATGGAATAAGTCTTCAAACTGTTTGGTAAAAGCATCGATTACCGCTACAGCTGTATTTTTTTCTAACAGATAATAATTCGCCAGTTTTGAGAGGTCAAATAAGACAGAAATGGCCTTCGCTGTGTTAAAATCATCATCCATCGCCTCAATAAACTGTTCCTGGGAGCTTGCAATTTTATCAAGCCATTCCTGATTATTATCGGTTAAATCTGTGCTTGCTTCTTTACGATGCTTTAAATTTTGATAGGAGGTGATCAAGCGCTCAAATGCAGCTTTTGTACTTTCCAGTAATTCCTCACTGTAATTGATCGGATTGCGATAATGAACCGATAACATGAAAAAGCGTAACACTTGTGGATTGTGTTTCTTGATAATGTCGTGAACTAATACAAAGTTTCCTAGCGACTTCGACATTTTTTCATTGTCAATATTGATATAGCCATTGTGCATCCAGTAGCGGGAAAATAGTTTTCCTGATAGTGCTTCTGACTGGGCAATTTCATTTTCATGGTGCGGGAAAGTTAAATCCTGTCCACCCGCATGAATATCAATCGTTTCACCCAGATACTTTTTCGCCATTGCCGAGCACTCAATATGCCAGCCTGGACGTCCAAGTCCCCATGGGCTCTCCCAGAAGATTTCCCCTTCCTTCGCCGCTTTCCAAAGGGCAAAATCTAAGTCATCTTGTTTCCTATCGCCAACTTCAATTCTTGCGCCTATCTGGAGATCATCAATCGATTGATGCGACAGTTTACCATAGCCATCGAATTTTCTTGTCCGAAAATACACATCTCCAGCCGATTCATAAGCAAAACCTTTATCAATTAATTCACTAATAAATTCAATAATAATGTCCATGTTCTCCATTACCCGTGGATGAACATCCGCTTTTTGGCAGCCTAATGCAGACACATCTTCAAAATAGGCATTGATAAAACGGTCAGCAATAGCTGGCACGTCTTCTCCTAATTGATTGGCAGCTCGGATTAATTTATCATCAACATCAGTAAAATTAGAAACATATTTAACATCGTATCCGCGGTATTCTAAATAGCGTCGGACTGTATCAAAAACGATGGCCGGACGAGCATTACCAATATGAATATAATTATAGACAGTCGGACCGCAAACATACATTTTGACCTTGCCCTCTTCAAGCGGTACGAAAGTTTCCTTTTTACGTGTAAGTGTATTATAAAGTTGAATGGCCATTGACTTCTATCCTTTCTCCTTTTAATTCTTCGAGTTCATACATTAACTTATCCAAGTCGTTTTGCATTTCTCTTAAGCGGTCGGCAACAGGGTCTGGCAAATCACAATGGTTTAAGTCTTTTGTAATTTTTCTTCCATCTTGCATGACTACCCTGCCTGGAATTCCCACTACAGTTGAGTTAGGAGGAACCTCTTTCAATACAACCGAGCCGCCGCCAATTTTGGAATTTTCTCCAACCGTGATCGATCCGAGTACCTTAGCCCCTGTAGAAATCAGAACATTATCCTTAATGGTTGGATGCCGTTTCCCTTTCTCTTTCCCTGTTCCACCAAGTGTGACCCCTTGATATATAGTTACATTATCCCCAATTTCACAGGTTTCCCCAATAACCACGCCCATACCATGGTCAATAAAAAATCTTCTGCCTATTTTTGCCCCAGGATGAATCTCAATACCGGTAAAAAATCGGCTTACCTGCGAAATAACCCTGGCTAGAAAAAATAATTTCCGATTAAAAAGTGCATGTGCAAGACGGTGTGACCAAATGGCATGCAAGCCTGAATAGGTTAAGATGACTTCCAAATGGCTCCTTGCCGCAGGATCTTGCTCGAAAATAACCTCTACATCCTCCCTCAACTTCTTAAACATTACCATTTTCCCCCTATTGTTTGGTAAATAAAAAAGTAAATAAAAAACGCCTCTGTCATGACGACAGAGGCGCTTAACGCGCGGTTCCACTCTGATTAGACCGGAAAGCTAGGATGGTAACAATAGCTTAAAACCTGGTCTCACTCTACCTGTTAACGGATCGGTTCCGCCCATCTCTACTTAGAGTTGACTCTTTTCGAAACAGGGCTCAGAGGTGCATTTCAAAAAACGAGAGGCCTAAACCACTTTCAGCCGGTGATGGTTTTCTCTTTGAAGCATCCTTTTTTTACTTATCCTCTTCTACACTTTCAGAACTATATAATTGTTTACTCTACTATATTACATTTTATTGTCGTTGTTAACTAATAATTTTATTAATTCTTGTTTGAACTTTATTTTTTCCTAAAAGTTCAATGGCCTGTGGCAGGTCTGGCCCGTGTGTTTGGCCAGTTACTGCAGCACGAATTGGCATAAATAGGTTTTTCCCCTTTTGGCCAGTCGACTTTTGAACTGCCTTCATTGCAGCCTTTATCCCGTCAGCCCGGAAGTGCTCTAACTGGTCCAGTTCATGTGAAAATGCCTTTAACACTTCCGGAACCGTCTCACCTGCTAGAATCTCCTTCGCCTCTTCTTCGTAGTCCACTTCCTCTTTAAAGAACATCTCGGATAATTCCACGATTTCAGCACCAAAGCTCATTTTTTCCTGCAGAAGTTCGATTAACCCTTGAACCCATTGATACTGCTCATCCGTTTGACTTTCACTTAAACGGCCGGCTTTCACTAAGTGAGGTAAAGCCAGTTCAACTGCACGATCAATCTCAATCTTCTTCATATATTGGTTATTCATCCATAGCAGTTTCTGCTTATCAAATAAGGCAGGGGATTTAGATAAGCGATTCGCATCAAATATCTCAATAAACTCATTCTTAGAGTAGATTTCTTCTTCACCTGAAGGCGACCAGCCGAGGAGCGTAATAAAGTTAAATAACGCTTCTGGGAGATACCCTAACTCTTCATATTGTTCAATAAACTGAATGATTGATTCATCGCGCTTACTTAACTTTTTACGGCTTTCATTGACAATCAATGTCATATGGCCGAAAATCGGCGGCTCCCAGCCTAATGCTTCATAGACCATGAGTTGTTTAGGTGTGTTAGATATATGATCATCGCCACGGAGCACGTGAGAGATTTTCATTAAATAATCATCAATTGTAACCGCAAAATTATAGGTTGGGGTGCCATCTTTTTTAATGATGACCCAGTCGCCCATCCCTTCAGATTCAAAGGACACGCTCCCCTTTACCATATCATCAAAGGTATAGGTTTTCCCTTCAGGTACGATAATCCGAATGCTTGGCTGACGGCCTTCGCTTTCTAATTCACGGCGTTGTTCATCGGTTAAATGACGGCATTTACCCGAATAATGCGGTGTTTCTCCCCTTTCAGCCTGGGCTTCACGCTCTGCCTCAATTTCCGCTTCGGTACAATAACACTTATAAGCATGACCTTCCGCTAATAATTGGTTATAGTAAATTTCATATATATCATTTCGCTCGGATTGACGATATGGTCCGTATTCGCCGCCGACGTCAACACCCTCATCCCAATCCATGCCAAGCCATTTTAAGTATTTCAACTGGCTTTCTTCTCCGCCGGCAATATTTCTTTTTTTATCCGTATCTTCAATACGAATGATAAACTTCCCGCCCTGATTACGTGCGAATAAGTAATTAAATAATGCCGTACGAGCGTTTCCAATATGTAAATGCCCTGTTGGACTTGGAGCATACCTTACACGAACTTCATTTGACATCTCAATGCCTCCATTTAGAAAAGCGTAAGTGCCTAGGCGCTGAAGCTAGACAGCTTTCCCAAGAATTTATATGTTTCAACTGATTATTTTATCATTGTCTATGATTTCAAGAAAGACTATTCATGAACCTTTCTTAATAAAACAACCGCTTGAGAGGCGATTCCTTCCCCTCTGCCAGTGAAGCCCAATTTCTCGGTGGTGGTTGCCTTCACATTGATTTGCCCAGGTTCGGCCTCTAGTAATTCGGCAATTCTCACGCGCATTTGCTCAATATAGGGTGCCATTTTCGGCTTCTGAGCTATGATTGTACAATCCGCGTTTACCAGCTCGTACCCCTTATTTTTCACCAATTCCCACACATGCTCCATTAACTTTGCAGAGTCTGCATCTTTAAAATTGGGATCGGTATCAGGAAAATGTTTGCCAATATCCCCTTCTCCAATCGCACCAAGGCAAGCATCAGAAACCGTATGTAATAAAACATCTGCATCTGAATGACCTAGCAGCCCTTTTTCATATGGTATGCTGATTCCACCGATAATCAACGGTCGCCCTTCCGTTAGTTGATGCACATCAAACCCTTGACCAATTCGAAACATTATGAAAAACTCCCTTTTTTCCTATTGTCTAGCTGCAACGCCTAGTCAAGGCGCTTCCGCTTTTCTAGTATCGCTTCCGCAAAATAAATATCTTCTGGTGTTGTTAATTTGATATTATCGTAGTCGCCTTCAACCATCGCAATAGGATGGCCGATCCTCTCCACTAGACTGGCATCATCTGTTCCTAGGAAAGAATCCCTTTCTGCTTTCTCATAGGCCTTCTTCAGAAGAGAAATGCGAAAAGCTTGTGGGGTTTGGACCGCCCACAAGCTTGAACGTTCGACAGTTTCAACCACCAAACCATCTTGTACCTTTTTGATGGTGTCCTTTGCCGGTACTCCCAAAATGGCCGCCCCTGTATCCATAGCCACTTTTGTCAAACGGTAGATATGTTCATTACTGATAAAAGGACGTGCCGCATCATGAACAAGAATAACCCCGTCTGTTTCCACTGTTTTCAGCGCATTAAAAATGCTATCCTGCCGTTCCTTACCCCCATGCACTAAATGGATTGCTTTGGCAATATTATACTTGGTAAATAAGGCTTTAAATTCCCCTTCATCTTGTGGATGAATCGCTACAATAATTTTGCTGCAGGCATTATCCTGTTCAAACACTTTTAATGTATGGATTAATACAGGTACATGATTAAGCTCTAATAGAAGCTTATTTTTCCCTGCTCCCATTCTTTTTCCCTGGCCCGCTGCCGGGAGAATGACTTGGTAAGTCATATGAAAACCCCACTTATAATGCTTTTTCTAATAGCTTTGGTTTAGCAAATATCATTCTTCCAGCCGATGTTTGGAGAACACTTGTGACGAGAACCTCAATTCGTTTTCCAATATATTCTCTTCCTTCTTCGACAACGATCATCGTTCCGTCATCCAAGTAAGCAACGCCCTGATGATATTCCTTGCCATCCTTAATCACCTGTACCGTTAATTCTTCTCCTGGAAGAACAACAGGTTTGACGGCATTTGCTAAATCATTGATGTTTAACACTGAAACATTCTGCAATTCGCAAACCTTATTCAGATTGAAATCATTTGTGACTAAGATTCCATTTGTGATTTTTGCCAGTTTCACAAGTTTTGAATCCACTTCACTAATTTCCTCGAAATCACCTTCATAGATTTCGACTTTAATGGCAAGTTCCTTTTGAATTCGATTTAAAATATCTAGACCTCTGCGGCCGCGATTTCGTTTTAATACATCGGATGAATCAGCAATATGCTGTAATTCCTCGAGGACAAACTGTGGAATGACAATCGTTCCTTCTAAAAATCCCGTCTGACAAATATCAGCTATACGTCCATCAATAATCACACTAGTATCTAGTATTTTTAAAGATTGATTCGCTTCTTTTTCACTCTCGTCTTCACTGGATTTTTTCTTATTACTCCGATTTCCAAATAGACCTAGTAGTTCGTCCCTTTTCTTAAAACCTACCTGAAAGCCAAGATAGCCAAATAAAATGGTCAGTATGATTGGCACGACAGCATTTAGAATTGGCACCTGTACCGCATTTAAGGCAAAGCCAATTAAAAAGGCCACCAACAACCCAAATATGAGACCCACACTACCAAAAAGGACATCGGTTACAGGGATTTTGACTAATGAATCTTCAGTCCATTTAACAAAGTTAAAAACATAATCTACTGCCCAAAAGGTAATAAGATAAAAAATAATAGCACCTAAAACAGCAGTGATATACGAGTTGTTAATTAAGGGAATGTCATTGATATGAAGTAGATTGAACAATTCCGGCAATAACAAAATACCAAGCGTACCACCCATAATGAGGAAGCAAGCCTGCACAATACGTTTTAACATTCCTTCACCTCCTCTACTCATTATAAACATATTCATAAAAATGAAACCTTAATTTACTGATTATTTTTCACTTAAAGATTCTTGTTAAAAGAGTAGTTCCCGTGAATTATTAATAGATGATTTCTCCATAGGGTAGCATTGGAAAACCCCCATGTCAAACAATTGGATTTTTTTTACTTTTCCATTGTTTTTAAAGGTGACGATCGGTATATAACCGTTCTTTTATTAATTTAAAACCCTCTTTAATTTTTTTAGCCCGGACTTCCCCAATTCCTTCCACATCATCGAGATCTTCCACAGATGCTGAAATAATTTTTGCAAGTTCGCCAAAATGGCTAATTAAGTTTTCAATAATGATTGATGGGAGTCTTGGAATTTTATTAAGAATCCGGTAGCCGCGCGGATTTTTATTTTCCTCGAGATGCACATAGCCCAGATAGCCCATTAATTTTAATAACACCATATCTTCTATTGTTCCATTTGAAGTCATTGACTGCATTCGGGCTAAAACATCTCTTGCCTTGATATCTCTATCAAAGGCATAATCTTTGATTATGAGCATTGTTTCCTCTTCCAAGTCAGTTAAGATTTCATTCAGTTGTAAACGAATGAGACGCCCCTCAGTCCCTAATTCATGTAAATAGGTTAGTAGTTCGTTTTTAATCTTTAAGACCATTTCAAACCGATGCAGAACCAGTAGAAAGTCATTATAGGTGACAGACTCTTCAAACTCTAAAATACTCAAATTGGTAATACTTTGTTCCAGAACCGTCTTATACTTTTCAAGTGTCTGGATAGCTTGATTGGCCTTTGTTAAAATCACTGCAATATCTTTTAAGGCATAGCGGAAGTTCCCTTGATACAGAGTAATTACATTTCTCCTTTGGGAGATAGCAATGACTAAGGCTTTTGTTTGTTTCGCCGTCCTCTCAGCTGTCCGGTGCCGCATTCCTGTTTCTGTAGAGGGGATATCGGAGTCAGGGGCCAGCTGGGCATTGGCAAACAGAATTTTATTTCCTAATTCATTAAGGATAATTGCCCCATCCATTTTGGCCAATTCATATAAAAAGCTTGGCGAAAAAGGACAATTAATTTCAAAGCCGCCATCAACGATACTTTTTACTTTTTCGTTAAAACCAATGACAATAAGGCCTCCTGTATTGGCTCGAAGGACATTGTCAATCCCCTCACGAATGGGCGTCCCAGGAGCAAGGAATTGTAATATCTCACTTACGGAATGTTCACCTAGCTTTTTATTCTCCATCTGCTACCCTCCCAAAGCTGCTTTCAAAGCTTCACTTACATTCGTTACCCCAATAAGTTCGATTCCCCTCGGTCCCTTCCAACCGCCTAGATTATTAGCAGGCAGAATCACTCGCTCAAAACCAAGCTTGGCCGCTTCCTGGACACGCTGCTCAATTCTCGATACCCTTCTTACTTCCCCAGTCAAACCAACTTCACCGATAATGCAGTCCGTCGGCCTTGTCGGCTTATCTCTAAAGCTCGAAGCAATACTGACAGCAACAGCCAAATCAATGGCTGGCTCATCCAACTTTACTCCGCCGGCAACTTTTAAATAGGCATCTTGATTCTGGAGAAGCATCCCCACTCGCTTTTCTAATACTGCCATCAAAAGCGGCACACGGTTATGGTCAATTCCAGTAGCCATTCTTCTGGGATTCCCAAAACTGGTAGGGGAAATTAAAGCCTGGATTTCGACAAGGACTGGTCTTGTCCCTTCCATCGATGCAACTACCGTCGATCCAGCTGCGCCCCGTGAACGCTCTTCTAAGAAGATCTCAGAAGGATTGGCTACTTCTTCGAGGCCCAATTCCTTCATTTCAAAAATGCCCATTTCATTCGTTGAACCAAATCGGTTTTTGACTGCACGTAGAATCCGATAGGTATGGTGTCTTTCTCCTTCAAAATAGAGAACCGTATCCACCATATGCTCTAACAGCCTTGGACCTGCAATGGATCCTTCTTTTGTTACATGTCCAACAATAAAGATCGCAATTCCTTTCGTTTTCCCAATTCTCATTAATTCCGAGGTACACTCACGTACTTGTGAGACACTTCCTGGTGCGCTTGTTACATCGGGGTGAAAGACCGTTTGGATCGAATCAATGATGACAAAGCTAGGATTGGTACTATCGATGGTCCGGTTGATTTCTTCAAGATTCGTTTCAGAATAAACGAGGAGATTTTCAGAAGATATACCTAATCGTTCCGCCCGAAGTTTAGTTTGTCGTAACGATTCCTCACCAGATATGTATAAAACCTGATTTCCTTTATTCGCAAGTTGTGATGAAACCTGCAAAAGCAGCGTTGACTTCCCAATTCCAGGGTCTCCGCCTATCAGCACTAAAGAACCCTTAACCACGCCACCGCCAAGGACACGGTTTAATTCGTTTAAATCCGTTAGAATCCGTGGTTCATTTTCCATTTCAATTGAATTGATCGGCATGGGCTTGGATAACAGTCCTGATCCGCCCTGGGAATGGGCAAATGCACCTCTTCTCGCGGAACCTGTTACTTCAACTTCCTCCACCATCTTATTCCATTCACCGCAGCCAGGACATTTTCCCATCCACTTGGGCGATTCATATCCGCACGCCTGACACATAAACTTCGTCTTTCGTTTTGCCATTATCCTTCGACCCTCTCTTAACTAAAAAGAACAAAAGGCACACGCACCAGATAGCGAAATACGCCGGGTGCAGGAGCCAAATTTTGCTAACTATTTACAGGTTACCATACCTTTTTTATTTTTTCATTTGAAAAAGTCGATAGAAAAAGAGGTACACGATTTAACTTTATTTACGTGTACCTCTTCATAGATATTACGACATAGTCCTATTTTACTAAACTCGTTTTCTCAGCCATACGAACAATAAATTCTCCATTATCAACATCAATAATTGCATGCTGTCCGGTTAATAATGTTCCCTTTAATAGTTCTTCCGAAAGTCTGTCTTCAATATGCTTTTGAATCGCACGGCGTAATGGTCGTGCCCCATATTCAGGGTCATAGCCTTCCTGAGAAATTTTCTCTTTTGCCGCAGCTGTTAATTCTAAAGAAATATGCTGCTCTTTTAAACGCTTAATTAACTGCTCTGATAATAAAGTCACAATTTCTTCAAGATGCTTCCGCTCTAACGCATGGAAAACAATAATTTCATCGATACGGTTAAGGAATTCAGGACGGAATGCTTTCTTTAATTCTCCCATCACTTTCCCTTTCATATCTTTATAGTCTTGTTCGCCATCTTGGATATTAAAGCCGACATACTTGTTCCGTTTTAATGCCTCAGCACCGACATTGGATGTCATAATAAGGACTGTATTCCGGAAGTCAACTGTTCTGCCTTTAGAATCAGTCAATCGACCGTCCTCAAGGACTTGCAGCAGGATATTAAATACGTCAGGATGTGCTTTTTCAATTTCATCTAATAGCACAACAGAATATGGCTTTCTGCGAACCTTTTCTGTTAATTGGCCGCCTTCCTCATAACCTACATATCCTGGCGGTGAACCAACTAGACGAGAAGTCGAGTGTTTTTCCATATACTCGGACATATCAATCCGTATCATCGCATCCTCATCACCAAACATCGCTTCAGCAAGAGCACGGGCTAATTCGGTTTTCCCAACACCTGTTGGTCCAAGGAAGACAAAAGAACCGATTGGTCGTTTGGGATCTTTTAATCCAGCACGAGCACGGCGGACTGCCTTCGATACAGCTTTTACCGCTTCCTCCTGGCCAATTACGCGAGAATGAAGTACTTCTTCTAAATTAAGAAGCTTCGCCATTTCTGTTTCCGCCAGCTTGGAAACAGGAACCCCGGTCCAACTAGAAACAACACTTGCAATATCTTCAACGGTTACTTCATTATTTTCTTTCCCTTGTTTTTCTTTCCAATTCTTCTTTGTCTCTTCAAGTTGTTCACGTAAACGCTGTTCTGTATCTCTTAAGGATGCAGCCTTTTCAAACTCTTGACTCTGAACAGCAGAATCTTTTTCCTTACGCACTTCTTCCAATTTCACTTCTAATTCTTTTAAATTAGGTGGAGTGGTAAAGGAACGAAGCCTTACCTTAGAACCCGCTTCATCGATTAAGTCAATCGCTTTATCCGGCAGGAAGCGGTCTGAGATATAACGGTCCGAAAGTTTCACAGCCGCTTGAATTGCTTCATCTGTAATTGAAACACGGTGATGTGCCTCATAACGGTCGCGGAGCCCTTCTAAAATCTGAATTGATTCTTCAAGTGTTGGTTCATCTACACGAATTGGCTGGAAGCGTCGTTCTAATGCAGCATCTTTTTCGATATATTTACGATACTCATCAAGAGTTGTTGCTCCAATACATTGGAGTTCACCGCGCGCAAGAGATGGCTTTAAGATATTAGATGCATCAATCGCCCCTTCCGCACCTCCAGCACCAATTAAGGTATGCAGCTCATCAATGAAAAGAATAATATTCCCGGCTTGGCGAATTTCATCCATGACCTTTTTTAAACGGTCTTCAAATTCTCCTCGATATTTCGTCCCAGCTACCACTGTTCCCATATCGAGAGTCATCACCCGTTTATCACGAAGGATTTCAGGCACTTCGTTATTTACAATTTGCTGGGCAAGACCTTCTGCAATCGCAGTTTTACCGACGCCCGGCTCCCCAATTAATACAGGGTTGTTTTTTGTCCGACGGCTTAATACTTCAATGACACGTTGAATTTCTTTGCCGCGTCCAATTACCGGGTCTAGACTGCCCTCACGTGCGATCGAAGTTAGATCCCGTGCAAGGCTGTCAAGTGTTGGGGTGTTCGCACTGGCAGATGCACCGCCTTGATGCCCGCCTGACTCATTGCTTCCTAAAAGTTGAAGGACTTGCTGTCTTGCCTTATTTAAGCTTACACCAAGATTATTAAGGACTCGTGCGGCGACCCCTTCCCCTTCACGGATTAAGCCAAGGAGAATATGTTCAGTGCCTACATAGGAATGTCCTAACTTGCGTGCCTCATCCATCGATAGTTCGATGACCTTTTTAGCCCGTGGAGTATAGTGAATCGTTTGAGAAGCTTCCTGTCCTTTGCCAATTAAGTTTTCTACTTCTTTTTGGATTTTTTCAGAACCTAAGCCTAGCCCATAAAGAGCTTTTGCTGCAATCCCTTCTCCTTCACGAGTTAATCCTAATAAAATGTGCTCTGTTCCAATATTGTTATGTCCAAGACGAATCGCTTCCTCTTGTGCTAATGCTAGAACTTTCTGCGCTCTTTCAGTAAAACGGCCGAACATCATATTCTCTTCCTCCTCACCTATTTTTCTTGCTCCATTTTTATTCGTTCCCTAATTAATGCTGCCCGACGGATATCTCTTTCATGTGGTCTTAATGAACCCCCAGCATATTGCTGCAGGAAACCTGGCTGGGTCAGGATCATTAATTCATTTAATATCGTCTTAGGCATATTTTCAATATAACCCATATCTATTCCAAGCCGAACATCGGATAAGCATCTTGCTGCTTCTTTTGATTCAATAATTCGGCTATTAGATAACACACCCATTGAACGGAACACCCTGTCTTCTAATTGTATGTTTGAAGTTTTCCGTAATGCTTCACGTGCTGACCTTTCTTGTGAAATTAACTGGCTGACAACTCCCTTGAGATCCCGGCAAATGTCCTCTTCCGATTTTCCAAGGGTAATTTGATTAGAAATTTGAAATATATTACCTAAAGCTTCGCTGCCTTCCCCATAAATTCCTCTAACAACTAGACCTAATTGATTGATTGCGGGAATAATTCGATTAATTTGCTGTGTTAAGATTAATCCTGGCAGATGCATCATAACCGAAGCACGAAGACCGGTACCCACATTTGTAGGACAACTGGTTAAATAACCATGCTTCTCATCAAATGCATATTGAATATTACTTTCAAGCCAATCATCAATTTCATTAGCAGCATCTAAGGCTTCAGATAATTGCAACCCAGGAAACAAGCATTGAATACGAATATGATCCTCTTCATTAATCATAATACTAACTTCTTCATTTTCGGTTAATAAAACAGCACCATGTGGTGAATCCTCTGCTAGGTTTGGACTGATTAAATGTTTTTCTACCAAAACTCTTTTCTGCAGGGGCTGGAGTTCATTAATTTTCAACAATTCCATTTGGCCAAACTTTTGAATGTCTGACTGTTTTAATATTTCCTCCATTTTTTCAATAATCATCTTTGCTTCTTCGTGTGAAAAAAGTGTTGGAAATTTATATGCATCAAAGTTACGAGCCAAACGAATACGGGAACTGAGGACGATATCTGAATCAGGTCCTTCCTCACTCATCCAGGAGCTGACAGCTTGATTTAAAAACCGTTCAAGCGACATGTTATTCCCCTCCCTCTTGGCTGTCTGCTAGTTTTCTCTCTAACTGACGTATTTCATCACGAATCTCAGCTGCCTTCTCAAATTCCTCATTGGCAATGGATTCTTTTAGAGTGCCTTTTAATTCATCTATTTGCTTACGGAGATGGATACCGCCGCCAATTCTCTTTGGTATTTTCCCATTATGTGTCCAGTTTCCACTATGAAGTCGACGTAATACGGGTTTCAATTGTTCTTTAAATACTTCATAACAATGAGAACATCCAAAGCGGCCCACTTTTAAAAACTGTGGAAATGTCATTGAACAAGAATCACATTGCAGAATTTCCTCTTGATGAAATGGGCTTTGACTGGGTTTTTGAAAAGCAGGGTCTATATTTAATAATCCTGCTAATAAATTATTAAAAGCGAATCCAGATTCCCCATTAAAAATAAACATTTCTCCCTTTTCCTGCGCACATTTTTCACACAGATTGACTTCCGTCTTTTCCCCATTAATAATTTTCGTAAAGTGAAGGGCTGCAGGTCTTTGGTTGCATTCCTGGCAAATCATACTTTCACCTCTCAAGCGAAAAAATTTATTTATATTTTAAAGATGTAAGCATTGCTTTTAGCATTCTCGCTCTTAATTCGTCTCGGTATGGAAGATCAATATAAAGAACGGATCGGTCAATTACACTGAGCATAATTTTCGCTTCCCGCTGCGAGACAATTTCTTCTTGAACGAGTCTGAATATAACATCTTCGGCACTGGTTTGACTAATCCTACTTTGAATAAGTGCAAGTGATTGTTCAATTAAATGAGCAAGATCATGAGACTGGACCTTCATGATCCGTATATACCCACCGCCGCCCCGTTTACTTTCTACGATGTATCCTCTTTCGATCGTAAAACGGGTATTGATTACATAATTAATTTGAGATGGAACACATTGAAATTTGTCTGCGATTTCACTTCGTTTGATTTCAACTAGGTCTCTTTCACTTAATTCCAATACTTGTTTGAGATATTTTTCAATAATATCAGAGATGTTTCTCATCTTCCCACCCCCATTCTCTGACTTTGACTATATTTGACTAAATTATACTGAATTTTTTATGTAGATGCAACGATTCACTACTAATGATTTTCTCCAAATCTCGCCAATGTGAAACCTAGGTTTGATTAAAAAGTATCTTCTTAATTTGTTTGGAACACAAAAAAGGACAACCTTTTCAGGTTGTCCTTGGTGCCTGGCAACGTCCTACT
>NZ_NUZU01000027.1:0-50049 GCF_002567005.1 Bacillus sp. AFS073361
GTTACGTTGGCTCATGTTCTCACTAAATATATAGTAGAAACACGAATGTTATTGTTTGTTTGCACGATTTTGTTTGTTTAGTTTTCAAAGAGCAATTCCACTTCAGTAAGAAGCGACAAAAAATATTATACTATAATTCTTTTAAACAAGTCAACATCTATTTTATAATAAAAAAGTTTATTGCTTGAAGATGTTTAACTGCTCGAAAAGAACTTTCTTATAGTACCATGCAGCTCACTCCAAGTTCAATGAAAAGTTTTTCCAGTAAAACAAAAATGGGCTGTGATTCGCAAACCACAACAGCCCTTTTGTTATTATTTTAAGTCTATCTTTTTCCATTCCTCATATATGGATGGGTTTAATTCCTTCACATGCCCTAAGAACTCATCTAAATAACCAAGTTTTTTTAATCCAGTGAATAATTTAGTCGGGACAGACCTTACAGTAGTCATTGCCCTCTTGTGATCAATCACTTTAATTTCTCCCAGCTCATTAAAAAATATGTGGCGAACCTCGGTGTCAAGTCTAGCAAAACCAACCTTTTTTAATTCCCCTAGCATGAATAATATCTTCATTGCGATTAGCTTGGGTAGTTGCTTTTCTTTTTTTAAGTAGGCTTTTAGATTACCTCCATTCACCAATTCCATTACAATATAATTGGATCCATATTCATAGAGACGGGGGATAACGGAACTTGATTGTCCTATTTGTAGAGCATTTAACTCCTTTTTTTGATTGTCTTCATTAACATATACTTTGACACACTTCTCAGGTGACAATTGAAAAACGGACCCATCTGCACCTTTCCCAAGCATTGGAAAACCGTTCAAATCTTGTAACGTTATTTTGCCATTATTTTTGGCTGCTAATTTATTAAAATCATTCATTTCTTATCTCCTTTTATTTCATTCTTCTTTCAATATCCTTTTATAATAGTTTAATGTTTCATTTAATCCTGTTTGCAAATCAAAGTTAGGTTTCCACGACAAAAGATTCACAGCTTCGGTATTATCCAATCGACTATAACGAATATCCCCTTCGCGTACAGGCATAGGGTTAGGTAATAGATTACTATTAGTTAATGAAGTGATTATTTGATATAGTTGGTTAATGCTTGTTTTAGAATTAGTGCCGATATTGAAAATACCATTTGTTCCCGTTTCAATGGATAATACATTGGCACGCGCGACATCTTTCACATACACAAAATCTCTTGTTTGTTCTCCGTCTCCTGATATATATGGGGCTTCACCATTGAGCACTTTCTTCAAAAAGATGGAGATGACCCCGCCTTCTCCATTAGAAGATTGGCGCGGTCCATATACATTCGCATATCTAAGAATCGTGTAAGGAAGTTGAAAAAGTCGATGAAAGGCCTGAATGTATTGTTCTGAAGTATATTTGCTAATTCCATAAAAGGATAAGGGGTGAACGGGGAATGTTTCCTTTATACTACAGTCATCTTTTTCCCCGTATACTGCACAAGACGAAGAAAATATGAATTTTTTCACGTTAAACTTATAGGAGCAGGCCAATAATCGAATCGTTCCCAGAATATTTTGGTTTGCATCCTCGACTGGATTTTTTATCGAGGAGGCAACATCTACTTGTGCCGCTAAGTGGATCACCACATCCGGTCTTTCTCTTTCAAAAACAGCCTCAATTTTGGGCGACGAGATGTCCATTCTAATGAATCGAACGTTTGGAGGGACAAATGCTTTATTACCAGACCGTAAATTATCTACTACGATCGGTTCATAACCGGATTGAATTAATAAATCAACAACATGCGAACCAATGAATCCAGCTCCCCCAGTTACGAGCACCTTCATCCAAACTCACTACTCACTTTAATTAAACTAAGGGAAGATCGTCTAATCTTTTCCATACAACAAACCCCTTTAAATGTTTATAAACTTTGGGTTCTTCATTAATATAACCCCAGTTCTTTGCCCCAAACCTCTATTTTCTCGAGATATCTCTTGAGGAGAGTGCTCTTACCTCCACCCAACACCTTTTGCAAATGACTAGAGAGCTTTTTTTCAAGCGTTCTTTGTAAATAGGCTTTTTTAAGAAGATTTAGTGGATCCTCATTAAAGGTTATTCCATATTTTAACATCTCTTCACAATAAACTTGCACGCAATTTCTTCGAATCTCTTCTTCACTCTGCTGCCAATCTGAGCGAAAATCTATTAATAATTCAACTAAAACGACTAAATCATACCAGCATGGATAATGTTTCGCAGACTCCCAATCAATTAAAGTAATTTTCCAATTCTCTACATCACGGGCATTTTCACAGCAAATATTATGGACATGGAGGTCGCCATGGATGAGACATTGTCCGGATTCAGTAATTTCAGGAAAAAAAACGGGACCTTTTTTTAATATTTTTTTGATTATTTTATACCTTGGTGCTATCAATTCTGTTAAATTAGGATCTTTCATTGCCCGTTCTAGGTTTTCCTTTGCCTTTTTGATTCCTTTCGTCCTTTCCTTAACCTTTTCCTCGGAATCAAAGTAAGGAAGTGAGGAGTCAAATAGGTCCGCATGCTGTAAAAATCGTTTATCATATGTTATGGCATGAAATTTTGCCACAGTAGGGATAATTTGTTCCAAATGCTTGGGGGCTAATTTTATTTGTCCACGTAACGGCTGTAAGCATTCAGTAAACATCCATGTTTCTTCGCCATTAACGTTCGGTTCCAACCAATACAATTTCGGCATAAACTCTTGATAAATGTTATAGGCTTTTTGATACATATTGATTTCCAACCGATGATTTTCTTTCAGCGGCTGTTTGTATATCTTTAGCACGATGGGAATGAACTCCCGTCCATCTGTTAGAATCAACTTCCAAATACTAGTCTTTTCACGAGTATTTTTAAGGCATTCTATTTTTTCATCTACTAATTTTACTTTTTTATTCAGGACTTTTTTTAGCTTTACTTCCCAATCATATTGTTTCCAACAGCTTAAAACTTCTTCTAAACTATTCAAAAAGAATGTTCCCTCCTTCATTTATTATTTATAACTGTCTTCCCCATAAATTTCGCAAATGGGAAACAAAACTTCGAACAAATGGAAGTGGGTCATTCCAAGCAAAAAGAGCCTCAACTTTTTTACCAGATAAGCTCTTTATCCACTCAAAGAATTTCATTTCCCCTTTTTTGTGTTTTTGGCGAAAGGATAGAAAATCCCGAACAAAGTAAACCCATTTGACCCCTTCTTTCTGCTGTGTCACTGGTGTGGGATTTTGCCCGGTAAGGGATAAATAATACAAGTGAGCCAAATTAACCCCACAAGCAATTGATAACGCTTGAGTTAAACCGATTCTTGAATTGATTTCAATAAATTTCAGTTTTCCATCTCTTGGGTCCCGTTTAAATTCGGCAATAGCTAAGCCTTTGAATTCAATATCTTTCAGAAATGTCGTAGCGAGTTGAATGACTTCTTCGTCCCTAATACTAAGGGCAAGGGCTGTTGATCCAAAATGTGGGGGAAATTGATGTAATTTTTGATTCATCCACAAGCCAACTAAATTCATTTTCTCATCAAAAAATGTTTTCACAGAATAAATGCAATCCTCATTACCAGGGATGACTTCCTGAATCATGAGTTTCCCGAATGGGCGATAAAAAAGGTACTCTTCTCTCAATTTAGAAGGCTCTTCAACAACGATTGCTTTTTTATAGAGTCTATGATCGATATTTGTGCGAAAATGGGAGGAATAAACTGGTTTTAAAATGCAAGGGAAGGTAACTTGATCAATAATTTCTTCGAACTGCTCTTCGTTATTAATAGCAAATGTTTTTGGGCATGGCACATTTGATTTAAGCGCCAATTCGTATGTTAGTCTTTTATCCAATACCGCTTCTACCAGGGTGTGTTTTGGTAATAGAAACCTATAATAGTGGGAAAGGACAAATCTGTTTTTTGAAATAAACTGAACAAAGTCATCAGAACCTGCGTACAGGACTGCCTTTTGTCCTACTTTTTGTGCCAGCCTGGTAAGAAATAAAATTAATGCAGGTCCTTCACTAACTGGATTCGGACAAATTCCACAAGTGGCTAATCGAGTTTTACCAATTTCATATTTTCCTTTCGTATCAAAGGCATATACCTTTATTCCGGTTTGCGCTAAACTTCTTACAATTCCTATACCTGTTGCACTAAGATCAAGTACAACAGCAGGAACATCGTGTCGCATGTTGTTCTCCTCCTTTCATAATAATGATTGATAAACTTCTTCAATTTTCCGAACCATTTTATTAACGGTTAAATGTCGTTGTGCATATGCATAGGCATTTTGTGCTAATTCTTCCCTTAATGATTTTTTTTGTAAGAGGAGCAATAACTTGTCTGCAAGTTGCTTGTAGTTAGCAGGTTCAACGATAATTCCTGAATAGTTATCTTCAATAATCTCTGGAATCCCCCCGCAATTGGTTGTAAGGATTGCCTGATTGCTAAACATTGCTTCGATAATGGAGAGCGGCAGTGTATCACTAGTTGTTGGGAGTACAAAAATGTCTGATTCGCTTAACAACTTGGGTATGTCATTTCTGCTCCCTAAAAAGGTAATATTTTTTAATCTCAACTGTTTTACCTGCTTCTCAAGATCCTTTCTCATTTCACCATCGCCGACAATCCTCACTTCTACATTTTTCAGTTTGTCTTTTATGAGCGCTAACGCTTCAAATAAATACTTATGTCCTTTACGAGGACGAAGCCGTGCGATACAAGTTATGACCGTTTTATTCCTGCTTTTCTTCTGAAAATTCCCTACACCAAAATCAATCCCTGTATGAACAGTAGTTATTTTATTATCCGCTGCACCTAAATTTCCTAGAATTGGACGGAAGATATCGCAAAGGACGATTACTTGATTGGCATTTTTTATGGCATGGCTATCAATCGCCCAAAAATAGTTTTGCTCAACCGAACCTTCCTCCATCAAGTTAAACTTTAATCTGTTTTGGGTCATAAATCCGTGAGGTGTAAAAAGAAGAGGTTTTTGAAAGGATTGGTTAAGCATTCCCAGTACATTAGCTGTATATCGATCTTGTGCGTGGATAATATCGTATTGAGACAGATCAAAATTTTTTAACATCATATAATAACTGGATAATTTGCTGATATTGTGTAGAATTTTTTCATTAAAACTGCCATAACGATTAAGAAAAAATTGTTTAAATTCCTCAGAAAAGTGATTGCGTAATTTCTTCATTTCCTCTGGCGAAAAAGAGTTTAATGCTATTACATCGACACTATGTCCTAAATTTTCCAAGCCAATTTTAAGGGTATTGATATATTTCTGCAAACCGCCTATCAATGGATATTCCCAAAATGTTGTGATTAATATTTTTAATTTTTTGTTTGGTATTTTTGTTGTATAGAAGTGCTCCCTTTTTGTTGCTAGTTCTTGTTCAATAGGTTGATCAATTCCGTAATATTGATCCAATGTAGAGATTAAATATGGAAAAATGGCTGGCATAAAAGGTTGGTCATTTTCGATCATTTCCATACCCTCCTAATGATTTCAAATGCTTCCCCGTATTCGACCCCAACCGTCATACCTCTGATACGCGCCAAATATCTCACACCATCATAGGAACGTGGATGTGGGAATGGTCTCATTTCTACATCATAATATTGAAGAGATCTGATTTTATCTTCTATGGTATCTGTAATATCCACAAAATAATTAGGTTTGAATTCTTTGTCATTTGTATGCTGACTCCATTCACTCGACGAAACCGTTTCAAAACAAAGAATTTCAACCGGATCTTTTCCAGGCAACGGCCGTGCTGCTGTTAACACTGCCTGAAATAATATTTGGTGGTCACGGTTGGTATCACCATAATGATGGGTGAAAATCATGTCAGGAGTATATTTGTCCATCAGGTTCTCAATAGATTTGTTAATTTCAACAAGCGGGATTGTTTCTAGTAATAAATTTGGGAATTCCAGAAATAGAACCTCATCTACTCCTAAGTGTTTATTTGCCTTCAGCATAAATTCTGGTATATGATGCTCCTCTTCCTTCCGCCCCTTAGCAGCAATCACAGTAATGACTTTATAGCCATGATTAATTAATTTCTTAATGGTACCTCCACTTCCAAGAATCTCATCATCAGGATGAGCGGCAATCACAAGCACATTCTTACTCATTAGAAAACCTCAACTCCTGTTAAAATAGTTTTCTTGTAATTATATGTTAATAAGAAGAAGGCGATATGGACAAATATGGTAATAAAGAAAAATAGGCATTTTTAGGAATTCTTGGCTATTTCCTTCTACACTAGATTTTTAATAAAAAAAACATATGCATTCCGCATATGTTCTCTAGAGCTGGAAAACTTTTCAAGTACATTTTCTAAAAAACACCCCTTTCTCATTAGAACCTCGTTAACCTTTTCATGATGTCTGTTTTTCGTTCCCTATCTTTAATTCTGGTTAAATCTAGCGCATACTCATGTCCTTTATTTTTCGATTTTAAGATTTCTCTTATTGCATTTTTTACACTTTCTTCATCATCTATAACCATAATCACCTTACGCAGCATTCTTCCCCACCTCTACATTTCATTTATTTTTCTATAAAAGTTTCAAAGCATGCCCTTTTCCAAAAAAGGGTATGAAATCCATCTAGCGGCATCCATAAAACACTGTACAAGATAAAGTATGCAATAATCGTTTCCGGTACAACCGAAAACGGTTCAAATAAAGCTTTTATGTTGTTGTAAATACGATTGTTGCAGGAACAATAAAAACCGTTCTCATCATTTGAGAACGGTTTTTATTGTATTAATTTATCTTGAATTATTTAGAAGCCTTCTTTTGTTTTTTATCACAGCAAGTGCATTGTCCGTACAAAGTTGATACTTTCTCATTCTCAAATTGCTCAATTGTGTTATTGCAATTTTGGCATATGATAGTTCCCATTAGAAAAACCCCTTTGTTTGAATTTTATTAGATAGACAATTTTAACCTCTTAAAATGTAAGCGGTTTTTACTTGTTGATATTATAATAGTATATCACATTTAGATTGTCAATCGTAAATTGTATAACACATTTCAAGGAATAATCTCGATTGTTAGGAAACTATAAATTTAAGGTACTGGTGCACAAATTTCAGATAACTTGAAAAGTAGATAATCACAAAGATTAATTTACATCTGTCCCTAGTATCGGCCCCACCTACGCCAAATACGCTGACGGCCACGCATGCCATCCAACCCATTATCTATTATAATAGAAAACGCTTACATTTTCAAACTTTAATTGAATTTTCAGAAAAAATTAAATCTAGAATTTATCATTTCCTACACAACGAAGAAAATGGCACCACATAATGGCACCATTCCTATTTTTCTTGTAAACTGCCAAGTTTAATATCACTTTATGCAATCTATCTGACACCTTACCCCACATACTTAATCATTGCGACTTCATCACAACAATCTAACTTAGGACAATTCATACAATCCACCCACACTTTTTCAGGCAAAGTCTCCCTAGCTACGATCTTAAAGCCACATTTTTTGAAAAACTCTGTTTCGTATGTGAAAGACATTACACGGCTAATTCCAAGTTTCGGTGCATCACTTATAATACGATTAACTAATTTGCGACCAATACCTTTTCCAGCATAATCGGGAGAAACAACCAAAGATCGTATCTCTGCCAGGTCTTGTCCTAAAACATGTAATCCTGCAACCCCTAGTATATTATTATCCTCTTTCATAACATACAAACATTGTATATGTTGATAAAGTGATAAATACGTGCGAGGCAATACGGTTCCTTTTTCAGCAAAAATTTGGATTAAATCATAAATATCTTTAACATCACTTGTCACTGCATGGTAAATATCCATTCTGTATCTCCTTTTGTAACATTTATTTATAAATATACAACAATATGTATTTTCATTCAATCGTTTTAAGGAATTACCCTTCAATGATCTTAAGAAAGTGAATGCAACTGCAGCTGACTTTACCTTACAAAGAGATTGAACCGAATAGCAAAAAAAGGGTGTCAGGCACCGTTAGGTGCCTGACACCCTTTTCTAACACCTATTTATTCCTATTGGAGTAGTTTATAATCCCATCTGAAATGTTGGTGACTAAGTTGGTAAGATAGCCGGTGTCGGACAGGTTCTTGTCTTCGCTAGGATTGCTCATAAAGCCCATTTCAATTAACGTACTAGGCACTTTCGACCAATTAAAGCCTGATAGGTCACTGCGAAACGATATCCCATTTACTTTTACAGCTGGATTTTTTTTAGTTTCATCAAGTATAAGCTGGGAAGCCTTTAGACTATCTTGATAAATAGCCTTTGTATATGGATCATCATCAGAAGGAGTTAAGACAGAAAGACCTTTAACATTCCGATTGGTTGACCCATCCGCATGAATCCGCACAAATAAGTCGGCGTGATTTTGATTAGCGATTTCGGCTCTTTCTTTGTTACTCATATTCACATCATGGCTTGTTCGGGTATAAATGACTTTTACTCCTCTTTTTTCAAGCAATTTTCCTAAAATTAGCGAGGCCTCTAACGTTAATTTGTACTCTGGCTTCCCTGTAGCAACTCCAGCCGTTCCACCCGTTACTTTAATTTTATTTTCTAACGCACCCGGTCCTACAGGCTCCTGTCCCAGGTTAGCCGAACGTTGGTGTCCAGGATCAATGACGACTAAAAAGTCCTTTTGCCCTTCCTCTTTTTCTTTTTCTTCTTCATCTGAAGTTTTGATTGTTTCTTGATTTTCTTTACTAAATTCCTGTTTTACAGGTTCTTCGTTCTTTTCTGCTGCTGGGTTATCTTGGCCTTCTGAAGTAAGTTCATTCGTATCAGTTGTTTCTTCCTTAGTTTTTATCGCTGCGATTTTAGCAACTTCTTGTTCCAACTTCACATTCTTCGTTGTTGGGTCATTTCCTCCCTCTTCGATTGGTTGATTGAAGAGAAAGTACACAGGAATCACTGCTAGAAGGATTATGATTGTGATTCCTATTTTTACTGTCTTTGACATTACAACAGAAACTCCTTTCGGCTATTGATCAAATTCATATTGTCTTTTCCAACAATATTTAATGGGCCACAATCATATTATGGGGCCGAGCCATCTTTAATAACATATTATTGAGTAAAATTCCGAATAATTACAGATAGTATTATATTTCGACAAACTCTTTATGAAATCCTACATTTCTAACTTTGAACCACGATAAAAATAACCACCTAGCAAGTAGATGGCTCCTTTTCCTCTGAACACTTCAATTTAGCGCTGCTAATTTCCTGGATAAGTATTTTCTTCTTTCCTCGATATATTTCGTGATGACCGATAATTCCTGGTCGAATTTATCCATATCTTGTTTTTTATATGGGTCCTCTAAGACATAAGGACGAATCAATTGTGAGAGTTTTTCCGCCTTCGGAATCATATGTCCTACTGTAAATTGCTGCTCCATTATCTCCTTTAGGAGCTGTTGATATTGCTTTCTAAAGGTATCCACATATAATAATCGTGCAGTTAATGTATTAAAACCATCAATCGGAACATAATCAGACTCCAACGGTTTCCCATTGACATCCCGGCCCCATGTTGCATCATAGTCCCACGGAATAATCTCAAAAAGGCGTGTTTCACCATTCCTATAAAGGGCATAGTTATGAACAAACCCATCATAGTTTGATGTAAAAATAACACCAGCCACCCAACGGAGATATTTATCAATATCTACAAATTTATGAATTTCTTTTTCAAATTCACTTTTTGAAAATGTATTGATATTAAAGATAAATTCCTGTAAGTAAAAATCATCTTCTGGCGCACCAAATTTTCTTTCATAGCCTAATCGGAGGGATTTTTTTGTTTCTTTGTCCAAATCGCTCATTAGTGAGAAGTTGGCGTCCCCATCAACGGCATAAAAGATACTCCCTTTCGGTAAGTCCCTTCTTGTTAAAAAATTCTCATCCACACTCTCAATTTCCAAATAGACCCCTTCAGCTTTCCCATTCAGATTCAAAAAGATATGATGCGATTGAGGTGATAAAACACCTAGCTCCGCAAAGAAATCAAATGATAGTTTGTTTCTAATAAATGAAGGATCCTTAAATTCCGCATTCAAATGAATATGTTTGGAACCTCTGTAGGTTTTTGGTTTGTAGAAGGAAACCTGGTATGACTTTTTTGAAAAATCACGGATATGTGATCCTCGATAGGCAATATCAATGTCGAGCCGTTTCCCTTCAATTGTTAACTGGGCTGGTATTGGGTCATCAATCCAAATGTCTCTTCTTAGTTCCCGCAGGTCGATGGGTCTAATAAATAGTTTGTATTGCGGTAGTAGTGCTGTCTCGTCCATTATTATATTCCTCCCTCCTATATTCGTATGAGAATTGTAGGAAGGAGGTCCCCGGTTGGACAGCTTTTTTTTCATTGATAGGCCTTTTTCTCACTCAAATGTACCTGTACACACGTAATTTATTAGAAGAAGAGAGAGTTTCTTGGACAAATTTGTCAATCAGATATGTACTCCCTTTTCAAGCTTAAAGGAGGTGCTAAGTTACTATGAGCGATTTTTCAGCTGAAGATATTGAAAGAGCGGCAGATGAAGTAAGACGAGGCGAATTTTGGGACTTTATGTTCCGTGACCCTAGTCAAGACCGTCGCACTACACGAAGAAGGACATCTAGACGTAAAACATCCAGACAGCAAATGACATCACGGATGAACACATCTAGACGTAATACATCAAGAAACCGTAACACTTCAAGAAACCGAAATACTTCTAGAAATCGTAATACTTCTAGAAATCGTAATACTTCAAGAAACCGAAATACATCACGCCGAAATACTTCCAGAAGGTGTACCTCAAGACGAAGAACTTCTAGATGCTGCAGATGGACAGGATGGCGTCGAGGTTATAGATGCAATTCTATCATCAATCGTTGTTGGAAGGATGGCAACATGTGGAATTTAAGAGTCCGCAACCGCTAATAAGGTATTTATAAAATAAAATGGGAAAGGAAACTTGTCTTCCTTTCCCATCCTTAATTTATGAAACAATCTCTACTTTTTCTCTGGAATAACACAATTGCCATCCGCACAACTAACATCTTCCTCGGTTGAAAGATCTTGCAGAACTGGAACCGGTGACTCTTCTTCCCAAACTTTTTGCAACGCTCCGATAAAGGTTTCTGTAGGTTGGGCACCTGAAATTGCATATTTTTGATTAATGACAAAGTACGGTACCCCGCGAACACCATACTGCTGGGCAAGGGATTCATCATTGCGGACATCAACCGCAAACGCATTTTTATCATTTAAGACATTCAATACTTCTTGTCGATTTAAACCTGCTGCTTCAGCAATATCTGCAAGTGTTTCAATTTCCCCAATATGCTTCGACTCTGTAAAATAGGCACGGAGAAGTTTTTCTGAGACGAGCGCTTCTTTTCCTTGTGTTTCTGCAAATTTGGCCAAACGGTGGGCATCAAATGTATTCGTTGGCTTCATTTCATCAAAATTAAACGTCAAGCCAACAGTGGCTGCCTGCTGACCGACCCCCTGATTCGCTTGTTTCGCTTGCTCCAAACTCATCCCGTATTTATGTGCCAACACCTCATGAATACTTTGATCAATCTTTTTAGGCGAATTGGGGTCAAGCTCAAAACTTTTGAATTCTACTTCTACTTGATCCTTGTGAGGAAATTGATCCAAAGCTAATTCTAATCGGCGTTTTCCTATATAACAAAACGGACATACATAATCAGACCAAACTTCAATTTTCATTTCGGCACCTCCATTTCTTCTGATAAGTTATATAGTACCACAAGGAGAGTGAAATCCAATTCATGATGCTCACTGAAATAGTTTGGGGATTGTTAAATGGGTCACTTTAGGATATGCAAAAAATAATGCCTCAAGTAGTTGATCATCAACCGGTTAAAGGGACAATGTAGCAAGCGATAAAATCGTCGTTCCATTTTGTGAAAGAGAGTAAAAGCAGTGGTTGAAGAAGAATATACATTCAAATTATAAGAAAAGAATAAATCGTTCAAATTTGGTAATAATAACCTCGGGTTAACATAGAAAGGATGGGATGTTTGATGTCGTTAGAATGGTTTGACAGAGTATGTGGAGAACTGCAAGAACACCTGGAATCTATTTGTGAAGAATATGATCAGGTTGGTCAAATGACCGTTGAAAGAGCTGCCAAACATCCGAGGATTGAGTTTTATGTCGATACCGCAGATGTTGATACGGAAGAGTTGGAGCGTGATTATTTCTGCTCATTGTTCTTTGATCCTCAAAACGAGGAATTTTACATCGATACCTTTGATGTGGACACCGGACATACGGCGAAGGTCATCCTTTCAGATATAGAGGACATTATCGAGGAAGTTCACGCCAGTCTGCATGATTATATGAACGGCGATGACCATTATACAGATGATGGGGTCTATCTTCAGACTTCCGAGGTCTATGATGAGGATGATGGTGAGATTGAAACCGTTTATGTGGATGATGACGACGAAGAAGAGTATTACGAAGCGGAACAAGTCAACAGTGACGACATCTTTGAGGAAATTGATGTAGATTGGTCTACACCGGAGGTAACAGCCTTTAAACATGAAGATGAAGTCGAAGTCACCTATCAATTCGGATTGGTTCAAGCCACTGGTGACGGTGTCCTCAAACGTGTTAATCGAATCTGGACAACTGATGATGAATTAATTAAAGATGAATCCCATTTTATTTTTAGCAAAGAAGAAGCAACCACCATCATCGCCATGATTGCCTCGCATATGGATCAATTAAGTGAGTTTGAATTTTAAGCTAAGTTGCACGAGCATACCTGCCGGTGTGCTCGTTATTGCTCATTTCTAGTTGATTGATTGTAACCTTTTCGATCCAATCATTGAAGGGGTAACACAGCCGATAAATAAAAGCTCTCCCTTTTAAGGAGAACCTTAACTGTTATTCCATAATGATCCCTTTTTGATAATCCTGCATAAACGTCTCAACCGTTTCTTTAGCTGCCTCGTTTAATTCAAACACTTGGACAAGGATTTCATTTCGATTGTCGACAGACAAAATATTAACATCATTGAACCGATTGACTTCCATTTGCACTCTTAAATCTTCCGCTATACTGTTCGCTTGAAATTGCTCATTGATGAGAAATCGGTAATTTCGCATAAATTCACCCTTCCTTTTTGAAAGAATACCATTACACTAGTTTTTCCGATATTAATTGAATTTATTGATTTCAAGCGAGAGAAGATTACTCTACTGTGTAATCTATTTGTATTAAATCCCATGGGGTAATCATACCCAATGGTGCCTCATCCATTTTCCCATTCTCAGTGATGATTACACCTTCGATCTTTCGTTTTTTCTTATGTGCTTTTTCAAAAATATTTTCAATCTCAAAGATATTAATCTCTTTGGAAACTATTTCTAATGGATATTCTTTCTCAAAATTCATGATTTCTGCCACTTGGATATCGGCAAAATTAACTAGACCACTCTCCAGATTTTGTGCCATCCATTTCACAATTGAACTTGAGGTAAGTAAGCCCATACATTTTTTGTTTTTATAGACGGGAAACTTCGAATAACCGTACTGCTTAATTGCGGCGGTTACTTTTAAGATACTGTCGTGATAATCAAAGAACACCACTTTCTTCGTAGCAATCGATAGTGCATAATTAGGTCGGTTAAACACATTAGCGATTTTTTCAATATGAGAAACGACCTTTGCATTAGGCTCCGCAATATAAAAGCCAATTTCCATTTTCTCGTGAACAATGGCGTTCCGAAGCCGAGCATATTGCTCTAAGTCTTTTTTATACGTTTCAATCATTTGATATTTTTTTGCGCCAACCTTCACGAGGACGACGAATCTATCATCATTTATTTGAACGATATCCCGCAACGCATCGTGTACTTGGTTAAAAGCTACTTCAAAACGTTCAGAAAGAAGCTGTCCTTGTTTTTTATTCATATTTTTTTGCTCTCCCACGGAATAACTATTTATCATTATATTTATAGTAAAATTAATACTTCAAATTTTCAAGAAATTATTACCCCCACTTTTGCTTGAGCATTTCAATTTCTTCTCTATGAGTCATACCTTCATCATCAGGAGTTTCTAGGACTAAGGGGATTCCCTTAAAAACAGGTGATGTAATTAGTTCCATTAATTGCTGGGCTTTGATTAGGCCATTCGTGTGGAAAATGTTTGCGTGCCGATCTTTCTTTGAGCCTGTTGGGTATTTCGAGTTATTTAAATGAATGGCCTTTAACTCGGCATAGTATCCTAAACTTTCCCCTTTTTCGAGCAGATCACCTGAATTTTCCCCTGTCCAAAGGCCGCTCGCAAAGGCATGGCAGGTATCGAGGCAAAAACCAATCTTTTCCGGATAATCACATAGATTTCTAATTTGGACCAGTTCCTCAAAGGTTGTTCCTAAAGCTCCTTTTGTACCAGCATTATTCTCTATCAGTATCAAACAGTCTCCATCCCACTGACTGAGTACTCCATTTAACATCGCAAGCATTAAATGATAACTTGCTAGTGGATCAGTTTGGCTAATTTGGCTTCCATAATGGACCACGACCCCAATGGACCCACAGGCATTGGCAATTTCTAAATCATTTAAAAGGGAAGCGATTGTTAATTTCCGCTTGTCCTCAGAAGGTGTTAAACTTGTGGAATATGGTGTATGAGCAATCGATTGAAGTTGATGCTGTTTGCAAAATTGTTTACAGTTTTTCGCATCTTCTCGGTCGAAATCCTTGATGAAAAGGCTTCTCGGGTTTTTCGGAAAATATTGAAAAGCGGATGCACAGTTTGCAACCGCTTGTTTTGCTGCTCCTAAATATCCGTTTCTAATGCTAACATGACTGCCATAGATCATCATTGAGTCTCCATCCGTACTTTTTACAAATAGGGTTTGTTGAGCATGACTATTCTATTCGAATTAGGTTAATTATTGATTGGCTATTATAGTTAGCATACGATCCTCTACCTTTTTCCCTTTAGTATCTTCAAGTAAATTATTTAATAGAATCGAAAAGATTAAGGTTTGTCCACTTTTCGTTTTTATGTATCCTGATATAGAACTCACCGTAGAGATGGTTCCTGTTTTTGCCTTTACCCTTCCTCGGACAAGAGGATCTTTTAAGCGATTTCTTAAGGTCCCGCCTTCCATCTTTCCAGGTGCCCCAGCGACTGGTAATGACTGAAGATAGCTCGAAAACCACTTTTCTTTCTGCACGGCAAACAACAGTTGCGTTAGTTGGTTTGCTGGTATCAGATTGACATGCGAAACACCGGACCCATCTCGCAGCACCAATGTTTTGGGGTTAACCCCAAATTTGACTAATTCGGAATTTAATACTTCCAATCCGTTTTCCCAACTCCCTTTTCCCTTCACAACCTTGCCCATTTCCTTCATTAATATTTCCGCATGGACGTTGTTGCTTAGTTTCATAAAAGGAACCATTAGCTCAGATAATGGTATCGAATGATAGGTTGTAAACATTTTTGCGGTGTCAGGCACCATTCCTGTTTTTAGTTTTCCAGTCACTTGAATTCCGTGTTCTGTTAACGATTGTTTTAATAGGGACATGGCATATTTTGTTGGATCCCAGACACCAATCCAGTCCTGTTCCGGTTTTGCCTTGATTGGGATTGTTCCTTTGATGGTGATGGCATTTTTTGCGTGTACCCGCTCGACCGTGATATTCTTTTTACCTTCCTCTGCACCGGTGACGGCGTGATTGACGATTTTTAGATAATTGGTTTTCGGGGTCAGTTTTATGATTGGCTTGTCACCTTTTTTCGTTGCAGGTTGGACGACAACTTTGACCGATCCAGCATCAAAGTCTTGGGTTGGTGATGCTGTTAGTGCCGAAATCTGTGCCCCATAATGGGTGGTTTCATCGCTCCAGGGCAGGTCGAGTGAATAGCGGACACCATCATACCAGGTATCATCGCCGACGATATTTCCGTTTATTTTTTTGATGCCATGTTTTTTGATTTCAACAGCTATTTGATCAAAATCGGATTTCAATAATGTTGGGTCGCCCTTCCCTTTTAAATAGAGATTTCCGTTGAGAGTTTTCTTTTTCAACGCGCCATCTGTATATATCTCCGTCGTGAACGTGTAATCTTCGCCAAGGATATGTAGGGCGGCAGCGGCAGTTAATAGCTTCATGTTCGAAGCGGGTCTTAAGCGGACATCGCCTTGATGGGAATAGATGATTTTTCCATCTTCAGCAGAACGGATACTAACCCCAGCAATAGCCCCCTTTAATGCTAGCTCGTTATTGATTAGTTGATCCATCTGTTGGACCATTTTTTCGTGACCATACATAGCATTTACTTTTATTGAAGATGGAATCATCAATATTAAAATAAGAATGTAATATTTAAATCTTTTGCTCAAGCTTTGCTTCCAGCCTTTCCTTTTTCCTAAAAGTTTGTCCGAAAAAAACAAATAATATCATCAATGCCCTTTTTAATAGGACAACCGTTAGATTTCCAGAATATGTCTAATTGTACTAAACCCTTTGAAAATGGTACAAAACACCCAATATTTTGTACAAAAGGCAGTAAAATTTCCACTAAACTATCCCAAAATTGTACAAAACCACCTTAAAATTGTACAAAAGCAAAATTCCCTCACCAATCGTAGTGTAATTTTACACCATTCTCCTCACCACATTAAAATTTTTTCTAAGATATGCCCAATTCTGAGGTGCCGGTAAGCTAATTTGCCAAAAAGTCGTGCCCGCTAATCGATAAATACCCATTAAGTTATACTTTTCTATATAACTGCGAATATCTTCAAACCAAACGATATGTTCCTTCCCACCAGGCCAATAGCGATACCATGGTGCTTTCGCTGTAGCATCAAATTCAATCGGTTCGCCAACAGCAATCGCTTGATTTTGTGCAGCATTTACAGATAGGGCACGTGTTTGATTCGTCCCAACAACCTTGTCATACCCATACAACGCCAACGCGATTTGTAACTTACGAGGATTAATCTGCGTAAGTGAGTATTGAATGACTTGCTCCAGCCACGGAATCGGGGCAATTGGATCAGGAGGTCCTCCAGGGTAACCATAATCCATTGTCATCACGGCAATTAAATCAACTACATTACCAATCCCAGCATAATCGTATGCACCGATAATTCGATTTGTCGGTATATCAGCTGTTTTCGCATGAACATTTACATGTAATATCAATTGTCCTAAACTCCTTTTTAATGCCGTAAGAAACAATATAAAGTCATTCCGTCGTGCAGGAGGAATAAATTCAAAGTCAATACTAACGCCCCCAAACCCACGTTGTTTCGTTAAATTCACAATACTTGCCACTAGATTGGCACGATATGTTGGATTTTCGAGCACCCTTCCAGCCAACTCCGCACTAAAATCAGTTCCCACCAAATTTCTAATCATCATCAATGGGACGACCTTCAATTGATTGCTTTTAGCAACTATGGCTGAATCCTCGACCATATTAAAGGCATATCCCTCCTTTGTAAAAGAATAAGCGACCACTGCCAAATAAGTAAGTTGCCCCGCAATAGAATTCAAGGTTGCCAGATTTGCAGCTACGGAGGAAGGTACTAAAAATCCAAGTGTCGTAAGATCCGATTTCATCGGAGATGGCACATTGATGATTTGACCTATTAACAATTGAGTTGGATTCAAACCGGGATTTGCGGCCAGAATGTCTGCCGGATGACTGTTAAATTGCTTAGCTATTTTCCAGATATGATCGCCGGCTTTAATTCGATACGCGTGAAGTGGAGGCAGATGATCCGGGAGATATAATGCAAGTCCTGGAGTGAGTGCATTAGATGATGGCAATCCATTCAGTGCGACAATCGTTTGGGTCGCAACACCATACTTTGTGGAAATCTTCCATAAATTTTCACCAGCAGCCACAATATGAACAGCCATGTTCTCACACTCCTTTTTTACTATCATATGGGCATGAGATGTTAAGTTATTACATAGAAAAAGCGAACTTGCAATAGACAAGTTCGCCCTTTTGTACCTATAATCGTGGATCAATTGGATCCGATTCCAACGCGAGAACCCCAAACACACATTCATGGTAACGCTCCAATGACTCCCTCCCAACAAAGCGCTTGACTGCTTCCACACCTAAGGAAAATTCCTTTAAGGCATTGCGTTGTTTCTTACCAGCATTTCGCTGCTTTAGCCGGGACAGATTCTCTGGTTGTAAGTAATCGATGCCGTAGATAATATGCAAATACTTGCGGCCTCTGACTTTAATAGCCGGTTGTACCAGCTTACCTTTATGACGGGCCACAAAGACTTTCGGTTTAACAACAAAGCCTTCATGCCCTTCTTCAGTCATTTCTTCCCACCAAACGATTGCCGCCTTCATGGAGTCCTCGTCGGTCACAATCCGATATTCCGTTTCCATAAACAAATCAGAAAGGACACTGAATTCTTTATTTTTCTCCATATGCCAGGTATGCGGTTTATCGAAAAATGTTTCATTACTATGAGCTAGAGTATGAAAAGGAGCAATTTGAATGCCTGCTAACCCTTCTGTGTCCCAGCAATACTTTTGATACACATCGTTAAACACTTTTGCATTGTGAATCTTTTCATCCGTTTCCAAGAGCCAACTGGCCACATCCTTGCCGTTAGCAGCGGCTTTCTCCAGTTGTTCTTTTAATTTATTGCGATCGAGTAACGCCATTTCGCCCACATGTGCATATTGATTCATGATTAGTTCTTTTGCTTTTAGATTCCAAGGCAGGATCTCAGCATCCATTAGGACAAAATCTGTGTTGTATGTTTCAAAATAACTTTTTAAATCGGCATGCAGAGTTTGTAAAATTTGTGCCTCCAGCTCTTTTTTGAAAAAGGCCCGGCCAGTCCGCGTATAAATCGAACCTAATGTTTCTCTGCCGATATACTCTTTGGCTGCTTCCTTATGTTTAAAAAGAAGTAAAATGCCGCGGCTGCCCATATGTTTTTTCTCCACAATCATCGTATCAATGCCATTTGCCTGATAGTAGTCAAACGCTTCTTGCGGGTGCTCTAAGTATCCCGCTAAATTCGAAGGTTTCGGAGTTGGGCTCATTGTCGGCGGTAAATAGACAATCTCCTCAAGCGGCAGGGTGTAATGAGAAAAGTCGTCCAAGGCGGATTTGGCCACATCCTTATAAATAGCGATCTCCCCATACTGTTCGGTTAACACCGAGAACCCATTAATTAACTTACCTAAATTAGGAGGGGCAAGCCGCATTTGTTCCCATTCCTTAATTGGGTTGTCAGGAACATTAGCATAATCCTGTTTAGCGGCCACAGAAACAAACTGTTTTTCTGGAAAACGATAGGCGGTTAGCCTCCCGCCAAATACCACTCCTTGGTCAATGTTAAGTGTGTTATTTACCAATAGTGGCTGCGGCTTTGGATCATGACCCCAAATAATTAATTCTTGTGATCTGTGATCAATGGTCCAGTCTTTTCGCCGCGGCTTGCCATTTTCATCAATCCCCTCTGAATCTCCGTACCGGCAAAAATCAGAAATGCGCTGCGATTGTTTGCCAATATACCCATCTCTTATGCCTGCATGTGTTGCGACCGCCACGTTTACACCATTTTTTTGGATAACCAAATGCGATTTCGAAGCAAGGAGAAGTTCCTTTAAATCTGCTCTTAATTGCTCAGTAGCTTCTTTACCTAATTCGCGCTCATACTCAAGAAATTCAGCTTCGACTTTCTCATCACCATGTGCCAGGTTCACCTTTCGTCCATCCAGCCAGCGGGCAATTTTCCAGCCATGGTTGCTATCTATCATGTAGGCAATGCCAGCATCTACATGTTTTTTGAAAAATTGCATAGTTTCCAGCGACCTTGGTCCACGGCTCATGACATCACCAAGTGAAAGGATTCTCCTTCCCTCAGGATGATGGAACAAGCCCTCCTCGTTTTCCTCATAGCCCAGCTTAGTTATCAATTCGATAAACTCTTCAAAACAGCCATGAATATCCCCAATAAAATCAATGCCATTACCCACATCGATGAAAAAAGAATTCGCAAGCCGCCCTATATCCAATGCCTCAAGCTCCCGTTCATCTAAAATATAGGTGCGGTGAAAGCTTTCCTTCTTAATAAACCTAAGCGTTCGCTTGAAGTGCTGGTATTGCTGTTTGAGCCGATTCTTCCCGCGTGGAAAATCCCGTTCCTTATCACGAGAAAGGATTTCTTTTTCCGTTACATTTAACACAATCGCGATGACGGGGACATGATATTTCTTACCTAGACGAAGATAACGCTCACGATCCTCTTCTTTTAAGTGTGTCGCGTCAATTATCGTTAGTTTATTTAAACGGCACCGCTTCCCAATTAAATATTCCATCGCATCAAATGCTTCGTTTGAAATCCGGTAGTATTCATCAAATAAGACATCCGCTTCATCCTTTGGACGCTGATTCCACGTGATAAATTCTACATCACTGACGAGAACCCGGAATTGATCGGAACTTACAACTTCCGAAACTTGAATCTTCTTTTCATGGACGAGCCGGTTTAATAACGTGGTTTTGCCGCTATTCGAAGGTCCGACAATGAGGACAATTCCAGCATAGGGTAAGTGAATTTTGGTCATTATTGCCCCTCCTCTCTTGAAAAGATAGCCATCTGCGTCGGTTGACCAAAAATTGGATGTTCTTCGCCAATGCCTTGAAAACGTACTTGATATGGATAGGAACTTGCCCAAGTTTCACATTTCCCCGTAAACTCTGCCCTCGTCCATTCAAAGCGGTGATCATGATGTCTCATTGACTCATCCATATCATAAACCTCATTATATTCTTGATTCGGTGTCGTCACGATCAACACTTCTGGTCGATAGTCTTTAAAAATCGTCTCGAATACCCTTAGTAACCGATATTCATCAATATGTTCAATCACTTCACAAAGAATCATAACATCTTTGTTGAGAAGGCGTTCATCATAATAAAATAGTGAGCCTGCTAATAACTGAGGATCCACAAATCCACGTTTTTCTTTTGCTTGATTAAATCTGTCTAATGCCTTTAACCGCGCTCGATTCGATGGCTCGACTGAAAGAATTTCCTGCACTCCTTCAATAAATCCTAACTTAACTGATAACTTTCCTTCCCCAGCACCTAAGTCAACAATGGTTTGTTTTTTGGTCAAAGCTTCAACATATTTAATAATCGCTTCGTAGCGAAGATCATTTAAACGTATTTTCGGCGGCTCGTTTCCCTCCTCTTTTTTCGTTTCTTTTTCATAGAACTTTGACTGTGAAATCATTTTTTGGAACCGTAAAGAACGATTTAATATCAACAACTTTTGTGGGTGGTTCTCTAACCAGCCTTCACCGTATCGGTCAAACTTCTCTAGTTCTCGTTCATCAATAAAATAATGTTTATAGTTATCGATAACCGGAATCAGAATCGAAAGTTGTTTGAGTGCATTCTGAAGTGTTTGTTTCCCTAAAAGGGTGATAAACCTTGCTGAGCTTTTTTCACGGATAAAACTTTCTCCATATTCTATGTTGACTGCATAACCGATTGGTGCAAATAACGCTTCCAGCTCACGGTTGCTTAAATCCGTGGCCACCGGACCAAAAGATAATTCCATGTCAAAGGGATGTTCGACCCATGAGGCATATTCCTCCTTCGGTTTTCCATTTAAGGCAGTCCCCAATGCTTTTCGAATGGAGGTAACAAAGATACTGCTTGCTGCAAACTCGCGGTCATTTATGTAGTGAGTAATATCATATAAATCGGATGTATTCTTAACCAAATCAATCGGGTCTGTTTTTACAAAAATGATGAACTGTACTTCTTCGCTAGAAAAAATTGGATAAACCAGGCGGACGGTTAGCCCTTTTTCTCCGCGTTCATAAAGATTATTTGGATTCTTGGCTAGAAGATAAGAAACAGCTTCTGCTCCTGGGCCTCTAACCGTTATGGATAGCTGCAATTTTCACACCACTTTCATGGTTCTATATTTTTAAGTCATATTTTATCACAATTTCCCAAAAATGGAATTAAGGGAAAAATTAAAACCCGAGTTCCAAAGGAACCCGGGCTGACCTTTACTTACTAGATTCATTAAAGTTATAGAAGAATTTTGCTGTAATTGAGCCATCCTTGTTTTCTTTAATATCGGTTACATGGATGCCGGAATCGGCAGGTGTCGAACTATAGCCTTTCCAGAAATAGTAGGAACCAGTATGAACATTCCCGGAAACAGGAGTAAGATTGCTGCCTGTCTTAAAGAAGTCTCCGGCATTTCCACGGTTCACATTCTTTTCAAGCTCATACTTACCATCCGCTTGTAAGATAGATAATCCGTAGTGTGTGACAATATCGCCATTGCTAGCTGTTTGTGATTGATTGAACTGGAAGCGCTTATTCATCCAGTTTTCCACATTATTCGGACGGAAGCCAGCTGTTTGATAGAGTGATAGAACATTTTCATCGACATGCCAAGCTACTAGTCCATGAGCATCTGCACCCTCACGAATTAACCCTTTGTTAAAACCTTTCTGCTGAACATTTTCAAATAAGAAATATTCAGTACCGTTAGATCCAGGCACTTCCATCTTCACAATTCCATTTTCTGCAGTGGCCGCATTGACCGGTGGCAATGTAATTGTTTTAATACCATCAGTAGGCTTAACTTCTTTTGGTGAAGCCCAGCCAAGGAAAATTTTTGAATATGGATCAAAATGGACTGGCGAGTTACCAGAGTATGCAGCGGCATCTGGATATCTCATCCAAGAACCACCTGCCATCATGGAGTAGTTACCAACACCCTCTGATGTGTAAACCGTATCATAGAAATCGGGAAGACCTAAGGCATGTCCAAATTCATGGGCAAATACACCAGGCTGTCCAGGGAATGGACCTGTTTTCGATGCTTCGTCATAACCGCCGGTTGCTTCATTGTATCCGGCAACGTTACCACCGATTTCCGGCTGGATATTGTAATTATCTACATAAACACCGTCAAAAGTGTGGTCCTCAACAAACTTTGAATACCATGTATTCCACTCTTCATCGGTTTCAACGCCGTCTTGGTTTAAATCCGCTGCAGGTTTCCCTGTTTCATAATACTTTCCGTAATATGAAGCACTTAGCGCATTCCATTTATGCGACCAAATTTGGGCAGGGCCTGCACTAAATTCTGCTCCTGTTCCTTCATGAACGATAAATACGTTTGGAACTTCTCCATCAACAGCATATTTTGAAAAACTACTACACTATCTGCTGCTTTAAATAGGTCTGTCACTAATTCACCATTATGGGCATCTCCATTAACGTTGCCATATTTATACTTACCATTTTCAGCGTACTTACCTTCTTGATCTAGATAGTAGGAAGCCCCTTTTGGAAGTTCGACCCAAACAAGATCGGTATTATCTTTCTTTACTAGTGTCACTTTTCCATAACTAGATTCCTTGTAAATATTTTGCATTGTACTATTTGTTGGTGCTTTTACCCCATTAAATTCAGCGTACTGCTTGAATTCATCTAATTGGTATGGATCATAATGATCACCAAAAATCAAATCCTCAAAATATTTGGCTGGTACTTGTCCTGGTACATCCCCCTTTGGCTCATCTCCATCTTTGAACTTTGCCAAAATTACTAGAACCGGTACATTTCCAGTTGCCTTTTGATTTACAACATGGTTATCCCCAGCCTGCTGAAATTTCGTCCCCTTATTGTTTGCTACTTTCTCAGCAGGATCTACTTTTGATAGATCTTTCCCTAATTCCTTTGCCTTAGCGGCTAATTCGGGGGATGCCCCAACATAATGAGCAAGACTCAAATCATATGTACTTTGTGCTTTAGTTACCTTAGGCTGCAAATCGGTAGATTGATAGCCAGTTAGGGTAAGACTACCAGCTAACGCTAAGGCAAATGCAGATTTTGATAGGACTTTTAACAAGAACAGCACCCCTTTTATTTTTGCAGAATTCTAATTTATCAGAATAATCAACCTACTAAAAACTGCGATATACCTACATATAAAATAATTTAGAGAGGCGAAATATAGTTTTTTTTCCCTGTTAAAAGTTATAATAAATGCGCCTTTCGACATGAATATTTCATTTCTCTACTAAAAATAAAAAAGGCCTATCAGGCCTTTTTTTACTAACTAATATTCATCACCATATCGATATCTTTTGTTTTTTGCTGCAAAGCACGCTTCACAGGTTGGAAATGAATGATCCCACGGCAGTTTTTTGCCACAGTTTTTGCACTTTTTTACGAACTTTTTAATATCTGTTTTCAGGCGATCTTGTACCTTATCGCTGACCTCTTCTCTCAATCGTTCCCAATAGATGGCTGTAGTTCCCTCTCTTAATCGATATAAAAATAAAAGATGGAGACCGATTGCCTTGTAACTTAATTCCAATTCCTCCAAGCTGCGTTCCTTCACAATCGGTTCAGGGAGTTCACGTCCCTGGATAATTGCATACATGGTATCTTCCCATTGCCTGGTTAAGATCGGCTCATTTTTTGAAAACGGCAGATGTAAAAAACCATAAAGGTCCGTTAAAGAGAGCCTTGCTTCAATTTCCGTCCCCGCGATTATTTGATAAAGCGACTTTTCCTCTGCCAGCGATGCCTTCTTCGTCCCTTTCGGACTTTCAAATTTCCCCCATAGTTCAAAAAAGGTACCTAAATCGTGATAATAACGTTGAAAGCGTTCAAAAACGGAATTGGTTGGTGCAATCGCAAAGGTATGAACAGGTTCATCCTCCCGTAAAAGTAAGTTCCGCATTTTTCTGATATCACTCGTAAATGCCACTTTCCCAATATTATAAATGCCCTTTCGCCCAGCGCGGCCAGCAATTTGCTTTACTTCTTGTGAGGTCAGCAATCGACGCCGTGTTCCATCAAACTTATCATTTTCTAAAAAAACAATCCGGCGAATCGGCAGGTTTAGCCCCATACCTATCGCATCTGTTGCCACAATTACTTTTGTCTTGCCAGAATTAAATTGCTGAATCTGCTTTTTCCTTGTTTCTGGAGGCATACTTCCGTAGATCATACTGACGGTATGGCCATCATTTTGCAGTCTTGAGGCCGTTTCAAGTACGCGCCGACGTGAAAAACAAATCAACGCATCTCCTTTTTTTACGTGTTTAATATGAAATTCTTTTGTCTCTACTTCGAGTGGGGTATCACGTGTGTATTCATGAATCTCAATATTTGATTCACCCAAAAGCTGCAACAGCATTGTTTTTGAATTCCGGCTTCCAATGATATGTACTTCTTTTGCATTAGCCTTTGTAATTGCCTTATACCAGGAAAAACCACGGTCTTTGTCAGTAATCATTTGCGCTTCATCAATGACGACTACTTCATAGAAATCTTTTTCATGAAACATTTCCACCGTGCAGGACGTATGATTGGCCCCAAGAGTCATTTTCTCTTCTTCACCCGTTTTTAAGGAACAAGGCGTCCCCTCAGCATTTAACTTATCATAAACCTCAAGGGCCAAAAGACGAAGCGGAGCTAAATATAAGCCGCTATAGGCTTCTTTCATCCTTTCAAGCGCATGATGTGTTTTCCCTGTATTGGTCTCACCGATATGAAGGACATAGCGGATCTGCCGCTGGAGTGAAGGGTCGTATTCGGTTGCAAATATGTCCTTCATCATCCGCTCTTCTGCTTCTCTTTTTCGCTTTAGTTCTTCTTCCGCTTCCTTTTGTTTTCGCTCGCGCTCTTGAAGGTCCTTTTCAAAAATTTCCTTGTGGAGCATTTCCTCAAAGGGAATTTCAGCCAATCTAATTAAATCTGCTAGGTATTCAGCTTGAATATCCTCAATAAAATACCCCTCAACATCATAAAGCACCTGTGCAATACTGCCTTTTACAAAAGAAGCCGATAGTTTTTCATGAAAAGTTTGAAAGAAATCAGCCTTCAGTTGATCTGGTAACTGCTCTAAAACTTTTTCCGGAATAAGGTCGGACAAATAATCACCAATTAAACTTTCATAAACAAAGAAATAGGTTTGATATTCATATAAACTTCTGCCCCAGTTCATCGTTTTATGAATATCTCCGGTTAGTTCTTCAAAAAAGCTGGCAACCGTGGTGTAGGATGAGGGATTAAAATGACCTTCATCAATTAATTTCTCTTCTAACGCAAAGGTATCGACAGATTGGAATTTCACGTTATTTTCTAAATCCGCCACTAATTGTTTTGCCACGAAGTATCGTAACGATAAATAGAACCCTTCATATTGTTCTTCTAAAATCGCAACTGCGTGATCCTCTATCTCACTTCTAATGAATTGCTTCTGTTCTTCCAGTTGTTTTTGTTCTTCGCGTTTTATAAAATTGATTTTCGCATCCTGATACTGTTTCTGCCACTCGTCTGGTTTTCCTGAAAATGTTTCCTTAATCCACGCCATCGCATCAAAAGGTCGATACACGCGCATTTCATCTCTAAACAATTTGTTGATCAACTTTCGGTCGATTCCCTGTACCTCAAAGCCTTTTTCACTTAGCAATTGCTTTTTTTCATTCCGCGGGACATCATTGGTCGACTTATTCAGCCAAACATTAATCCAAATTTGTTCGACATAATCCTTGCGGTCGGCTAGGTATTGATTAAAGGATGGAGGTGTTTCCTTCGTTTCAAAATAATGGTTAATATCTTCATAAACTTTCATTTTTGTATGTTCAATCGCTTGAGGGTATATGGTCGTTAATTTATTCATCAAATCCCCTCCTTTTCTATAAAATGGATGGTTTATTCTAGTATAACATAAAAATAAAAACCGAACGAATATTCGGTTTTATAACTGATGGTTATCACAATATTGATCCACTAAGTCTTCGATTTGGTCCATTTCAGGAAACTTTCCTGAAAATTGAAATTTAATTTCCTCAATAAAGTTTTCTTGATGGAACACGTGTATTGCTCCATTCTGTTGAATGACACTAAATTCTGGTACAAATCGATATCCGCTTCGTTCAATTGCCCCCATTGGAGTGAGTCCCCTTTTTCTGTTTTTTTATAGTATAAGCAGAAGAAAGTATCCTAATCCCATATAAGTTCGTAACACCCTTGGGAAAATAAAAAAGGATGGTGCACTTTACTTTGCACACATCCCTTTTCCTTGCTTTATGCTGTTGTATATACTTCTGCTTTGTTTAATTCATGGCGAATCGTTGCCTGTGCTGCTGCCAATCGTGCAAGTGGTACACGGTATGGCGAACAGCTGACATAATCTAAGCCTGTTTTGTAACAGAAATCAATGGAGGTCTTTTCTCCGCCATGCTCACCGCAAATTCCAGTTTTTAACGAAGGCTTTGTTCCACGGCCCAACTTGACGCCTGTTTCCACGAGTTTTCCTACACCATCTTGATCAAGAACCGCAAAAGGATTTTCCGGCAGCACTTTATTTTCAATATAAGCTTGCAAGAACTTTCCTTCGGCATCATCACGACTGTAGCCGAATGTGGTTTGAGTTAAATCATTGGTACCAAAGGAGAAGAAATCTGCTTCTTCGGCAATTTTGTCAGCAGTTAAAGCAGCACGTGGAATTTCAATCATGGTTCCAATTGTGTACTCGAAGTTCTTCCCTGTTTCTTCTTGAACCACTACTGCCGCATCAATTACCAATTTACGCATATCCTTTAACTCATTCACATGACCAACCAAAGGAATCATAATTTCTGGCTGTACTTCAATACCTTTGTCTGCAAGCGTTGCCGCTGCATAGAAAATGGCTTTCGCTTGCATTTCGTAAATCTCTGGATAAATCATTCCTAGGCGGCAGCCACGATGGCCAAGCATCGGGTTAAACTCATCTAATTGACGAACTTTTTTCAGCAACTGTTCTTTCGCTTTTAATTCTGGTGATTGAGGATCTAAGATTTGAAGTTTCGTCACTTCCACCAACAAATCCTCTTTATTTGGTAAAAATTCATGCAACGGCGGATCAAGTAACCGAATAGTGACAGGTAATCCTTTCATTTCTTCAAAGATTCCTTCAAAATCTCCTTGCTGCATTGGTAAAAGCTGATTCAACGCTACCATTCTCTCATTATAATTTTCAGCAAGAATCATTTTTTGGACAATTGGAATCCGTTTCAAGTCCATAAACATATGTTCCGTACGACATAATCCAATTCCGCCTGCACCGAATTCGAATGCCTTTCTTGCATCTTCAGGATTATCTGCATTGGCACGGACCCCTAGTTTTCGTTCTTGGTCTGCCCATGCAAGCAGCAACTGGAATTCATCCGATAGTTCTGGGTCAATCATTGGAATTTCTCCCAGCATTACTTCACCAGTGGAGCCATCAATCGTAATGATATCTCCATAACTAACCACTTGATCGCCTACCGTAAACTGTTTAGCCTTTAAGTCAATCTTTAAGGCTTCGCAACCGCAGATACAGGCTTTCCCCATTCCACGTGCAACAACGGCAGCGTGGCTGGTCATTCCTCCTCGGCTTGTCAATATAGCTTGGGATGCGACGATTCCGTGGATATCATCCGGTGTTGTTTCCGGACGAACAAGGATTACTTTTTTTCCATCAATGCTTAATTGCTCCGCTTCATCTGCATCAAAAACAACCTGACCTGTCGCTGCTCCTGGTGAAGCCGGTAAGCCTTTCGCTACTACTGTTTTCTGAAATTTATCGTCAATCCGGCGATGCAAGAGTTGATTAAGTTGGTCAGGGTCGACACGAAGCAAGGCGGTCTTTTTATCGATAATTCCTTCCTCGACCATTTCCACCGCAATGCGGATAGCCGCTTGTGCGGTCCTTTTACCGTGACGAGTTTGCAGGATAAAAAGCTTGCCGCGTTCAACCGTGAACTCGATGTCCTGCATTTCTTCATAATGGGACTCGAGTTTCTTACAGGTTTCAGTGAATTGCTTGTATACTCCAGGCATCTCGTCTTTTAATGTGGCGATCGGCTGTGGAGTACGAATCCCTGCAACCACATCTTCTCCCTGGGCGTTAATTAAGTATTCACCATAAAGGACATGCTCACCAGTCGAAGGGTTTCTAGTAAAGGCCACACCAGTGCCTGAATCATTACCCATATTTCCGAACACCATACTTTGAATGTTTACGGCTGTTCCTAAATGGTCCGCAATTTTATTCAGGCGGCGGTAGACAATCGCCCGCTGATTATTCCAAGAATTAAACACAGCATGAATAGCAAGGAATAATTGCTCTTTTGGATCTTGTGGGAAATTCTTTCTAGTATGTTTTTTGACGATTTCTTTATAGCCAATAATGACTTCTTTCCAGTCTTCCGCACTCATTTCCGGGTCAGAAGAATAGCCTTTTTCTTCACGAATCTCTTCTAATAATTGTTCGAAAAAGTAGGTATCAATATTAAGGACGACATTACTAAACATTTGAATGAAGCGGCGGTAAGAATCATAGGCAAAACGCGGATTATTCGTTAAGTTTGCCATTCCTACCACGGTTTCATCATTCATCCCTAGGTTCAAAATGGTATCCATCATACCAGGCATGGAGAAAACAGAACCAGATCGTACAGAAACTAGTAAAGGATTCTCCGGATCGCCGAGCTTTTTCCCCATTTTCTCCTCAAGACGCGCGAGGGCTTCTAACGTTTGAACTTCAACAATGGTAGGAATCGTTTTGCTAGCTTCATAGAATGCATTGCATGCCTGTGTAGAGATCGTAAAACCATAAGGCACCGGCAGTCCAATTCGCGTCATTTCCGCTAGGTTCGCACCTTTCCCCCCGAGCAAACCTTTCATATTGCCATTTCCTTCATGAAATAAATAAACGAATTTCTCCATATTATAAACCCCTCTCCTTTTTTAACACGTCTAAGATTAAACCTGCTGTTTCTTCTACGGCTTTATTTGAGACATCAATGACTGGACAGCCAACACGCTTCATTACTTTTTCAGCATGATCAAGCTCTTCAAGTATTCGCTTAAAGCTAGCATAGTTCGCCTGTGAGGCTAACCCCATTGCTTTTAGACGTTCTTTGCGAATTTCATTCAACTTATCTGGTGAAATAATTAATCCAATACAATTTTTGCGCGGTATATTGAACAATTCTTCTGGAGGTGCCACCTCTGGTACTAGCGGTACATTAGCCACTTTAAAGCGTTTGTGAGCTAAGTACATAGACAAGGGAGTTTTCGATGTACGTGACACACCAATTAGTACAATATCAGCCTTTGTAATCCCTCTTGGATCACGGCCGTCATCATATTTGACAGCAAATTCGATGGCTTCAATTTTCCGGAAATATTCCTCATCCAATTTTCTCATTAAACCTGGACGATGGTGCGGCTGTTTATGGAAGCTCGTTTCAAACGCATTCATTAATGGACTCAATAGATCAACTGCCAAAATTCCTTCTTCTTCGGCACGGTAATCTAAATAATTTTTTAATGCCGGTACAACGATTGTATAGGCTATAATAGCAGGGCCTTTTTTCGCCAATAAAATCATATCCTCAATATCTTCGAAGTCATCCACATAGGAATTCCGCCGAATTTCAACCTGCCCGCCATTAAACTGTGTTGCTACTGCTTTGACAACAAACTCAGCGGTTTCTCCTACTGAATCGGATACAACATAAACTACTTCTTTATGTACCAAAAGACAGCCACTCTCCTTCGCTTCATTTATTTTCCATCATTTCTAAATATGCTCGTGTAATCGTTGTTTTAGTGATGCGGCCAAGAAGTAAATATGTATTTTTTTGGCCATCTACTTCTTTTACAACTGGTAAGGAGTCAATGTGATTATGAATCATCTTTTTAGCAGCCTCGAGCAAGGTTTCTTCGGGATTAATCGTCATAATATTTGGCATTCTCGTCATGATCACACTAACAGGCAATTCATGTAGATTTTGATTTCCTAGTGATGCTCTGAGCAAATCCTTTCGAGATACAACCCCAGCTAAATGGCCTTTAGAATCAACAATATAGAGTGTTCCAACATCCTCTAGGAATAGTTGAACAATTGCATCATAGACGGAAGTAGATTTTTCAACCACGACCGGAAGGGCCTTATAATCTGTTACCTTTTGATGGATGAATTTCTTCGCTTGCTGCTTTGATTCATAGCTTTCATTAAAATAATAACCCACCCGAGGCCTTGCTTCTAAGTTTCCAGACATCGTTAATATAGCGAGGTCGGGTCTTAATGCAGCTCTTGTTAATGAAAGTTTCTCTGCGATGTCTTTCCCTGTGATCGGTCCATTTTGTTTAACAATCTCGAGTATTTCGTCCTGGCGTTTAGATAATTTAATCATTACCACCCCCTTAATCACATTAAATATGTTTTATTCATTAGGTTGATTATAAATGTGTTATACTTATTTGTATATAGTATATTACATTAGGACGAAAATCGAAACAATAAGTTTTATTTTTTTTGACAAAATAACAAAGTTTAATTTTTCAAAAAAAATCTCGCCGAATTCGACGAGATTCTGTAAACTATGTTTGACAAATAGGGCAATAAAAGGTTTTCCTTGATGATATTGTTTCCATTTTGATAATAGACCCGCATCTATTACATTTTTCACCTTCACGATCATACACCTGATACAAAGCATTAAACCCTCCTGTTAATTTATCATCCTTAAAGAGCGGATTATCCATGTAACCGCCATGTTGGATGCCTTTTTGGAGAATTGTTTTTATCGATTGATACAGTTTCTTTCGCTCTGAATCGCCAATATCATCAATGTCTTTTGTAGGAATGATGCCGGCATCGTAGCAAATCTCAGCGGAGTAGCAATTTCCTATCCCTGCGATAAACTCTTGATCAATCATCGTAGTTTTTAACCGGCCATGCTTTTGGCCAATTCTTTTTAAAAAATTATCTAATGAGAAATCAGTGGATAACGGTTCTGGACCTAAATGTGCTAGGTGCTGATCTATTTCTCTTTGATTATATAGATGCAAATATCCGAGGCGGAGGCCAATAAAGTACAGGTGGTGTTCACCAAAGGATAAACGTATCTGAACTGTCCGATTTGGCTTGTCTGCTTCTGTCCCATAGAACATCCACCCGCCAAGCATTAAATGGAGTAAAAGAATTTGACCATTTTGCAAGTGAAAAAGTAAATGCTTTCCCCTCCTGTTGATATCAATTATTTTTTGATGGTGACACGTTTTAATAAATAGGGCAGGGTTTAAATTGATTGATTTTTCTCGATTTATTTGTACTTCTGTTATCGTTTGACCTGCAATTTTTTGATTTAATAGGATTTTATAGTTTTCCATCTCAGGAAGCTCTGGCATCAAATGACTCCTTCCATATTAAGTATGTGTTTAATACAATTCCCCATTTAGTAAAAAAGAAGCCTCTTAGTTATAAAGAAAATCCTGCCCTAGTAAAAAAAAAGAGCAACCCCGCGGGATGCTCTACTAATTAGTACTCATGCATATTTCAAATTTTTCGAATGTTTATCATCAATTTTCGTCTCAATTCTTTCGATTGCTTTAAAATCACTTTCTATTTCCTGTTTATTATCCTTCACTAATTCCTTAAAGCTAAGATTACGTTTTCTCATTCATTCCTCCACCTTTCTTTGTTTCTATTATACCCAAATCAGAAACCTCAGAATCATCATAAATATTACAATTATTTGAACATTAGTAACCTTTTAAATATTTATTATGATAAAAACAAAAAAGATCAATGCTTTGAACTTTACAAAGCATTGACCTATAAGGACTATAACTTTTATTGATACCGATAATCGAGGGACCAGTAGGCCTTTCTCTACCAGTTTCTACCTAACTTGCAAAACCTTATTCATACTTCCACTCTTATAGCCAATGAGATCCATCGTAACATAGGTGTATCCAAATTCTTGAAGTTTTACTGTAATTTCATGATGATGTTCCAATAAACGTTGCATCTCATGCGGTTCTACTTCAATTCTAGCAATCTCACCATGGGTACGTACCCTTAATTGCCGAATTCCAAAAGCTCGAATAGCTTGTTCTGATTTATCTATTTTTTTCAGTTTTTCTATGGTAATATGCTCTCCATAAGCTATCCTTGACGATAGGCAAGCAAAGGAAGGCTTATCCCATGTTGGTAGACCCATTTGTTGTGATAGCTCACGAATTTCACTTTTATATAGATCAGCTTCCTGGAGCGGGCCCCTTACATTATATTCTCTCGCTGCCTTTGTACCTGGCCTGTGCTCCCCAAGATCATCTGCGATAAGGCCGAAAGCAACATTATTGTAATTATGTTCTTTCATAATCGGTACAAGATGCTCGAACAAGCTTTTTTTACAAAAATAGCATCGGTTTGATGTGTTCTCAGAATAACCTGGAATATTTAATTCCGATGTCTGAATCACTTCATATCTTGCTCCAAGCTGTTCGGCGAGATGAATTGCTTCTTGCAATTCCTCAAACGGATATGTTTCACTATCAGCTGTAACAGCCAATACATTTTCCCGTCCTAGAGTGTCGAGTGCAGCCTTCAATAAAAACGTACTGTCTACGCCGCCCGAAAAGGCGATGACTACTGTTTTCATTTCCCTTAAAATTTCTTGAAGTTTGTTATATTTCAATTCTAGCATCCTATCACCCTCTTCACATGTTTTGGGAACATTTCAACGCCTCCAAATTTAAATAAGGTTCTCCCCAATCGTTGAGGAGAACCAATCATGCTTAAGCTTTTACGAAAACAGTTTTTATAGAAGTAAAGAACTCTATAGCTGCCTGCCCCTGTTCACGTGAGTGTGAGCTTGATTGCTTCATTCCTCCAAATGGAGCCTGAAGCTCAACACCGGCAGTTTCAGCATTTACCCTAACAAGGCCGGCTTCAATATCATTGATGAATGCAAGGATCTTTGAAATATCTTTTGTATAAATAGAAGCACTTAAGCCGTATTCTGTATCATTAGCCAATTCAATAGCTTCTTCTAAAGAATCGAATCGGATTAAGGCTAGTACAGGACCGAAAATTTCTTCCCTGGCAATGGCCATATTATTGTTAACATTATCAAAAACAGTTGGCTCAACATAAAAACCATTTTCAAGGCCATTACCTGTTACTCTGTTTCCTCCAAATAAAAGTTCCGCACCTTCTGCCTTTCCTTTTCCAATATATGAAATAACTGTATTTAACTGGCTTTCACTGGCACAAGGACCCATCCAGGATTCACTTTCGAGTCCATGGCCAACTTTAATCTCTTTCACTTTGGAAAGTAGTTTTTCCCTAAAAGTTTCATAGACATCATTGTCTACAAAAACCCTGCTAGTTGCCGTACATTTCTGCCCAGTAGATCTTAGACCACCGCTAATGGTTCCTTCGACAGCCAAATCCAAATCTGCATCCTTAGCAATGATTACAGGGTTCTTTCCGCCCATTTCAAGCTGATATTTTGCACCTCTTGCAAAAGCAGCAGCACCGACTCTTTTTCCAGTATAGTCTGAACCGGTAAATGTAATCCCGTTTACATCTGGATGTTCAACAAGGCCTTGGCCAATCACGGAGCCTGAACCAGTTACAAAATTAACAACACCAGCCGGGAACCCTGCTTCATGGAAACATTCAATTACTTTAGCAGCTGTAACTGCAGTTTCTGTAGCCGGTTTAATAACAATAGTGTTTCCATATATCAAGGCCGGCGCCATTTTCCAAATTGGAATGGCAACAGGGAAATTCCATGGGGAAATGACCCCAACGACACCAAGCGGCGTCCTTGTTGTAAACATGAGAGCTTCATTATCAGAAGAAGGGATGACATCCCCGATTTTTCTCATTCCTTCGCCAGCATAGTAACGGAGAATAGCAATACCTCTTGCTGTTTCCCCTTTGGCCTCGGGTAATGTTTTTCCCATTTCGCGTGTCATTGTTTCTGCAATTTCGTCTAAACGGCTTTCAAGTACATTGGCTGCTTTGTAAAGGAAATCTCCTCTTGCAGCACCAGAAAGCTTGCGCCAGTTGGTTTTGGCACTCTTTGCTGCAGCAACAGCCTGTTCTAGGTCTTCTTTTCCAGAAAGGTGTACATAACCCACAATTTCATTCCTGTCTGCTGGATTGACGCTTTTTACTGTATTATTTTCTATAGAAGAAACCCATTCTCCATTAATATAGTTTTTAAATGTTTTGGCTTGTGTTTGTGTAGTCATTTTGTTCTCCTTCTTATTTGAAATAGATTAAAAAGTAGGGCCAATTCGCCAAATTCCAAAATCATGCTGTTTTAAAATTTCAGCTTTGGTCAGTTTTCCTGAGCTCACTTGGCCGATTTCTTGAAAGATTCTTTTGCCGACTTCATCGACGGATTCTTCCCCATCAATGATGGTTCCAGCATTCATATCAATGTTTTCACTCATCTTATTAAAAATAGGTGTATTCGTAGAAATCTTAATAACTGGAACAATAGGAGATCCGGTTGGTGTCCCTCTTCCGCTTGTAAAAAGAACAACCTGCGCTCCACCAGCAGCCATCCCTGTCAATTGTTCAATATCGTGGCCCGGGGTATCCATCCATACAAGCCCTTTTTGAGTAGGCGTCTGGGCATAATCAACGATTTCGGTTAAAGGACTGGTGCCGGATTTCGCTGAAGCACCAAGGGACTTTTCTTCCAGGGAACTTAATCCGCCCTCTATATTACCCGGGCTTGGGTTTCCTGTTCGAATGTCGACACCCATTAAAATTGCTCTTTTTTCCATCATGTCAATGATTTCATAAGCTCGTTTTGCTACTCTGTCATTCGTTGCCCGTTTGGCCAACAGATGCTCGGCACCGATAAGTTCAGTTGTTTCAGCAAGAATTGCAGTCCCTCCTGCCTCGACAATCATATCGCTTACAACGCCAACTGCAGGGTTTGCTGAAATTCCTGAACAAGCATCCGAACCCCCGCATTCCGTACCTATAGTCAGTTCGCTGAAATAGCAAACCTCCCGCATTTGTGCAGAAGCTTCCTGGACCATTTTAGCCGCCGCTTTGGATCCTTCTGCAATGGCCATCAATGTTCCACCGCTATCTTGAATGGAAATAACTTCTACAGGCTTGCCGCTTTTGGCTATTTCTCCTGCAACACTTCTTGCCTGGTGTGTTTCACACCCTAAGCCAAGCACTACTACCCCATAGACATTTGGGTTAAGCCCCATACCAACATATGTCCTAAAAGTTTGTTCATAATCAACTCCCACCTGTGCACAACCATGCTGGTGAATAAAACTGACTGTTCCATGGACGAGCTGGGTAATCTGGTGTGCAGCCTGAGTCGCACAAGTAATCGTTGGCAAAATTAATATATGATTCCTGACCCCTACTTTACCATCAGGCCTTCTGTACCCCATGAAGGTTAAGTTTTGATCAAGTTGCAACCTTATCTCCCCTTCCCCTTATCCCTTCCAGGTTATGAACATGAACATGTTCACCCGCAAGGATTTTTTTAGTGGCGAGACCGATAACTTCGCCGTATTTTAATATTTCTTCTCCCTGCTCCATATCAACCACTGCAAACTTGTGGCCAAACTTTATTTCTTCTGAAATCATTACTTTAAAAGTTTTATCCTGGCACGTTACTTCCACTTCCGAATCGGGTGGGATGGCCATTAAAGCAATGGCCACCTTATCGATTGGTTTCATCATTACCGTTTTTAAATTGCTTGCCATGATTACACCACCAAACACAGAATAAGTAGAATTGTAAGGTTACTTCGCTTCAATCGTAAAATACCACTTATTCTATTATTTTACAGCCTCTTTACTTCGCTGCTGTTCTTTTACTGGATTGGACAGTACACCAATAGTTGATACTTCAATTTCAATTTGGTCATTGTCTTGAAGAGTGAACTCATTTGGAGGAACAATGCATGTTCCTGTCATAAGAACCGTTCCATCAAAAATTTCATTATCTTTTTCCAGGAAAGAAACGAGTTCGTCGAATCTTCTCTTTAACTGTGATGTATTGGCGTTTCCTTCAACAACCAATTTATTATTTCTATAAATACGGCAAGTTATTTGGAAATTATATGGATCCTCCACTGTTTCAGCCAGGCGGATAGCAGGCCCAACTGAACAGGAATGTTTCCAGATTTTCGCCTGAGGCAAATAAAGAGGATTTTCCCCTTCAATATCGCGGCTGCTCATATCATTGCCAGCAGTATAACCGACAATTTTGCCTGACTTTGAAATGACCAAAGCTACTTCAGGTTCTGGAATTTGCCAATTGGAATCACTTCTTAAGTACACAGGCGTGTTTGGCCCGACTGTCCTTGCAGCCGTAGATTTAAAAAAGATTTCTGGCCTTTCTGCATCATAGACTTTGTCATAACAAGTTTCGACATCGACTTTTCCGCCAGTAGCTTCATAGTTTCTTGCATCCCTGCTTTTCTCATATGTTACGCCGGAGGCCCAAACTTCAGGAGCTTCAATAGGTACGATAAGTTGAAGATCTTCGACCCTTTCTTTAAGCGCGGTAACGCCGGAAATGGAAGTTTCAACAAGTTTTAGTGTTGAAATTCCAGATTTTTCAGCTAAATTAACCAACTCCATAAAATCATTAAAAGGAATTGGGTAAACCTCTTCCTGATCGGTTAAGGCCGCAAGTACAATTTGTGAATTATTATCAAGGAAACGAATGATTCTCATTTTAAAACCCTCCTGTTTTATATTGTAAAACCATGTTTTACCTTCATGTCATACTCTGCCCTTTTGAGCAGTATTATTTAAACGGGTAGAAAGATTTTATCTCCTCACTTCTACTCCATGTTTTGGAACTCCCAGGCCAATGGCTCCTTTTTTAGAGGTTTTCAAATGCGGTGCATATCGTTTGATCATATCTAACCCGATCTTCGCTCTTCTTAACCGTTCTCTTGAAAGAGCAACTGCAGTCTTTTCAAGATGTGTGCCTGATGGATAAATATTTGGTGAATTCTTCAGCCCGAATTTAATATAAACAGGGGCTGCAACACGGATGATTTCAGGAATTTCATAATGCCTGATAAAACCGCCGATATCATCTGGAACTTCTACATAAATATCAATAGGGATATCAATTGCCTGCCTGATTGCAGCGAGACGGGCAAGAGTTAAATCAGTAGGAACATTGAAAGTAGAAGCCCCAATATCTTCCATTAACTTAATGGATACAGGGTTCGCCTGCCCCATTTGTACGGAAATTTTAACAACAAGGTCCTCAGGAAGCTCTCCTTTTTTCTTAAACTCATTTACCAGCCAAAGCAATCCTTCATCAGCAACCAGTATGCTTCTGATTCCAAAATCACAGGCCCTCTTAATATCCTCAATAGAATATACGAGCTGGTCCATACTTTCGACCCTGAGCCCGATCACCTTACCAGCGCTTGCCCAGGACATCGGTGTAACATCCCAAGTCCCTCTTGGACCGACAAATAAACTAACTTCAAGGTTGTTATCCTGTCCTAGTTCAGCCATTTCTTTCAACTCGTCATCTGTTAAGAGCATGATTCCGCTTCCCTGTGAAATTCTGTGAATTTCTACATCATAATCCTGGGATGCTTGAATGACTTCCCTGAAGGCAGCAGGTCCCTCGACACTTGGAATTTCGATTCTATATTGAGCCCCATCTGGAAAAGTTTTCTGTGAATCTGGCAGGCTGTTAAGATCTCCACTTGGGAATCCAAGACTTTCAATGAACTTTCGTGTTTTTTCCATAGTTACTCTCTCCCATCGATATACTTTTCTTATGCCAATTCTTCCTTTACAGGGAATAGGACGTCATTTTTATAATCAAAAACAGCATCTTCCGCTACAGCAAGTGGTACTACACCGTTTGCTGCATCCGTATGCCCTGCCATCCTATTGCTTGCTGCTACAAGTCTCTGACGCTCGCGAATATTAAGAAGCCTCTGCTCTCCAAGCGCCTGTCTTGCATTCTTTGTATCTTCAAAATTGAAAGATAATCTTCCATTCTGGAATTCTGTTTCATCCAAAAACTCTATTTTCTTGCTTCGGAGTTCAAGATAAAGAACATCGCCAGTTTGCAAATAAAGGATGCCTCCGCCATTCTTGGCTTCTGGCGTCATATGCCCGATAGCTGCGCCATATGTAACACCAGAATATCTTCCATCACTTATAAGAGTTGCAATTCGCTTAAGTTTTCTGTTGGCATTAATATGTTGCATAGGTGTAAACATTTCAGGCATACCAAACGCTTCCGGCCCTTGCCCGGACACAATAATCGATATTTTCAAAGTGCCCTCCTCAACCATCTTTTCAAATAGCTGATCATATTCCAGCCCCTTATATTTATCGTACTTTTCAAGGGCATTTTGCTTTAGCATTGCAAGCATAGATTCATAGTTGAATTCTTTGTTTTTCTTAATCTTATCCAATAGATTTTCATCCAACAGGCTTTCATTGGCAGTTTCTTCATTATCATAGAAAAGAACGAATGATGCTTTTTTGTCGAAAGTATCGAGTTGATCTGTTGTCATCCCGCTAATTTTTACCACAGCACTCTCAAAAAAATTGCCTTTAATGACATCAACTCCGCTAAACAGCCTTCTTGGCTTTGATAAAATGATTGGATTCTCTTTTACTCCTAAAGCGGACAATTTATGCTTTTCTGATAGCCTTTCTGCCCAGGTTGAGCCTGTGACAGTTGGCGCATCCAAATTCATGGGAACGCCATTTTGAATAAGTTCATAGAACAAAGTCTCCATCCCTTTGATTTGGCCGCTGCAGCATTGCATCGCAAGGGCAAAAATGTCCCGCCCTTCAGTAAGGCTGTAATTGAACAAATCTGGAATAGGAATTTCGTGGTGTATCTGGTCGTAATCCCATAAATCAAATTTATAGCCGCCATAAAGCATCCCGGCAACTATATGCATCATTAAGTTCGTGGAACCTCCTGAAGCACTATGAATTCTAATCGCGTTCTTTATATTGGCTGCCATGATGTTGGCAACACCAAATACAGGATTATTTATCATAAGCGCAAGTGAGTCAACCGCTTGGTTTACTTCAAACTGCGTAGGCGGAGCAGTCAAAAGCTCCAATGCCGGGTGGACAAGCCCCATTCCAGCAACAAGATGCCTTGAACTGTTTCCGGTCCCATTGAATGCACACACACCGCCTTGGCCATCGCAAGTTGCAACTGCAAGCCTTTTCTCATAATCTTCATGCTGCTCTTTGGAAATAATGCCTCTTTCCCTGGCCCTCTCTAATACTCCCTGAAATGCCGTGTTAGAAGAACATTGGAGTATGTACGCTAATGCATCCCTTAAATCATAGGCAATATCCTCTGCACCGGAAGCTTCTGCTTTTACCGCTACTTCTTCAAGTTCTGCAAAAAGATAATCAGGAATAGTGCCTCCTTTTAGAACATGGGCAGGTGCAAAAGTCGCAATAAATGGCGCTTCATTTCGATGTCTTCTAATTCGGTCCAGATGTGCAAGTGCAGAAACAACACCCAGAGGCTGTTTATCGCATCCCTGAATAACAAATGCTCCATGGTAGCTGTGCGCTTCTATCTGGTTTACGACCATTTGGGCAACAGCATTTCTGCTCTGAAGGGAATAACTCATCCCCTGGTTGCTTTGTGCAGTTCCATCACACATAACAGGGGTCGAAAACTGGAATGGGACACCGCCGTTTTGCCAAATACGAATGGCAGCCCTGGCAATCGTCTGAAAATCCATGATATGCGCAGGATGGTCAGGAGACCCGCCAATTATGGCAATACGCGGAGCATTGTTATGAAGCCTGTCATAAATTTCTTCAAGTGTCCAGTCCGGCTTGACCCCTTTCATTTCTGTACTAAGGATTTGTTTGGAACGGTCCAATAAGCCCGCAACACAAATAGGTTCATTTGCCTTGCCCTGGACGTTATCCCGATAAGGATTTACCTTATTTTCGATATTGGGGTACTTTACTGTCATGATTGATCCTCCATTTACCTAAAGCAAAACTGCTTTTTAATATACTTGCTCCGCAGTCTTTGACGATAAGTCCATTTCTATAGGCTCAGATAGTATCTCAATAAATTCATTCTGTCGTGCTTCTTCAAGCAGGGATTCTGAGATCCATATTTCATGAATATCAAGTGTATTTTTTATTCTTACGACCCGGGCTTTGCTTAAGTCAAAGGCGTTGCACGTTTTGATGGCTGCCTTTACAGCCAGTTCCTCGTTCTCTAAAATCATTGGAAGCTTCACCACATCAATCACGGTACTTGTTAAGGCATTCGCATATCCTTTTTCCAAAGCTGTTTCATCAAGTACTTTTTTAGTGGACATGTCAGCCATTCCAATTCCATTTGCATTCCCGTGTGTCTTTTTTGTTAAGCCCAAAACAGCGATCCTTGTTACCTTCGGCCCGCCGCTTGCATAAGGCGTTGCATACCTTCCAGTAATATTTGGATCCATGCCATCGCCGGAAATATCTTTTCCCATTTCATTAACAACTAAAACATCAATTGGATCAAACATAATTCTTGGCATCAGCGATTTGGCTTCCAGCAATAATGAAGGTTCTTTTGTAAAAATTTCTTCAGAAGGAATGGCGACTATTTTCGCCGGTCGATCATAGGCATTCTCCAACGTCCCAAGCCCAAAAATAATAGGGACCCTGGCAATTGCAATTTTAGCCATTTTTACAACATGCTCAGCCATATATTTAAAGCTGTACGCATGGGCCGCCTCCGCACCTTTTTGTTTTCCCAGGCCAATCGTAATCATCTTCATCAAGCCGCTTTCAACAGGCCCGCGAAAGGCAGTATGTGGTTTAATCCTGTTAATAACAATTACCTTATCAGCCTCATAAGCATGTTTATCGATATAGATTGGAAGGCCATTTTCAAGCCTTCCAATCTCTACAACCTCCATACTGGATTTGACAGGGGCCCCTGTGGTTCCTTCCGTTACTCCCAGCTGCTCAAGCACATCCTTCTGGCCTTCGGCTGTGGCTCCGCCATGGCTGCCCATTGCAGGTACGATAAAAGGATTTCCTCCGGCATTTTTTACCGCATTTGCCGTTTCCCTTACCAAAATTGGCAGGTCTGCTACGCCCCTTGATCCTACTGCAATCGCTACAAGATCTCCAGGTTTGATCCGGGCCATTACCTTTGCCTCGGCAATTGCTTCTCGGACTGCTTCTTCCACATTTTCTATTTCAGGAGCATGAAATTTTTGCCTGACTTTCACCATCTTAGGAATCGGAATTCCCCGCAAGAGCTCATTAATAATTTCCATTTCCCATCATCTCCCGGGATCATTTAAACTATTTTCGTACCTTATCAATTTCTGCATTTAGCTCATCAACCAAGTCTTTTCCGAACTTTTCTGCAAACTTTTCTGTTACTGGAGCAATAATTTCTTTCATTTTCGCTTTTTCTTCATCAGAAACCTCATTAACCTTCATGCCAGCAGCTTTAAGATCTTCAACTGCCTTCTTATCTTCTTCGCGGCTTAATTGGCGCTGATATTTTCCAGCTTCAATAGCTGAATCCTTCAGGATTTTTTGCTCTTCTTTAGAAAGACCATCCCAGAACTTCTTGCTAACAAGGAAAACAAACGGAGTGTAAACATGCTTTGTAAGGCTTAAATAATCCTGAACTTCATTGAATTTATTTGACTTAATAGTTGCAAGCGGATTTTCCTGTCCATCAACAGTTTTGCTCTCCAAGGCTGTAAATACTTCGGAGAACGCCATTGGAGTAGGGTTCGCACCAAGATCCTTGAAAGCGGCAAGGTGGACTTCGTTTTGCATCGTTCTAACTTTCAAGCCTTTAAAATCTTCCGCTGTTTCAACGGGGTGTTTACTGTTTGTCAGCTGGCGGAAGCCATTTTCCCAGTATCCCAGTCCAATAAGCCCATGCTCCGGAAGTTTATCAAGAAGCTTTTGGCCGACAGGGCCATCTAGAACCGCATCTGCCTCTTCACCATTATTAAATAGGAATGGGAAGTCAAAAATTCCATATTCCTTGATCATTCCTACAAGAGGAGAAGTGGATGGAATGGTAATTTCCTGCATTCCGCCTTGAAGTGCTTCAGTCATTTTTTGGTCATCACCCAGAGTTGCAGCGTAGAAAGGCTTAACTGTTAATTTTCCTCCGCTCTTCTCTGATACAATTTCAGCAAATTTTTTCAATCCAAGCCCTTCTGGATGATCTTCATTTAATCCAATACCTGCTTTGATGGTTCTTTCCTGGATACTGCTTGATTTTCCTTCACCATTAGTACTGCTGCTAGTTGAGCTTGAACCACATGCACTTAACAGGAGTAAACTTGGCAGGATTAGTCCTACACCGATTTTCTTAATCAAAGATTTCATTTTTTATCCCCCTTTTATTTAACCAGTTGGCCATATCTTTCTAATGAAACGCCTTCTTCCAGTCTTGATTGCTTTTTTACCTCTTTGTTTACAAGATATTTCGGATACTCGCCGTGAATAAGGACATCAACAACACCCATTGCTGCCTTCAATCGCATTTCTTTTTCTGCTTCTTCTGAATACCATGCTACATGTGGTGTAACGATAACATTTTCCATCGATAGGAAAGGATGGTCATGGTTAATTGGTTCTTCTTCAAGAACATCCAATGCTGCACCAGAAACTTTTCCATTTTGCAATGCCTCAATAAGTGCCTGCTCGTCAATGACCGGACCTCTTGCTGTATTGACAATCAATGGGGCTTTTTTCATCCTTGCAAAAAGCTCCTTGCCTATCATACCCTTAGTACTTGGTGTAAGCGGGGCATGTACCGAAATAACATCTGATTGTTCAGCAAGAGTTTCCAGAGATACCAGAGTAACACCTTTTTTCTTTGCTTCTTCGGCAGGAAAGTATGGATCCGCTGCTATAACATTGAAGCCTAGGGGTACTACTTTTTCAGCCAGTGCTTGTGGAATCTTGCCAAACCCAACCAGTCCAAGAGTTTGGCCTCTAAATCGTTGAATAGGCTTTGTCACTTTAAAATCCCAATTTCCATTTTTCACTTGGTTGCTTGCCAACACAATTTTCCTCGTCCAGGAAAGGATAAGGGCTAATGCATGATCTGAAACTTCATCCATACAATAATCGGGTACATTTGCTACACAAATCCCCTTTTTCGTAACCGCTTCCAAATCTATTGTATTTACACCCACTCCATACCTGGTAATAACCTGACATTTTTCAAGAGATTCTATTACTCTTTTACTTAAAGGTGCATATTGATTAATGATACCGTCAGCATCTTTACAAGCACTTATTACTTCTTCCTCAGTACGGCACTGGGCACCGACCAATTCAATTTCTTTATGCCCTTCAAAAACCTGCTCTTCATAGCAAAGGTCATCATATTCCCAATCGGTAATGACTACTTTAAATTTACCCATATCCACATCCCCTTTACGTTATATAAACCATTCGAGCGGAACTAGTACAAGATCAGGGAATAAAATTAGTAGAATCAAAACCACCACTTCTACTAGAAGGAAAGGCCAAATCCCTTTCATGATATCTTCCATGCTTATCTTACTAACTCCACAGACAACATTTAACACTGTACCGACAGGCGGCGTTAACAAACCAATAGCATTATTAAGGATAAATAGGACTCCAAAATAAACTGGATCAATCCCAGCCTTCTCAATTAAAGGCATTAAAACAGGAGTAAGGATAAGAATCGTAGGTGTCATATCCATCGCAGTTCCAATAATAATTACTAAAAGATTAATCATCAAAAGAAGTAATAATGGATGATCCAATAACGGTTCCAAAAGAGTAATAACTTGTTCAGGGAGGTTGGCAACGGTAATTAACCAAGATGAAACCAATGCAGCAGCTACAAGAAACATAACAACACTCGTCATTTTTGCTGCTCTCACAAGAACGTGAAATAGCTCTGAGAGTTTCAGTTCACGGTACACCACCAGGCCAACGAATAGCGCATAAGCAGCAGCAACTACAGCCGCCTCAGTTGGAGTGAAGATTCCTCCTCTTAGCCCTCCAATAATGATCAAAGGCAATAACAGGGCCCAAAAACCATTTCTAACTGAAATCAAAATTTCTTTCATAGATTTTCGAGGCTGTACTTTCACTTGATCTTTATGGGCTACAATCGCCCAGGTAATGCAAAGCCCTACCCCAAGCAGGACTCCTGGTACGATTCCTGCCATAAAAAGTTTGGTAATCGACACCCCGCTGGATACTCCAAAAATAATAAATCCAATACTCGGAGGAATTATTGGTGCAATGATTCCACCTGAAGCAATCAACCCGCTTGATCGGTTAACATCGTAACCGCTTTTTACCATCATCGGAATTAATATCGCACCTAGCGCAGCAGTATCTGCTACAGCCGACCCAGATAAGCTGGCAAACAATACACTTGCAATGATAGCAACGTAACCAAGGCCGCCTCTGATATGCCCCACCATAGACATCGCCATTTTAACGATTCTTTGGGAAAGCCCGCCAGCGTTCATTAATTCCCCAGCAAGCATAAAAAAGGGAATAGCCATCAAAGGAAAGTTGTCTGCTCCACTTATTAAGTTTTGGGCAATAATCTGACTATCAAATATCCCAAGAAAGTACATTAATGCAACGCCACTCAATAAAAGTGCAAAAGCAATTGGCATCCCAAGAGCCATCGTCCCAAGCAGAGAACCTAAAAACACACCAATCATGCTTGTTTTCCCTCCTTTATCAAGTCTTTTTCGTGGAAATCAATCATTTCTTCAGAATCATTAATTAGCACTAATTCTTCATCCGTCAGTTTATTAGTTAAGAGTTTAATAAGATTATTGATTAATATTAACCCCATTGAAATACTGACTAAAATCCCTGTCCCGTAAACAGCAGCCAGCGGAAGACCTGTTGCAGGGGCTTTGCTATGTAAATTGATCAAGGTCATTTTCCAGCTTCCATCAAGGACCAAATAAAGAACATATAGCATTAATAAATCACTGATAACCAGTGCTACCTTTTTCAATCCGGTTGGCAAACGTTTTACAAGCATATCAACTCCAAGATGCTCTTTATCCTTAAAAGCACCTATCGCCCCTAAAAAGGTTAGCCAGACAAATAAATAGCGGGATATTTCCTCTGACCATGTTATGCCTGAATTAAAGAAGTAACGTAAGACAACATTTCCAAAAACAAGAATGACCATTAAGGAAAGAGCAAACGCCATAAAAATGTTCAACATCGTTTCCAAGTATTTTGATAACTTTTCCATCTTCCTCCCGCCTTTCTCTATAAAGAAGAGCTATAAGAAAGGGTGTGCCTTTCTATTGCTCATCCTTAATTCGTTTTACCAAATCTTCTGCCCAGTCATTTTCCTTATAGATATCCTTATATAAAGGCTCGGCAGCTTTCTCCATTTCTTTTACAAATTCATCAGATGGAGTATTAAACTTTACATTGTTTTCTTCAAGGAATTTTTTATCATCTTCATAGCTTTTTTCCATTAGTTCAAATTCATAATCTGCATATTCCTTGGAAGCATCTTCGATAATTTTTTGCTGTTCTTTTGTTAAGCTGTTATAAAACTTGCTGTTAATAATGAAAATATTAGGGCTAAACATATGTTTTGACTCTAAAACATCCGACTGAACTTCATACCATCCAGAAGCCCTCAAAGTTGCAATTGGATTATCCTGGCCATCAACAACCTTTTGTTCAAGCGCTGTAAATACTTCTGAAATAGGAAGCGGACTGACATTTGCGCCAAGAAGTTTTCCGAGAGTAATATAGTTAGGGATGTTTGGCATCCTTAATCTTAGTCCATCAAAATCATCCTGACTCTTAATTGGCTTGTTTGAAGAAAACATACGGAAACCATTTGCGCTCCAGGCGAGCGGTTTAACACCATGTTGTTTTTCAAGATCTGCTGTTAGTTCTTTACCAATTTCTCCATTTAGAACTTTTTTGACATGCTCATAATCTTTAAAGAGGAATGGCCATTCTGGAACACCCATTTTTGGGATGTCAGCTTGCATAATTAAGCCCGGAATGCCCATTTCAATTGTCCCGTTACGAACACCATCATAAAATTCCTTTTCCGCTCCAAGCGTACTATTTGGGTATATTTGAACCTTTAGGCTTCCTTTTGATTCTTCTTCAACAATCTTTTTGAACTTTTCTCTTAAGGCAACGTTTTGCGGATGGTTTTCAGCAAAATAATTTGCCACTTTTATTGTTTTAGCCGGTCCGGCAGAAGCTTCATTGGAAGACGATTTTTCTGTTGCTCCCCCGCAAGCCGAAAGAAGTAAAGAAGCACTAAGAATTACACCAGTCGCTACTGAATATAACTTTTTCATTTAATCGCTCATCCCCCAATTAAAATGGTTTTTGTTTTTTTTGAAAGCGGTATCATTTATACTAAAAAAAATTTATCACCACCTTTAGTTTTATATTATAAAACTTAGTTTTCATAATAAAACTAAAAACAAGAGACAAAATTAGTCTCGGAGTTTTATATTATAAAACTAGATATAACTATTTAAAACTCTAACATCATCTTAATCTTTAACTTTCCGAATTGTCAATATTTTAATTTTCTTTATTTTTAGAAATTTTATAAAACAATTGTAAAGTGCCATATGATTCCTATAAAAAGGAAAATATTTCCTTGGATTATACCCCCAATTTTAAAAGTATAAACAAATTTTCTAACCCGAATATAATTTAAAAATTGTAAATGAATAGTTTGTGACATGTAACATTTCACATTTCATATTTCACAAGGTAATGTTAGAATAAAATAAATAATCAGTCAATTCTTTTTTATTGTCTTTTTTGTAATTTACTTTCACACAAGAAATTGACTACAAGTATATAATTCCCCTATAATTTATTAATAGTGTGACATGTTACATGTTAGGTATTGCAAATTACCTATGAATTTTGGGAGGTTAATTTACTATAATGATTGATACTTCTGCTCTTGCAACACAAGTATATAAAGAACTTCGAAATGAAATTATTTGCGGGATTTTTTCACCTGGAGAAAAATTGGATATCATTGAATTAGCAAATAAATATGGAGTAAGTCGATCACCCGTAAAAGAAGCGGTAAATCAATTGGTACATGATGGGTTAGTCGAAATATTTCCAAGAAAAGGAACATACATCACCCAATTACGTTTCAAAGATTGTATGGAGGCTCTCGATGCTCGATTTATGGTTGAAACATGGGCGGCAGCACAAGCTATTGAGCATTTATCAGATGAACAGATAGAAGATATGAAACAAATAATTGAAAAAATGGATTCACTATTGAGAGTACAGCCCTTTTCTTATGAGTCTTACAGTAAACTAGATAAGGAGTTCCATCAATTATTGGTGCAATATGCTAGGAATCATAAGGTTCAAAACATTTATGACAGTATTAACCCTATAATTTCACTAGCACGAGTTGGGTACAGTGAAGTTTTTGAAAATAGCTTAAAAAGACACAAAGATCATCATAATATGTTTGAAGCATTAAAAAATCGTGACCTCTCCTCCTTAATTGAAGCATTGCAACAACATAAGCGTTCCTTAGAAGAGGACATAAGGTTACATTGGAATGAACAATTATTTGGACCTATTGAAGAATCAAATTAGAAGCTGCAAAGTTTGTTTTCTATGGTGACCGACAAAACCGAAGAAAGCTCAGAAACATTGATATATCAACATTTCTGAACTTTCATTTCGATTTAAAATGAACTTGAACTTAAAAGTTCTATTGTGCTATTTAAATAATGTTATTCGTTTGTTAATTAGATAGCTACTAGTATACTTACCTGTATTTCTTAGAATATATAAATTCTGTAATCGGAACTGTAACAAAAGTAATACCCACTACTATAACCAATGGATAATTATCAATTTCATTGAAACTGCCTGTTCCTTCAGAAATAAACAATATCAATCCAGATAAAATCATGAGAACATAATAACCTATTTTGGCACTTTGGTTTCAATATGCCTGTCTAATTCATCTTTCTCGCCACCACCTTCATGATGGCCCCAATTAAGCAAATTAAAAAAATAGCTTAACGCTAGAAAACTAAAGAAAATACCAGCTGCATCTATAGTTCCATAACTAACCCATTTGTATAACGTAAATCCTACAATGGATAGAAAAACAATAAAGACTAAAATAACGATAATACTTTTTTTGAAGTAATTTTGTCATGAAGGAAACAGCAAAGAATAACTTAAAGACAAACAAAAAACGCCTACTTACATTACTGTAAATAGACGTTCAAAACGTTGATATAACTCAATTCTACTGCTAATTGACGATAAGAAAAAGTAATAAAATAAAGATACCGGTGATCGGGGTCGAACCGATACTCCTCACGGAACACGATTTTGAGTCGTGCGCGTCTGCCAATTCCGCCACACCGGCATAATTAAAGAATCCATAGATAAAACTATGATATTTTGTGAGTAATATTTAACAGGGGCAGTAGGAATCGAACCCACACTGAAGGTTTTGGAGACCTTAGTTCTACCTTTAAACTATGCCCCTAAATGGTGGAGGGGGACGGATTCGAACCGCCGAACCCGGAGGGAGCGGATTTACAGTCCGCCGCGTTTAGCCACTTCGCTACCCCTCCACATATAAAAAACAAATGATAAAACTGGAGGAGGAAGAGGGATTCGAACCCCCGCGCGGTGTTACCCGCCTGTCGGTTTTCAAGACCGATCCCTTCAGCCAAACTTGGGTATTCCTCCATTATAATAATTAAAAAATCTTAATTGGTAGCGGCGGAGGGGATCGAACCCCCGACCTTACGGGTATGAACCGTACGCTCTAGCCAGCTGAGCTACACCGCCATAATATTGTCTTTAAAGTAATTGGTGGAGTCTAGGGGGATCGAACCCCTGACCTCCTGCGTGCAAAGCAGGCGCTCTCCCAGCTGAGCTAAGACCCCAAAAGTTATAAGAAGAATGGTCGGGAAGACAGGATTCGAACCTGCGACCCCTTGGTCCCAAACCAAGTGCTCTACCAAGCTGAGCTACTTCCCGATAAAAAATGCGCCCTGAGAGATTCGA
>NZ_NUZU01000027.1:50059-50179 GCF_002567005.1 Bacillus sp. AFS073361
CAGTTCCGCCACCCCGGCAATATCATGGAGCGGAAGACGGGATTCGAACCCGCGACCCCCACCTTGGCAAGGTGGTGTTCTACCACTGAACTACTTCCGCAAAAAACTTGGTGCGGGTGA
>NZ_NUZU01000028.1 GCF_002567005.1 Bacillus sp. AFS073361
ATAATGGATTTACTTTTGATAATTTCTTTTTCAATGGCAATTTCAACGGTTTTATTGATTAGCAAATCCAAAAGGTCTACATCTTTTAAACGAAGTTTTCGAAACTTAGTTAAAGAACTTGGCTCAATTACCGGCTCCTCCGGAGCCATATGAAGAAAATACTTAAATGACATATCGTATTTCGAACGGTCAACTATATCAACATCAGACAGGTCATAAATGGTTTTTAACAATAAATATTTGAACATGCGAATAGGGTCGATAGCGTTTCGACCATTATCATGACAATATTTATCCATAAGTTCATCATAAACAAAAGAGAAGTCAACCAAGTCGTTAAGTTTACGCAAAAGATTATCCTTTGGAACAACTATTTCATAAATACCCATATATGGACTAAAAATCATTGATTGTTGATTTTGTATCATTGTACCCACCCGTTTGAAATTGATACTTTAATTATACAGCAAAAAAGGTATAATCCCTTTAATAATAAGGAATTATACCTTTTTAAATTTAGCCCAGGTAAAAGAACTCTGTTGATTGGAACGGAAGGCGGCGAAGACTCCTGCGGGAGCAGCGGGACAGGTGAGACCCCACAGGCGCAGCCGAGGAGGCTCACCGCCCGCCCCGCGGAAAGCGAAGCCGCCTGGAGAGGAAATCAACAGACCATTTTATACACGAAACCTAAATTCAGGGACTTTTTCAGTGTCCTCTTTATACAGGACCTAATTTTTAAGGATAGTAAAATCCTCCGATCTAAAAGAATTTTCTGATATTATTATTTCATACATAAATAAGAGAATGGAAGGTTGAGTGATTTGTTTGATGGACCATTATGATGTTGTAATTGTAGGCGCAGGGTCGATGGGCATGGCTGCGGGGTATTACTTATCAAAACTTGGGAAAAGAACCTTATTAATAGATGCTAATGATCCTCCACATAGCTTTGGAAGTCATCATGGAGATACGAGAATCATTCGTCATGCATATGGAGAAGGAAGGCAATATGTTCCGCTTGCGCTCGGGGCGCAAGAATTGTGGCAGGAATTAGAACAAGAATCAGGAATGGAGTTGTTTTCTCCTACAGGTGTCTTGTGTGTAGGTGCAGAGGGCTCTCCCTTTATCGAAGAGGTAATCAAAAGTGCCAAGGAATTTTCTTTACCACAGGAAGTCCTAACAAGTAATGCGATTAATGATCGCTGGAAAGGCATTTCTCTACCAGAGGGCCTGGTTGGGTGTTTAGAAAAAAAATCTGGGGTGCTTTTTAGTGAAGAATGTATTCGAGCTTATCGCAGGCAAGGTTTAGAGAATGGGATGACCTTAGTACCTCATACAAAAGTCGAAAAAATAGAGAAGTTTGCCGAAGGTTCCATTGTACATACAAAGCATGCACAATATGCTGCTGATTATGTAGTTGTCTCTTCAGGAGCATGGACAGGGAAAATCCTTGAGGGAACAGGGTTTGAACTTCCTCTTCAACCGACACGTAAGACCGTCTCCTGGTTTGAATGCGATGAGCGTCTCTATGACTCTAGTCATTTTCCTGCTTTTAGTATGGAAGTATCCAATGAACATTTTTATGGCTTTCCATCTATTAATGGAAGTGGATTAAAGATTGGAAGACATGATGGAGGTGAAATGGTAGAGCCGGATTGTTTCAATCGGGAATATGAAGTGGGTTCATCAGATGAGTATCAGTGTCGAGATTTTATTAGGAAGTACCTGCCGAAAGCCAATGGCCCTCTTATAAAAGGAAAGACATGTCTTTATACACTGACGCCAGATGAACATTTTATCATTGACCGTCACCCTGCATTTTCAAATATCATAATAGCTGCAGGCTTTTCCGGACATGGCTTTAAATTTTCAAGCGTCGTAGGAAAAGTTATTTGTAATCTAGTTACAGAAGGTCAAGCAAATTATGATATCTCGATGTTTACACTTCAACGATTTAAAAAATATTAAAGTTAGAGAGGGAGACTCTTAACGAGATTTCCTTCTTTTTTTGTTGGTGAACTGACTTTACAATAGCAATATTGTGCTAATAGTTCGAATGATTATCTAGAGCCTTCTTTATTTCAAAACATTATAATTTAGTTAGCTAAAGTGTGAACGCTTTAATAAGGATGAAAGGAAGAAAGTTATTTTTTTTGGAAAAATTTTTCAGAAAAATTAAAAAACATTGAAAAGGAGTTTTTTATGAGCAATCAAAAATATTTAATGGATGATGCCCCACTTAATAAATTTCACCTTCGAATTACGGCACTTACTTTCGGTTCTAATTTTTCCGATGGTTTTGCTTTAGGAATTATTGGAATGGCGCTTTCTTTATTAGGGCCAGAAATGAAACTAGGACCTATATGGGAAGGATTAATCGGAAGCTCCGCTTTAATTGGTCTCTTTTTTGGGAGCCTTTTTCTAGGAGGATTATCTGATCGGATTGGCAGGCAAAAAATCTACTTAGCTAATTTTCTGATTATAACGATTGCCTCTGCTTTACAGTTTTTTGTACATGACCCATGGACGCTATTCATTTTACGCTTAATGATTGGGATTGCATTAGGAGGAGACTACGCAGTTGGATCGACATTACTTGCTGAGTTTGCCCCTAGAAAGTATAGAGGATTATTGCTTTCTTCTTTAAATGTACTCTGGACTGTCGGGTATGTCGTTTCAAATATCGTCGGTTTTTATTTACAAAAATCTGGACCGGATTCTTGGCGATGGATGCTTGTAAGTGCTGCTATTCCCGCTTTTATTGTACTAATTTTGCGTATTGGAACTCCCGAATCGCCACTCTGGTTACTTAAAATGGGACGTGCGGAAGAGGCTCGTGCCATCGTAAGAAAATATATTGGTCCCAATGCCATAATGGATGAAACGATTAAAGAAAATTCCAAAACAGCTTTCCGTATGGTTGATCTTTTCAGTAAGCATCTTTGGAAGCGGACAACATTTGGATCTTTATTTTATTTATGTCAGGTTGTTCCGTATTTCGCCATCTATACCTTTCTCCCTACCATATTGAGTAAAATGGGATTTGAAGAAACGTTTAGTGTTGATATGCAGCTGAACCTGTTCCTTCTAGCCGGTGCCATCGTTGGGGTATGGTGTACCGAAAAGCTTACACGAAGAGGCTTCACCATTTATACGTTTATCATTCTTACCGTTTCTTTATTTATATTAAGTGTATTACCGAAAGAATCACATACTATAGCAATTATTGTATTTGCAACCTTCACATTTGTGATGTCTGCTGCTTCCAACCTTACGTTAGTCTATCCTGCAGAACTTTTCCCGACAGAAATTCGTGGAACAGGCGTTGGTGTTACGACTGCAGTAAGCCGCATTGGTTCTGCAATCGGAACCTTTCTGTTACCTGTAAGTGTTAGTTCATGGGGAATGGGGCCTTCTATGATTGCGATGAGTGCGATTCTATTGATTGGAACGATTGTCTCAATTGCGTGGGCACCAGAAACCAAGTATCTGTCAATGAGTGAAGTAGATAACCCAGACCTTGAAACGGGGAACTCTTCAATCATAGATTCTTCGCTATCCAATACAAGCAATTTATCATAAGCTTTTGAATAAAGAGGTGTTTTAGATGACCAAGAATGAAAACTTACACCCAAAGGACATAAAAGAGGTTATTCTTGGCGATCAGGAACTTTCGATTCATGAAGTGATAGCTGTTGCAAGATATTCAGCCCAGGTTACTTTTACAGAAACGTATTGTAACAGGGTGAAAACCTCACGGGAATTAATCGAAAAGTTTTTACAAGAAGAGCGCGCGATTTATGGAGTGACGACCGGATTTGGCAGCAATGTAACAAAAGTAATCTCGAAGGACGATGCAGAAATCCTACAACGCAATATTGTTCGATCGCATGCTGTTTCAGTCGGAGATCCGCTGGAAAAGGAAGTGGTTAGAGCTATTCAGTTAATGATCCTAAACCAGTTAGGACATGGATTTTCAGGAGTCAGTTTAGCGGTTTTAGAACTAATGGCAGAATTATTGAACCGTGACATCTTACCGGTTGTACCTGGTGATGGCTCAGTGGCCTATCTTGCTCCTGAAGCCCACATTGCTTTAGTATTAATGGGTGAAGGGACAGCTTGGTATAATGGGGACCTCCTTTCAGGCTGTGAAGCCTTAGAAAGAGCAGGGCTGGAACCAGTGGTACTAGGCTGCAAAGAAGGACTAGCCCTATTAAGTGGTACGACTTCAGTTACCGCGTTTGCCGCTCTCGCTTTATACAATGCGATTCAAGCTGTGAAGACCGCAGATATTTCGGGAGCTATGTCGTTTGAATCGTTAAAAGGAACCATAAAGGCTTTCGACCCTCGCCTTCATTCCTTAAAAAAACATGAGGAACAGAGTAAAACAGCTCGAAATCTAGCAAGAATTCTTCATGGCAGTGAAATTGTTGAAAAGTACCAGGATTATCGCTTACAAGATGCACTAAGTCTACGAAGTATTCCACAAGTTCATGGTGCGGTAAAAAAGGTAATGAAAAATGCATTGGAAAACTTGGTGAATGAAATGCAGTCCACCAGTGATAATCCAATCATCTGGCCGGAAGGGAACGATGGAATTGCGTTAATGGGTGGAAACTTCGATAGCTCTTTTGTTGGAATGGATGCAGATTCGATGTGTATCGCAATGGCGAACTTAGCCAAGATAGCGGAACGTCGGATTGATCGCCTAGTGAATTATCATGTAAGCGAACTGCCCAGCTTCTTAGTGGCCAATCCTGGCTTGAATAATGGCTACATGATTCCACAATACACGGCTGCGGGATTATTAAATGAAATCAGAGTTCTTTCACATCCTGCTACTGTTGATAATGTCTCGACTTGTGCGAATCAAGAGGATGTGGTGAGTTTTGCCTATTTTGCTGCTAAAAAAGCCTATCAAGTTTCCAAGAAGCTTCAATATATTTTAGCGATTGAACTCATGCTAGGCGCGCAGGCATTGGATTTCCACGAATCATTGAGTCCATCACCGGTAACTGGAAAAGTTCATCAGTTTATCCGAGCGAAAGTACCAACAGTCAAAGAGGACCGATTTTTCCATCCTGATATCGAAATCATTTACCAGCACATCCTAGAAGGAGAAATCGTTACACTAGTCGAAGAGTTAATTGGAGAAATAGAATATTGAGTGTTTAAGGAGGAAGCCGCTGAAAGCTTCTTCCTTTTCTTTAACTTAGAAGACAGGACGGACGAGGGGAGTAATTATGAAGCAAGATTCAAATAGCGCTGCTTTTTCCCATCTTCTACTCTCTGGAACGCTTGTTCATGAAGGGACATTTACAGAATTACAACAAAAATTCGGAATATCTATTCATCCACATTTAGTAATGGTTATTTCAATCGACCGTTATCCAGATATGGCAAGCGGGAATTCGTTGGAGTGGAAAAAAGAGGTTGGTCAGCAGCTAGTGGGAAAAATTGAGGAAACTGTAAGTATTCCTTTTCTTTGGAATTGGATCGAAGAGGGTGTTCTTGCTCTTCTCTTAGAATTGGAAGAACAGGATTCCGTAAATGTGTTTAATAGAAAAATGGTTCATATGGCGAAAGAAATTCAACTTGCTACCAATTGTATTGATCTTTCTGTATCCATAGGTATTGGCAGATATTATCGAGATCCTTATGCGCTGTACCAATCATTTATAGAAGCAAGGAAATCGATGTCAGGCCGCTTTTTCCAAGGGAATCAATTAATCTTTCATTACGAAACGAAACGAAATAATGAGGAGCCACTTATTAATCCGTTCAATGAAGAAAAGGCAGAATTGCTTGCACTTGTTAAAATTGGAGATATAGAAGGGATTATTCTTAATTTGAAACGACTCATGGAAAAATTAGCAGTCGCTAGTCATTTTAATGAGGATATTTTCAAAACAGAAGTAGTGTCCATCGTCTTATTATTGTCTAAACGGGTGATAGATTCAGGTGCAAATGCAATAACGATCCATTCCAATAATACTAATTTTATTCAAAACTTGTATCATATTATTCGTTACGACAAATGTGTCAAGCTGGTTTGTGAATATGCCGTTTGGCTTACGGAGCAATCAGAAAACACGAATCGAAATGCAGTAACTCCTTTAATTCAACAAGCCATCCGTTATATAAAAGAAAACCATCAGAAGAGTATTTCTCTACATGAAGTAGCACAATATTGTTGCATAAGCCGGCATCATTTTAGTCATTTGTTTAAGAAAGAAGTAGGGAGTAGTTTGATTGATTATTTAAATCGAATGAGAATTGACATGTCTTTATCATATTTAGAGATGACAGATTTGCCAATAAGCGAGATTGCAGCAAGAATAGGATTCGATGATGCTAATTATTTTAGCCGCATGTTTAAAAAATATATGGAGTTTAGCCCTTCCGATTATCGTATAGCAACGAATTGGACAAAAAAATAAGAGCGGCTTCCTCCTTTATCAGGATGATGCCCGCTCTTTTTGCTATAAGACGTCTACCGATTTCTGAAAAGATAGATAAATACTCAAACTGATTTCCAGCTTTTAAACTTTAAATAGTAAAGTGATATTGATAAGAATTGGACTGGTAAATCTTTATTAGCTTTTTTCATAGATTGGCTTTTCTATGGATTTCCTACCTAAAGAAATACGTATCTGTGATTTCCTACCCTTTTTATGATTGCAGGGCAGGTGGAGCCGCCACTGATAGCGAATAGCAGACATGCGTAACGCCATAACAATAAGGACAATCAGGGTCAACTGAATGGGGGTGTTCCAACCCAGCCAAATACATATGGCACATAAAATCGTTAAAATTGCATGGATTTCTTCCTTTAAAGCAAGGGGTTTTCGGGCAGCGATGATGTCACGAATCATCCCCCCTCCAACGCCGGTAAACATCGACGCCAAGACCATTACGCCCAAATCATTAGAAAAAACCTTTTGGGCTGACATTGCTCCTTGAAGAGCAAAGGAAGCAAGACCAATGGAATCAAAAAATAAACTCCACCGCTTCCAATGATTAATCCACTTTAGCGGCAATAATACGATGAATGTCAGCGTTATTAAAACTGTTAAAATGATGGAATGGTCCCAAAGCTCTGAAATAGGGACACCGATAATCAAATTTCGTACGATCCCTCCCCCAAAGGCTGTGGTTAAACCCAATGCGTAAACCCCCACAAAGGAATATTCTGCTTCAAGGGCTACAAAAGCCCCGCTTGCTGCATATGAAATAATTCCGATAAAATGAAGGACGATCCAAGACATTCCTTTAAAAACCTCCTGATATAAATAATTTATTTTCCTAATCTCTTTAGACGAAAATACGAACTTTGGAAAATACTTTGCAAGAAAGAAAAATATTTTTTTCCATTTTTATACAAAAAACTCCACCACAAGAAATCGTCTCATCAGACGACAGTTTGTGGTGGAGTAATCAATTAGCATTGCCTACTAATAAATCATTCCATTGGAAATAATAAATAGAGTTCTAACAAAAAGTTTTATTAGGGCTCCATCAATAAAATTTGTCTAAATTTTGTCCAACGGCATTGATTATACTCCTCTCAACCAGAAAAGCAAGACAAATTTAGGACTGGTTGAATTTTTTGTAGACTTTGTTGTATAGTATCGAGTTGTTAGGAGGAGAGACATGGGGAAAAAGGAAACAGCGTTTAATGATATTGTACGGAAAATGCGGAAAGAGATTTTTGGAAAGGGACCGGAGCGAATTTTTACTCACTTTGTGGATGATATGGCCATCACAACCATGTATGGTATTCTAACTCCGACAGAAAAATTTATTGCACAATCTCAAGAGGGTAAAAAAGTAATTCATAGTGCCCGAACCGAAATGATTCGGGATATATATAAGCAAAAAATACCTGAGGGAATGGAGGAGATCGTAGGTTCAAAACTGCTTCATTTATTTTCGGATGCAAAGATTGAAGAGGATATGGCTGTATCTGTATTTATTTTTGAAAAAACGATTGAGTTATAACCGATTGTTTTTAAAGGTATTGGTTTTGAGGCATTTGAAAGAAGTATCAAAGAACACTTCAAGGTTCTTGATACTTCTTTCTTCTTTTATTATCAAATAGCAGTGTAAAACTCCTAGCTTTAGCTATGGGGATATTCATGCGGGTTTTGTTTGTTTTTGGTCCAAGTGATGGCTTAGAAAAGTTAAGAGACTTGCAAGTATTGCAATCAATCCGCCGACCCATGTCACACTCATCAAATTGCCTTGATGGTAAACCATTCCGCCTGCTGCGGACCCCAGGGCAATACCGATATTGCTAGCGACTGGCATTAGTGAAGCAGCGAGTCCTGTCGCTTTTGGTTGATAAATACCTGCAAGGTCAATCAAATAAAGCTGGGTAGATGTTGTTAAAAGGATGGCCATTAACGACATCAAGCCAATGTTAATCAATCCATAGAATAAATTATTTGTAGTCCAATATAAGCTGATTAGAACAATTGCTTGCAAAAGGAAAACAATGCGAAGACGCCCGATCGCATTGTTGCTAGCAATTTTTCCAGCGAGTATGTTGCTGAAAATCGAAATAAATCCGTAGCCAAATAATATCAAACTGATTGAATTACTCGGTGCTTCCATTCCATTCAGGATCGGAACAAGATACGTATAAACGGCATACGTCGCTCCAAATCCTAAAGATGGAATGAAAAACGCCATTAAGATTCGAGGGTGTGTCAACAAAGAAAATTGATCACGCATTGAACTGCGAAATTGACTGAGCTTATTAGGCAAAACGAAGAAAGATGCCAAAAACGCAATTCCACCAAGAAAAGTCGTTAACAGGAAAGTTGCATTCCAGTTGTACCATTCAGCGATCGCAGTGCCAATTGGTACTCCAATCACGTTTGCAAGAGTAAAACCACCGAAAACAAATGATATAGCAAGTCCTCGTTTGGCGCTTGGAATGGCTTCACTGGCAACAATCATGGCAAGGGAGATTAAAACACCTGTTACAATCGCCGTCATCATCCGAAGTACAAGAAGCATGATGTAGCTCGTCGAAAACACACACAAAGCATTCAGGATGATGAACGAGCCTATTAAAAACAACATCCATTTACGCTTAGGAAAATGACTTGTTGCGCTCATCACGAGCGGTGTAGCAATGGCAAATGTAATGGCAAAAGCAGAAACGAGTGTTCCTGCTTTTTCATTCGCTATATGAAGACCTGAGGAAATATCGGTTAAGATCCCGACGATAACAAATTCGCTTGTCCCAAGAACAAATGTTAATAAAGAAAGTGTAAAGATGAGCAACCAATGTCGCTTGGATAATTCAGTAGAGTTCATAAATACCTCTTTTCTTTGATGAATGTATATGTGAAACATGGCAGTAAACAATTAAAACATCATACCATAAAACATTTTTACTAGGATAGTCCATACTTTTTACCAGCCATTAAAAAGGGAGTTAGATTCCTTCATTCACTGGCATTCTATATCATAAAAACATGGTTTCTGGATTCATTAAAAAGCTGTAATATACAGAGGTATGAATCATATTTGTATGTTACAGCAAGTTTTTAACGCTCCATTTAGGTATAATGGATAAACAAGACATTGCGTAAAACTTGCAATATATAAATGGTGAGTTTGCCAAAGAAAGGGATTCTATTATGTCAAAACGTAAAAAGTCCATCTTGAAACCACTTATTTTGTCCACCCTATCGCTCTTTATTATTCTAGTTGTAGTTTTTTATGTTATGGATAAGGACAGGGAAGGGAAGCAGAACCCAACGGAGAACTCTCAACCAGTCGTTGAACCTTCACCCAATACTCCACCAGAATTAGGTGAAAATAATAATCAGAAGCTGCATGACTATATTAATGACCTTTTTTCCTTCGCGAAGGAAGGAAAAGTGGTCGGTATCCCTTTCGTTTCGGGGAAGGCTAAGAAGCAGGAAGTACAAAATAAATGGGGAGAACCCGACCAAACAACAGACACTGAAAGTGGTAGATACGAAGAATATAAAAATCGAAATATCGTTATAGGATACACAGGTGAGATTGTCTCGGATATCCGATCATATGATCCTGAATTACAAAAAATCCGGCAAAATGACATCAAGAAGGCAGGCGGCGAACCTGATCAGATTCGCTACTATAAAGATGAAACACAAGACCAAATTATTCTTGTTTATCAGGTTACCCCTTTAACAGAGTTAAAGTGGATCTTACCAAAACCAACCGATCAGGAGCCAAATCCAAAAGTGGACCATATATCCGTCTTTACACAAGTTAAAAATCAAGCCGAGCAATCTACTCCACCGGACCAGCAAAAGACCATAGCTGACTTGAGTTTAGATGAGAAAATTGGGCAATTGATCTTCGCAGGTATAGCTGGCACCACCGTGGATTCCAATACAAAGAGTTTATTAACGAAATACAAGGTGGGCGGGATTATTTTTTACAAAGACAATTTAATCAACCCATCACAAACGGTGCAGCTATTGAATCAAGTGAAGTCTGAAAATGGCCAGAAGGTGCCGCTTCTCTTGGGAGTGGATCAAGAAGGCGGGCGTGTGACCAGGCTCCCTGGTGGATTGATTAATTTTCCAACCAATAAAGAAATTGGGGCCATTAATAATTCTCAGTTTTCCTATCAGGTGGGGACGATGTTAGGGAAGGAGTTAAAGGAATTTGGTTTCAATCTTGATTTTGCTCCTGTGCTGGACATCAACAGCAATCCAAATAACCCGGTGATAGGGGATCGTTCATACGGGAATAATGCTGAAATTGTGAGTAAGCTTGGTATTCAAACTTTTAAAGGAATACAATCGCAACACATTATCCCTACCATTAAGCATTTTCCAGGACATGGAGATACGTCTGTTGACTCCCATCTGGAGCTGCCCATTGTCAATAAAAGCCTGCAACAGCTAAAAGAGCTCGAATTAATCCCGTTTGAGAAGGCAATCAATAGCGGTGCGGATGTTGTTATGGTGGCCCATATCTTATTGCCAAAACTGGATGCTGATTTTCCATCATCTATGTCCAAAAATATAATAACAGGGATCTTGAGGCAACAGCTGGACTATAGCGGTGTTGTCATCACGGATGACATGACCATGGGGGCGATTATCGACCATTATTCGATTGGCAGAGCCGCAGTCGAATCAGTTAAGGCCGGCAGTGATATTATTTTAGTTGGACATGGTTATAACAATGCAGTGGAAGCCATTTCTTCTTTAAAAAGCGCTGTCCAAAAAGGGGAAATTACGGAACAAAGAATAAATGAAAGTGTCAGTAGAATTTTGGAGCTAAAAAAGAAATATGAAATAAATAATGAGAAAGTGAACAATGCGAATATAGAGGAAGTAAACCAATCCATAAAAAAACTTCTGGATGAGTACTCAAATTAATCTTTCAACCAGGCAAAAAACACCGTTTGGACTATAGACCCAACGGTGTTTTTTTATTTGGTTATGCACCTTTTCGATGATTTATTTGGACAAACTTTGATCGATTAAACAAAAACTCTTTTATCGAATTGGTTTGATGCTTTGCTTTAGCGGCAAAGAATGGATTCAAAATAACAATCGTTAGTAAGTTTGCTGATAATCCCCAAAATCCTTCATAAATTCCATGTGCGCTGTTTGTTGCGTAAACGGTAAAAGTTGTGGCCAATCCGACGAGCAATCCAATCGTTGTAGCTTCTCTCGTTTGATTTTTCCAGAATAAGCTCACAACAATGGCTGGGAAAATTTGCACCATTCCGGACACCCCTAAAAGCTGTAATGATACGAGGGCAGTAGGGAATAACAGGCCGAATAATAAAGCAAGACCAATGACAACGAATACCATCGAACGTGTGACAAGTGTTAATTTAGCACCCTTTACGTTTGGATTAATTAAATCACGGTAGATGTTGTTGGCAAATAAGTTGGACGCACCGATGGCCATAATCGAGCAAGGGATTAACGATGCTAAGGCGATCGTTGAATAGGCCAGCCCTTGTCCGATCCCGCCGTATGAAACTTGAATCAGATTTAAAAAGGCAAAGCGCGGATCGCTTCCCGCAGGCAAGACATGGTAAGCGACAAAGCCTAGAAAAATGACCAAGATTAAGACTACATTGTATAAAGGCAGGAACATCGCATTTTTTCGAACAGCATCCGCACTTTTTGCGGTAAATACGCCAGTTGCTCCGTGAGCCCACATAAATAAGGCCAAGGCTGAAACAAGTGAGGCGGTGATGAACCATGGGATTCCTTTTGGACCGGAAGTTGGAATCGTCAGCAGCTGCGGCGATTCTTTTACAAGGGTATCAATCATTGGACTCCAGCCGCCAAAATGAATAATCGGCAGAGAAACCACAAGGAATAACATAATCGCCCAGACGAGTACATCTTTAATGATGGCTGTATAGGTCGGTCCTTTGATTCCGCTAAAGAACGTAAACAGGGCAACAAGCAGGAAGGATGTAATCACGACTACTTTAACATTGATGAAGCCCGTTCCAGCCACTTGAAGCGTATCTTGGATCCCGGCTAACTGCAAATCAATATACGGGATGAGCATCAATACGCCGGTAATAGCGATGATCGAAGAGAGGAGCTTACTGTCAAAACGCTCTCGCGCATAATCCGCTAGTGTGGTCAGCTTGAATTTATTTGCTACCTTCCATAGTTTAGGAAGATAGAAATAGGAAACAAAGTAAGCGATGATACAATAAGGAATCGCAAAGAAGGCAAGACTTCCTCCAGAATAAGCTGTACTAGTCAGGCCTAAAAAGGTATAAGCCGTATATAAATCTGCGCCGACTAAAAACCAAACCAGCAATCCTCCAAAGCGCCTGCCGCCAACCGACCATTCCTCTACTGAGCTTCGCGACGATTTATTACGTCCTGCTATAAATCCAATTAGAACAACGGTTAAGACAATGAATGCGGTGATTAACAAAGCTGTCAAATTTCCTTGTTGCATTAGTCAAGACTCCCTTCTGATTTATCAAGTTGATAGATCCCTAAAGTGCATAAGGGTGTTAAGACGATCCATAAAAATAACCAAAATTGAAGAAAAGGCAGTCCTAAAATAATGGGATCGATTCGATTGGCCAAAGGCAGTACCACTAATTGCGAAAGTAACGGAAGTATAATTAGTAATGATTTCATGAATTTTTTGCCCATGTAGAAACCTCCTGTTTGATCATAGGTGAGCAATATTAAAATAGTAATATTGTCATACCAATAATATTGTTGAATAATTTTTTATGTTCGTAATCGTATCAAATCTGGTAAGAGATTACAAGTTAATTTTTTAACAATTTACAAAATTCTAATTAACAAACTATTATTTTAATGAATGGCTCTTGTAAAACTGGCCGTTGATTTCCACTCCAGGCGCTTCGCTTTCCGCGGGCGGCCCGGGGAGCCTCCTCGGCGCTAAGCGCCTGTGGGGTCTCCCCTGCCCCGTCCTCCCGCAGGAGTCTTCGCGCCTTCCGTTCCAATCAACTTTGCTATTAAAATTAATATTATCGATTAACATAGCCAATAAAAAAGCTTAATGGAAATGTTGTTAGGCTAACGACATTTCCATTAAGCTTTTCCTATTTATGTTTTTGTCCGATGAGCGGCCCAGATGATTAGTGCAATAACGATCATAATGCCCCCTGTCACACAAACTCCTTGCCATTTCCACCAGCTCCATGCATAGCCGCTAAGTGTTGAACCAAGCGAACCGCCGAGAAAATAACTAACCATGTACACGGTATTTAACCGACTCCGTGCCTCTGGGATTAAACTGTAGATTCTGGTTTGATTGGAGACTTGGGCACCCTGGACACCTAAATCTAACAGAACCACTCCGACAAATAATGCCCATAAGGAGGTTCCCAAAAAACCGAAGAATAGATAGGAGAATAGGCAAATCCCAATTAACAGGCCTACCATTGTTTTGGCATTGAATCGGTCTGCCAAACGGCCGACGATTGGTGCACCCATTACGCCTACTATTCCTATTAAGCCAAATAATCCTGCGACTTCACTGCCATAATGATAGGGCTCCCCTTCAAGAAAAAACGAGAGGGATGTCCAAAATATGCTAAAACTGCCGAACAGCATTGCACCGATTAATGAGGCTTCTCTTAAAACCGGCTGGGTCACAATTAAATGCCCAATGGATTTATAAAGTCCGGCAAAGGATAAACGCGATTCTGGATAGCTCTTGGGAAGAAATGTCTGCAATATGATTGCTAAAGCCAACATCATTGCCGCAGCGATCCAGTACATGGTGCGCCAGCCAAGGCTTCCTCCGATCAGTCCTGAGACGGTTCTTGCTAATAGAATCCCGATGAATAACCCACCCATGATATTGCCTATTACTTTTCCTCTTTCCACGGGGGCGGCCAATTGTGCTGCAAGGGGAAGGATGATTTGTGGTACCACCGTGGTCACTCCCACTGCAAAACTCGCAAGGTTTATCCAGAGAAGGTTTTGCGCAGTGGCAATCCCTATAAGGGAAAGCGTAACGGCAATCAATAAACTGGCAATCAACAGCCGGCGTTCCTTCATATCTCCCATTGGGACGAATATAAACATCCCAACAGCATATCCAATCTGTGTAAACATGGCGATGTTTGAGATTTGGTGGGCAGTCGCATGAAAGCTTCGCCCCATGTCGGCAAGGAGCGGTTGATTATAATAAAGATTTGCTACCGCCATCCCACAGGCAAGCGACATTAATAAAATTAACTTTTTAGACATGGAGGAATGCTCCGTCCTCGCGCTGTCATCAGTCGTTGTGATCAATCTATATTCCCCCTTTAATAACACCCGGAGTTTAATTGATTCTACAAAAGGAAAGAAAAACCTTCCAAAATATAGGGAATGGTCCTCCAAAATATTTACTTTCAAACATTGCCATACTATCATTTAAATGCAAAACGAATTCTTCTTCATGACAGGAGTAGTGGAAATGTTGATAGCTGATTTTATAATTGATTTGATTGGCGCTCTAATAGAGGCAATGATTCCTACTCCAAAGTCAAAGCTTGAAAAAAATATCAATGAATTAAAGGAAGAAGAATGGTTTGCCGATTTGGATAAAGATGTTCGCTATAATTACATCATTTGGCACAACAACAAAGTAAAACGTTTTTTGAAAAAGCCTGAAAATGTTAAGATTCTTAAAAGTAGTGAATGGGAGAGGGAAAAATTTATTCAGTTGGTGATTAAGGAGCATAAACGATTTGTGGGGATACACTAGGTTCAATCCGCAAGAGGACCCGCTTTTATCGGTTGGGGGATCATGTTAAGCACCCGATCAGATAAATAGACGGAAAAATTCCGCTTAATTTGTAATTAGCATTAAAAATAGCTTCAATAGACGGAGAAATTCCGCTTATTTACTCGAAAAACTTGAAAATGGGGGATTTTGCACTGCATAGTCGGAAAAACTTCCCTTATTTACCCCGAAACGAGCCCCATTTTGCATTTAACCGGAAAATCTCCGCTTATGTTACTTACACAAAAACCTTCCTGATCAATTACACAATCAGGAAGGTTTTTTATTAAAAAATTAATAGTGTTGCGTGCTTCGTTTATTGCCTCTTTGTAATTCAACTTCCTTTTTTAGGCCTGTTAGCAATGAGTAGCACATGGCGAGCATGATAATGGCAAATGGGAGTGCAGCGGCGATGGAAGCGGTCTGCAATACCTCCAAGCCACCGGCAATCAGCAAGACAGCGGATAAAGCAGACTGGATGATCCCCCATGTCATTTTTATTTTGTTTGATGGATTTAGCGTTCCGCCTTCACTTAGCATCCCTAAGACAAAGGTCGCAGTGTCAGCAACAGTAATATAATAAATAGCGATCACGGCGAAACCTAAAATACTTAATAGGGAGCTTAATGGAAGGTGGTCGAAGAATATAAATATAGACAAGTTTATATTGTCGGCGATATGTTTTGCCAAATCACGGTTTCCGGGATCCTGAACAATGTCCAGTGCTGAACCTCCAAACACGGACATCCAAAGACAGGTTCCAAGTGTGGGAACGATCAAAACCCCAACCACAAACTCCTTTATTGTCCGTCCTCTTGAAACCCGGGCAATGAACATGCCGACGAATGGTGCCCAGGCAATCCACCAAGCCCAGTAAAACAGAGTCCAGGAAGCAATCCATTTCTCCCCTTTTCCAAAAGGACTTATCCGTAAACTCATATGTAAAAAGTCACTTAGATACAGTCCTGTTGTATTGAAAAACACTTTAATAACCGTTAACGCCGGACCGACAATCATAATCAGTACAAGAATCGCCACTGAAAAGATGATGGCTGCGTTGGATAAATACTTTATTCCTTTTTCCAAGCCTGTATTAAGGGAAATAATAAAAAGGATTGTTGCGACCACAATGACAATCAGCTGAATCAATAACGTATTAGGAATTCCGAATATGTCATGCATACCTGCAGTGACCTGCATAGCCCCAAGCCCCAAAGAGGTGGCAATCCCGAAGACTGTGGCAAAAATGGACAGAATATCAATCGTTTTGCCTATCGGTCCATAAATCCTGTCGCCCAAAATGGGATGGAACGCGGAACTGATCGCAGCAGGAAGCCGTTTATTATATTGAAAAAAAGCAAGGGCTAAACCAATAACCGTGTAGATTGCCCATGGGTGCAGGCCCCAATGGAAAAATGTATATTTCATTGCGGTGTTCGCTGCATCAATGGTATAAGCTTTTCCGTACGGAGGAGCTGTATAATGGGTTACCGGTTCGGCAACACTCCAGTATACAATCCCTACACCCATACCCGCACCAAACAGCATGGCCAGCCAGGAAGGAGTGGAGAAATCAGGCGTGTCGGTTTTTCTGCCGAGTCGGATATTTCCATATCTTGAGAGCAATAAGTATATCGAAAAAAAGACGAAGAATAGGGTAGTACCTAGATAAACCCAGCCAAGGTAATCAATGGAGCTATTATAAACGGCGTTGGTGACTTTGGTAAGATTCTCTGTGAAAAAAACGCCCCAGACAATAAATATGAGGGTCAGTAATAGAGAGATAAGGAATACACTATTTTCTTTAATTTTATCCATGGAAACCTCCTGGTACTGGAAAAATACTAATGCTAGTTATTAAACGGATTGTATTGAAATTCCCACGTATCCGTATCCATCAACTCTTCATGCGGCACCTCTAAACCGCCTCCAAGATAAATGGTTTGTCCTTTGATCGCCACCACCATCGCTTCGATTAACACATCATTATCCTTCTTTTTATATATGTCACCCAACTGCGTGGATAACTCACCGTATGGATGAACAATTTGCGGGCCGGCGTCATCAATGTTTTCCTCCATATTTATCATGTCTTTATAATCGATCGGATGACTGTCAGGAGCACGTCCAGGTACCATCAATAAATATTCGGTATGCTTGATCCCATCCAAATCGCTTGTAATGACCCCTTTTTTATCAACCGTTTCCACCACTTCAATTTCATTTAAGGAATAGTGGTCCAGGGTATCGGGATCCGGATTGTTAATGAATATCAAATCTCCCGCTACTGGTTTTTGGTTATTCCGAAGCGTATATACCTTATGATTATAAATAAAGCTATCATTTTCCCTTGGAATGTATTTTTCCACACTCGCTGCATTGGTTATATGCTGTGTTGAATCCCTTAACTTGATCAGATGAACGGAGAGTTTATACATTGGTTTTACTCCATACACCTTGTGTAACTCATTGTTATAGTAAACAAATTGCCCTTTTCTGACTTGATACAGCTTCATTACTAAGTCTCCCTTCAGTCATAGGTGGAGCAGTATTCATAACAACTTGGAATTTGGATACATCGCTGTCATCTTTAGGATGTCTTTTTTCTGGAAAAACATGAAGTTTAAGTGGGAGGATTTTTCAGTTTAGATAAAATAGAAAAGGCTGAATGATATAAATAGGAGGGGAGAGAGTCTTGTTTTTACATTTTTTCACTATATTTTTTACATAGTTTCAAATTTTTATAAATAATTTTGCGAAAATAATAGAATTATCTATTATTGGGCATTGTTAAGAAAATTGGAAATTAATAAACTTAAATTTTGTTCAATTATGATTTAACATTTGTTCATAATATGTGTTATATTAGTAAAGTAATTTAAGATTAATGAAAGCGCTCACGGAGAATCAGTCCTGTTACAAAAAAAGAGAAGAAATGCCGTGAATAGGTTAAGGAGGGGAATGTTGTGAAAAGGAATTTTCACAGCAATTAATATGAGTAATGTTGGTTTATTTCTATCAGGTGCAGTGTTATTCCTAAACAGTCTGATGCTATTAGGAAAAGCGGATGGAAAGAGTGTGGGTCTCTTTAATATTTTCGTAGGAACCCTTCAAATAATGATCCCAAGTTATTTAATCGTCGTATCGCGCCAAGACCATTGGGAGCTTTACAATTATGCATCTATTTTCTTATTTGGGTTAACTTATTTATATGTTGGATTCACCTCATGGAAAGGGATTGATGGGAGCGGTCTTGGTTGGTTTAGTCTATGGGTTGCAATTGTTGGAGTGGTATATACCTTAACATCGATTATTCACTTTCAAAATGTTGTCAATGCACTGACATGGGCTATGTGGGCATTCTTATGGTTTCTGTTCTTCTTATCAAATGCACTTCATAAGAAAATTGACCATTATATTGGATTGGTTGCATTTGTTCAGTCATGGGTAACGTTGACCATACCAGCGCTCCTTTATTTTTTAGGTGTCTGGAATACACCAATGGTTGATCAAATCTGGACCTATGTGTTAATTCTAGCAATCGTCTATTTTATTATCAGTTTTTTCAGCGGGAAGCTTTCCTATAAAAGAGAGTCAAATATTCAAGTAATCAATGCTTTGGAGGTAAAATAATATGTCAATTATCATTGGAATTGTTGGAATCCTTATTCTAATAGGTATTGCCTGGTTAATGTCAAACGATAAGAAAAACATTAACTTCCGTGCTGTAGGTATCATGGCAGCTGTTCAGTTGTTAATCGCTTGGTTTATGCTGAATACTTCCATCGGTCAAAAAGTTTTGCACAAAATCGTCGATGGTTTTAACAAAGTTCTTTCTTTCGGGAATGACGGGATCTCATTTGTATTCGGCAGCCTTGCAGGAAAGGATTTATTCTTTGTTAATGTTCTAATGATGATTGTATTCGTAACCGCTTTACTAGGTATTTTAACTTATTCTAGAATATTACCATTAGCGATTAAATACATTGGCGGGGCAGTAAGTAAAATAACAGGTCTTCCAAAGGTTGAATCATTTGTTGCGGTGAATTCTATGGTATTTGGTGATACGTCCGCGATCCTTTCTGTTAAGTCATTCATACCTAGTCTTTCTGGAAACCGTCTGTTTGTGGTTGTTACTTCTTCTCTTGTTGCGGTAAGTTGTTCAATCCTCGGTGCTTACATGCAAATGATTCCTGCGGAGTACGTATTGGTGGCGTTACCTATTAACGTATTCTCTGGACTTATCCTATCAACGATTGTCTGTCCTGTAAGGAAAGAGGAAGATGAAAAAATCGATATTAAGGGAATGATTCCTGAGAAATCTCTTTTCGAAGCAATCGGCAACTGGACATTGCTCGGCGGAAAGACAGCCTTAATCGTAGGCGCTATGCTGATCACTTATGTAGGATTGATCGCGGCTGTTAACTGGATTTTTACTTCCATCTTCGGTATTTCTTTCACGGGTGTACTTGGATATGTATTCGCGCCAATCGCTTGGATTATGGGGATTCCTTCAAGTGAGATTGTTCGAGCTGGATCTGTCATGGGTACGAAGGTAGCGGCTAACGAGTTCGTCGCTATGTTAGACTTCATGAAAATGATCCCTGATATGTCTCATAAAACGGTAGGTATTGTATCAGCATTCTTGGTATCGTTTGCTAACTTTTCTTCCATTGGAATTATCTTAGGAACGGTACAGGCTATTAATAATGAAAAGGCAAGTGAGTTAGCTAAGGTTGGTTTAAAGGTTTTATTAGTAGCAACAATGGGATCCGTCTTAACTGGAACGATTGTAGGATTGTTCCTGTAAGCTGAATGGTGAAGAATTATAATAACCACACGAGGGTGTACCAAAGTCAGTTTTCGGTACACCTTTTTATCATGTCTTCAAAGGGCCATAAACGTAATTACCCAGTACAAAAGGAGAAATTTCCAAAAAAGTATTGACAGTAATTTACATCCTTATTATTATCATTATTAAGAATGATAATAATTTAGTTAACGGATACAAAAAAGGGGAGAGTTAAATGGTAAGTACGGCAACGATTATTTCGATGTTTGTCCCGATTGTGGTTTCCATTGGTTTATTTGTCGGATTGATTTTGGTTTATAGAAAGAAAACGGGGATTGCTGTAAAGCCGGTGGTTATTGGCGCTCTTGGGTTTGTCGTCGCAACACAGATTTTAGAAAAAGTATTGCATGTCGTTGTTATCACAAACTTTCCGAATTATTCGGACCATCCCTGGTTATTTGGATTATACGGCGGCATGGCAGCAGGCTTATTTGAAGAGCTGGCACGGTTTCTATTATTTATTTGGCTTCTGAAAAAATTTCATGATTACAAAGGCGGGATCTCGTTTGGAATCGGCTGGGGAGGTATAGAAGCGGTTTTGTTAGTGCTGATGACGGTTGTGCCAAACCTGATCTTCGCATTTATGATTAATTCGGGGACTTTTGAATCATCCTTAGCAGGGAGTATTCCAGCTGATCAGTTGGCAGGGATGAAAGAAACGATCGTAAATCAAGGGGTTTCCTTTTATTTATTAGGCAGTTTGGAGCGGTTTTTTGCTATATTCCTGCAAATCGTCTTTAGTTTATTTGTATTATTAGCCGTCGTTAAAAAGAAATTTTCCTATGTGGTCTATGCGATTCTCATTCATGCAGCAATTGACTTCCCACTCGCATTCTACCAAACAGGACATCTTAAAAACCTATGGGTCATTGAGATCTATATGGCGATCATCGGGCTATTATCCTTTGTTTTTATTAAAAAGGCAAGGAATATACTGCCTCATACGACAAGATAGTTTGATAGGGTTATTTTTCAAAAGAAAAGGGAATTGGACTAGAGCCAATTCCCTTCGTTTAAGAAATTAATTACGGATAAGGTAATCAAATGCACCTAAAGCTGCAGTAGCACCTGATCCCATTGAAATGATGATTTGTTTATAGGCACTATCCGTACAATCGCCGGCTGCAAACACACCAGGAAGGCTGGTTGCTCCATGCTTATCCACAATGATCTCTCCAAAGCGAGTTCGTTCAAGTGTTTCTCCTAGCCAATCTGTATTCGGTACTAGACCAATCTGTACAAACACACCTTGCAGTTCAACATGATGCTCTAAGCCTGTTTCACGGTCAATATAAGAAATGCCGTTTACTTTGTCAGTACCGGTAATTTCTTTTGTTTGAGCATTCTTGATCACCGTTACATTAGGCAGGCTGTATAGACGGTCTTGCAGGACAGAATCAGCTTTCAGCTCTGGCGCAAACTCAAGAACAGTTACATGATTAACAATGCCTGCGAGGTCAATAGCTGCTTCAATACCAGAATTACCGCCGCCAATAACAGCAACGTCTTTTCCTGCAAACAATGGACCATCACAATGTGGACAGTAGGCGACACCTTTGTTCTTGAACTCTGCTTCACCTGGGACGCCAACATTTCGCCAGCGGGCACCTGTTGATAGAATGACGCTTTTACTTCTTAAAATAGCTCCGTTTTCGAGTTCGACGGCAATAAAATCCTTCTTCTCCAAACGCTTTGCACGCTGTAAATTCATCACATCAACATTGTACTCTTTGACATGTTCTTCAAGACTTGCTGCTAGTTTAGGACCCTCTGTATATTTCGTACCGATAAAGTTCTCAATACCCATGGTGTCCATCACCTGGCCGCCAAATCTTTCCGCCACAATCCCTGTGCGGATGCCTTTACGTGCTGCATAGATAGCTGCACTGGCACCAGCAGGGCCGCCCCCGATCACAAGGACATCGAATGGTTCCTTATCAGAAAGTTCCGCTGCATCTGTTCCGCTGCCCATCTTGGCAAGGATTTCTTCAAGTGTCATACGGCCGCTGCCGAACGATTCCCCATTAACGAAAACGGTTGGTACCGCCATGATGTCCTTGCTTTCCACTTCTTCTTTGTAAGCCGCGCCGTCAATCATGGTGTGAGAAATACCAGGATTTAAAACGCTCATAATGTTCAATGCTTGAACCACGTCAGGGCAATTGTGGCAGGTTAGGCTGATATAGGATTCAAAGTGATAGTCACCTTTAATTGCTTTGATTTGATCAATGACTTTTTGATCAACCTTCGGGGCTCTGCCGCTTACCTGCAATAGAGCCAACACTAACGAGGTAAATTCGTGTCCTAGAGGAATACCAGCAAAAGTTATGCCTGTATCTTCGCCGATACGATTTACACTAAAGCTAGGTGTTCTTTCTAATTCAGTCTTCTCTACTTTAATCTGAGAAGACATATTGGCTAATTCGTCTACTAAAGCTAGCATGTCACGAGAAACGTCATCTGCTCCTGCGCTAACTTTAAGCAGTACGTTTCCCTCCATTAATTGAAGGTATTGTTCTAACTGAGCTTTTATATCTTGATCTAGTATCATGAATCTCTCACTCCTTAAATTTTTCCTGTGATCTTATTAATAATAATTCTAATTATATAATTATTATCATATAGAATTCATTATCAGTCAAGTGAAAAATACTTATCACTTTTGGCCATAAAAAGAAGAGTGACGTTGTACGATTTAAACATTATGTACTAAAAAAGGGAATTGGAAGCTTCCAATTCCCTTTGAATGTTGTTATATGTGCTGCTTAGATTTTGCCTACAAGATCAAGGCTTGGTTTAAGTGTTGCAGAACCTTCTTGCCATTTAGCCGGGCAAACTTCACCTGGATTGTTGCGAACATATTGTGCTGCTTTAATTTTGTTAACAAGCGTGCTTGCGTCACGGCCAATGCCGTCTGCATTAATTTCAACAGCTTGTACAACGCCTTCTGGATCGATGATGAAAGTCCCGCGTTGTGCAAGACCTTCTTCTTCGTCTAGTACATCGAAGTTGCGAGAAATCTTTTGTGAAGGGTCGCCAATCATAATGTATTCGATTTTACCGATTGTTTCAGAGGTATCATGCCATGCTTTATGTGTAAAATGAGTATCAGTTGAAACAGAATATACTTCGACACCAAGATCTTTTAGCGTTGCGTATTCATTTTGCAAGTCTTCAAGTTCGGTAGGGCATACGAATGTAAAATCTGCTGGGTAAAAGCAAACAACACTCCATTTACCTTTAAAGTTTTCTTCGCTTACAGTGATGAAATCTCCGTTGTGGTACGCATTTGCTGTGAATGGTTTTACTTCTTTTCCGATTAATGACATAGTGAATTTCCTCCTAGGTATGGGTTTAAAATTTTATTTAGATAATCTACTAAATTAGATTAATTCTAATTACATAACTATTATTATATAAAATTTATTGTTTTGTCAACAGGAATGTTTCATTTTTTTTAGGTAGTGTTTAGGGGGGGCGAAAAAAAGGAGCTAGCGGTAACCAATAGGAGCTAATTGTGCCCATAAGTCCAGAAAAAAGGGATCCGAGGTAACAAGATTGCTAGTTAACACTATAATCACCTTTGAGAAAATTAGTTTTTTATAAAAAAGCCATTTTAATAGACTCCAAAATCCTAGCTACCCCCAGAAGACATTTGGGTTCGTTCGAATTATCTTGATATGAATTCACATAAAAGTACACGAGGGGAATAACATGAAAAAAATATCCAAGGGTGCCCTTGCCATGGTAGTAGCGGGAGCTGTTACGTTTTCTGTCGCCAACGCTTTGTTGGCCGAACAACCTCTTAAACGAATAGCCAAGGAGATGGCTTTACCGATATCTGCTGACCGAGAAAAAGCGGTTGTTTTGAAACAAGCTAAAAAAAACAATCCGACGCCAACAACGACTGTGAAAGACCATGATCATGCCGTGACCCAAGTATCTTTAAAAAATAGCAACCTGGCTGCAACAGCCGTTCAATTAAATACGAAAAAGCTCAGCTATAAAACGAAAACTAGTGAGACACCAACACCTGTTGCAACCACAGTATCTGTGAAAAGTACGAAAGCACCGATAACAAAGACTGCACCCACGAAGCCGAGTACTACTACCAAGCCAAGTACTAATACAACAAGTGCAAAGCCTGCAACAGCAACAAAGCCCGTGACAAGCACAAATCCAGCGACAAGCGCAAAGCCTGCGGCAACAACAAAGCCAGCGACAAGCACAAATCCTGCAACAACAACAAATCCAGCGACAAGTGCAAAACCATCAACGTCTACAGCCGCGAAGTCAAATTCTAAGGCAGCTGCCGCAGCCACAACAAAAACCAACCATGGACAACAAGTATCTCAAGCGGCAAAAGAAAGAGCAGCTAGTCGTAAGGCTGCGAAAGAAAACAATTGAAAATGTAATTCTTTCAAAAAGGATCGCCACATATAAAAAAGTAAAACTCGCCAATCCGTAATTGGCGAGTTTCTTTATTAGGAATACAATATCCAACCACCTAGTAATGCCTCTAAATGAGATTCGCTTGGACTTTAAATATGATGTCTTGTCTTTCTTAATCTAGTAATTTGCAAAAGTAAAATAGACGGAGATTTTCCGGTTAAATGTAAAATGGAGCTCGTTTCGGGGGGGGATAAGCGGAGATTTTCCGGTTATGCAAAGAAAAATCCCCCACTTTCACGTTTTTCTAATAAATAGGCGGAATTTCTCCGTCTATTTATGCTTTTTTTAATAAAAATTTCAAAATAGGCGGAATTTTTCCGCCTATTGACCTGCTCAAGCACGTAACCTGATCCCCAACCGATAAGTGCGGCCCCCTAATCAACAGCTTAACGACCAATAAAAAAAGGTCCTTCCCAAAATGGGAAGGACCTAAACGAATTTACATATTTTCGTGAACCTTCACAATTGAAGTTTCCTGCGTTACATTGCCTTTGCGTTTTAGTTTGCCCCAACCAACGGTTACTCCCTTGATGGCTGAGAAGATGGATTTTACCACCACGTACGTCATCAGCTGTTTGTACAAGATTCGTTGTAGAAACAATGAAGCGAGCGGCTTTGGACTTTCTTTTTCCAATCGAAACGCATAAAGAGAGGTACAGAAATCCAGCAAGTAAAATAGGATAAATCCAATCGCCGCTTTTTCAGGATGCGGGTTAAAAAGAGCGATAATGAACAATAAATCGGCAATCGGCGAAATGGTTTGATAGATATACTGAAACAGCCACATGTTTGGAAGCGCGACAAAACCTAATGAGTGATGTTTTTTATTGAATAAAGCCCCGCGATGCTTCCATAAGCATTGTAAGGTTCCATACACCCAACGGTAACGCTGTTTGGCCAGACTTTTAAGATCTTCAGGCACTTCTGTATAGGCATAGGCCTTTTCTTCGAATTCAATCGTTTTTCCCTGGCGTAACAAAGTAAGCGTGATATCCGTATCCTCGGCGAGGGTATCTTCTTGAAAATATCCTGCTGCTTCTACCGCCGTCTTTCTCCAGGCGCCGATGGCACCAGGTACAACGGTAATGCAATTGAGGGCGGCGAAGGCTCTTCTCTCGAGGTTAAAGCCGGTCACATATTCGATATGCTGCCAGTTTGTCAGGAGGTTCCCTTTATTGCCGACCTTTACATTCCCTGACACGGCTGCGACATTTTCATTTTTAAAATGGTTCAAGAGCAAGGAAATTGCATTTTCAGCGATGAGTGTATCCGCGTCAAGTGCCACGACGATTTCCCCATTTGCTTCTTTAAAGCCAAGATTAACAGCGGAGGATTTCCCGCCATTGGTCTTTTTAATTAATCGGACGAGTGGATGGTCTCCATAAGTGTCTTCCACAACAGCCGCCGTATCATCCTTTGAACCGTCGTCGATAACCAGGATTTCAAAAGCAGGGTAATCGCTCGCTAAAATCGAATCGACGGTTTTGCAAATGACTTTTTCCTCGTTATAGGCAGCAATCACGACACTAACATACGGGGTAAAGTCAGGGTCAATCTCCGTCTCTTTATACCTTTTGACCTGCTTTCTTGAAAGGAAAACGAAGACAACTAGTCGCAGGATTCCGATCACGATCGCTGAGTAGAAGAGAAAGCTTAATCCTAAGTTCCAGCCTTGGAGGACTTTGAATACTGCCTTGTCATAGACTAAATAAGGGTTGTCTTGATTAGCTTCAGGCATAATTTGACGATCACTTTTTCCAATCAGATCCCCAATGGTGGAAAAAGTGTAGCCGCGCTGTTTGAGCTCTTTAATGATCATCGGCAAGGCTTTTACCGTGTTGGAGCGGTCACCGCCGGCATCGTGCATCAATATCACATTTCCATCTTGCAGCTGACTCAATACCTGCTGGAGAATCTCCTTACTAGAAAGTCCTTGCCAATCATCCGAATCGATTAATTCACCGACCGTTGTATAGCCCATCTCCTGTGCACGCAAGATCGGCTCCAGTTCACTCTTCGTGTTTGGTTCCGCATCGGCAGCATATGGCGGACGGAAAAGGGTCATCGAATGGCCTGTAATTTCTTGATACAACCGCTGATTAGCATTGAGTTCCCTTTTTGTTTGATCCGGTGTGATCGATGCAATATTCGGATGGGTAAAGGTATGGTTGCCAATTTCATGGCCCTCTTCAAACATCTCTTTCACCAGTTGTGGATGCTGCATCGCGTTTTCACCAAGGATAAAAAAGGTGGCTTTGATATGGTTCCTTTTCAAAATGTCTAGTATTTGTGGAGTATAGGTTGGATCTGGACCGTCATCAAAGGAAAGGACGATTTCCTTACTTTTCGGTTTTCCATACCGTTCTACCACAATTGGTTGTGGCAATTTAACATACGATTCGGTTTGAATCATCCCTTGTGCATCCAAGCGAATTGTTCTGTTCCCCTGTTCTGTTTGAGAAGCAATTTTCAAAACTTCACCCTCACCTGTAAAGTGAACAGGATTAGGGCTGATCAAGGCTTTAAGGGCATTGGTTGGATCGTTTATTTCCTTAGGTTTATTCAGATAATTCCAGATAGAAGGATCTTCAGAACCGAGGCGCCAAACCGCGATACCTTTTGAACCATGATCCATTGATAACTTCATCTGATTATAAAAAGTAGCCCCATCTAAAAACCAAACGGTATGATTTTTCCCGTGTAATTTGTAGCGTAAATAGGGGTTGCTTGTTTGTTTATTCCACTGGATTTGAAGGTTGGTTCCTATTCCTAAATCCATGATATCGCCGAAGGCAACTGTTTTGGCGGGCTGACCGGAGTTTTCCTCCCAGTCGTACCCGAAGCTGCCCAAACTCACAATCAATTTTTCCGATGGAATTTGGAGCTGGTTTAAATTCTCTTCAACCCAATCCGTTGGTGCCACAGGTCCAGGTTTACTCATTGAATGATGCTGGTCATATAACATGACAATCATCCGATCCACATTTGCTGATAGAGCAGCGTAGTTAAAACTATCGTTGTCCGGCGGAACATCTAGTGTAACCATGAGACCATGTTGATGGAAGGCATGATTAACTTTGCTGATAAATCGGGTGAAGTGATTTCTATCATTGGGCTGAATGTCTTCAAAGTCGATATTGATTCCGTCAAAGTCATTTGTTCTCACATAATCCAGCATCTTTTTTATAAAAAGATCTTCCGCACCAGGGGTGGTAAATAACCGGTGCAGTACTTCGCCATCCCATTTATTATTAGTGAAATTATTCACTAAGGGGAGAACCTTTATCTTATGTGTTTTGGCCTGGTCAACAATCGACTTGTCTGTGCGGGTTTCAAGGGTAAGGCCATGTGTAAGTTGCAGCCAGCCAGGTACTAAGGTGGTAATCGAATCAATATTCTTTTTAAAAGAAGTGCGGCTGTTTTTGTCCCAATCGACGTAAAAACCATAAACTTCTTGTTTTTGATTCACTTCCCCGATTTCTTTTTGACTAGCAAGGGAAGGCGTTGTTTTTTGAACCTGAGCGGCGAGTTGTTCTTCACTAAAACTTATATTAATTGGTTCAATCCCGCTCTTTGCTCTACTGTTATCGAGTTGCAATGCTGGAAACTCTGGGTTGTTATTCAGGCTTTCGATAAAAATCGTCGACACTAAAATCATTAAAGCGGCAAAGCCTGCACCCATTCGTTTGATAATCGACCAGCGTCTTTTGGCAGGATCAAGAAAAACATGGTCTTGATTCCGCTCTCTCTTTTTCAACCCTAAATTGTAAAACCAATGGAAGAAAAAATAGCAAACAAGACCAATCAGGCCGCCTAGGATTGCAGGGGCAATCGATTGTGAAAGCTGTATTTTCGATTTTAAGGTTGAAATGAACCAGGTATCTTCTAATCTACTTAAATCCAGGATGGGTAGATGATTCATTTTTGGAATGAAAATAGGTATCAACGTTCCCAGGAATAAGGCGATGATATTTAGACGTAACAAAAGTGAAAGAACTACTAATAGCGGTATTCTTATATTATCTAAAGGCAAAAACCCTAAGAAAAAACCAAGTGTGCTTGCTACCGCTCCGGCATTTCCGGTGACAGGAGCAAATAGTGACCTAACCAGCCACCTAAACATTCGATTCACATAGATTCCTCCTCTAGGTGTAGTGTTGTTCTATATTAATAGATTTATATTTTATATAATGTCCAGCAGATAACGGCCAGATTTTTCGACAGAAAATGACCATATTCAAAGACTTAGATAGTAAAGTGGAGATTTTGGGGGTAGGAAGAAAAAGTTCTTATTCTTTTTAAATGGTAATAGAGGGTAGAGGGAATATTTTGGTTAGTTACCAAGATAACATCTATTCCTGCGCTTAGAACCTATTTTTAGATACTTATGACCTATTTTTTGAACCTTATAACATATTTCCGGACGCTTATGACATGTTTTACGAGACATACGACATTTATTGGAAAATAATTGGAAGTTAGAGGGAGTGGAGAGGTATGTTTTTTACTAAAAATGGAAATTTTATATATATTGATGCCTAAGGAGTTAACTAAATGGTCGGGATTATTATAGCAGTGATCTTATTTAACCTCATTGCAATCAAAGTAAAAAAACGTTTAACCAGAAGTGAGATGCTGCAGATTTGGTTATTTACAACCTTATTCCAACTGATGTTTGATGTATTTATCAGTTTGAAATACCAGGGGTACTGGTATTTCACTAAGGGTGTGGATTGGCAGTCCTTGCTTGTGTATGTATGTTTAGTCCCACCTGTGAATCTTATCTTTTTAAATGTCTATCCTTTAAAAAGTCCATTATGGAAACAATTCTCCTTTTTTTTAGCTTGGAATGTAGGAATTGTGATCTATGAGGTTTTAACCTTATTACCAGAGCCTTGGGGTTATTTCCATTATGGTTGGTGGAGTTTGTATCATTCCATCATGATCAATCCTTTTCTCCTCCTCATCTTATTAGGGTTCTATAAATTAGTTCGTCGATTAGAACATAAGGCTGTGGTTAAGCAAGTATAGTGGGGGAAAAGGAGAAGGCGTCTCCTTGTTCTATAGGACGTTTGGTCTATTTTTATCCTTTAGCTGTTAACTGATTGACAACATTAACCAGCGGGTGTAGAGTGAATATTAAATTTATAGGAAGACCACTAGGGGAGCCGTTTGGCGGCTGAGACAAGAATAATCTTGGACCCTTTGAACCTGATCTAGTTCATACTAGCGTAGGAAAGTGGAGTCTGTGTATGGATAAATACTATTATTCTGCCGCTCCATTTTTGGAGCGGTTTTTTCGTGTTTGAACCGTTAGCCGTTCCATTTAGTGTCTTCCCATAAAACAAATAAGGGGGAGAAATATATGAGTTTTTCAGCAGAACTAAGAAGAGAAGCCAATCCGATTTTTGAGGCAATTTTTGAACATCCGTTTGTCCGGGGGATCGCTGATGGGGAGTTACAAAAAGAACAATTGGTTCATTATGTGAAACAGGACTTTGAATATTTGAATTCCTTTATTCGCATCTATGGAATCGCAGTTTCTAAGTGTGAGAATCGTGAAGAAATGGATATGTTTAATCAGCAGATTTCATTTATTTTAAACAGTGAAATCCATCCACATAATAACTTTTGTCAAGTAGCAGGTGTACCCTACGATCTATTACAGGGATATCCGTTAGCACCCTCAGCCCTTCATTACACGCGTCATATGCTTACGGTTGCGCATGAAGGAACATTAGGGGAAATTTTAGCGGTATTGCTGCCATGTCCATGGACGTATTGGGAAATTGGGAAAAGATTATTAACGGAAGTGAATCCAGATCGCTCCCATCCTTTTTATGATTGGATTCATTTTTATGGAAACCGGACCGATTCGATTACGACAAAATTTTGTGCCAGGATCGATGAGTGGGCTAAGACAGCAACGGAGAAAGAAAAGGAAAAAATGAAGGAGCATTTCCTCATCAGTTGTCAGTTGGAATATATGTTCTGGGATATGGCTTATAAACTAGAAGAATGGCCTGTGAAAATGGAGGTCGTGAAATGAAGACGTGGAAGATGAAAGAAGTTGTTCTTGCTGTGATTCTAGCGGTGGCCTGTGGAGTGATCTATTTAGGATGGTCGACGTTGTGGATTCCGATTTCAGCCATTGTCGGGCCGGTGGGCGCGGGTTTTATGTTTGGCATTTGGGTGATTGCCAGTCCAATCGTCGCGTATATTATCAGAAAGCCGGGAGCGGCATTTATAGCAGAGGTAGCAGCGGCTGCCGTCGAGTTATTAACAGGAAGTCATTTTGGTCTGTCGGCCCTGTTAGTAGGTGTTTTTCAAGGGATTGGTTCAGAAATTGCCTTCGCCCTATTCGGATATAAACGGTATAACCTCTTTACTTTAATGCTATCAGGTGCTCTAGCTGCCGTATTTGGAATGCTTTATAACATAATCGCCAACGGTTTCGGTTATTACACACTGGAAGTATTTTTGATAACATTAGGAATTCATGTCATCAGCGGCATGATTCTTGGCGGCTGGCTAGCGAAGGTTGTCGTGGATGCCCTCGCAAATACAGGGGTGTTAGAGCAATATGAGTTGATGAAGGAAAAAAGAAAAAAGGACAATGTCAATGTTTCTGGGTTGTAAGGATCTTTCGATTCGTTTTTATAACCGCTCTGAAAAAATACTCAATCATATTACCTTGTCCATCCATCAAGGGGAGAAGGTATTAATCCTTGGACCTAGTGGGAGTGGGAAATCTACATTGATTTCTGCTCTTGCTGGGATTATCCCTGAGCATTTGGACGCAGAGGTCAGCGGTAAGGTATTCAAAAGGAAATCTGCTGGAGTGATGTTTCAAGATCCTGATTCCCAGTTTTGCATGCTGCGTGTCGATGAAGAAATTGCCTTTAGTCTGGAAAACCGTTCGATTCCTCGTAACGAAATGGATCAAATGATCTCGGATTTGATGGAAAAAGTAGGGCTGATGGTAGATAAGAAAACACCGATTGAAAAGCTGTCAGGCGGGATGAAACAACGATTGGCGTTAGCGTGTTTGCTTGCATTAGAACCAGACGTCCTCTTCTTTGATGAACCAACCGCTCAACTCGACCCTGCTGGCCGGAATGAGATCTTTGGTTTATTGAGACATTTAGCCGAAAAAACCAACCATACGATGGTCTTTGTCGAACATGTCCTTGACGGCTGCATCGAATGGATGGACCGAGTCATTATCCTTGATGAGCATGGAAAGATTATTGGGGATGGGGAACCAAAAGAGATGCTGCTCCAATTTAATCAACAAATGAAAGATGCGGGGATTTGGCGTCCTAAGTTGTTTCCTCACAAATGGGAGGAGATCGTTCAAGATCCCTCGCACCCTCTATCTATCAAACTTATAAATAGGGTAAAAACGAAACGTCTCGTACAAGGCGATTGTTTACTCCGCACCGAACATGTTGAAATTGGCTATGGGAAGAAGACCGTCGTCAGTGATATAGAGGTGAAAATCCATAGAGGGGAATGGATTTCCATTGTCGGAGAAAATGGGAGTGGGAAAAGCACCTTTTTAAAAAGTCTGATCCGGTTGGAGTCGATTCAAAAAGGGAAAATTTACTTTCAAGGTGAGGAACTAAAAAAATGGTTAGACCGAGAATTATTTGAGCAGGCAGGCTTTGTTTTCCAAAATCCCGAACATCAATTCATTACCGATACGGTTTTTGACGAAGTGGCTTTTGGCGGCCGGCAGCGAAATTGGCCGGAGGATCAGGTTCGCTCGAAAACCAATCGATTGTTAGAGGAGTTTGGATTGGCGCCATACCAGGATGCGCACCCTTTTACCCTGAGTTTAGGACAAAAACGGCGGTTAAGTGTGGCGACAATGTTATTGTTCGATCAAGCTTTGCTATTGCTTGATGAACCAACCTTTGGTCAGGATGAAAAAACAGCGAGAGAGCTTATTAAACGTCTCAAAGAGAGACAGGAACAGGGAACAACCATTGTGATGGTAACCCATGATATGGATGTGGTCGATCGTTTTTCTGATCAAGTCCTTTTATTCAATAAGGGACGAGTATCCTATCAAGGAACGCCCTATGGTTTATTTTCAGATCCAAGTAATTATTGTGAAAGTGCGTTGATTCCACCACTCCATTACCAGTTGATGCATGCAAGAAGGGAGGGTGTTTTGGTATGAAGGCGAATGATTCATTCCTAGCTGCACTCAATCCTGCTTGTAAGTTGTTCGCTCATTTGATCGTGATGTTTCTTTTAATGGCCATCTCCAATCCAACGGTGACTTTTTTGATTTGGTTTCTTGCGCTATTGATTGGCATTTTTTTAGGCGGATGGAGAATGACGTATCTTGTCAAAAGGCTTTTGCCTTATTTAGGTTTTTTCATTCTTGTATTTTGGATGATCGCTGCTTTTGGAGAAGGAGAAGAAACGATTTGGAAAGGGGCCTGGTTTCATATTACGGTGGAGAGTGTAAATCATGGCCTAACCATCGCCTTACGGATGTTAGCGTTTGTCACGTATGGTTTATTATTCACCTCCACCACCGACATCACGTTGTTCATCATGAGTTTAATTCATCAATGTAAACTTTCACCAAAATGGGCGTATGGACTATTAGCGGGGTTCCGCTTTATCCCGTTGTTTCAATCGGAACTAAACCAAATGAAGACGGCACATAAAGTGAGAGGTTACCGGCAAAGAAATAATTGGAAATCGTTTATGAGGTATGCTTTGCCATTGTTTACGCAGGGCATACGAAAATCAGAACGAATAGCGATTGCCATGGAGGCGCGTGGGTTTACAGGTACAAGGGACAGAACCTATTATCAAACAACTAAACTAGCAGTGAAAGATTTCGGCTATCTGCTTTCGTTACTTATTGTTGCTTGGGGGATCATGACTTTTATTGAATAGGCTCTGTTATAACTGAATATTGATTCCACTGTGTCTGAAAATAAACGGAAAAATTCCGTTTATTTTGGGAAATACCCATATTTCCTTAATAATAAAGGAAGTTTTTCCGTCTAAACTATCGAAATCTTTGGATATTGTCTTTTTTTGAGGAGTTAATCGGAATATCTTCCCTTATATTGCTTCTTAAGCCCTGTCTATATCCATTAGCCGGAAATTCTCCGCCTATGAATTCTCATAACTACACGAAAATCTACAATGAATAATAAGGGGAGAAGTGTTCACGCACTTCTCCCCTTTGGCTTTACTAAAGGTCTGCTTGATCAACGTTTAGTTCAATGAGATTTCCATCTGGGTCGGCACAGAAAATCTGAGCAAAGCCACTCATGCCCTTAGGTTTCTCTAATAGTTCAACATCCTTACTTTTCAACCAATTCAACGCAGCATTGTAATCTTTCACTCGAAGAGCAAAATGGCCCTCGCGGCTGCTTAGGCGCTTATCTTGGCGAAGGGTTTGGGAGGCAGGATCGACGATGAGATGGAGCTGTTGTCCTTCTACTTCATACCAGGCACCAGGAAAATCGAAATTAGGGCGTTGGATCTCTTTTAAACAGAGAATGTTGCTATAAAAATGTTTGGCTTTTTCTAAATTGGTCACCGTTAAGCTCACATGGTGGAGGCATTCATATTGAATCATGGCGGTTAACTCCTTCATAAATTTATTTCCATCATACCATAAGGAGTTGGACGGATTGATATAAAAAACCAGGCATTTAGCCTGGCTGAGGTCATTTCCTTAATTCACGATACTTGCGGCAACCTCTCTGTGCTGTTCGTCCCCCGAGTTTTCAAACTCCTTGATCATTGCAATGAATGGTTCGATGAATTGGGGGTCAAATTGTTTGCCAGAGCAGTAGCGTAGCTCGGCGATTGCTTCTTGAAAGGTTTTTGTTTTTTGATAGGGCCGCTCTGTTGTCATGGCATCAAAAGAATCGATTACACAGAGAATTCTTGCTAGTTTTGGGATCGATTTTCCGGCAAGCCCATATGGATAGCCATTTCCATCATAACGTTCGTGATGAAGTTCAACGAGTGGTATCAAATCTTCTAATTTCTTATTGGTTGAAATAATATCTTTGCCATAGGTTACGTGTTTTTTCATGGTTTCCCATTCGTGAGGGTCGAGACTCCCTTTTTTATTTAATATTTCACGCGGAATTTCAATTTTTCCAATATCATGGATAAGTGCTCCAAGAATCAGCGTTTTGCGTTCATGTACGCTTAGATTAAGCACTCGAGAGAAATCGACCGCATATTGGTAAACACGTTTGCTATGGCGATAGGTATAAACATCCTTGGAAAGGAAGATTTTTAATTGAAATTCCGCTTCCGCTAGCTCTTTTTCAAGCGAAAGAGAGCGTTGTACGGAATATTCGGAATACCCATTGTAAATTTGGACAAGGTTTTTTCCTTGGTTTTTCGCTGCATACATTGCTTGGTCGGCTTTGTTAAGAAGTTCAGAAATGCTGTAGGTTTCTTTTTCACATTCAGCAATCCCGGACGAAAAGGACAAGCAGCCATAAGGGAGACTTTCCACCCCTTTATAGTAGGTGTCATTTACTTTCTTCCGCAATTCATTCATGAACGAATAAGCAGTCTTTCGATCGGTATTGGGCATGATGATTGAAAACTCTTCTCCGCCATAGCGGGCAACGATATAGTTTGCTACATCTGAACTGGCCTTCAAAAGGGTGCCAAATTCTTGGAGCAAATGATCCCCTTGAATATGACCGTACAGATCGTTGTACTTTTTAAAATCATCAATATCCATGATGACCACACACAGTGGCTGATCATTTTCCTTCGCAGCTGTTACTTCTTTTTCCAAAATTTCTTTAAAGTATCCGTGGTTGTTTAAGCCTGTGAGGAAGTCTTTGTTGGCTTTCTCGGAAATTTCTTTATATAAATTAAAGTACTGTTTAAAGGCTAATGACAATAAAAAGGCAATACAGGTGAAAAGAGATAGACCGAATAATTCGTCGGGTTTCATTAAAATGACTAGGACTAATGAAAGCACAAGTGTAATTATATATGTGGCAGCTGTTTCTTTAATAATTTCTTTGAAAAAGGCTACTATGTTCTCAGATCCTGCCAAGATGAAAAAAAAACCAACCAATAGTAGATTCAATGCAAAATAGGTGCAAAAAGAAATTAAATAGGGAAGGCTGTTATTGACACTGATAGGTCCAGTAATGCCATTTGTAAATATAAAAACATAATAGGCACAATTGATCATTAAAGAATAAACAGAGAAGTTAAACAGATGTTTCCACCAGGCAATATTACGCTGTACTAGTGTAAATATAATGGAATGTATAAATAAAACAAGTAATGTAGTATCTAATCCATACAAAAAAAGACTTGCTAGATAAATAGAAGAATCCATTGAAAGGGAATTACCCTTTGGAGGAATCAGTATAGTGTAGTAATTAAGCAATAAAATGGAACTGGAAAAAGCAAAAATAATAATCCAGTCCATTTGAGAGTATTGTGGGATTTTATTTAAGAAGGTGAAAAATAAAATGCCTAAAGCTGAAATGAAGAAAAGATATGTATTTGCAGGTGTCTTAATAATACGCATACTCATCACTCTCGTAAATAAATTTAGGAGAAGTAATAAAGAAATTACTTCTCCTATCATTCTACACTTAAACTAATTTATATCCAGAAGTTAAAGCAATAATAATTGAACCGATAATGATTGCATTGTATAGAATCCCAGTTAATTTAATGCCTTTTTTTTGTCCATTTTTCATCTTTTTTCACCTCCTTCAAGGAGAGGAGGTGAAGCAACCGCTTTTTTGAGATTGGATGATGAACCATTAGATACTGAATGAAAAAGAAGATTCCAATATTCATAATTATATCACCAATACTGATGATTTGGGTTCGTGGATAAGGGTCAGAGATTGGAATAACATCCCCCAAAAATCCGAGGTGAGTTGAAGATGTTAGCATTGTATGTTTTGCATATAAGCTATCTTTTAGGTTTTCGATGTACACTGGATCCAAAACGGTAGCAGCCTCTACTGATACCGGCATTCTTCCACCGTTGATTACCATGACTAGAAAGTTGAGAAATACTCCAAATAAAATAAGAATAAACCCTCGGTTTTTACGGTTCATATATAAAAATAATAGTCCGAGTACATAAACTACTATATAGATAGATCCACTGATCTGTCCAAGGAATTTACTATCGTTTTGAAACATAAACACGGTTAATTCAACAACTAATAGTAAAGGAAATATCCATCCCCACTTCAGCTTCAATTTCCCAAGTGCTCGTAAATTCCCTTTTCGAAGAAAGCCTACTAAAAATGAAATGATGATGCCGTCAAATACCATAGTTGATACCCACCTATGCTAGGATAAATGAAATATTTTAAAATTTCGTCAAGGTGAAATATTCCCATAATAATATAATCAAAGAAAATATTAAAATACAAGTGGTTATATGCTGAATTGATGAATAATTTGTGTATTTTTGAAAATATTTGGCAAAATAGGACGGATTTCAACTGAACCCCTCTAATTATGAGGAAATATAGAATATTTCCTGCGAAATAATCCCGCATATTTCGACTATTTCCTTCTACACTTCGTACAAAGAATCCTTACAAATCAAATCCTCAAATAAAAAGGCATCCTAATCAAAATTCATAGGACGCCTTTTAAATATATTACTTTAACCCATAAGCCTTAATAATTTCCTGACTGATGGTGTTACCTGCATCATCCCAGGCGCTGGAGCGGAGGGAGACATAGCTTCCAGGTGTTTTTGGATGTGTAACTTGGGCTGTCCAGCCATTAGCATCACGAACCAAATCTACCTTTTTCCAAGTTTGGCCTTCATCATAAGAAACTTCTAGAGTAGCACCATCCACTTTGCCGTTCTCTGGTGCACCAGGGACCTGAACTGCATTCAAGCCGAGTTGAATGGTGCGGCCAGCCTTCGAATCCCCGTTCATGTCAGTATCGACCTTATAGTCTAGTGAAAGCAGAGGTAATTCTGTCTTCCATTCTTCTTGCTGTTTAGACCAGAATGTCCACTCGGTATGGGTACGAACGGAAGTATTCCAACGTTCCGGATCGCGGGAAACATCACTCACTAATCGGTACTGAGTTTTTTCAGCCGGGTGCTGTATAAAGGAGTATAGCGCCTGTCCTTTTGCTTCCTTCACAAGCGTATCACCCTGATAAAACTTAAGTGTTTGTGGTCCCGGGTATTCTGTATCTGCTCCCGTGTGTCCTAATCCTGAATCAGCAAACGCAGGGATATTGAATGTAAAGCTGTTATTTGTACGATATGGTACCCTGAAACCAGCACCCAAGCGCGGCCGAACAACTGGAGCAAACCATTCTTCATCTAAATTCTGGCCTGGTTTATATTTTGCCACTGGCTGACGTACTTCCCATTCTGCATCAATTACACTTGCCTGATGGTACCAGGATGTACCTTCTTGAGCCGACACCCATTCGGTTCGTACCGATGGAAGCGATAGCTTCATTTGGTAGCCTACTCCATTTGGGCGATATGCCGGGATATCCCAGCGGAACTCCCTGCCTGGTGCTTCGCGGTCTGATTTATACTGGGTATTAATTTTTACAAGATCCTTAGGCTTAGGTGCATAGGTTACATCTTTTGGAATGGCATGATCATGATTGTCAATCAAATCATACACGTAGTCACTATCAGGATTTCCGTTAACGTTTAGTTTCGCATTTCCAGAACGAGCAGCCTTAATCAACTCTGCACCTTCTGTTCCGCTAATTGCTGCAACTGCGATTGGAACATCTTCATAATTTTCCGTTCCGGACCATTCACTCAATTCTTTAGGTCCATCGTTTACGGTAATTAACAGTTGCGCACCTGCCGCAGTCGCTGCTGTGGCACGTTGCGCACCTGATACGTCGTTACTGCGTTCCACGATCACTGCTTTATCCTTCACATTCAGACCCGTGTAATCTTCTGGTGTACCTTTGCCAGCATAAACGGCATCCAGATTGTATTTACCATTTAGAAGTGTGCTTCCTGCCTGAGGGATATCATCCAATACTTGGCCGCGAAAGTTAATGGTCAATACTGGTTCTGTTAGTCGCCAGCGTGTGTTCATTGTGAATTCGCCATCTTTTACAGCCTTCGTTGGAGCAGCGTACATTTTATCAATCCACACCGGCATAAGGTAGATGTCATTGACCGGGTTCCCGTCAATCGTGCGGAAATACTCCATTTTTCTAAAATTAGCTTCATTCTCTTTTGGAACTTTTGCTGTGATTTCATTTGCCTTCCGGGCATCAAGCTCCACGGTTTTAGGTCCATCTAGCTTAACTTCAGGGTCACCGACCAATGCCACTCCGGCGTGATCCGTATCAGTATCGACATCCATCAAGGACATCACGGAATAGGTGTCAGGCACCAGTCGTAATTCCTTTGTTCCGTCGACAGCAATAAACTGCGGATCACCATCCGGACCAAGGACGTTAATGTAAGCAAGGGCGGGGGACCCATCACGGTCAATTGCTTTGATGGTTAGAGGATATTTTTCCTCTTCTTTAATCATCCCTAACGCGGTATGCGCTACGGTTTTGCCATCTAAATTAGCAGAGATCTGTCCTTGATAACGGGAACCGAGCGCACCAAGCTGCGGATCAAGGGTAACCGTTACCTCTGTACTTCCATTCGCTGGAACTGTTACTTTGTTTGTTGAAAGTTTAAGCAATCCAGCAGGGGTATCTGAACCACTGCCATCTGTAAAGTCTGCTGACAGGTCCAGAGTTACTTCCTGATCGCCATCATTCGTATACGTAATCGTCTTCTGGACAGGGACATCCCCTTCATGCGGCCAATCAAAGAAGCCAAAATCCAATGATCCTGTTGCACGAACAGTGCCCAATGTGGCTGCCGCCACGTCAAGGCGTCCAGTTCCACCCTCAAATGGTTTAATATCGTCGAGCTTCTTGGTTGTACTCATTAGAGCACCTTTCAATTCAGCTCCAGTCCAATCAGGATGACGCTGGGAGAGAATCGCTGCTGCACCGGCCACATGCGGTGTGGCCATTGATGTACCATCCATCGTCAAATAATCGCCGCTGCCTTGTGAAGCATATTGGGAGCGTGCCGCTTTAATCCCTACACCAGGGGCGGTAAGATCAGGCTTTAATCCTGAACTGCCAAACCGTGGTCCCTTAGAGGAGAACCATGCAAGTTGATCAGATTTATCAACCGCACCGACTGTAAGGGCAGAATCTGCCGCTCCTGGTGAGCCAATGCCTTCAGCACCTGTGTTCCCGGCCGCAATAACAAACAGGGAACCTGTTTCTGCACTTAGGTTATTGACAGCTTGAGCCATCGGGTCAGTGCCATCACTTGACTCACTGCTTCCCAAACTCATGCTGACAATTTTGGCTTTATGTGCAGCCCATTCCATTCCATCGATAATCCAAGAATCCTGACCGAAGCCATCGTTATTAAGCACTTTCCCTACGAGGAGACTGGCTCCTGGTGCGACCCCTTTGTTGAGACCTCCGGAAGCTGCTCCTGTTCCAAGTACAGTAGAAGCAACATGGGTACCGTGTGCATGATGGTCGAGCGTATCTTCACCAGGAACGAAACTCACGGCTTCTTCTAACTGACCTGCTACATCGGGATGCTCTGAATCAATACCGGTGTCAAGGACAGCGACTTTAACGCCTTTGCCATCGTACCCCGCATTCCAGGCCGCAGGTGCCCCAATCTGTGGAACACTTTGTGCGAGTGTGGCTTCCACTTTGCCATCGAGCCAGATCTTCTCAATGCCTGGGGCCAGCACCGCCTTTGAAGTTTTAGACGGCTGAGTATTCTTCGTAATATCTTGCCAGAACTTCTTTGCTTCCTTTTTATTAGCAGAAAGTGCTGCTCCGTGAATGCTCTCCAGTTCATGCGTTTTCTTAGAACCTTTCGGAGCAGGTTTGGAGGCAGATGACTTCGTTTTCGATGGTGCATATTGAACGATGACAGGCAATGTGTTTTGGCTGGCATCATCATACCCGTCTGAAATAAGGGATGTGATGTTAAATAAATCTTTATCTAATAAGCCGGAAGCTAAATAGGGCATCGCCTGATCTGGGATTACATATGTATCCTTGGCAAGGGTCAAGATCCGTGCTCCACTTTGTGCAGGATCAGCCGGTTCCACACTAATGACACTTTTTCCATCTGCTAGATTTGTCACCGTGACCACATCGCCAGTAATCAGCGTAATCACATGTTTGTCCTTATTTGCTAACACATTCAAGGCCTGTACATCCGCAGTTGTTGCAGGTAAGGAACTCTTGGTCGTGTCATCGGCAAACGCCTGAATTGTTGGAACGGCTATCAGTGCTGTGGTCATCATCGCTGCAAAGTATTTCTTAAAGGTTGGCTTCCTCATGATTCATTTTCTCCTCTACTAAAAAATTTTTGTTTACTAGATTTCACAATCCTCCTTTAAAAATGGGTGTGGGCTTTTAAGGGTCTTTCTAGTTAAAAAGTATAGAGCGGATTTACTAGACTGTTTATCGGGAAAATTCTGATTTTTAGAGGGGGATGGGAGTGGAATGTCGATGTTATTTTTAAAGGAAAGGGGTGTGAATTCTAGCAAAATGAAGCCCTCAACTTGGGACAATTTGAGCAACTCGACAAAAAAAGACAATTGCGGCGAGGCAATTGTCGTGTAAATCTATCGTACTCTCGCAGTTTTTAATTCAACGGGAGACCCAATATGGAATAGTTGATTCTTCAGGTGCTGGTTGGCAATATGAAGATAATGATTGGCCGAGGCGTAATCCTGTTTTTCTTCATAATAAGAAGCAATGAGCTGGAGATATTTACTTCCGCGATTTGTGGACAGATGATTTTCAATAATGGACAGCCCCTGGTTGATTAAATAGGTAATCAGCGCCTTTTGGGAACCAGCTGCCTCCAAATAAAGGATTTTTAACTCAATATAACGTGGGGATTTTTGATCGTGAATTGACTCTAACGCCCCCTTTAATATTTCCATCGCTTTTTCGTTTTGACCATCCGCAATCAAAGCCTCTGCCAGAGAGGAAATGGTAATATAGTAAGAAGCTGAGTTTTTCTCTTTGTGATGAAGCGCTTGAAAGTAATAGTCTAGTGATTCTTCGATTTTCCCTTGTCGATAATGCAAAAAACCAAGATTATGTAAAGAAAGCTCTTTTGTTTCTTTATCCGGCAGGATGTCCGTATCATTTAAAATTTGCTCCAGTATTTCTTTGCCCTTTTCAAATTCACCGATATGGATGAAATTCACGGCGAGAATCATTTTGACATAAACAATCCGCAAAAAGTTGTTGGTATTTTGAAAAACACGCAGGGCCTTGTAAGCATAATGAATTGATAAAGAATAGTGGCATAAATGTCCGTGCAAGGCCGCTCGAAAATAATAGTATTCTGTAATCTTGGTTTCATATTGCTCTGCCTGCTCTTCGACACGGGAAAGATAGAGGAAAGCCTGTGGAAATTGTTCCACTTTTCCATAATAAATGCCCTGAAGTAGATTCCAGACATACTCTTCAAAGGGAGAAAATTTTGACACATAGCGATGAATGCCTGCTGAAGACTTTTTAAAGGTTGAAAAGTCATTTAATAGCAAAAAATAGCGCAGCTTATATAATTCGTATAAATAAATCATGTCCGTACATTGGATATATTCTTTTTCTTGCAGTAACTCATTAAATAGAATGGTTGCTTTCTCTTGGTGGTGCCTTTCCATCGTCTCGTAAAATAAATCCAGCTTCTGCCGCAATTTCTGGCTTTTTTTGCTCTCATCTTCTAGTGAAATCTGCAACCGGTCACATAACATTTGAAGGGTTTTCGGATTGGCGTCTTTGGCATTGTTTTCAATTTTACTTAAGTGCGTCACCGAGCAAATACCTTGGCACAGCTGTTCCTGCGTCTTATTCTGCTTCCTGCGATGATAATAAATCACTTTTCCAATTGACATAAAACGAACCCACTCTCCTATCATCGAAGTCTTGCTCTCTATTATTATATTTATCCTTGGGCTAATTGAAATAGGCTAAGAGATGCGAAAATACCATTGGAGTCGTCGAGTTATTGGGGCTTACGTGACTGTGAAGCGTGTCCTCTTACATCAGGAAAAGGAAAATTGAAAAATCGCAGAGAATATATAAAGGTATTGAAAGAGGTGAAACCATGCTAAAGAAAACCATAAAACACCAAGTCGAGCTGGCTTATAATTTTGAGGAAGACCTTGACGGATATACCCTTGTTGACTCTTCCATTGGGCCAAGGGGTGAAATTTGTATTCTTGCAGTAAATAAAGTTCCTGAATATATAGATGGGATGTTCCCTCCAGTACAAACAGCGGATCGACATGATTATAAAGCGATCATCCTCAGCAAAGGGCAGAAAAAAGAAGTGGTCCTGAAAAACCAAAAGTGGAATTATCATTACATTCAACCTATGGAACATGACCAGATTCTCTTGGTTTGTGCACGTTCACATTTATACGAAAACGGAGATTTTGATCGCAATGCCAGAGTTTTTGATATGAGTGGAAACCAAGTGAATGCCTTCCTTCTTGGAGATGGGATCCAAAACTTGTATGTCACACAAGGGAACAACATCTGGACTTCTTATTTCGATGAAGGTATTTTCGGAAACAATGGCTGGAACCAACCGATTGGAAGCTATGGACTTAGAGCATGGGATTCTCACGGGAACGAGCAGTATAAGTATCCAAATATGGACCCCCACTTCATTAGTGACTGTTATGCGCTTAATGTGATGTCTGATGAGGAAGTGTGGTTTTATTACTATACTGATTTTGAGTTAGCAAGGTATTACAAAGGCAGTATTGATTATTTTAAACCAAATGTAGAGGGCTCAGATGGCTTTATCGTGTATGAAGATTACGTTCTGTTTAGGGGAGGGTATGGCAAACATGATAAGTATATCCTTACAAAGATGTTTCCTGGCAACAGATTAACAAGAAAGTGCGATTTAACCTTGATGGATGAAAAGAAAAAAGCCATTAAAGCAGAGTCGATTAGCTGTAGAGGCTCACTTCTTTTACTTATGTCAGATAAAAAGGCTTATTTGGCAAATTTAAAAAGAATTGTAAGTGCGTTCTAAAAGATGCCTATTTGCACTGTTCTTTAAAGCACACAAATAGTAAAAAATAAAAATAAAGCCGTTCTCACTTTTAATGAGAAAGGCTTTATGTTCATTCTAAAATAATTATTTTAAACCCTTTCGAGCATCTTCATATTTCTCTTCATGCATATGGTCTACATAATCATCTGAAATCTCACCTAAATGAATCATGTCTTCCCCATCTACAATAGCTTCCATCGATTCAAAATACTCTCTAGGGATGTTAAAATCGATGAGCAGTTCCCCTGAAGTACTATAGATACTGCCATATAAAGTGCCTGGAGGTTCTTTCATTTTTAGTAAATCCTTTAAAGTTACAGCCTTACCGTCAGCTTTAAAGTTCACTTTAACTTCATACAGGGCAATAGTTTGCTCTAATAAACGAACCATCTCATCAAGGTCTTCATCGCTTAGTTGGGAAGGATCTTCTACAGTCATTAAATGTTCCCACAGTGTATCGTTTGTTGTCATTTGGTCTAGTTGGTCTTTATTTTTTTCTTCCACTTCCGCTAAATAGTTGAAAAATCTCTCTGCTTCTTCTTCTGTTATGCCCGTATCCGATAATGCTTTTTCTACTTCCGCCATACTTTTATCGGCACTAATATAAAATTCAACTGTTGAATCCAAATCGTTGATAAACTTATATTCTTTTACCGAGTCTCCAAAATGGTCCATTAAGTCATTTAGTTCTTTTTCAGTTAGACCATATTTGATTAGTAAATCCTGATAATTTTTCGAGTTAATGGGCGGACCCAGGAGTTCTTTTAGGCCTGCCATTGTATATTCATCTAAAGGAATTTCGTAGTAATCAATATACTCCAGAAATTCTTGTTTCGTCCATCCTATATCGGCTATATATTTGTTTATTTCATTTTCAGACGGAGCTGCTTGAGCAGAGGAAGCACTGAAAAGGAATGGGAGTAAAAGAAAGCCTATTAGCATAAGTTTTATTTTGACCATTAGTACCCTCCTTTATAGATGTTGCATTAATAATTTCCCCTTTTTGAACCATATTAGAAATGCAAATAATTTCTAATAAATCTTCACAAGGATATTCCCTTCATTTTTCTAAAATACTGGGTATCAACTGATTGCTATGAACAATAATAATATTGAAGTTAGTTAAGCGATTCAAAGTAAACCAAATTGACATGCCATATCGGTCTTGTATAGTAGGTGGCGAAGATGATGATTGGAGATTTGAAGTTGCTAGGGCCGCCAGAACCTTCCCTTTGGTCTCCCCTAAATTTAAACTCTCCGTTTCTCATGCATATATTTCATCCATTTCTTCAATTTATAACTGCAAACGATATACCCTGTAAGCGAGACCGCCGCGACTCCTGCGGACAGCTGCCAGATGAGGTCGTTTGAGGTATAGAGTCCGGCGGCTATGCCTGTCATCCCGAAGAGGGTTAACTGGAATAATTGCTTTTTCGTATTTTCATAGATGGTGAATTGGAATTGCCTGCGCTGTTCGACTTCCTTTAACTGCTCCAATTTTTGCGGGGCATTCAGGAATTCGGTTATGGAGTGAAAGATTTTGAAGATTGGCTGTGATTGGAGCCATTGCCAGACGAACAGCCATTTATTATTCCCTTGCTTGTTTAACCACTCCATAAACACAGGTTTTCCTAACTCTAAGATCTCTGCCTCTGGCGCTAAGTTACGGATTATTCCTTCAATCGTGACAACGGAACGGCCTAAAAAGACAAATCTGGTGGGAATTTGAATGGGGAGCGCTTGAATCATATCATTAATTTCCATCTTAAAAGCGAGCAGGTCCATTTCTTTTAATTGGGCCGGCTGAAAGGTGATAAATTCCGCTAAAATTCGCTCGATTGTTCTTGATTCTGCTTCAGGGAGCAAAACGCCTAAATGAAACAAGCAATCGACGGCCTTTGGGTAGTTTTTAGCGAGAAAGCTTTCAATTAATCCTTGGAAATAACCGGCATCCTTTTTCGAAAGTTCTCCGACCATTCCGAAGTCTAGTAAAATGATTTTCCCTTCCTTTGAGACCAGAACGTTGCCGGGATGGGGATCGGCATGGAAGGGGCCAGGCTCCATCCATTGAGGGAGAAAGACCTTCATCAGCCGTTGAGCTAGTTCCTGGCGGCTCACGGGTAATTGGTCGATGGCGTCGTTATTGGTCAGCCGTAATCCTTCAACCCATTCCATGACCAGCACATTCGCGGTACTCAATTCTGCATACACTGACGGAATATGGACGGTATCCATCTCCTTGAAGCGCTCTTTAAAGCTCAGGATGGTGTTCAGTTCCAGGGAATAATCCAGTTCGCGTACAATCACTTGCTTTACCTCTTTAAAAAGAACTTTAAAATTCATAAAACCCTTCGGAAGAGGGACTAAGTGGTCCACAAACCACATCACAATACTTAGAATCCGAAAATCGGTGTCGACAATGGAATCAATATGCGGGCGTTTAACTTTGATGGCCACTTCGGTGCCATCAAGGAGCAGGCCCTTATACACTTCGCCAATTGATGCCGAAGCGATCGCCGTTTTTTCAATCGATTGGAAGTGTTGCTGATACAAGTGTCCCCATTCTTTTTCTAAAATTTCCTGAATCTCGCTCCAATCCGAAGGGGGGACTTTATCTGTCATGTCTTCGATTTGACTGATAAAGGCAGGTGGCAGCAAATCGGCACGCGTGCTGAGGATTTGTCCCAGTTTGATGAGCAAGCCTTCTAAATCAAATAGAGTCTGGCGAAACCGTTCTCCGATGGTCCCCCAGAGTTTTTCCCACTCCGCTTTCGGTTTACGGCGAATCTTATACCAATAAATTTGCAGGAAGATGCTAAAGGCAAGAGAAAGGACCTTTGACATCCGCACTAGTTTATTTTTCGTCTTCATCCGAATCCCCACAATCCCTTTAAAGTTTCACTGTTTATAACGATATTGATAGATGGTAAGTTTCAGTACTAGTGTGGTCACTCATAATAGTGTGATGTAAATTTCTTCTATTTTATTTTAACATTTTGTCATCACCGTAAAATATTATTGTGACTAAAATTTGGAGGGGAATTTATGAATAATAGATTGTAAATGTTAACCAATAAGGGTTAATTGTGCCCGTTTAGGTTAAAAAAGGTGGTAGGCGGTAACGAATAGCCGATAATTGTGCCCGCCCAAGTCATAAAAGGTGGTAAACGGTAACGAATAGGGCCGCGCCGGACCGCACCGGGCCGCACCGCACCGCGCCTCACTAAATAAATGAAATCTACCAATCTAAATCATTTGCAAAAGTTGCCGCTCCATTGAATAACTACAGAAAACGCTTGCAAAAAAATGGAGGGCGCTTTATAATGAGCTCATAACTACCATATTAGTATATTAATATGTCGGTAATACCTGAAAAGGAGGTACATCTTATAATTCTCATTTGATATACTATGTGCAGTATAGAAAAGAGAAGAGGATAACGAATGGTAAACAACACTGTAAATGCAAAAGAATTTGCGTATGAAGAAATAAAAGCAGAAATATTAAGATTAAAATTAATTCCTGGTACAAAGATTTCTGAAAAGACGATGTCAGACCGATTGAATGTCAGTCGGACGCCGATCAGAGAAGCCTTTTTAAAATTAGCCCAGGAAGAATTGTTAACCATCATCCCGCAAAGTGGTACCTTCGTCTCGCTAATTAATTTGGAGCTTGCCGAAGAGGCCCGATTTGTTCGCGAGGTCATTGAGACAAATATTGTCGGATTATGCTGTGAACACGTTTCGGAAGAATCTGCTTTTAATTTAGAAGTCAACTTAAAAATGCAAGAGCATCTTGTAAGTAATCATATAGAGAAACAACAAATTGAAAAATTTACTAATTTGGATGAAAATTTCCATAAGGAGCTATTTATCGCTTGTGGAAAAGAACGCACCTGGCGAATGATTCAAAACATGGCCGGTCATCTCAATCGGTTTAGAATGTTACGAATCATCGATACAAAAAATTTGGACTGGGATTTATTACTGGCGCATCACAAAGAAATTTATCAAGCCATTTCAGAAAAAAATAAAGAAAAAGCAGAAGCGCTGATGAAGGAACATTTGCGACTGATGTTATCGGAGAAAGACATTTTACTTCAAGCATTTCCAGAATATTTTTATACACAAGAATAGAGAGCATATTTATTTTTTGAGAAGCGGGAAAGCGCTCACAAGGGAGAGAACAACATGCAAATGACATTTCGTTGGTACGGAGAGGGCAATGACTCCATTACATTAAAACAAATCCGCCAGATTCCAGGAATCAAAGGGATCGTTTGGGCGCTGCATGATGTGCCCGTCGGAGAGGTTTGGCCGGTTGAAAGAATTGAAGAAATAGTAAAGCAAGCAAAAGAGTACAGATTCAATACCGAAGTGGTTGAGAGTGTTAATATTCATGAAGATATTAAACTTGGTTTGCCTACAAGAGACCACTATATTCAGACGTATAAACAAACCCTGAAAAATTTAAGCCAATTTGGTGTGAAGGTCGTATGCTATAACTTTATGCCAGTCTTTGATTGGTTCCGGACCGACTTATTTAAAGAGATGGAAGATGGAAGCACCGCCTTATTCTTCGATGCACAAAAAGTTCTCGCATTAACACCAGAACAAGTCGTAAAGAATATGGAAGAAAACCAAAAAGACTTCACCCTTCCAGGTTGGGAGCCTGAAAGATTAACAGATTTACAGCGTCTCTTTGACTTATATAAGGATATTACTGAAGTGGATTTATTAGAAAACTTAACTTACTTCTTAAAGGAAGTTTGTCCGGTGGCAGAAGAATGTGGAATTAAGATGGCCATTCATCCGGATGATCCGCCATTCTCTATTTTTGGTTTACCGCGGATTGTCAAAAACAAAGAGGATATTGGGCGGCTGTTACGTGCAGTGGATAGTCCAGCCAATGGGTTAACTTTCTGCTCTGGTTCGTTAGGCGGAAATCTTGTGAATGATTTGGTGGATATTGTCAACTCCTTCGCCGATCGGATCGCTTTTGCCCATATTCGCAATGTAAAACATTTTGAGGATGGCAGTTTTATTGAATCCGCCCACCGCGTTGAAGATGGTTCCTTACCGATTACAGGCATCGTAAATGCCCTCTATGAAAATGGATTTGATGGGTATATTCGCCCCGACCATGGCAGACATATTTGGGATGAAGTATGCAGACCAGGATATGGCCTATATGATCGTGCGTTAGGCGCCATGTATTTACAAGGTGCTTGGGATACAAATGTGTTATTGAAAAATGGAGCAGCTCCTAAGAAAACAATGCAAACGGTTTAAGCTTCGTGGTCTATCAAGAAGTAAGGAAGGAACATGAAGAAATCGTTCCTTTTCTTATATCGCTGATGAAAGCGTTTTACCTGGTTCTGTTTTATATTTCTCATAATTATAGGGAGGCGTTATCATGCCTAGAAAGAATAAGGAAATTTCGCTAAAAACTAGTATTGGCTTTGGTTTAACCGATATGATGGGTGGAGGAGCCTTTACCATTATTGGGGCTTGGCTGCTATTCTTCTTCACCACGTTTGCTGGCTTGTCACCGGTTCAAGCGGCATCCATTATCGCGATCGCCCGGATCGTGGATGCCGTCGTCAGTTTGTTCATGGGAAGCTTTTCGGATAACTTTTTTAAATTTAAATTGGGTAGAAAATATGGAAGGCGCAGATTTTTCTTACTGTTGGGCTCCCCGTTAATGCTTGTATACGTATTACTTTGGGTAACAGGCATGAACTATTTTTATTACCTTCTGACGTTTTTAGCTTTTGAAATCATCGCAGCTATGATCTTAATCCCCTGGGAAACATTACCTTCAGAAATGACAACAGAATTTAATAAGAGAACGAAATTATCAACGGCAAGAATGTTTATATCAGGTACAGGTACATTTTTGGCCACCTTTATTCCAGGTCAATTATTTGGAGTATTAGGACAAGATAATCCGATGGCATTCTTGGTTAACGGTGCCCTATTTGCTGTCATCTTTGCTGTTTGTATCTATATTTCTTTCCGCTCCACATGGGAAAGAGAGGTTTCTCCAGAAGAGATGGCGCAATTTGCGACACAAAAGAAAGAGAAGAAGAGCTTTGCTGAAAATGTAAAAGTTGTTTCCAAAACGATTGTTGATTTTGCTTCTACGTTTAAAGTAAAAAGTTTCCGCAAACATTTACTGATCTATATTTGCTCGATGACCGCTAAAGATGCCTTTAACGCTGTGTTTGTTTTCTACTGTGTTTATGCATTGCATAGTACGTCAGAAGTTGCGGCCAATTTACTTTCCTTTAGTATTATCGGACTTCCTGGCGCGATTATTTATGGATTTTTAATGATCAAGATTGGGCCGGCTAATTTAGCAAAAATTTCTTATTCAACAATGATCCTTTGTGTATTTGGATATGGGGCAGTCTATTACTTCCATCCAAGCAACTTAATTATTACGTTAGGAATTATTTCCTTTGTCTATCAAATTGGAAGAAGTATGTTAGAGTTTGTACCTTGGAACGTATTCCCATTTATTCCTGATGTAGACGAAATGATTACGAAACAACGCCGCGAAGGGATCTTTGCTTCTGTTATGACCTTCTTTAGAAAGTCTTCTGTCGCACTTGCGACTTTCTTAGTTGGGGCCATCTTGGAGGCTGGAGGTTTTGTTCAAAAAGCAACAACCCAACCAGAAGGTGCGGTTCATACGATCTTAGGTATCATGCTAATTGGGGTGGTTGGACTACTTCTTGTTGCATTAATTACAGCTTTTACCTTTAAATTAAATAAAGAAACACATGGAATTCTTGTGGATGAAATTAGCCGTTTGAAAAACAATGGACGTAAAGAAGATGTGAATCCGAAAACAAAAGAAGTGGTCGAAGCACTTACAGGTTATAAATATGAAAAGCTATGGGGCGGCCGCACACCAGCTGACTATCCTCGTACAAAAGCGAATTAATAAGAGGGGCGAATCAAATGAAAGCATTTATGGACAAAGATTTCTTGCTTCAATCAGAAACAGCAAAAGTGCTCTATCATGACTTTGCTGCTAAAATGCCAATCTATGATTATCATTGTCACTTAGATCCAAGCGAAATCTATGAAAATAAAAGATATAAAAATATCACCGAATTGTGGCTGGGCGGCGACCATTATAAATGGCGGGCGATGAGAGCCAATGGAGTGGAAGAATACTACATTACGGGTGAAGCGGAGGATTACGAAAAATTTTTCAAATGGGCTGAAACCGTTGAAAAATTGATGGGAAACCCGCTCTATCATTGGACTCATTTGGAGTTGAAACAATATTTTAATGTCGATACCGTCTTAAAAGGGTCGACGGCCAAAGAAATTTGGGAAACCTGTAATGAGAAGATCCAGAGCCAAAATTTCTCAGCAAGAAGTTTAATCGAGCAATCAAATGTGGCGTTAATCGGGACAACTGACGATCCGATTGATGATTTGCGTTATCATAAGTTGTTACAAGAGGATGCCGATTTTTCTACCACGGTTTTACCGGCATTTCGGCCGGACATTGTCATGGCAATTCAACAGACGCAGCCATGGGCGGATTATGTAGGCAAGCTAAGCAAACTGACTGGGATTGAGATTACTGATTTCACCCAGCTAATCAATGCGTTAGAAAGTCGAATGGATTATTTTGCGGAAATGGGCTGTAAATTATCCGATCACAGTATCGAGACCGTTGTCTATGAAACAGCCACGGAACAAGAACTCGATGCCATTGTGCAAAAGGCTTTGAATAACGAGCCGATCTCATTGAAGGAAAATAATCAATTTCTAACGCAGTTACTTGTAAGACTTGGTATGGCTTATCACAAGCGCGGCTGGGTTATGCAATACCATATTGGAGCATTGCGAAGTGCCAACACTCGTTTATTCCGAGCGATTGGGCCGAATGTCGGTGTCGACTCTTTCCGGGATGAGCCCATTGCTGTTCCTCTCTCGCGATTGTTGGATGAGCTTGATCAAGATCAGCAGCTTCCAAAAACGATTCTCTATAGCTTGAATCCGAAAGATAATGAAGTGCTGGCAGCGATGGCTGGTAATTTCCAAGAAGGCGGAATCCCATCTAAAGTACAGTTTGGTTCGGCTTGGTGGTTTAACGATCATATGGATGGCATGGTTGCTCAAATGAAAATCCTTGGTAATCTTGGTTTACTATCCCGATTTATCGGCATGTTGACCGATTCGCGCAGCTTTTTATCATACAGCCGCCATGAATACTTTAGAAGAATCCTTTGTAATATCGTCGGTAATTGGGTTGAAAATGGAGAATACCCAAATGATATAGAATGGTTAGGTCAATTTGTCCAGGATATTTCCTATAACAACGCACTTGAATACTTTGATTTTCAGCTCAAGTCTTCACTGGTGCCGATGCCGTAATAAAGGAAGAAGGAGGAGCAGCATTGCTATTACTAGAAAAAGACCAGCTAAAAACCAATAAGGATCAATTTGAAAAGATCGGGATTAAGACTCCCGCCTTTAATTTTGAAGAAGTCTGGGAAGAAACGAAAAAGGAACCGATCTGGTTACATTTCGGCGGCGGAAATCTTTTTAGAGCTTTCCATTCTGTGTTACAGCAGCATTTGATTGAGCAGAATGAAACCAATAAAGGGATCATTGTAGCTTCCACCTTCGATGATGCCTTGATTCAAAAAATCTATCAACCTTATGATAATTTAAGCCTCGATGTTGTCATGAAAGCGGATGGCTCATTAGATATGGAAGTAATCGCAAGTGTGGCTGAAAGTATTGCTACTTATAACGGTCCATCCTCATGGCAGCGTTTAAAAGAAGTGGCAAGTCATCCATCCCTGCAATTCATTTCCCTTTCCATCACCGAAAAAGGGTATGACTTAAAGGATATGAATGGGGAGATTCGAGCGTCGCTTCGTGAAGAAATCGAGCAGGGACAGGATAAGCCGAGTCAACATACGATGATTTTGCTGACATCACTTTTACATGAGAGATACAATTGTGGAAAAGCTCCGTTAGCACTCGTAAGTACAGATAATTTCTCCCATAATGGAGATAAGCTGAAAGAGGCTATTATGACGGTTGCTTCGATATGGAAGGAAAATGGTGTGGTTGAGCAGGGATTTATCGATTATTTGAATGATGAATCGAAAATCACCTTCCCTTGGAGTATGATCGATAAGATTACCCCGCTTCCTTCTGTAACCGTACAAGAAAAGTTAAAAGACATCGGATTTGGCAGTGCCGAACTCATTCCAAAAAGAAAAAATGGGTCGCTCGTGGCTCCATTTGTGAATACCGAGGAATCTGAATACCTCGTAATTGAGGACCGTTTTCCAAACGGAAGACCGGCGTTAGAAAAAGCAGGCGTCTACTTTACCGACCAAGTAGTGGTCGACCTTGTCGAACGAATGAAAGTGTGTACCTGTTTAAATCCCCTTCATACCGCCTTAGCAATCTTTGGCTGCTTACTTGAGTATACCTCGATTGCGGATGAAATGAAGGATGCTGATTTAAAAGCATTAGTAGAAAAAATCGGCTATGATGAAGGGATGAAAGTTGTCACTGACCCTGGAATTATTGATCCAATGGAATTTATTAAAGAAGTCATTGAAGTCCGTTTTCCAAATCCTAATATTCCCGATACACCACAGCGAATTGCGTCTGATACGTCGCAGAAGCTGGGAATTCGCTTTGGGGAAACGATTAAATTATATCTAGAAAGAGAAGACCTAGATGTCAATGATTTATCATTTATCCCATTAACGATTGCTGCTTGGTGCCGCTATCTGTTGGGCATAAACGATGCGGGGAAAGAAATGAACATTAGTCCGGATCCTCTTTTAGAAGATTTGCAGTTCTATCTGAAAAATGTAGAATTTGGTAACGTAAATTCAGTCGGTGCTCATTTACGCCCAATTCTTTCCAACCAAAGAATTTTTGGAATAGATTTGTATGAAGTTGGCTTGGGGGAAAAAGTAGAAGAATTCTTCAAGCAGCTGATCAAAGGACCAGGTGCAGTAAGGTCGACGCTGCATTATCAAATCCATCTATAACGGAAAGAAGTGACTCAGAGACTTGGACAACAAGTTTTTGAGTCACTTTTTTTTATAAATCTGATTCAGTTTAGCTTGGGGTTCACGATAGTAGTATAATAATGAATGAGGTGTTAATCGTATGAAAGATATAACTTTAGGGTCGCTGCTTGAGACCATTGGTGAATTATTTTCAGATGAAATATCCATTGCGGTTTCTAATACAAAAGAATATATCTACTATCGGCCAAGTAAACGAATTGATTTGAAAATTAGCCCTGGCGACCCTGTAAAGGAAGGGACGATTGCCCATAATGCATTGGTGACGGGTCAAAAGGTCTCTGAGTTTATTAATCGGGATGTTTTTGGTATTCCTTATCATGGAATGGCGGTGCCATTTTTACATAATGGACAGCTTGAGGGGTGTGTAACAGCTATTTATCCTGCTTTAACAGATGGGAAATCGGTCGTTACCGTGAAAACATTGGATGGCTGGATTCCTATTCCTTTTTCAAAGGTCGTTTATTTAGAATCCAAAGATAAGAAGACGAGTGTTTATTCAGAAGTGGTGTCAGGCACTCATAAATACTCCCTACAAGAATTTGAATATCTGCTTCCGAAGGATTCCTTTATTAGATGCCATCGCTCATTTATTGTGAATGTTAATCATATTAAAGAGATTCATCCTGATACTCATTCGACCTTTTTGCTCTCTATGGATAATGGTGAGCGGGTACCCGTTAGCCAGTCCTACTCTAGTTATTTTCGAAAACTTCTAGGATTCTAGATATCTCTGCTTTAGAGCTTAAATTTGCTGTTTTATCAGAATATTTCGTATCATACTCCATAATTTCCTATCTTGATGATGTAAATAGGTAAAATGATGATAATACTTATTTACGAAGCGAGGGATTTGTTTATGGAGAAATATGTGGAGCGAATAAGAGATTCTCGTCTAAGAGATCGAGTGGTTACTGCTGAAGAAGCGGCTGCCTGGATTGAAAACGGAATGACGTTGGGTTTAAGTGGGTTTACACGTGCAGGTGATGTGAAAGCGGTACCAGTGGCGTTGGTCAACCGAGTAAAGGATGATGAATGGTTTAAAGTCAATGTCTATACAGGAGCCTCCTTAGGGTCCGATGTTGATAAATTATTTGCTGAAGCGGGGATTTTAGGAAAAAGATTGCCTTTCCAAGCCGATGCCACTATGAGAAGAGGAATCAATCAGGGGGACTTTTTATTTGTTGATCAGCATTTGTCCCACACAGCAGAGTTGATTCGGTCCGATGTACTGAATATAGATGTCGCTATTTTGGAAGCGGTTGCAGTAACGGAGGATGGAATGGTGATTCCAACCACTTCGATTGGAAATTCCTTATCGTTTGCCTTAAATGCCAAGTCTATTATTATTGAGATCAATATGGCTCAATCTCCACAGCTAGAGGGATTGCATGATTTATATGAACCTGGAAAACAAGGATCAAGGCTTCCTATTCCGCTCGTTAAACCTGATGATCGAATTGGAATGATTGGCATTCCGATTGATGTTGAAAAAGTAAAGGGGATTGTGTTTACAGACCAACTTGATTCGCCATCGACAATTGTTCCACCAGATGAAGATACGGAGATCATGGCACAGCATTTAATAGATTTTCTTCGAAAAGAAGTAAAGACAGGCCGATTAACGGAACGTCTAGCGCCAATACAATCGGGTATTGGTTCGGTGGCTAATGCTGTGCTGCATGGAATGTTAGATTCAGAGTTTGAAGATTTGGAAGTCTATTCGGAGGTGTTACAGGATGCCGTGTTTGATCTAATGGATGCTGGAAAAGTACGCTTTGCTTCTTGTTGCTCCATCACGCTTTCTGAAGCAAAACACCAGCAGGTATTTTCCAATTTTGAACAGTATCGTAATAAATTAATGATGCGCCCGCAGGAAATTTCGAATCATCCCGAAATCATTCGCCGCCTGGGATTAATCTCCATAAATACGGCTTTAGAATTGGATATCTACGGAAATATCAATTCCACTCATGTTTCAGGTGCAAGAATGATGAACGGTATAGGTGGTTCTGGAGATTTTGCAAGAAATGCCCGTCTAGCTATCTTTGTCACTAAATCCATTGCAAAAGCCGGTAATATTTCAAGCATTGTGCCTTTTGTCTCTCATGTAGACCATACTGAACACGATGTTGATGTGATCGTCACCGAACAAGGATATGCTGACCTAAGAGGATTGGCACCAAGGGAAAGGGTGGAGAAGATTATTGAGAATTGTGCGCATCCAATGTATCGTGATCAGCTGCGAGCCTATTACCAGGAAGCACTAACAAGAGGCGGGCAAACTCCTCATGTTTTAGAAAAAGCTTTTTCTTGGCATACGAATTATGCCAAAAATGGAACGATGCTTGAAGCGGTATTAGAAACGTTAGAGGTTTAACATTTGCAAAGGTTTGGTATCTCTAAAAAAAGCTGAATGGAGAAAATCTCCATTCAGCTTTTATTTACTTAATTTCTAGTTCTGACTTTAATTCCTTTTGAACCCGTTGAATTTCTTCTTCTGAAACCAATCCATAATAAATGTTATCGATTCTTGTTCCTTCTTCTTCTATCTCCATTTGCTCAATGGATGATCCAACATGTTTATAACCTTTTTGAATAGCGACCATTTGATCAAACGTCAGGTTTGTTTTTACATTTTTGCCAAGGACGGCAAATATACCGGAAAACTTAGTTAAGCTGGATAAACTTGCTCCTTCTTTAATTACCCCTTCAATAATTTGACGCTGTCTTATTTGCCGGCCAAAGTCGCCTCGAGGGTCTTGTTTTCTCATTCTTGTATAGCTCAACGCTTTTTTACCGTTTAGCGTCAATTCTCCTTCAGGAAAATGGTATCCATCTTGGGTGAAATCTAAGTCATTATTGACCGTTATACCGCCAACGGCATCGACCATCCCCGTGAAGCCTTTCATATTAACCTCTATATAATAGTCAATTGGTATATCCAGAAAGTTTTCGACGGTATCTAGCGCCATGGGGATCCCTCCAAAGGCGTAGGCGTGGTTAATTTTATCCTCCGTCCCTTTTCCAATAATTTCAGTTCGAGTATCGCGTGGAATGCTTAGCATTTTTACGGAATTATTGTTGGGATTAACGGTTAATACAATCATGGTGTCAGAGCGGCCTGAGTCTCCTTCTCGCTCGTCCACACCAAGCATTAAAACCGAAAAAGGATCTTTTTCCTTAAGCGAAACGGGTTCCTCACGTTTTTCAGATTTTTCACGTTCCATCGGCTGATGCATCGCAGCCACAGCATTTTTGAAAGATTTATAGACAGTGGATCCATAGATTCCGCCGCCAATTAACAGTAGTAGAAGGATTGTGCCGGTCACCTTTACCCATTTTCTAAGTTTTCGTTTCCTTTTTTTCAATCGCATTCATAAACCTCCAAACTATCACAATCAGTTGTTCATATCATACGATAAAAGTGTTCGAAAGTCGTCGGTTTTCCGTTGCTATTGTCAAAATGTGTCGGAACTCCTAGGAATTAGGGGTGGGAAAATGGGGGTAATAATGAATTAAGTCGCAGTATTCTGGTTGATTATGACTATCCCCGAAGTATCAGCCGTGAAACCTTTCCCCATCTCATACGTATGTATTCATAAATAAACGAACGAGGGTGACCGCATTACATGGAAACACGAGAAGATTTGTTAAACGAACTAAAGGTCATTGAGAAGTGGGAAAATGATCAGAGCGATCTGTGGATTTGGGATCGACTAGGCAGACTTCCATTTAAGATTCTTGATAAAATAACTCCCCAATTCATCCATAACAAAGTTGGCAATTTGCTAGAAGAAATCGGCTCCTATATTCAGAATGGCGGCAGCTATTTAATGAAAGAACATAAACTCTTTGAAAAAATTGAAAAAGAAACGGGCCGGCCCATCACGCAGGTATCGGATATTGAGGATATCCCGTTAGTTACTATGGATAAGTTGAGTCAGGAGCTAACCGGGCAACGGAAGAAGTTTGCGGCCATCCAAGGAGCAAGCACAGGAATTGGCGGGATTTTTACGCTTGCACTCGATGTTCCGGCGTTAATGGGTATCTCCTTAAAAACACTGCAGGAAATCGCCATCCTCCATGGGTATGATCCCAATGAGAAAAGCGAACGTATTTTTATGATCAAATGTCTGCAGTTTTCATCGGCGGATATTGTTGGTAAACGAGCGATTCTGAATGAGCTTTCCAGCTACTATCAGCAAGGGAGCGGGTCCAGTGAAATGATGTCGCAGCTGCAGGGCTGGCGTGAAGTGGTATATACATACAGGGACCAGTTTGGATGGAAAAAGTTGTTTCAGATGGTGCCTATCGCTGGGATGATTTTTGGGGCATTTACCAATCGCTCGATGATTAACGACCTTGCGGAGACGGGAATTATGCTTTACCGGAAAAGAAGGATTCTTGAGAGATTGGAACAAAAATAGGTATAAAAAAGGGGACAGCATATTTTTGCTGTCCCTTTTGGCGAGAGTCATGGGATCCCGTCAAAACTTTAATTCAAACCTATTAAATGCTAACGAGAATTTCTGCTTTTTCCTCAAAATATTTATGCATAAGTGTATTAAGTTTGATAGAAAGATTGATGTATTCCGAGCTGCTTGGTCCATCTTGCTTACAAATTTCGCTCAGTGTTGTTTTAAGTTGAACGATTTCCTTTAAAAGTTCCATATTTTCCTTTTGAGTTCGTTCCATTGTTTTCATCATACACCTCGTAAAATTATTTTTTACTGCCTTTGGTTTGGAAGGCATGATGACTTGATTCCCATCTTTTTCGTCTTCTAATGATAATACAATTCCAAGCCCATTCTGATAGTAACATAGTGGATTTTTCATGTGAACACCGAATTTAATAGTAAAAATATTAGCAAAAAAGTAAATGATATTGGTATATCAATGCATTTAAATAGAGATTTCTAACTGCTTGGTAATAAACGTCTCTCATATTTCGACAAATTATTTCATAATAACATCAAAAGTAAAAGTAAAATTATTCGAAAATTTCAGATAAAGATTCTCTCCAAAAAAATAGATCCGGCCGAGTGCCAGATCCAAACAGAATATATTAAAGGGGGTTTTTGAAAAAGAGAAAGGTAAGTGCTTGTCCTCTTCATGTACTAATCTTACCCCCAAATAATGAACAAACTATGAATAATTCGTTTAGATTTTATTAATTATTTAGAACTTGCAACCAATGTCTGAAAAATAGATACAATGTAATATTGAAATTTAATTTCAATAATATTATTAAAAATATAAAATACAATAATATTACAGAGGAGGATTACATAGTGAAGTATCGACTACTAGCAACAGACTTAGATGGCACGTTATTAAATGATCAAAAAGAGATTGATGTGGAAACAATCGAGGCGATTCATGAGTACCGCAAGCGAGGTGGCAAGGTCGTCATTTGCAGCGGACGCTCCCCGCTATCCACGCAATGGATTGCCCGGACAATTGGGCTTAGCGGTGAGCCAATTATTGCTTATAATGGGGCGATTCTGCTGGATGCGGATGGCGAAATCCGCGAGCAATCCGTTTTTCCATATGAGTCACTGATGACCTTTTGGGAAATATGTGAGACGGAGGGCATCTATGCGCATTTTTATGAGGGGGATAAACTCCTCGTCCCTGAGGTGACTAAATGGAATGAGAAATGGATTGAAAATAACATCCCCGCCCTGGAAGCATCTGGGGGAGAACCGCAACATTGCCAGAGGGTTCGGGAGAAATGTTAGGTGAAGGTCGTCGATGACTTTTACCAGTACCTAAAGGAGCAGGAGCGGAGCATTACAAAAATTGCTGTATTTGATGATGGGAATAAGCTCCCGGAGTTTACCCGGCGGCTTAAGGAACAGGCAGTAGAAATGGAGATTAGCAGCAGTTTTAATTTTATCAATTTAGAAATTACCCCCAGTGGTGTAACAAAGGCATCTGCCCTGGTTAAACTTACTGAGCAGTTGGGAATCCCGCTCTCACAAACGGCAGCGATTGGTGATAATTTTAACGATGCTCTGATGATCTCAGCTGCCGGCCTCGGAATTGCGATGGGAAATGCACCTGAAAAGGTGAGACAATTAGCGGATCGGGTGACTGGAAATAATAACGAGGCAGGGGTCGCAAAGGCGATTCGTCGTTACTTGTTTGAATAAGACCCTAGATCATCTCAGAGTGAAATAGTGTTTTGAAATACCATTTCACTATTTTAATAAATTACTTGAAATAAAATTTCAAACGGAATATAATAAACGTACGGTAACCGTTTTCACCTCAGAAAAGACTTACAGGAGGACAACGATCATGACAGAAAATCTTGAATTATTAACGACTGAATCTCGCAACGAACAGTCCATGCAGATAGATACAGCAAGTCCAAGTGACATCTTACGAATTATGAATGAGCAGGATCAACTAATCGCACTAGCAGTCAAGGATGTTTTACCGGATATTGAAGCAGCCGTCCAATTTGTGGTTGAATCCTTTAAGAACGGCGGACGCCTGATTTATTGTGGTGCAGGCACGAGCGGGAGATTAGGGGTTCTCGATGCAGTAGAATGCCCGCCCACTTTTAGCACAGACCCTGAAATGGTCCAAGGACTTATCGCAGGAGGAGAGCGCGCCTTTTTAAAAGCGGTTGAAGGAGCGGAGGATCAGCCGGAATTCGGTGTGAATGATTTGAAGGAAATCGGGCTGACGAAAGATGATACGGTCATTGGTATTGCAGCTAGCGGCCGCACACCTTATGTTATCGGGGGGCTTCGATATGCACGAAGCATTGGAGCGAAAACCGTTGCCCTTTCTTGCAATAGAAATGCGGCAATTAGTCAGGAAGCCGACCAAGCAATTGAAGTTATTGTCGGTCCAGAGGTCCTGACTGGTTCGACACGATTGAAGTCAGGTACCGCTCATAAGATGATTTTAAACATGATTTCAACTTCTTCGATGATTCTTTTAGGAAAAGCCTATGAGAATTTAATGGTTGATGTTCATGTAAGTAACCAGAAATTAAAGGAACGGGCGATTGGAATCATTCGTAAAATTACCGGGGTTTCCTATGAACAGGCGTCGGAAACACTTGAAGCCTCCAATCTTCAAGTCAAAACGGCCATTGTTATGATTAAGACGAATACGTCGAAACAAAAAGCAGAACAATTATTAATAGAAGCAAATGGGTATGTGAAAAAGGCAATCCAACATGTAGAAGAGTAATTCTAAAAAAGGTGGTCTTTGGTGTGGCAGCAGGCGGATTAAAAATGATTCAAAATATGTTGGAACAGCTTCCAGCTTCTGAGCGGAAAATTGCTGAACTGATTCTTGAAAATCCTCAAGTGATATTAAACAGTACCGTCCATGACATCGGTTCCAAGGCTAGTACAAGTGGTGCAGCTGTGATAAGACTGTGTAAATCTTTGGGCTTAAATGGATTTCAGGATTTAAAAGTAAGAATTGCAGGCGATCTTGTGAAACCGGTGGAGCAAGGGTACCGGGACATTGAGCCTGGTGAATCGTTTTTCTCCATCGCCCAGAAGACAACAAGCAATAGTATCCAAAGCATCCGCGACTCGGAAGAAATGATTAATTTTGATGAATTGGAACGTGCTGTTCACACCTTGTCTGCTGCACAAAATGTTCATTTTTTTGGAATTGGGGCTTCAAGCATTATCGCAAAGGACGCCCAGCAAAAGCTCCTTAGGGTTCATAAAAATGCAACCGCTTTTACGGATACACATCTTGTTGCCACATTAATTGCTAATGCCAATAAGGAGGATCTCGTGTTTGGGATCTCCCACTCAGGCGAAACACCTGAAGTCATTAAAGTTATGGCACTTGCAAAAGAACGCGGCGTGAAAACAATTAGTTTAACGAAATATGGGCAATCAACGGTCTCTGCTTTGGCTGATATTAACTTGTTTACGGCGTACTCTGGAGAAGCTCCGTTTCGAAGTGCAGCTACTTCTTCACGCCTTGCGCAGTTATATATCATGGATATTTTGTTCTTGTCGATGGCAACCGTCCAATATGAGGATACGATTCATTCCATTGATAAAACAAGAGAAGCGATCCGATTTATTAAAGATGGGAAATAGTCCTTTTTGGGAGGTGATGTGAACACTTTTCCATTTGTAGATTTAAGGAAATAAGTTCACTTAAAAAAATAATCAACGGAGAGAAGGGGAACGAGCATGGCTGGAGAGAATAAAATTTTAGCAGAAAAGATTCTTGAACAACTAGGCGGCCCGGCGAATATTAGCAATTACACGCATTGTATGACAAGACTTCGTGTGACACCAAAGGATGACGCACTTGTCAACCAAGCGGCCATTAAGAAAATAGACGGAGTCATGGGCGTAGTAGAGGAGGAAACCCTCCAAATTATTCTTGGACCTGGAAAAGTAAATAGAGTCACAGAAGAGTTTGGTAAATTAATAGAAGCCGCTGGCGGAATCGATTTGAAAGAAAAGGCGGCCAGCAAAAAGGCGGAAATCAACAAAAAGAATGCGACACCGTTTAAACTGTTTTTACGAAAAATCTCTAGTATTTTCATCCCGTTAATCCCTGCACTTGTTGCCTCCGGATTGATTACCGGGATTACAAAAGCAATCGTTCAAGCGGGATGGTTAGCAGCAGATTCCCAACTGGCGACTATTTTATCGGTTATTGGCAGCGGTTTATTTGGTTACCTTGGCATTTTAGTTGGTACCAACGCAGCGAAAGAATTCGGTGGTTCACCCGCACTCGGGGCGATTGCTGGTATTTTAATCATTAACCCTGCGGTTGCAGGAATCAAATTGTTTGATACTGCTTTACTTCCGGGACGCGGCGGTTTAATCGGAGTTTTATTTGCCGCCATCTTTATTGCTCTAGTTGAAAAACGAGTTCGTCGTTATGTTCCACAATCGCTTGATCTATTTATCACACCAACGGTTGCTTTATTGGTTACTGGTATTGTTACTTATCTTGTCTTTATGCCGTTGGGTGGTTTTGTGTCAGATGCGATTACAAAAGGATTAACGTCACTGCTTGATGTGGGTGGTGTAGTGGCTGGATTTGTCCTTGGGGCCACCTTCCTGCCGCTCGTTGTCACTGGTTTACATCAAGGATTAACACCGATTCACTTGGAGTTAATTAATACACTTGGAAATGACCCGCTTCTGCCAATCTTGGCGATGGGTGGTGCGGCACAAGTCGGGGCTGCATTTGCGATTTACGCTAAGACGAAGAAAACTCGCTTAAAAAGAGCGATTGGCGGGGGTCTTCCTGCAGGAATTCTTGGTATTGGTGAACCCCTGATTTTCGGTGTGACCTTACCATTAGGCCGTCCATTCTTAACTGCCTGCTTAGGTGCAGGTGTCGGCGGTGCGTTCCAGGCTGTCTTCCATGTGGCAACTATCGCGGTTGGGGTTTCTGGTTTACCGCTGGCATTTTTAGTCGTAACTGGGCAAGTCCTGCTGTATCTGCTTGGTGTATTAATTTCTTATGGAGCTGGGTTCTTGTTCACCTATTTATTCGGCTTCAATGATGATATGGCCGGTGAGTTTGATTGATCGGTATTAGTTTTTATTTAAATGATCCTTTAGCAGAAGAGCGGATTAGATTTGCTGGGAAAATGGGTGTGAGGCGGGCATTTACGTCGCTTCACATCCCAGAAGAGTCTGGGGATTTAGCAGGCCGTGCGTGTGAGTTGCTTGAGGCAGCAAAAGAGGCTGGTATCGAGGTGTATGCAGATGTATCGGCACGAACGCCTGCCCATTTAGGATTGGATAGTTTATTTTCGTTAAAATCCTTAGGGGTTATCGGTTTGCGGTTGGATGACTTTTTTGCGAATGAGACGATTTTGAGTCTGGCGAAGGAATTCAAACTCGCGCTTAATGCGAGCATTTTGTTTGAGGAAGATGTGCGGGCGCTGTTAGAAGGCGGGTTAGAGGCTAGTCAGCTGCTGGCATGGCATAATTTCTACCCAAGGCGTGAAACGGGATTATCGGATTCGTTTTTTCAGGAGCAAAATGAGCTTTTTAAAAGGTATGGTATTCCGGTAAGCGCGTATATTCCAGGTGATGGTGAGAAACGCGGCCCGTTGTATGAAGGGCTGCCAACCTTGGAAGAGCATCGCGAAGTTGATCCGTATCGGGCTGCGCTGGAGTTGTTCCGCGCGGGTGTGGAGGATGTTTACATTGGTGATCCGGAGGTAAGTGAGGACCTTCTTCAAAAATTAAACGATTTTGACTGCCATCATCGTGTTTCGATCCGAGTTGAAGGCTTCCAGGAAGGTGAGTTCCGGCTCCGCCCTGATTTTTCCCGTGATGTTCTAAGGCTTATGGATACGAGAAGTTCTGAATCAGTCGCCGCTCGGAATACGGTTGAGCGGCCGCTGGGGACGATTACTCGAGATAATGATCTCTATGGACGCTATCGCGGGGAGGTACAAATCACGCTTCATGACCTCCCGGCCGATGAGCGAGTCAATGTGGTCGGAAGGGTTGTGGAGGAGGACTTGCCGCTCCTTTCCTTACTGCAGCCAGGGCAGCTTGTCAAGCTGATTCGGGTATGATATAAAAGTCAAAAAACCAAGGGAGCCCCTTGGTTTTTTTGTAGCTGCGGCTAGTAGTAACTAATTTTCCATCAGCCATTTTGTTACAATCTCTGATTTTTCCGCATCTAATAGATTTCCAGGCATTTTTTTCGTGCCTTCGTTGACAATCTTCAGAACTTCCGCTTCAGAATATTTACCTTTCATATTTGTTAAACCCGGGCCAACAGCTCCTTGTAATTGATCGCCGTGACAAGCGGCACAACTTTCTTTATAGATTTCTTCCCCATCCATTGCTGTACTGGATTTAGTTGATGAACAGCCCGTTACTAATATAAGCGCCAACACTACAGCCACCCACAGTCGACTCACGATGTTTCCTCCAAACACATTATAATTGTTCTTTATAACTATCTTAATAGAGTTTGGATGCGAAATTTCACCTCAAATATGAACAAAAATGTAAACTTCGCGCTATAAAGGACATATGGAGTGTTCAATAAACAGCTAATCACATCTTAGGAACGAACGTGGGCAGGCAGGGTTATATTTGATACGCTATTACCTTCAACCAATTTGAAATCTATCATATTTTGTATTGGTACTTTCTCACCTTGAATTTGTTTAAAAAGTAAATCTACTGTTTTTATGCCAATAAATTCTTCATCTTGTTGAATGTGAGTGAAAACCATAGCGTTATACAGCCGTCCGGGATGGTCGAAACAAGCAATGGCATAATCTTTAGGAACCGATTTTCCAAGTGATTTAAGTACTTGGGCTAGTACACATGCTATTTCATACTCACAAGCAATGAATGCGGTCACCTGTGGATTTTCCTCGATAAACTTCTGCAGTTTCATCTCATCCTCAAAAACCTGCTCTGATTGCCTAAATGTCGGCAAGGTACAGAAAATATCCGTTAATAAATAATTTGGACTAACTCCCATTTCCCTCTGCGAATATGCCGTCATAAATCCTTGAATTCTCTCTTCGATTGATGAGGTGTATTCTTCTGGCGGGGAAACAAACGCAATATGCTTATGTCCTTTGGAAAACAAAAACTCTGTTAATTCCTGAGTCGCTGTCTTATTGTTTGTATAAACGGCACAAGCTTGAATTCCTTTTAAATATCTGTCAATTAAGACGAGTGGAAATCCCTCAAGTACCAGTCGTAATAAGTTTGCTGTGTAATGCTGCCCGTGGACTGGACAAATAATAATCCCTTTTACCCCCTGCTGAATCATGGAATGAATGGCTTCTTCTTCTTGTTCTTGGCTGCCATATGTCAACTTGACCAACAGGTTAAACTTCAATTCAGAGCAGCGTTTCTCAATATTATTCAGCATTATCCTTCCAAAACTATCGGAAAAGAACTCAGGTATAATCAGACCAATCAATCCATTCACGTCTTGATCCTGATGTTCCCTTTGTTCCAGCTGATTCTTTGAATCAACTGTTCCAAAATCAGGAAGGGTCATAGAAACATAGGAACCTTTGCCTCTAATGCGCTCGATTGCCCCAATTTGCACCAATTTATCAAGCGCCTTTTTCGAAGTGATTCTACTGACTTGAAATTGGTCCGCTAGTTCTCTCTCTGTGGGAACTTGATCCCCTGGTTGTATTTTACCGTTCTCGATCTGATTTAATAAATTAATATAGATTTTTTCATATAATGGAATTTCCATGTTAATCCTCATTTCGTTCAAATGATATATTAAATATATTATATAATACAACTCATTACAATGCATTAAAAAATATATAATTTTATGGCGGTTCAACTAGTCCGTTTTCTAGGAAAAGAAAGAAAATCATTAAAAGATATGACCGAATTATAGTACTTTTATATCATTTTTTATTAAGAATATAGTAAATATTCAAAAAATATATTGACTTAATATAAATATATCAATTATCCTATCAACATATAAAGTTAGAAAATTAAGGCAAGGGAGGAATGAATTAGGTTGGGGCATTGGCATCATTTTTATATTCAATTATGAAATCGTTTTCTTTTGCTCAAAACAATAAATGAGAGAATGGGTGAGAGTGTATGAAAATGAAGAAGTATAAGCGATTAGCAGTTGTTTCCCTTATCACTGGAAGTGTATTGTTGAGTGCAGCATGCTCGAATCAAAGCGCTTCGACAAAAGACAGTAATAAAGAAGTCATTAAAATTACATATCGATCTGGTGGAGGAACGAACAAAGGGTTTACAGATTGGCTCAATAAAGAAATTATCCCGGAATATGAAAAGAACAACCCCAAAATAGACATTCAGCTGGCACCATTAAATGTCTCGGAAGGGGATTACTTTGCGAAAATTGCCTTAATGCTGAAATCCAAAAATACAGCGCCTGATATCGTAACAGAGGATACCTTTATGGTGAATTCAGATGCGAGCGCCGGTTATTTGACACCGCTTGATGATAAGATCGAGGGTTGGAGTGATTGGAGCAACTATACCGAAAATGTTAAGCAAGGTGTTATTGCGCAGGACGGAAAGATTTATGGGGTGCCTTTTAACACAGACTCCCGAGGACTTTGGTATAACAAGGATCTATTCACGAAAGCGGGCCTTCCAGTTCCGTGGGAGCCTAAGTCATGGGATGATATCCTGCAGGCCGCAAGAACCATAAAAGACAAGCTTCCTGATGTGACACCGTTTTGGATGAACTCCGGAAAAGCAACAGGGGAAGCAACATCGATGCAAACATTTGAAATGTTGCTTTATGGAACGAAAACTCCTCTTTATGATAACGATTCGAAAAAATGGATTGTAAAGAGCCAAGGACTTACGGATACCTTCAAATTTATAGATACGATTTATAAGGAAAAGCTTGGTCCAAATCTTTCTCAAGTATTAAATGGACAGGCAGGTGCTGTGGCCTATCAGCAATTAATGCCTAAAGGCAAGCTGGCCATTGGCTTAGACGGAATCTGGCAGACAGGTACCTGGGGTGAGACTGGCGCAGTACCTTGGCCTGAAGCCTTTACGACGTTAGGATTTGCCGCGATGCCAACCCAAAATGGGGAAGCGCCTGGAACCATCACGATGTCCGGCGGATGGGCACTCTCTATTCCAAACAATTCAAAGCATAAAGATGAAGCATGGGAATTTATTGAATTTGCCTCAAGCAAGGAACACACTCTGTCACTTCTAACAAAAGAAAGAAATTTGACAACGCGTGATGATGTTGCACAAGAGAAGTCGTATCAGGAAATTCCGATGTTTAAGGAAGCGACTGAATTTTTGAAATTTGCTCAATTCCGTCCTGCCGTTGATAAATATCCAACTGTATCCACACAAATTCAATCACTTGTCGAGGACGTTGTAACAGAAAAATTAACTCCAGAGCAGGCTGCAAAGGAATATCAGAAAAATGTGACAAAAATTGTCGGTCAAGACAATGTGATTGAAAAATAATCATCCACAAAAAGTAAAATAAAGGTTACCTTTTTGTTCTTTGTAAAAGGTAACCTTTGTTTTAAATATAATCGACCGGGGTGTGAAATGAATACAAATACGGTTGTATCACCAACAGTCGCCATAAAAGAGAAGAAGAGAAAGGATCATACTCTTGTAAAATCGGTTCTCTTCTTATTGCCGGCATGGATCCTATTGCTTGTCTTTTTTGTTGGACCTATATTACTAACTTTTTATTTTGCGTTTACGAATCTTGCGTTAACAGGAACAGAGGCTAAGGAAATTCAGTTTATCGGATTTCAAAACTTTTTATCCATGTTTGAAGATCCCAATTTCCGAATCAGTGTTGTAAAAACCATCGTGTTCTTGCTTTTTTCTGCCGTTATTGGCCAGCAGGTTTTAGGGTTCATTTTGGCTGTCCTTATGAAGGAGAAAAACAAAACGTTTCGTCGAATCATCGGCATCATTGTTCTTGCCGGCTGGGTAACCCCTGAAATTGTGGTAGCTTTTTGCTGGGTAGCATTCTTAAGTGATAACGGAACCTTAAATTTAATTTTGCAGCATATAGGCTTAAAGCCGGTTACGTGGTTATACACCTTTCCGATGGTTAGCGTAGTCGTTGCGAATATTTGGCACGGAACGGCCTTTTCGATGCTCGTTTTCCAAGCAGCCTTAGATGATGTTCCGAAAAGTGTGGAAGAGGCAGCTATGATGGATGGAGCCTCTCGTTTTCAAGTCATGTTCCGCATTGTACTGCCGATGGTTAAAGGATCAATCGTTACCAATATGGTTCTGGTAACCTTGCAAACATTAGGTGTTTTTACCTTGATTTTTTCTATGACAGGCGGAGGGCCTGGAACATCAACACAAACTCTTCCTATTTTTATGTACAACCAGGCATTCGTCAATTATCAACTTGGTTATGGAACGGCGATTTCACTCATCCTGCTCGTCATCGGTATCGGTGCAAGCTTGATTTATATCCGTTCTATGAAGGTCAATCTTTAGGAGGAGTTACTGTGAACCATTATAAAACTGAAAAACTGGTTCCATACATTATTTTAACAGTTCTTGGAATCATGTTTCTTTTACCGCTTTTGTGGGTGTTGTTTGCATCCTTCGATCCAAATGCCCAGCAAGCTTTAAAAATGCCCAGCTCCTTTACGGTAAACAACTTTACGTCAATCTTGGCGGATCCTGCCAATCTTCGTTCCTTTGGAATTGGACTGTTTATCTCATTAGGACAGGCAGTGCTAGTTGTAGTTGTTGCCGTTATGGCAGCGTATCCACTTTCACGTTATGCCTTGAAGTTTAAAAAGCCATTTATGTATACCATTTTGTTTATGACCGCTTTGCCGATTACTGCGGTAATGGTGCCTGTCTATCAACTCTTTATTTATATCAACATGCAGGATTCTCTCATCGGGACCATTTTGTTTTTGACTGCATCCGGGCTGCCCTATGCGATTTGGATGATGAAAAATTTTATGGATTCTGTTCCATTGGAATTGGAAGAGTCTGCGTGGATCGATGGAGCATCCGTCTGGGCAGGATTAAGGAAAGTGGTTGCCCCATTAATGATTCCTGGCATTTGCACGGTCGCCATCTTTACCTTTTCCGGAAGTTGGGGGAACTTTTTCGTGCCGTACATCTTAATCCAGACCCCGGATAAATTTCCTGCTTCCGTAACTATTTTTCAATTTTTTGGTAACTTTGGAATGATTGAATACGGAAAACTTGCTGCTTTCTCGCTGATTTATACGATGCCTTCAGTCATCTTGTATATGTTTTCACAACGTTTTATGTCCCAAGGCTTCAGCTTAGGTGGAGCCTCCAAAGGATAATCATTATTTAGAGGAGCGTTTGATATGTTTTGGACTATTGAAAAGTTGGAAAGACGGATAGAGGAACTAGATTCCTATCGGTATAGAAATGTTCAGCCAGTGGCATCATTACAAGCTCAAGACGATGATGAGGGCAAGGTTTCGCAACGGCCACCCGAAGACGGGCCATGGAGAACAATGAATATACGGGAAAGATGGGAAGGACGCGATAAGTACATTTGGCTTAAAACACTCATCCCAATTCCTGAAAATTGGGAACAACAAAAAATTGTTGGTGTTTTTGATTTTGGAAAAACAGGCGGCGGTCATAATTCAGGGTTTGAGTCACTGCTGTATGTAAACGGGGAGCCTTATCAGGGAGTAGACATGAACCATCAAGAGGTATTTTTAGATAGAAGTCTGGCAGGGACGACCATTGAAATGTGCTTCCGGCTGTGGTCAGGGCTCGAAGGCGGAGGGAAGCCAACGCTGCAGGAACACCAGTTGAAAACGGCCTTTATCGCCTGTCTGGATGAAAAGGTAGATGATCTGTATTACACAGCTAGGGCTGCACTAGCGACGATCGAGTATCTACAGGAAAATCAGCCTGAAAGGCAAACCCTGCTAAAAGCCTTAGACAGGGCTTTCCTGAAGATCGATTGGTCTGTTCCTGGTTCAGAGGGCTTCTATGATTCCCTTTATCAAGCACAAACGACCTTAAATGAAGAAATCGAACGAATTCCGAAAAATTATCCTGTTACCGTAACGGCCATCGGACACACTCACATTGATGTGGCCTGGTTATGGAGGCTGAAACATACTAGAGAAAAAGCCGCACGCTCTTTTTCTACCGTTCTTCGTTTAATGGAGCAATACCCAGATTACGTTTTTTTACAAACACAGCCTCAATTATATGATTATATTAAAAAAGATTACCCGGAGATTTTTAAACAAATTGAAGGAAGAGTTCAAGAAGGCCGTTGGGAAACAGAAGGTGGAATGTGGCTGGAAGCAGACTGCAATCTGACATCGGGGGAATCACTTGTCCGTCAATTGTTGCTGGGTACTAAATTCTTCCGCGAAAACTATGGGAAGGAATGCGAATATTTGTGGCTTCCAGATGTTTTTGGATATAGCTGGGCACTTCCGCAAATTTTAGTGAAATCCGGCATAAAAACCTTTATGACTACTAAAATTAGCTGGAGCCAGTTTAATAGAATGCCGCATGACACCTTTAAATGGAGAGGGATCGATGGAACAGAAATTTTAACTCATTTTATCACTACCCCTGAGGATGACCGCTGGTTCTATACATACAACGGACAGATTACTCCCCGTTCGGTAAAAGGGGTTTGGGAAGCGTATCGCGATAAAGCTGTGAACCAGGAGTTGCTCATTTCCTATGGCTATGGAGATGGCGGCGGCGGTGTAAATCGTGAAATGTTAGAGATGAGAAGAAAATTAGATAAGATGCCGGGCATCCCAGCTGTTAAGACAGGCAGAGCGGATGAATTTTTTAAACGCCTGCATGAGACTGTAGACAATACTGATCAGTATGTTCACACGTGGGATGGAGAATTATATCTGGAGTATCACCGCGGAACCTATACATCTCAGGCGTATAATAAACGGATGAACCGTAAAATGGAGCTGCTTCTTCGTGAAACAGAATGGCTGAACACCTTAAATAGTGTACTTTCAGGTTCATGGTCAGCATATCCAACACAAGACTTGGAAGAAAGTTGGAAGATCGTGCTGCGCAATCAGTTCCACGACATCATTCCGGGATCATCCATTCACGAGGTTTATGAAGACAGCAAACTGGAATATGCTGAAGCGTATGAGCTTGCGGTTAATGCCCGGAAGGAGGCTTCACAGTCTTTAGCCGTAAATCATGGCAAGCATATGTATTCGATTTATAATTCCTCTTCGTGGAAACGAAATGATACCGTAAAAATCAACACGAACACGACTGGAGAATTAGTGTGGAAGAAAGAGACCGGAGAGGTATTGGAGGCCCAGCAAACAGCCGATGGAGAATGGCTAGTCAAAGTTGATGAAGTTCCTTCCCTCGGAAAAAGCTCCGTTTATTATGAACAGGGAATGAATGTGACAGCTTCACCTTTCCATGTTTCTGGAAATAGTGTTACTTCCAACTATTATGAGATTTCATGGAATGATAGTGGTCAGCTGACGAGACTATATGACAGGAAAAATAAAAGGGAAGTTTTAGCTCCTAACGCACGAGGAAATGTATTCCAGGTATTTGAGGATAAACCAATGCAATTTGATGCATGGGATATCGATCTTTATTATCAAGAAAAGATGAAAGAGATCTCGACTTTGAAGGGATCGAAAGTCATTGAAAATGGTCCAATCCGATGTGTAGTTGAGTTTATATGGGCCTATTCGAACTCGGTCATCAATCAGAAAATGACTTTGTATGCGAACAATCCGCGTATCGATTTTGAAACAAAAATTGATTGGCATGATCAAAACCAACTGTTGAAGGTAGCATTCCCTGTCGAAATTCGGGCAACGGAGGCGACATACGATATTCAGTATGGAAATGTAAAGCGTCCAACGCATTGGAATACAAGCTGGGATTACGCTCGGTTTGAAACAGTCGGCCATCAGTGGGCCGATCTATCTGAAAGAGATTATGGTGTGAGCATATTGAACGATTGCAAATACGGACACGACATTAAGGATAATGTCATGCGCCTTACCTTATTAAAATCGGCTACTTATCCGGATATAGAAGCAGACCAAGGTGAACATTTGTTTACGTATTCCTTGCTTCCCCATACTGGAAGCTGGTATGAAGGAAATACTGTACAGCATGCGTGGGAGCTCAATAATCCATTAACCTACGGAGAAGGCCAGACAGAATGTATATCACTTTTCAATGTGACTGCTCCGAATGTGATGGTTGACGCTGTTAAAAAAGCAGAAAATGGTGACCATCTCATTGTCCGGTTGCATGAATTTGCTGGTGCAAGAGGAACAGTCGAAGTAACTAGTGATTTCCATATTGATTCCTGGCAGGAATGCGATTTAATGGAAAGAAGTACTTCCGAAGTACGAGGAAATGAGTCTTTTGCGTTTGAAATTAAACCATACGAACTTAAGACATTTATCGTTAAGTTAAGATAGGATAAAAGCAGTGCCATTAATCAAACAGTCAACTAGTCAAAGTTAGTTGACTGTTGTTCTACATTAAAATTGAAATCGCATTAATAATACAGTATAAAGGACCATATCTAGAAAAGACTGAAATCAATTCAATTGATTTCAGTCTTTTCTCTTTTTCAAGTAATCATTTCGATACCTGGCAGGTGAAGAGTTCATCATCGTAGTAAATACGCGTGTAAAGTAATGCACGGATCCAAAGCCGGTAACATCAGCGATTTCTTTAATTGGAGTGCTTGTCATTTCAAGCAGGCGAGCTGCTTCGCGTACCCTTTCCTTGCGAATATAATGGGAGAAACTTTCACACAATTCATTAGAAAAGAGCCTCGATAAATGACGACTAGAAATGTGAAGATAGTCGGCGACATCCTCTAGCTTCAAGGATTCTGATAAATTATCGCGGATAAACAATTTTGCTTGATACAAGTGTGTAGGAGAACTATTCGAAAAGATTTTTTCAGGACTGCGGTTTCGCTGATTTGCTTCGGAAAACAAAGAGTGAAAGGACAGTATGAGTGTGTGTGCCATACTAGTAATTATATTGAAATCGTCGCCGCTCCCGTTTGACGTATAATCTACTAATGCCCTCCAGATTAAGGCCGTTGGAGAATCATCTGCCTCACTGATACAAATCCTATTGGTTCTCGCCAGTTGATTAAACCTGTGACTGGCCTCATCCATTGATTTTTCATGTAAAATCTCAAATGCGACAAATACAAGAAACAGTCCTGTTTCACTTAGAATTTGATGATGAATGTTCGGACGAGATAAAAATAATGTCCCTTTCTTTAACCGAAATTGGTCATCCAAGTCTTTATAAAGTCCTTCTCCACTTAGTACATAACACACTTCATAAAAGGAATGCCTATGTACGGGATTGTTGAAATGCTTTGGGTTCACCCCCCAGTAATTCACCTTAAAGGCAATTTCTTCTCCAAGCGGCCCCAGGGCATATTGATTTAAACTTCCTTCACTGTGTTTACATGATTGAACGATCAAAAACATCCCTCCGATGTCTTCAAAAGACAAAAAAACAGCCTATTTGGATAAAGACAGAAACCCATTATTTTCTTAAAATTATAACAATTATATGATCAACCTTAAAGGAGGAAAAAGAATGATTACTTTAAAGGAAGCTGAATTTTACCAAGAAAATGGATACTTGCTTGTTAAAGGAGTTTTTTCAAAAGAGGAAGTAGAGAGAATGAAAACCGCAGTAGAACGGATTATTCAACGTGCAGCCAATACAAAACATGATCGAAATCATGCATGGCAAGGGGAGTACATCCCAGCGAACGAGTTAAAAAAACTGGTGTTAAAAGGATTTCATGATGTTCATTATCATGATGCAGCCTTTTCTAGAGCGGTAATCCATCCCAATATGGTGTCTATTTTGCAAAAGCTGATCGGACCGAATGTGCAGTTACATCACTCCAAAATGCTGGTTAAGCCACCTGAAAAGGGAGCAGCTTTTCCCATGCATCAGGATCATCCTTATTTTCCTCACGAAAGTCATACTATGTTGGCTGCTAGTGTTCATCTTGATGATGCAGACTTGGAAAACGGATGCCTGAGGGTCATTCCAAAATCTCATCAAGAAGGTCCCGTTTCACATGTAGGCCGTCACTACTTAAATCATAAGGAATATCCGATTTCCATAGGGACCCCGTGCCCTGCCGAAGCAGGTGACGTTCTGTTTTTTAATTATTTAACGATCCACGGGTCGGATAGTAATCGAAGTGACCGGCCGCGGAGAAACGTATTATTCCAATATCGGGACCCGTCCGATAAACCGACTGCCGATGTACACGTAAACTGGGGGCAAGGCTTGATGGTCTGTGGAGAAAACCCGACCTTCCGTGATTATCATGCAGATTTTGCCTCGAAAATAGTGAAATGAAAATATAATACAACTAGTCAGTGAAATAAATGAGCTGGGAGATACATTTTCCAAGCTCATTTTTTATGTGTAAGTATCGTTAACACATTTATGGTAATATCTTTTAAATAGACCGTTAAAAAGAGAGTGTGGAATTTGGAAAGGCTGAAATCAATAAAGTGAGGGTTATGAATGATTTTTACCTATGCGATTACACAAGATAACCAGTTGATAAAAGATGTAAAGTTGGAGGAATTAAGGTCAGATCGTTTCAAATTTTATTGGGTGGATTTTGAGGAACCAACGGAAGAGGAAACAAAGTTGTTAAGTGAATTTTTCCACTTTCATCCCTTGGCGATTGAAGATTGTCTGCATTTTATCCAGCGCCCCAATATGAATTATTATGATGGAGTCCTATTCTTTGTTTTACATTCATTAAGTAAAACAATAAGGTGCGAGGAGATAGATGTTTTTGTGGGAGAAAACTATGTCGTTTCTTTTCATAAGGAAAAGGAAGAGGCGATAGATGTGGTTAAGCAAAAATTATCCGCAAGTAATGAAATGGAAATGGCTGGCCCGTTATATATTCTTCATAGCATTATAGATGAATTAGTAGATTGCTATTTTCCGATTTTGCATCAAATTGAGGACAAGCTCAATGAATATGAAGAGAAGGAAGCAAGCAGCAAAAAAATCATCGAAGAGGTTTATGAGATTCGCAGAGATCTGATTCGTTTGCGGAAAACGATCATTCCGATGAGAGATTTGTTATACCGGATGATAAACTCGAAGCGGATTCAGGACACAAAGCAAATTCACCATTATTTTTCCGATATCTATGATCACTTGATGAAGTTAACAGATATGGTTGCTTCTAATCAAGACGTTACTTCTGATATGAGGGAGAATTACATGTCCGTTCAATCCAATCGAATGAACTCCATTATGATGACACTTACCGTGATCACCACCATTTTTATGCCACTTACATTTATTGTGGGCGTATACGGAATGAATTTTGAAAATATACCAGAGTTACATTGGAAATACGGCTATTTTATTACGCTCGGGGTTATGGTGATAATAGTCATAGTAATGATTTTTTGGTTTTACAAAAAAGGCTGGTTATTTAAAAAGTAATGCAAATAATCTAGAAATATTATCCTTTCAAAATAACAACCCCGCTATCACTAAAAAAAGTGGCAGCGGGGTTGTATTTGTTTATAAATTCACTCAGATGATCATTGTTTTTTCTTAGCAGTGGACTCTCTTATGATTAACTTGGTTGGTAAAAGGATTTCCTGAAACGGTTCTTCTTTGTTTTCCATTCTCCAACAAAGTTGTTCGACTGCCTTTTTACCGTAATAATTTAAATCGATATCCATCGTTGTAATCGTAGGGGTTGCAATTTGTGACAATTGCCCATTATCAAAGCTGCATACAGAGGCATCTTCCGGTACTTTGAAACCTCTTTGCTGCAATATGGATGTAACTAGGAAACCTTTGCCGTCATTCACACAAAACCATGCTGAAGGCATGTCTTGAAGACCGTTAAGAAATAAATTGATATCATGCTGATTTTCCTGTGTGTTGGTTAATATGAAATCTTCATTAGGGCTTATCCCGTATCTTTTTAAAGCTAGCAGGTATCCTTCTAATCGTTCTTGATAGCTAGGAGAAATGTCCACATTACCTACAAACGCTATTTCACGATGCCCTAATTGAATTAAATGTTCCACAGCAGTGTAGGCTCCGAACCGATTATTGGTCAGGATCGAATCAGCTTCTAGGTGCGGTTCATGATGATCAATTAAAACAGTAGGGATCCCCGTATTTATTATCGTAGAAATATAGTCCGTACTGATATGAGATAGGATTAAAATGCCATCGATTTCGTGATTTATTAATAAGGAAGGCAGCGTTAAATTATTTATTGCTTCGCTATCTATCGATTCAATAAACAAATTCATCCCCCGAGCTCTAAGCTCTTTTTCAACACTTAAGTAAATTTCACCAAAAAAGCTTTTAAGTGAAAATGCATAATCAGAAGCAATTAGAGCGATGTTTTTTAGTGTCTTTTTTTCAACTTGCTTTTGATTCCTGCTATTAGAATAGGAATAACCTAATTCATCTGCAGTAGTTTGTACAAGCCTGCGGGTATCTTCACTAACTCCCGGCTTTCCAGATAACGCTTGGGAAACGGAGTTTTTCGAGATATTTAACCGATCCGCTATATCCTGCATAGTCACTTTTTTTTCCATTTCTTTGATCTCCCTTAATCTATATCTTAATAATAATTTGTCATTGTTTGTAATTTTATTGTAACGTTACAAAATAAAAATTACAATAGTTATGTAGATGACAGAAATGTAAGTTATTTATTATAAAATTTATGGTTTTAGTGATTAATTGTTGACTTTATTAAAGTAAGGTGCAATAATTACGTCTGTAAGGTGATAAAATACATGACTAAATAGTTACTTGTTGTTTTGTAATTCTATCAATGCTTGTTGAGAAATGAGGGATTTGGGTTAATACCATAATTTTTGACTTGGATTACAAATAGTATACTTTTTTTTGAATGCTGTTGATAGCGCTGTCAGATAAGGCAGTTACGCCATCAGAAACACGTGTGATTAATTGAATAGTGTAATTATAGTTTAGGGCATTACTACTTTTATTAAAAGGTTGGATTAGATATTAGTCATTGGAGGAATATAAGATGAAAATGAAAAAAGTAGCATCAATCTTATTCGCGGCTTCTCTTACAGTTTCTGGCCTTGCAGCCTGTTCTACAGGTAATAACACAGGGCAAGAAACAGGTAAAAAGGATGGAGTAACAACAATTGAATTCTGGGCTGCTCCAAACCCAACACAGCAAGTATATTGGAAGGAAGTTGCAGCAGAGTTTACAAAGGAAAATCCTAAGATCAAAGTTAATGTAAGTCCTATGAAGGAAAGCCCGACATCTGAGGCAAGTATCCAATCTGCGATTGCAGGTAAAAGCGCGCCTACCATGTCTGAAAATATCAACCGTGGGTTTGCTGCTCAATTATCTGAAAGCAAAGCGCTTGTACCATTAGATGAATTAGATGGATGGGATGAAGTAAAGAAAAACCGTAACATGGAAAATACGATGAAGGGCTGGGAGTTTGCGGACGGCCACCAATACGTATTACCAATTTACTCAAATGCGATGTTATTTGGCTGGAGATTGGATGTTTTAAAAGAGCTCGGGTTTAACGAGCCGCCAAAAACTTATAGCGAAATGTTAGATGTAGCGAAGAAATTAAAAGCAAAATATCCTGATAAATATTTATGGGCAAAAGCAGACCTTGCTGATCCAACAGCTTGGAAAAGATGGTTCGACTTCTTCATGTTGTATGATGCAGCATCAAATGGTAACAAGTTTGTTGAGGGAACAAAATTCACAGGTGATCAAAAAGCTGGTGAACAAGTACTGGGCTTAATGGATGATCTTCGTAAAGCTGATGGACTGTTAACAAGACAGTCAAAAGATCCGTTCGAAAGTGGTTTAGGAATTTTTGTCGATGTGGGTCCTTGGACTATTCCATACTGGGAAGAAAAATTCCCGGAAATGAAATTCAACGAAACCTATACATTGACACCTCCACCTGTTCCAGATGGTACAGATACTACCAATGTAAAAACGTTTGCTGATACAAAAGGTCTAGTTGTTTACGCGTCTGCAACAAAAGAACAACAAAAAGCAGCGATGGACTTCATTAAGTGGGTGTATTCAAAACCTGAAAATGATTTGAAATGGCTTGAAAAGACAAGCTTACCACCTGCCCGTGATGATTTAACATCAAACGATGCGTTTAAAGCGTTCTTTGACAAAAATCCAGCATTACAACCATATGCAGCCGCAGTTCCAAACGGTATCCCGCCGATGGATAATTCAAAATACAATGATATTCAGACTTTAATTGGTCAACATGCCTTCAATCCAGTGGTAAAAGGTGAGAAAAATCCGAAAACTGCCTGGAAGGACATGCAAGAAGCAATTGAGGGGGCTCTTAAATAATGAGCACAAAGCAAGGAAGGTTGGGCTGGCTATTTGCCAGTCCTTATCTTATATATGCGGTCGTTTTCTTTCTAATTCCACTGGTATGGTCACTGTTTTTATCCTTTACTGATTGGAATTTGATTGCACCAACTTTTAGTTTCGTTGGTATGGAAAATTACATGGAGGCTTTCAAGAGTCCAGGGGTTCAAAGTGCATTTTTTGTAAGTTTTAAATTTATGGCATTGTTTGTGCCGTTAGTTGTGGCATCTTCGATTATCGTTGCTTTAATCGTTCAAGGATTACCTAAATTTAAAGGTCTATTTTTAATTGGTTTTTTCCTGCCTTATTTAGCATCAGGGGTTGTATCGTCATTTATCGTTAAAGGGATCTTATCTTACAACAGTCCAGTGAATGAATTTTTGAGGGGCTCATTTGGATTAGATATAAACTGGCTTGGAACACCTTTTGCTGCACTCTTTGTCGTTGCGATGATTATCGCTTGGAAATTCACTGGCTACTATGCACTGATTTTAACGTCAGGACTTGAGAGTATTGATAAGGAAGTTTATGAAGCAGCTAGTATTGATGGGGTAACAGGCTGGCAGCGTTTTTGGAAGATCACCTTTCCACTTCTGTACCCGGCTTTGTTTACAGTATTAATCCTATCGATTGGTGTTACGTTTGGTATTTTCACAGAGGTGTATCAGTTAACAGGTGGAGGACCAAATTTTGCAACTAATACATGGCAAATGGAGATTTTTACAAGAGCATTCACGAATCTTCAAGCGGGTTATGCTTCAGCGATTGCCATTATTGCGTCTGTAGTAACGTTTATTTCAATATTTATCATTCGAAAACTCTTAGAAATGTGGGGGAAACGAAATGGGTGGAGCTAAGAAAAACGGATTATTGTTTCGTTACCTAATTGCCGTTGTTCTCTTACTGATTATGATCTTTCCGTATATTTATATGGTGTTAAATTCCTTTGCTGTTTGGGATCAAGTAGATAAGAAGCTCATTCCAACAGAGTACAGCTTGAAATCATATCAATGGCTGCTTGGTGGAGGCGAAGCGGTCATCCCAAGGCCATGGCTGAATGCGTTTTTTAATAGTTTTATTGTTTCTGGTGCATCAACGTTTTTAATGATGGTTACAGGTGTTATGGTTGCGTATGCCTTAGCGAAAATTCCTTTTAAAGGTAGAGACACCGTTAATAACGTGATTTTATTTCAAATGTTTTTCCCGGCGATTATTTTGTTAATCCCTACGTTCCTTGTGATTCAAAGACTCGGCATGTATGACTCTTATTGGGGAATGATTTTACCAAAAGCCCTCAGCTTATGGGCGGTATTTATGTATACCAACTTCTTTAAGGCGATACCAGATACATTTATTGAAGCCGCAAAGTTGGATGGGGCGAGTGAATTGCAAATCATGTTTAAAATCGTCCTGCCAATGTCGAAGTCGATTTCGACTGTTATCTTCTTATTCTTGTTTATGGAAAGATGGACCGAGTTGTTATGGGATATGTTAGTCGCGAAGAGCGATAATATGCTAACTTTAAACGTCCTTTTATCACAAATGTTTGGTCCTTATGGCGGCTATCCAGGGCCTATGTACGCGGCAGCGGTGTTATTAACCATGCCAATCATTATTATCTTCTTACTATTTGCGAAAAAGTTCCAAGAAGGAATGCAATTTACACTTAAGTAATTAATAGGAGTTTTAGTACGATGGTGAAATGGTGGAAACAATCGACTTTTTATGAAATCTATATGTCAAGCTTTAAAGATGGAAATGGTGATGGAATCGGCGACTTTACGGGGATTACCTCTAAACTCGACTATCTTAAAGAATTGGGGATTGACGGATTGTGGCTGACTCCGTTTTATCCATCACCAAAGGTCGATAATGGCTATGACATTTCCGACTATTATGGAATTGATCCGGATTATGGCACGATGGCGGATTTTGAAATGTTTATACAAGAAGCGCATCAACGTGGGATCAAGGTCATCGCCGATTTAGTGCTCAATCACACTTCTTCTCATCATCCATGGTTCCAGGAGTCAAAGTCCGCTAAGGATGATTCGAAGCGTGATTGGTATATCTGGAGAGATATGCCGAATAATTGGGAATCATTCTTTGGCGGACCGGCTTGGGAATACGATTCGAGGACGAATCAATATTACTACCATGCCTTTGCGAAGGAACAGGTGGATTTAAACTGGGCCAACCCTGAAGTGAAACAGGCGATGTTTGATGTGATGAAATTTTGGCTTGAAAAAGGAATCGATGGTTTCCGGCTTGATGTCATCAACTTCTTAAAGGTGAATGATTCGCTTCAGGACAATCCATATGATTGGGAGAAAAAGGAACAAATTCATTTGTACGATAAAGACCAAGAAGGAATTATAGCGACGATTGAGGAAATTGCCGAGTTTGTTCATCAATATCCAGATAAATTCCTTGTTGGTGAGGTAGGTTCCGAGGATTTGGAAGTTCTAAAAAAATATTCGGGCCTTAACAAATTAGATGTGGTGTTTAATTTTAATATCGGGAGTATGGCTGAGTTTGATACAGATAGGCTCTTTGGGCAATTAGTGGAAACAGAGAAAATCTATGATTCTACTCAAATTCCAACATTATTCTTTTCTAGTCATGATATGTCCAGGCATATTTCAAGATTTGGCGGCGATAATGATCGTGCCAAACTGGTTGCCACTCTAATGCTGACGGCAAAGGGTGTCCCCTTCATCTATTTTGGCGATGAAATCGGGATGAGAGATTGGATTACAGACGACCTATCGAAAATGAAAGATATTCAAGGAATCATGGGCTATACGCTCGCATTAGAAGCTGGCAAGTCACCTGAAGAAGCCCTAATGGTTGCGAATGAAAAATCGCGCGACAAGTCACGTACCCCGATGCAATGGAATGAACAGGACAATGTCGGCTTTTCAGAGGGGCTGCCGTGGATTACGGTTCCAGACGATGCCTATAAAGTTACGGTTGAAGACCAAATAAATAATCCAGAATCGATGCTTTCTTTTTATAAAAAATTGCTGAAGCTGCGAAAGGACCATTCATCGCTGCAGTTCGGGGATTATGAAGTTTTGCGAAATGAAGAGGGAATGATCTATTTTGTCAGAATGGATTCAGTTGAAAAAATATTAGTTGTTTTGAATTTCACTGATCAACCAAGAACACTTGAAGTGGAGGGAGCAGCCTCCATGAAGTTGTTACTTTCAACACATCGAACAAGGCTTGATCGTGAAAATACCGTAACAATTTTAGCGAATGAAGCAATGATCCTAAAGGGGGAAATAGGAAATGGCCTTGTTAAGGAAAGGTAATGCTCAAACATGTGAACAGCTGTTAGAGGAATATAAATCGAAACCACAACCAACCAATCCGGAAAAAATCGTATTCTCCGGCATTGGGGAAAATGATGTCTATAATATAAGCGCACCGTTTGAGGATGAGGGAGAGTTGGTCATTGCCGGACGAGTGGAATCACGTGACAGTGAACACTCCAATGTATACTTCTTTGTCGAAAGAAACGGCGAGTGGGTGCCAAGAGAAAATGCGCCAGTCTTGGAATTGCAAGATCCTTTCTTTACTCGAATCTCAGGAGAGCTAGTAGTGGGGGGCGTTCAAATATTCCCTCATCCAACGAATGAAGGACAACTTGGCTGGAGAACCGTTTTTTATAAAGGTCAATCGATTGCAAGCCTGCAAGAATTTACAAAAGGTCCTGACGGAATGAAAGATCTGCGTTTAGTCGAACTAAAGGATGGAAGCATTGGAGTATTAACCAGACCTCAGGGTGAAAAAGGCGGAAGAGGAAAAATTGGCTGGACTAGTATTTCTTCCTTAGAAGAATTGACTGTTGATGTGGTCAACGAAGCGCCGTTACTACAAGGGCAGTTCATTGATGAAGAATGGGGCGGAGCCAACGAGCCGCATCTTTTATCAAATGGTCTTGTTGGAGTATTAGGACATGTTGCCTCCTTTGATGAAGAAGGAAACCGCCACTATTACCCAATGGTATTTGCCCTTAATCCAGAAACAAGTGAATTTTCAGATATGGAGTTAATCGCAACTAGAAGTCAGTTCCTCCCTGGTCCAACGAAGCGTCCAGACTTAGAAGATGTCGTCTTTAGTGGCGGACTCGTTCGAAAACCCGATGGAACGGCTGATATTTATGCAGGAATTAGTGATGCAGAAGCTCAAAAAATTACCATTGTCGATCCGTTTTTACAATACGAGCGGTAAATCTGATACAACAAAGGAGTCATTAAAATGAATGTTTATAGATTTGAAGAGAACCCTCTAGTTACTCCAGCAGATGTGAAACCGCATCGAGCTGATTTTGAAGTGATCGGTGCTTTTAATGCAGGTGTTACAACGTATAAGGATGAAATTATCATGCTTCTTCGTGTCGCTGAACGACCAATTAGTGAAGACCCGAATATCATTAAATCGCCCATTTATAATCCCAAAACAAATGAACTTGAGATTTTAGAATTCCGTTTAGATGATCCTGCGTATGACTTCTCTGATCCACGTGTGATTCGAAAAAGCGGGGATGTACATTCATGGGACTATTTAACATCTATCGCCTACTTGCGGATTGCAAGAAGCAAAGATGGCGGTCATCATTTCACCATCGATGAGAATCCTTTCGTTTACCCTTCTAATGAGTTAGAAACATTTGGGATAGAGGACCCAAGGATTACTAAGATTGAAGATACTTATTATATCTATTTTAGTGCGGTTTCACCTGTTGGTGTGGGAGAATCGATGGTTTCCACCAAGGACTTCATAACTACTGAACATCATGGGATGATTTTTGCACCGGAAAATAAAGATGTCTTAATTTTCCCTGAAAAAATTAATGGAAAATATTACGCACTCCACCGTCCTGTTCCGAAAAGTGTAGGGGAGCCAGAAATGTGGATTGCTGAATCAACTAATCTCCTGCATTGGGGGAATCACAAGCATTTACTAGGTTTACGTGAGGGCATGTGGGATAGCGCTCGTATGGGCGGAGGGGCTGTTCCGTTTAAGACAGAAAAAGGCTGGCTGGAGCTTTATCATGGTGCAACTGAGGATCACCGCTATTGTATGGGAGCAGTTCTCCTAGATTTAGAAAATCCCACAAAGGTCATTGCACGCTCCAACCAACCGATTCTTGAGCCTGAAGCAGACTATGAAGTAGAAGGGTTTTTTGGGAATGTAGTCTTTTCATGCGGTGCAGTTGTTGAAGGCGATGTAGTTAAAATGTTTTACGGTGTTGCTGATACATCAATGGCATGTGCGGAATTAAGCTTAAAAGAAATCTTGGATTCATTAACTTATTTATAATTTGAAAAATTAAGTGCCAAAATCCTGAGACTGATTTTGGCCTTTTTATTATGTTTTACGCTACTAGAGGCTTCACTAATAAAACGGAAATACTGTAAGCATTTTTCAATGGCAGGTGACAAACGATGAAAATAAATGATAACTGGAAAATAAAACATTTTGATGTAGGGGCCGCACGGGATCTTGAGGTCGCTGCACCTGAATACATTGATTACTTCTGGATGACAGCATCAGTACCTGGCGATGTTCATTCAACCTTGATTGACCGAAAGTTAATTGAAGATCCTTTTTACGGACACAATGATTTGAAATGTCAGTGGGTAGAAGAAAAGGTTTGGTGGTATCGCAATACGTTTGAGTTCAATGATGATATTAGTAAAGACCACCGCTATGAGCTGATTTTTGAAGGGTTGGATACATTTGCTACCGTTTATTTAAATGGTGTGGAACTGGGTTCAACGGAGAATATGTATATTAGTCACAGCTTTGAGGTTGCGCGGGAGTTGAAGCAAGGGACAAATGTTTTGGCGGTAAAATTTGATCCCATCCATGTTCATGTGAAGGACAAGGTTCAATATTATTGGTCTGGATTTAGCAAGAAAAGAATCTGGACAAGAAAGGCTCAAAGTCATTATGGCTGGGATTGGGGGCCGCGCTTGGTTGCTGCAGGGATATGGAAGGAAGTTCATTTAGAGAAGAGAACTTATGCTAAAATCGACTCTGTATTTGCTAAAACGAAATCCATTTCTCATGACAAAGCCATTATCGAGGTCGAAGTGGACATAGCTTCATTTAGAAAAGATAAAGATTATGTGGTCGATGTTACCCTTTCTGATGGGGCAGAAAGTTACTCAGCTAAAGGAAAAGTAGACCGCAAACAAGCAACAGTTGCATTGGAAGTGGAAAATCCGAAGCTATGGTGGACACATGACTTGGGCACGCCTTACCTTTATCAACTAAAGATTGAATTGCTTGCGGATGGTGTGAAAGTGGATGATTATCAAGAAGACTTTGGGATTAGGACCATTGAGGTACTGCGTAAGGATGAAGAGGGTAATCCTTGTTTTACCTTTGTTTTAAATGGAGAAAAGGTATTTGCTAAAGGGGCCAATTGGATTCCAATCGATAGTTTCATCGGAGCTGTCCCAGATTCTCGTTACAGGCACTTAATCAAGATGTCCAAAGATGCGAATATGAATATGCTTCGTGTTTGGGGTGGCGGTATCTATGAAAAAGAAGTTTTTTATGACGAGTGTAATCGGCTTGGCATTTTAGTCTGGCAGGATTTCATGTTTTCCTGTGCGCTCTATCCGGATTATAATAAGAACTTTATGGCCAACGTAAAAGAGGAAATCATACATGTGGTCAAACGGCTCCGTAATCATCCTTGCTTGGCACTTTGGTGTGGAAACAATGAGAATGATTGGCTGTATGAAGCGTTGTCTTCCTCGGGTGAAATTACTCATCCTTTTTATGGTGAAAAAATCTATCATGAATTAATGCCGGAATTACTTCAAGAACTCGACCCAACTCGTCTGTTTTGGCCGAGCTCGCCATTCGGAGGAAATGATCATAATTCAAGAGAGCAGGGCGACACGCATAATTGGCAGGTTTGGCACGGGAATATTGAGCCGAGAACGTTTGGTGAACCGCAGAAGGTGAATTACAGCGTCGAAGGGCTGTCATTTAAAAATTTTAAAAATGATACGACACTCTTTGCGAGTGAATTTGGCATGCATGCTTCTTCTAATCGTTATACATTAGAACGAAATATCCCGAAGGATCAATTTTACTGGGGAAGCGAAGAAATGGCGTACCGGAATAAAGATATCCATCATCCAAAAGGAATTCTGCTGATGGAAGGTTATACAGGGGTTCCAAAGGAATTAGATGAGTATATTGCCTATTCGATGTTAACCCAAGCAGAAGGTTTGAAGTATGGCATCGAACATTATAGGCGCAATAAACCACATACCAGCGGTGCATTATTTTGGCAGTTAAATGACTGCTGGCCGGGGACAAGCTGGTCAGTTATCGACTATTATTTATTGCCTAAGGCTTCCTATCATTATGCAAGAAAGTTCTTTAGTCCAGTTCTATTAACGCTTGATCATGTACCAGGTAAAGATATGGCTATTTGGGTGGTAAATGACCGGTTAGAAACCTATGAGGATGAAATTGAACTGGCCGTTTATCAATTTACTGGTGAAAAAGTATTTTCAAGGCAATGGACGGTTTCGATCCCAGCCAATGTTTCGCAGCAAGTCGACGTTATGTTAGAGCAGGAAGCTCTTAGTGGTCTGCAGCCAGAAGAGGCCGTGATCGTCATTCGCTCAAAAAGGAATAAAACCGATGAAAACTTCTACTATTTCCGCGACCAAAAGGATTTGAGATTGGAAGAGTCTGAAGTAACTGTTTTGATTGACCGTGAGAAACATGAGCTGACCCTATCCGCCAATCTGCTCGCGCGAATGGTCACCATTGAACTGGATATGGAGCAGCTTGTCATCGAGGATAACTTCTTTGATTTACTGCCAAATATGAGCAGAACGATTAAGGTCGGACAGGCTGAGGGGAAAGACGTTCCATGGGAAACCTTGAGAGTGAAGGCCATTAATAGTAGTGTAAAAACAGGAGTGAAAAAAGCCTTCTAGGCCGACTCTTCTGCAAAAGGAGATCAAAGAATGCTTCAAATTTTTAAGTCTTTTTCTACGGAATTAAAGTTTTATTTACTGATGAATGCTTTATTTTCCTTTGGCGGCGTTTTGTCCGGTGTGTTTCAAAGTGTTTTCTTATGGAAATTGGATAAAACCTATTCACTTCTAGCTTACTATAGTTTGTATTGGTCCATCGCGATCATCTTTTGTTTTGGCCTTTGCGGATGGCTGGCTAGGAAAACGAGCCCAATGATTACGATGCGTTTAGGATTTGTCTTTTATCTGATTACCTATTTAATTATGCTTATTTTTCATGACACATTAAGTGAACATATCATGTTGTTAGGATTTTCAAATGGATTAGCGATGAGTCTGTATTATGTCGGCATGCATTTGGCTGTATTAGATTTAACAACCAATGATAATCGGGATCAATTTTTATATGTACAAGGTATTCTATTTACCATTGGAGGTGTGATCGGCCCGGTTCTGTCAGGAATCATCATCTCGCAATTGGATGGCATGCTTGGGTATTATGTCGTTTTCATTGGAACTTGTCTATTCTTTTTTCTATCCTTTTTAACCTCTCTAAAAGTGAAGGGAAAGCCAATTACAGCAAAAAGTTATTTCTGGGATGTTATCAAGAATCCGTCCAAGGAATGGAAAAGGATGTACAAGGTAATGTTTGCTGATGGGATTGTATCTGGCGTGTACGGGACCTTCTTGATTACGATGATTACCTTCAAAGTAGCGGGCGGAGAATTAAGTTTAGGAGTTTATAATATGGCAGCTGAGTTGATTGCCATTGTTACATTCTATTTGCTTGCTAAGTTCTCTAATCCGAAATATCGTCTCGCCATTTATGCGATCGGTTCGGTAAGTATATTTTTGAGTTCTATATTGTTATCCATCCTTCCGGTCCTTCTATCATTGATTATATTTGGAATTGTCTCGCCATTAGCCCATAATATGGTTACCACCTCGATGAGTGCCATGATTTATGAAGCGATTGAGAAGGACCCCGAGTACAAGGTCAAGCGTTTGGATTATATCATTATTCGAGAAATTCCACTCGGAGTTGGAAGAATCATAGGAGTATTTTTGTTTTTAGCGATGAGAAAATACTTTGATTTTGACCTGCTTTTACCTGTCTCGTTTAGTCTTTTTCCGATTATCTATGTGCTGATGATTCCAACCCTATATTTTATTTGGAGAAAATCAAAAAAGGGATCTATGGGCAGTTATAATGAAATGTAGAAATTTTTATTTGGAGGTATTTCTGTATGTTGGGTGCAATTGAAGCAGGCGGGACAAAGTTTGTGTGTGCTGTTGGCGATGAAAAGGGTAATATTGTAGACCGTATTCAGATCCCAACCACTATACCGGCGGAAACGATGCCAAAGGTGGTTGAATTTTTCAATCAATATCCAATAAAGGCAATTGGTGTGGGTTCGTTCGGTCCCATTGATGTGAATCCGGAAAGTGCTGCGTACGGTCATATTACTTCTACGCCGAAGCTGGGGTGGAGGGATTATCCGTTTGTTCAATCATTAAAAGATGCATTTTCCGTGCCGATTGGGTTTAATACAGATGTTAATGCGGCGGCATTGGGAGAGGTTACCTTTGGTGCGGCAAAAGGTTTGGATAGCTGCTTGTATATTACAGTTGGTACTGGAATTGGGGCAGGTGCCATTGTTCAAGGGAAGCTTCTTCAAGGACTTTCGCACCCTGAAATGGGGCATATTCTTGTGAGACGGCATCCAAATGACGAATTTCGAGGGAAGTGCCCTTATCACCATGATTGCTTAGAAGGTCTAGCGGCTGGTCCTGCCATTGAGGAGCGTTGGGGAGTAAAAGGGGATCAGCTTGTCGATCGAATGGAAGTGTGGGACCTAGAAGGATACTATATTGCCCAAGCCCTGATGCAATATGTATTGATTCTTTCGCCGAAAAAAATTATCCTTGGCGGGGGAGTGATGAAGCAAAAGCAAGTGTTTATTTCTGTCTATAAGTATTTAAAGGATTTTGTTAATGAGTATGTGACTTTGCCGGATCTTACTGAATATATTGTCGGTCCTGGTTTAGGTGACAATGCGGGAATTACTGGCTCGCTCATGCTTGCTCATCAAGCATTTCAAGAGGAAAATCAACGATAAACGTACGCCTGGAGGGATTTATTATGCAACCATTATTTTTAAAACCAGTTTTTAAAGAGAGAATTTGGGGCGGCAGCGCCTTACAAACCGAATTTGGGTACGACATTCCGAATGATCAAACAGGGGAGTGCTGGGCGATTTCCGCACATCCTAATGGGCCATCTATTGTGGAAAACGGTCCATATGCGGGTATGGCATTGGACGATTTATATCGTAAACATCCCGAGCTTTTTGGAAACCCGAAGGATGAGGTTTTTCCACTTTTAACGAAAATATTAGATGCGAACATGGATTTATCCGTTCAGGTCCATCCTGAGGATTCTTATGCAAAGGTTCATGAAAATGGGGATCTTGGGAAAACCGAATGCTGGTATATCCTTGATTGTAAAGATGGCGCGGACATGATTTTTGGCCATAATGCGAAAACAAAAGAAGAATTAATTGAGCAAATTAATGATGGGAAATGGAACGAGCTGCTGCGCAGGGTCAAAATCAAACCAGGTGACTTTTTCTATGTTCCAAGCGGAACGATCCATGCTTTATGTGAAGGAACGTTAGTTTTAGAAACGCAGCAAAGCTCTGACACCACGTACCGTGTGTATGATTACGACCGCCGAGATGCAGAAGGAAATTTGCGCGAACTGCATTTAGAAAAAGCAATTGAAGTGACAACAGTGCCTCATCAAAATGCCGGGGTTGCTCCTACAGTTCAGGAAGGTGAAAATGTAACGATTACAACGTTTGTGGAGTCAGACTTTTTCTCTGTTTACAAATGGGAGGTTAGCGGAAAAGCTGCTTTCGCATTTCATGATCAATATTTGCTGCTCAGCGTCATTAATGGAGAGGGAACCCTTCTTCATAATGGTCAGCCCTATGGATTGAAGAAGGGTTCTCATCTGATCATCCCTGTGGGATTTGGCGAATTTGAAGTAGACGGGCATTGTGAATTGATCGTATCGCATACTTGATATATCGACATTGGCTAATAATAAAGCGTAAAGATTCCGTGATAAGGGTCTTTACGCTTTTTGTTTTTTGTCAAAAAAACGCCACAATCCAGTGACATTTGAAGGGCTCAAATTCCGATAATTCCTTTAAGATATACAATATACAGATTATTTCATAAACCATAGAGAGGAGCCCCTATGAGAAATCAATCCCTAAAGTCCGATGTAAGTTTGTTTATTCAACCCTTCAAATCCGTGCTGCTCAATCTCCCCGTGCCTTTGAGCCATCCATTTTATGAATTGAGCAATTGGGATCATATTTTTAACGAAATTGATATTTGTTTATGGTCTATTGATGCCAAGACGATGGAGACCCTTCCAATATCCTCAGCCTGCCAGCGTATTTTGGGTTATTCCGAGGAAGAATTTAACCAGAATCCTTATTTGTGGATGGAGATCATCCATCCGCAAGATAAAACTGCCGTCCTATCGCAGCTGACTTTATTGGAAAAGGGGCAGTCTATTAAACTTGAGTATCGAATTCGCACCGTTAATGGGATGGAGAAGTGGGTTTTTGATTATATCGTTCCCATTTTTGAGGAGCCGGCAGTTGGTCCTGTGAGATTTGATCGTGTTGTGATGGATATTAATCAGCGGAAAAGAAACGAAGCAGAATTAACCTATTTAGCCTTTCATGATCCATTAACAGGGCTGCCAAATCGCAGAAAATTTGATGAACAGCTTTGTACCGCCATTATAGAGGCGAAGCAAAATCACCGGTTTGCAGGGATCTTATTCATCGATATTGATCGGTTCAAGGATATCAATGATTCACTGGGGCACAAAATGGGTGATCGATTGATTAAAATCATCGCGAATCGCTTAAAGAGTCATATACGTGCGGAAGATGTCATTTCACGCCAGGGTGGAGATGAATTTGTTATTCTATTAAAAAACCTGCCGAATGGCCAAGTGGTTGATGAAATTGCCGCAAAAATAAGCCAAGTGGTTGCGGAGCCAATTAAGCTGAATGAACATGAGTACAGGATAAGTGTCAGTATCGGGACAAGTATTTATCCCGACCATGGAAAAGATGGCGATGTGCTTATGATGAGAGCCGATCAGGCGATGTATCTGGCTAAGGAGAATAAGACGGGCATTCAGCAATATCAACTGGGCATGGCAACAAGTCTGTCACGAAAAATGCTCCTGGAACAACATCTTCATCAGGCGATTGAAAAAAATGAGTTGTATTTAGAATATCAGCCCATTTTTGATATATATACCAAGAAAGCCATTGGTTTGGAAGCACTCCTTCGTTGGGAACATCCTGTATTGGGAAGCATTTCACCAGGTGAATTTATCCAGATTGCTGAGGAATCCGATCTGATTATTAAACTGAGCAATTGGGTTTTGGCAGCGGTCTGCAGCCAGCGCCGGTTATGGATGGATAGGAATTTACCGCCTTTTTATATCTCCATTAATGTTCCTGCTCGGCAAATTAATCAGGAGGATTTCATTGAAACGATTAAAGATTCATTAGAAAGATATGACTTACCGCCTGAATTAATAAAAATTGAAATAACCGAAAGAACGGCGATGACCAATGTCGAGAGAACGTTGAAAACCATTCAAGAATTGCAAGAATATGGGGTTGATATCATTCTTGATGATTTTGGGATTGGTTATTCCTCCATAAGTTATCTTGTTCAATATCCTTTTAATACGATCAAGATTGATAAATCGTTTATCCAGGGTTTGGAACATAAAAACCAGAAGTCTGTTTGCCGGGCATTGGTGGCCATGGGCAAAAACTTGGGGATGAATGTGGTCGCTGAAGGTGTCGAGAACATGGAGCAATACCATTATCTATGCAGTATTGGCTGCAATAAAATGCAAGGCTACTATTTTAGCAGGCCCGCTTCTGTCGAGTTGGTGGAGAAGTTTTTCTAAGAGCGGGATCGTCTCTGTTTTCATCTCATCTGTATAAATCTGGAACTTTTTTCATAAAGTGATTTAAAGGGGTGTGATCAGAATGAACTATACGAAATCGATAATTAGCGGACTTGTTGCGCTGGTGATTATCGTGGTTGGCTTTTTTTCTGGTACTACCGTGGATTCTGGATACCGAGGGGTTTTGTTACAATTAGGGGCCGTTAAACCGACAATTTTAACCGAAGGATTTCATTTTAAGATTCCATTCATTCAAACTGTACAGCCGATTGAGGTCCGGGTTCAAAAAGAAGAAAGTTCACAGACAGCGGCCTCTAAGGATCTCCAGATGGTCACCGCGATGGTGGCCGTCAACTATTCGGCTGACCCGGAAGCCGTGAATAAGCTTTATCAAGAAATCGGCTTGGATTATCGTACCCGGATCGTTGACCCAGCAATTGCGGAATCACTCAAGGCGATTACTGCCCAGTACACCGCCGAAGAACTAATCTCGAAACGGCCTGAAGTATCGGCGAAGGTGAAGGATATGCTCGCTGGTAAATTAACAAAATACTATATGATTCTAGAAGATATTAATATCAAGGAATTCGCGTTTAGTGATGAATTTAATAAAGCGATTGAATCGAAACAAACCGCCGAACAAAATGCATTACGGGCAAAAAGAGATCTCGAACGAGTGAAAATCGAGGCTGAGCAGAAAGTGGCTCAAGCGGGTGCAGAAGCGGAAGCATTGCGACTGAAAAAACAAGAAGTAACCGAGGCATTGATTCAATTAAAACAAATCGAAGTCCAAGAAAAGGCGTTAGAAAAATGGGATGGGCACCTGCCAAGTGTCACAGGCGGAGCTACGCCATTTATTGATGTGGAGGGACTTTCGAAAAAATAAGCGGCGACTTGGAGTATTGAAAATAGAAAAAGGTTGATAGCGGCGGCTCTCAATCTGTGGAGAGCATTAAGCTCTCTTTTTTTTGGGGTTAATTCTTTTTTTATAATTCTAAACTTTACATTAGATTAACGCTGACTTTACTTAACCTACATATCCCCTTAACAATCCTAGTTTACTATTTTAATTGTGAATAAATCTTAGGGGGAATTGGAAGTATGAAATCACGATTTAAAAAGAAAGCCATACCTTTATTAGCAACAACAGTTCTTGCCACCACTGCTTTGACAACGCAAACTGTCTTTCATGATGGCGGTAATCAAAACGCTAAAGCACAATCATTGTCCAAAGAAGAAGTGAAAAAGAATGGCGCATCATGGCTTGCGGGTGACCACCATGTACATAGTGAATGGAGTGTCGGCTGGGACAATTCTACCAACCCTCCTACTGCCATACGGGGCGGCGATGCCATTTATCCAATAGTAAAAAATGCAGAAAATGCTAAGAAATATGGACTTGATTGGGTAATGACAACAGATCATGGTGGTCCTAACCATTCCAAGGTCAACTTAGAGCAAGCGTACCCTGAATTATTAAAATCCCGTGAAGCTGTTCCTGATCTTCTTCAATTCTACGGAATGGAATTAGACACACCCGGAGCAGACCACAGCACTCTAATGATCCCAAAAGGTGAAAATGAATCCCAAGTTCTATATGACCTTGAAAGCAAGTTTAATTCTCGTGAGGCTTATCCAACTGACTCAAGCCGAAACACTGAATCCAAAATGATTGAAGCTCTTAACTATATGAAGCAAATGGACGAGCTTCCAATTTCGATCGCCCATCATCCATCTCGTTCAGCGACAGGTGTTGGTGTATGGGGACAAGATACTCCGCAAGAGTTCCGTAATTGGAATGATACTGCACCAAATATCTCTATTGGTATGGAGGGGGCACCTGGTCACCAAGCAGGTGCGATTAATCCAGATGGCTCTCTTGACCCTAAAGGATCTCGTGGTAGTTACTCAAACGCAAACGCGCCAACAATGGGTGGATTTGATCAAATGTCTGCTATCGTTGGTGGTTTATGGGATTCGATGTTAGGCGAAGGAAGACACTGGTGGATTACTGCCACATCAGACTCCCATGTGAACTGGCGTGATGGAGGAAGTGACTTCTGGCCTGGTGAATATTCTAAAACCTATGTAAAAGCAGAGAAAAATTATGAGGATGTAATGGAAAACCTTCGTAAAGGTAATGTATTTGTTACAACGGGTGACCTGATCTCAGAACTGGATGTGAAAGTACAAGCAGGCGGCAAATCACCATTGCATGCAGCGGCAAAAGGAAATACAGCGACAATCGGTGAAACACTTAGACTTCCAAGTAAGAAAACGGATGTCACAGTCACCGTTCGGATCAAAGATCCCAACGCTGCGAACTCTCATGGTGATAAGCCAAATGTTCAACGTGTTGACTTAATCATGGGAGAAGTGAATGGAAAAGTGGCAGACCGCTCAGCAGCTTCTAACCCGACAACAAAAGTCGTAAAGCGTTTCACAGAAAGTGACTGGAAAAAAGACGGTGAATACATCATCATTACTCATACGTTAAAAGATGTGGAAAAAGATAGCTATATTCGTTTGCGTGGTACTAACACTGACCAGTTGGAACCAGTCGCCGATCCTAAAGGGGAAAATCCTTGGAATGATCTTTGGTTCTATTCAAACCCAATTTTCGTCAAATCTAGTAAATAATTTATGAAATGAATAGAGTCGAGACGAGGGGTCTATATGCTCCTCGTCTTTCCATTATCTTGGTTGAGACATGGAAATTTACAAAGGAATGGAAGTGGATATAATGAAAAAGATACTGCTCCCTTTATTGCTCATATTTCTAGCATTAGGTTCTTTACACCCTTATTCAGCTTATGCACATACAAATAACAGTGAAGGTTTTTCCACCATTCAGGTCAAGGATAAAACGCTGGGATATGAATTGAAACTAGATTTGGAAGAGCTGGGACATGCCCTTAATACAGCAACTGAAGAAAAGGCAATTATTAACCAAAAGGTCCTGCAAAATTATATAAATTCGCATATAAAAATTTATGCGGACAGCGGACTAGTTGCGGGCAGCGTGTTAAAAACAGAGATAGAAATAATTAAGGAGCGTCCGTTTGCGGTAATTAATTTGGCTTATCAAATCGGGCATAAGCCTGAAAAGCTAGTGGTTGAATATAATATGTTTATGGATGATTCCGACCCAAGTCATGCAAACTATGCAACTATTAAAATGGACGGGAAACAACAAGAAAAGATTCTTTCGTTTGAATCAAGAGAAGTAGAAATTGGTGAAATCAGCTTCTTGCAAAATGTGAAACAATTTGTAGTTCTTGGTTTAAAACATATTTTCACAGGTTATGACCATATCCTATTTGTAATTAGCTTGCTTTTTGGGGCAAAAACGATTCGTCATATTCTGTCTTTAGTTACAGCCTTTACCATTGCACATAGTATCACTTTGGCTCTGGCCACTTTTGATATTGTTCATCTTCCAAGCAGATTTGTGGAATCGGCTATTGCTCTAAGTATTATTTATGTGGCACTCATTAATATTTTTAATCAGGACTCAAAACACCAGCCGTGGCTAGCTTTTGGCTTCGGATTGATTCACGGATTTGGTTTTGCAGGAATCCTTTCAGAAATGAAATTAGATACGAATCACATGGCTGCGTCCCTCGTATCTTTTAATATGGGTATTGAGATCGGGCAGTTGTTGATTGTTTCCTTAACGTTTCCAATCATTTTGTGGATTAGGAAGTTAAAGTTAAAACCGGTAGGCTGGGTGATTCCAGGAACGTCTGCTGCCATCTTAGCGTTCGGACTTGTATGGTTTATTCAAAGAGCTTTTTAAATATGCTAGTAATAACTAGCACCTGTAGTTCTTATTTGTTAATATATTCTTATAAAATTGACTCTGTTAAAATTGCCTGTTGATTTCCGTTCCAGGCACTTCGCTTTCCGCGGGCAGCTAATGACTCCTACCAGAAAAAATCTGGTAGGAGTCTATTTATTTTAGGAAACTATATATTTGAGGTGAGTAAATTGAGTTTTTTATTCGTAGGGCTTGCTGGAATTATTGGGGCTTTATTACGTTATATGTTGGGCGTTTACTTTGGTCAGTGGTGGTTTCACGACTTTCCATTGGCTACATTTGTTACCAATATGTTGGGATGTTTTATTTTGGGATGGCTCACTAATTTTCTGCCAAGATTTAAATCATTGCCCCCACATGTTATAACTGCAATAGGCACTGGACTTATTGGCTCTTTTACTACATTTTCGACTTTTAGTGTGGAAACGGTTCAATTAATTAGTGCAACTAAGTGGGGAACAGCGATTCTTTATGTGCTTCTTAGTCTTTGGGGCGGTCTCTTATTAACTTGGATGGGATATCGATTGGGATTAAGTGCAGAAAAAGAAACAGAAGTAATTAGAGGTGAAAAACAATGATAACGAATATAGCTTTGGTGGCAGTCGGAGGCTTTTTTGGAGCGATGTCCCGTTTCGGTCTAAGTATCTTGATAAAGGGAAAGTATCCCTCTACTTTTCCTCTTGCCACTTTAATCATTAATTTGTTTGGTTCGTTTTTATTGGGTTTAATCTTTGGAGCAAATTTAGAGAATACGTGGAGATTACTTTTGGGAACGGGTTTCATGGGAGCTTTTACGACATTTTCTACATTTAAATTGGAAAACATACAGCTGTTTACCAAAAGAAACTGGAGGATGATTATTTTATATTTAGGAATGAGCTATACGTTTGGGATCTTACTAGCGTTTATTGGGATGAAGCTGGGCAGTTTATTTTTATAAAACATCATATGAATTCTCTCGCCTAAAAAGAAAGAGCCCTCTCAGGTTATGAAGGCTCACTTCCTCTTTTTATCTAATTAGGTTCAACATGAACATGTACATCATAGACTTGATGGTTTTTTATTAATACATTTTCCACCTTGGTTGCAATATCATGGGCACCGCGAATATCTAAATCGGAATTGACGAGAATCACAATATCCACTACCACGTTATTGCCGTAATTCCGGGCTTTAATGTCTTTAACCCCTTTAACTCCATGACAATCAATGATCGTTTCTTTATAGGTCTCTATTTGTTTTTCATCAAACCCATCGGTTAAATGATGGGAAGCATCCCTAAAAATCTCCCATCCGGTCTTACAGATGAGGAATCCAACAATTATCGCCGTAATCGGGTCGAGCCACGGAAGATTGAACTGGGCACCGACGATTCCTATAAATGTACCAACACTGACCCATGCATCTGATAGGTTATCCTTTGCTGCTGCCATAACTGATTGGCTATTGATCTCGTTAGCTAATTTTTTATTATAGCGATAAACCAAATACATAACCAGAGCACAAAAGAGACCTGTCCAAGCAGAAACTAAATCTGGAGTTTCGTTTCTTCCATAAAATATACTAGAAATCGCTTCGAATGTTACTTGGATTCCCACAGCGATCATAATAAATGAGGCGACCATGGAGGCAACGGTTTCTGCTTTCCAGTGCCCATAAGGATGGTCGTCATCAGGGGGCCGCTGCGATAATTTAAGACCAATCAGCACGGCTGCGGATGCAATAATATCTGTGACATTATTTAATCCGTCTGCCTTCAAGGCTTCAGAGTGAGCTATAAAACCGACTGATAATTTTAATGAGGATAAGATTATATAAGCGACGATGCTTATGATCGCTCCGCGTTCTCCTCTTCTCAAATCCAAGTATCCCTGTTCGTTCATGATTCTATCCCCCGCCATTTCTCTTATTTTATTATGGAATAAAAAGAGCTAGTGGGTCTAGAGAAACCTTTTGTCCTCCTTCAAACTAAGTAATGGCAGTGAAAAAAAGTTTCACTGAGGAAACTAGCAATGCCTCTTATCCTTTCACCACAACTTTCATAAAAATTACTATATGGCCCTGTCAAAAAAGTTATTCTGGTTTTTTTATTTTTGAAATTGTGAATATTTTGTTACATATATTATTTGTCATTGACACTGATAATCATTCTCTATTATAATAAAAAATGTGAATGATAATCATTATCAAATAGACAAAAACAAAAACAAAACAAAACCGGGGGAAACAACATGTCGATTAAATTTAAAATGCTAGCAGCCTTGGCAGCCCTTTCATTAATGCTAGGGGCTTGCGGAAAAGCAGAAGAAACAGAAAGCAAACCAAAAGTGGAGAACAAGGAAAAAGCTTCTGAGAAGAAAGAAGCTGTGGAAAAAGAAGATGCAGCGTATGCTGATGTTTTTACAGAAGCATTAACAGAGCTTGAAAAAGCTAAAGAAGGTAAAGATGTTGATTTTGATAAAGTTACAACGTTATATAATGAAAATCTAAAAGAGTTGGTTAAAAAGAGAGACGCAGAATTTGAAGATACAATTGATGATAAAATCACAACAGCACTTACTGCTGGTAAAGATGGAACGATGGATAAAGTAGTAGTTAAACAAATTTTTGATAAATTAATGCAAAAAGTATTTTATACATCCATTAAACACGATTTTACAGAAGTAACAGAACTATGGGGTAAAACGGACGAAGTTAATGGTGAACTTGAAGAAGCAAAAGAGCACTATGCAATCCTAAAGACAACTGTTGAAAAGCGTGATGCAGCGTATGGAACAAATCTTGTCAGTGTAATTGATGGCGGATTTAACGAAATGGATGAAGCCGTAAAAAATAATGATCTACTTAGCTTTAACTTAGGAAAACAAGTCGTTGATAAAACCTTAATGAAGACTTTCTATCTTGCTACTGGCGCCCTTCCAAACGGATATGCGACAAAAGCGGCAGCAGAAGCGAAAAACGACGCAACCCTAGCTAAAGTGGAGCAGGCAGAAGGCTGGGCGTTCTTCCAATCATTATCCAGTTATATAAACAGTCATGCCGCGGAGGAACATGCTTTTATTGAAAAATCTTTTACACTTGAATCTGATGTAAAGGCAATTGATCCAGATGCTGTAAATAAAGCCTTTGTTCGTGGATTTGCTAAGATTGCAATTGATGAATATGGGGAAAGTAAGGAACTAATTGGCAAAGATGATAAAGCCGTTGTTACTGGTTTAGAAGGTGCATTATTTATTGACATTATCGGTGAGGATATCAAAACCCTTCTAGGTGAAGATGCTTACAAAAGCTTAACTGAAAAAGCGCAAAAATATGTTGAAACTGCAAAAGCGAAAGATAAAGCAGCTGGGGAAGCGCAATTGAAAGAACTTATTTCCACTCTGAATACAATCGTAGAAAAAGCGAAATAATGCAGAGGAAAAACCTTGTTCTAGTTGTGCAAGGTTTTTCCTTTTTTCTTGTATATGAGAGAATAGGACTTATTGAACGATTTAGAGGTGTTTTTGATTGAAAATAATCGTAACTGGAGGGGCTGGATTTATTGGTTCCCATCTAACAAGAAGATTGATAAAAGAAGGACACGAAGTACTAATCCTTGACGTACTTCACCCATATTATTCGATTGAGAGAAAAAAGCGCCACCTTGAATTTGTTAGTGAAGCAGGGAAGTTTGATTTTTATCAAGAAAGCCTTATACATAATGAAAATAAAGTCAGAGAAATATTTATTTCTTTTAAACCGGAAATAGTCATTCACTTAGCTGCCATTCCTGGAGTACCTCACTCTATTGCCGCCCCGAATGAGTATGTAGATTACGATATCAAAGCGACGATCAATGCTCTTCGCTTTGCTGGGGAATCCAATGTAAAACAGTTTATTTTCGCATCTTCGTCATCGGTTTACGGTGAACAAAAAAATGTTCCACTTAAAGAGGAAATGGCAACGGGACGAGTTGTTTCTCCTTATGCAGCGGCCAAGTTTGGTGCGGAATCGTTTTGCCATGCTTATTCTTCTTTATTTGATTATAAAGTCTCAATCCTTCGCTTTTTTACAGTATATGGACCATGGGGCCGACCGGATATGGCCATTACAGGGTTTATCAAAAAGCTGATGAATAAAAAGGAAATTACCCTTTTTGGAAATAGGACGGCTAGGGATTATACCTATATTGATGATTGTATAGCGGGAATCCTTAGTGCTTTTAACCAACAGGAAAAAGTGGGCACCTTTAATATTGGCTCTGGCAGCCCTATTTTCCTCGAAGAACTAGTAGATCACCTCAGGCTGTATTTTCCAGATTTAGCAGTAAAGCAGGCTGAATTTCGCCAAGGTGATGTTCATTCCACTTGGGCAGATACTTCGAAGGCAAGGGAGCAGCTTGGATTTCAACCATTGGTTTCTTTTTCAGAAGGCCTTTCCAAGACAATAGAATGGGCGAAAAAACATGAGTCGGAAATCAGTTAAGCGTCTACTGATAAGACTAATGGGGTTCATTCTTGCAGGGGTATTTATTGTTCTATCACTGCGATATTTGCATGTTGAAAAGTTATTTAATGCCATGCAGGAGTTTTTTGCAGGCAACCCTTTTATGATTGCAGCTGTGACGATTTCTTACCTGTTATCTTTTATTCTAAGAGCTGACGCATGGAGATTATACTTAGGAAAGAAAGTAAGATTCTATAGTTGTCTGCAGGGGGTGCTCCTAAGCCTTTTCGTGAATCACATTACTCCAATTAAGGTGGGAGATGCAGTTAGAATTGGCGTTCTATCCTGGAGGGAAAAAAACATAAGTCCGGAAATTTCAGCCCATTCCGTTATTGTCCTCCGAGCAATAGATATGTTTTTTCTCCTCATGTTTTCATTTATTGGACTCGTTGCCTTTTCAAGGCCATTTGTCTTTCGTTATTCACTAGGGTTGTTGTTTATTTTAGTAATAATGATTTTAATTGGATCCTTTTTCGTCAAAAAACATCGTCCGCGGTTTGTGGAAAAGCATATTCAATTAGTAAAAACAAGCTTAGCTGGGAAGAATTTTGTTTTAATTATGCTCTTCATTGCGTTTAGCTGGGCACTCGAAGGAGCAGTTGTCTGGAGTGTAACCGCATCGATAGGTAATGGTCTGCCGATTTACAAGGCCATTTGGGTTAACTCGATCACGGTAGGGGGACAGATTTTTCAGATTACGCCAGGTGGAATTTCAACCTATGAATCCGTCATGACTGCTGCACTAGCAAGTTTTCATTATCCAATAAAAGATGGGTATATGGTGGCACTTATCAGCCATAGTTATAAATTTATTTTTTCCTATCTAGTTGGATGCCTATTTTTAATCCGTTCACCGGTAACGAAAATAAGACAAATAAGAGAGATTTTATTAAGGAGGGGAAGACCTGAATGAAAAAAGCATCATCATTTGAAAAATTTGCAGCCAGGTGCTGGAACCTTTTAAACGAGGGAAAGCCATTTACACCGATTTTTACCATTGGAATCATGCTAATCTATTCCATTGCAAAGCTTGGCAATCTTTCATTTTTAGGAGATCTAACCATTGGGTTCCTCGCAATCCTGCCAATGCTGGTTATTTACTATTTGTTCGATTACCCATTATTCTTAAGAAATTATTTATGGATTCCCTTTACGGTATATCTTATTATCTGGGATCATGTGAATCTCAGTTTGCTGCTTACAGCGGTGGGATTATATTTCTTCTTTACCGTGTTTTTTTGGGGAACGTTTTATTATCATTTGAGAATCGGTACGTCATGGCTTAATTTTACGCGCTTCTGGAAGCTTGTGTTAAAAAATAGTGATTCAACAAGCGGAAATGCCCAAGAGCAATTACCTAAGTTTCTTTTATTATTGTCTCTTTGGAATTTAGTCACTTCGGAACAGTCATGGACGGGCAGTGAAGTTGGAGTACTCATCCTTTTTTATGCAGGCGTCCTTTTATTCTCATGGATTCTCCATAAAAACCTATTTGATTGGAAGCCGAAAATTATTCCAACCTATACGTCCAATATAGAGGAGCGGACATCTGCCATTAATGAAAAAGTGATTGTGATGGTCATCGATGGTATGCGGAAAGAACGCTTTGAAGAAGCAAATACGCCATTTCTCGACTTTTTGAGGAAAAATGGAACAGAGTATACGAATATGGAAACTGTTTATCCTGCAAGAACCGTTGTATGCTTTTCCTCTATGTTTACAGGAACGTATCCCTTCGAGCACGGCATAAAGTCGAATATGGTTTGGAAGCTTGGGATTAAAGTTGAAAGTGTTTTTGATACTCTACGAAAAGTAGGGAAAAAGGGTTCTTTATTAGCTGTAGCGCATCTCGTCGATTCCTTTGGTAAGGATGTTGAGACATTTACTGCTGTGATGAAAAATCATCTAGTGGATCGCGGCATTATTGAACGAGCTAAAAAGATCATGGAAGAGCAGGATCCAGACCTACAAATTGTTCAATTAATAAGTACAGACCAAACCGGACACAGCCGTGGTGTTTTATATGATGAATATATTCAAAAAATTGAAGAAGCCGATTCTCTGGTAGAAGAATATTTTCATTGGTTAAAGGATAGAGGAAAGCTTGAAAATTACACATTTATTGTTTGCGCCGATCATGGTCAGGCAGACGGTATCGGCGGGCATGGGCATTTGGACGAAGGTGAAAGATTTGTTCCCTTTTTCATGTATGGCCCTTCTATCGAGAAAGGAAAGAGTGTGGAGGAGAAGCATAGTTTAGTATCCCTCGCATCTACCATCTCTTACTTACTGGGTGCACCATTCCCTGATAAAGCCAGAGGCCCAGTGTTAATTGATGCAGTAAGGAAGGAAGTTATTGATTATGAAGCAACAAAAAGTAATAGTTTTTCTGCCAGCCTATAATGAAGAAGACTCCATTACAGAGGTCATTCGAAAAATACCCAGAAATTTTAATTCCCAAGTGTGTGTAGAGGTTTTAGTGGTAAATGACGGTTCTACTGATCGGACTGAAGAGCTATCATGGGCAGCGGGAGCAAATTATGTTCACACGTTTGTTAAAAATCAAGGTTTAGGGGCAGCAGTGAGAAAAGGGCTGGATCTGTGTGTGTTATATGGTGCAGATATTGGTGTTATGATTGATGCCGATAATGAATACCCAGCTGAACAAATTCCAGAATTAATTGATCCCATTTTATTGGGAACTTCTGATTATGTGATGGGATCCCGTTTTCTTGGAACAATAGATGGTATGAAATGGAACAGAAGAATCGGGAATTACTGTTTTACCTTGCTACAAGCGATTCTCCTCCGTAAATGGATCTATGATGGTCAATCTGGTATGAGAGCATTTTCTAGACAGGCCATGGAGGAAGCAGAAATTATCCATGATTACAATTATGCCCAAGTGGTCACATTAAATTTAATTCGAAAAGGGTTTCGTATGAAGGAAATACCAATTCGATATCAGGTTCGTAAAACGGGTGAATCATTTATTAAGTTTCGTTCTTATATGACCTCCGTCTTACCTGCTATTTTAAAAGAAATGAGAAGGCCAGTGAAAAAAATAAACACCAAAAAGCAGACCTATAGAACGCAAGTCGGCAGAGTGTTTCCGATCTTAGATAGGAAGCAGGATTAATTTGTCAGATAAGTATGATAAATATGTGACAATCTTCAATGCTATATTGACAGCGAGGATGATAATCATTATCATTAACTACAGGAGGGAATTTGGATGAAAAAACTCTCAGTTTTATTTTTTATTGTATCAATAATTGTTAACAGCCTTTCCATTAGTGATGCCCGTGCTTACTCATATGGTGACCCGAATGAAGAAAAGGTTGCTGAGGTATATAAGGGCATGGTTACTAAACTTGATGAGACTCCTCCGAATTTCACATCTGCGAAAAAGCTTTTTGATACCGTTAAAGAAGAAATCGATATGCATATGGGTCCTGAGCCTGCAAAGCTGATTTTAAAGAATATCGAAGCGGAAGATAAAAAAGCCACTTTAGAAAATATGGAAAAACTTCTTGTTTTAAATATTGCCAGACGTTTGGAGAGTATTGAAAATAACTTTAAGGAATATGACACAACGAAGCGTCTACTTGCGAAAGGATTTGCTACATACGAAGCTATATCCCCGAAGGTTGAAGCCGAAAACCCTGATAATGATAAAAAAATCCGAACTGATTTTGATCAGGCACTGGTAGCATTGGGGAACCCTGGCTTGTTTGGGGTAGGAAAAAAAGAAGCAAATTTAGAGGCCTTTAAGGAAAATAAAGAAGAAATTCTGGATAGCTTAAAATCAGAATTTAAATTAAAAAGTCTTGAAGTAGGGCATTTTTCTGAAAGCGCCACAGAACAACAAAGCACGGGGAAAAAGGATTGGACGGATATATCAAATATCCGTAACTGGATCCCACTGATTTTAATAGTTGCAGTTATTATCGCTGTTATTATCTTTGTGATCCGCAAAAGAAGAAAGTAAACGAAGGCACCATGGGGGAGGAGAAGGACTGTGGAAATTCAGGCATTGTTAATCACATTCCGGGAAGTGTTAGAGGCCTTATTAATTGTAGGAATCATTACAACCTATCTTAAAAGAGTAGATCATAAGCAGTACACAAAATATGTTTGGATGGGGGCAGGTCTAGCCGTATTGGCAAGTATCGGAGTAGCCCTATTATTCCAAATTGTATTTACAGGTTTTGCAGCCATGGGAAGCGAAATGTATCTAAAAATCGGAATTATGCTTGTATCTACAGTTTTACTTACCCAAATGGTATTCTGGATGGCTAGTCACAGTCGTGATATAAAAGGGAATATGGAAGGAAAAATGAATAAGTTTATTTCCACTGGAAATGTTGTGGGTATGGTCGTCCATTCCTTTCTTGTTGTTCTACGAGAAGGTGTGGAAACGGTATTTTTCTTTGCCGCCATTACTGGAGGAAACATCGGTGCCGCGATGGAAGGCTGGGGTGCGATTACAGGTGTAGTCATAGCTGTTATCGTTTCATATTTGTTCTTTAAAGGAACAATGAGGATTCCATTAAGCAGCTTCTTTAAATTAACAGGAGCTTTTATTATTCTTATTTCAGCCGGACTGTTGGTTCAAGCTATATCCATGATGCAGGATATTAATATTATTGGAAGTGTCCTGCCGCATGTATATGATCTTACCTGGTTTTTGCCGGAGCATCCGATTGATTATACTCATTACCTTCGTGATACTGGGACAGCACCCATCCTTTCAGGAGATATTGGAGTTTTCTTGAAAGCATTATTTGGTTATTCATCCATGCCTTCGCTTGAAGAAGTTCTGGCATATATCGGCTATTTTGTAGCCATTTTTCTGCTAACCTCCTCCAAACCAGCAGCAAGTCAGCGGAAAAAGGAAGATGCTTCACAGAATGGTCACATTCTTAAGACACAAGTGAAATAACCCTTAAACAAAAAGTACAAGGCTTTTGCCTTGTACTTTTTCTCTGAAAAGGCGTGTGAAGGAATGAAAATATCTAATCCGTTAAAAAAAAGTCTATTAATGGGCTTAAGTATTACAGCAATAATGATTGTTTTTCTATCACAGCTTCTTTATGTAAATCCTTATGCTTCCTCGTGGGACCAGGTTGATTTTTCTCTTGCTGTAACACGCTTTGATTTAATGGCTATGCAGCCGCATTTCCCTGGCTATCCTTTATTTATTTTAGGAGGCAAATTCATTCATCTATTTGTGAATGATCCATCAAAGGCACTGACTTTGTTTAACATTCTTTTTTATGCCAGTACTGTGTTTCCGATATATAAATTATGCAGGAGCTTTTTAAGCGAGGGCTATTCTTGGCTATCGGCTGCGATCATTTATTCTAGCAGTTTTTGCATCATCATGGTTAATCAACCCATGTCTGAAGGAGCGGCACTTGCTGCCTTTTGGTGGTATTTGTGGAGTTTGCTTTTTGCTATTAAGAGGACAAATTCAACATTTATTTTGATCCCCTTAGCCATGTTAAGCCTTATGCTGGGAATTCGCCTTTCTTATCTGCCATTTTCCATCGGCATTCTTTTTCTTTTTTACCTTAAATTTAAAAATAAAACGATTACCAGCGTAGATTTAATTTATTACTGTCTGTTTGGCATCGCCTTTCAAGCCTGCTGGATCGTTGCTCTTATTGTTTCAGAAGGTAGTTTGATTGGTTTTATCAAGCTATCCTTAGCCTTTACATCGGGGCATTTTAATGATTGGGGCGGTGCAATAGAAACATCCAAAATAAGCTTTTTGGAGAGGCTGACGAAATTCTCATGGGGGAATATTGTCTGGACAGGCATTGCTGGCAAATCAATGATCACCGCAGTTATTTTCATCTTTTTTCTGGCGGCTTCCCTATTTCACCGCTATAAAAAGCAGGAACCAAAGCCTAATCACCCCTTTATACAGCTACTTTACCTCATGTTTTCCTGCTATTTTGTTTGGGGATTGCTCGGGCAAAACATTGAAAAGGCTCGGCACGTGCTTCCATTAATCATTCTGTTGGTCTTCATTATTTGTATCCATCTTTTTTCAAAAAGGGTATCCTATCTAATACTAGGACTAGCGTTCATCCTCTTAGGACATCAAGTTTGGAAAGATGTTATATTATTAAAGGCAGAAGGAACAGAAAGTCCAGCTGTCTATAAGATGAATGAATATATATCGAAAATGGATCAACCTGTGATTCTATATACATGGGAAGAAACAAGGGTACTCCAGTATTTAAATGCACCATATCCGCATAAAAGACTCGAAACGTTTGATTTTTTCACGTCCGATTCAAAATATTTCAGAGGAAGAACGATCCTTCTAACGGATAAAGTAGTAGAAGGATTCCTCACACAAGGCCATTCATTGGATGGCAAAATAATAAAAGTAGCAAGCTTTCAATCAAATGAACTTTTTGATCCGGTTTATCATGATATTACTTTATATAAATGGATTGGAAATGAAGCAGTTCATTAAGAATTAAGATATTCATAAAGGAAGGGAAAAATGCTTTGAAAAAAATAGCCATTGCTGGTACAGGGTATGTTGGACTTGTCACAGGGGTGTGTTTAGCGGAGATCGGCCATGATGTCATTTGCGTGGATCGTGACCCTCAAAAAATAAATACTCTTCTTAAAGGCGAAGCAACCTTCTATGAACCGGGATTAGAAGAGTTAATGAAAAACAATCTCGAGGCAGGAAGACTTATCTTTACAACCAGCCCGACTATCGGTTATCAGGATGCAGATATCATCATGATCACAGTTGGAACGCCAAATGATCCAAATGGTTCGCTTGATTTACAATATATTGAACAGATTTCAAAAGAGATTGGCAGAACAATCACTAGAAATAATATCCTAATTGTAACGAAAAGCACGGTACCTTTAGGAACAAATGAGAAAATTAAAGAATGGATTCAGTCTGAATTGCGTTCACCCCTTTATTTTCATTTAGCAGCCAACCCAGAATTCCTTAGGCAGGGTGCTGCCGTTTATGATACTTTCCATGGCGACCGTATCATCATCGGATCGGACAGTAAGGAAGCGCTCCATACATTAGAAGAGTTATATAAACCACTGCACATTCCAATTATTAAAACAGATACAAAAAGTGCAGAACTGATTAAAATTGCCTCCAATTCATTTTTAGCCTTAAAAATTAGCTATGTAAATGCTCTTTCTAGTATTTGTGAACAAATAGGTGGAAATATAGAAGAAGTCACCCTGGGGATGGGGATGGATGCAAGAATTGGAACCTCGTTTCTAAATGCTGGAGTTGGTTTTGGAGGCTCTTGTCTGCCTAAAGATACGAAGGAACTTACTCATTTAGCAAATGAAGTGGGAGAACCAATCAGACTGCTAGATGAGGTTCTGGAAATTAATAACAGGCAAGAATTAAGGCTAATCGACAAAGCCTTAGCTCGGTTTAAAAGCTTAAAGGGAAAAAAGGCCGCACTGTTAGGGTTATCCTTTAAGCCTAATACTGATGATGTCCGTGAGTCTGTTTCTATTAAGTTGGCAAAAAGGTTAGTAATAGAGGGAGCAATCGTCACTGCCTATGATCCTGTTGCAATAAGAAATGCCAAAAGAGAATTGGGAGAGATCATTTCATATTCTGATACATTGGAGCAAACCTTGATGAATGCGGACCTTGCGTTCATTGGAACGGAATGGGAAGAGATTAAAAATATTCCTATAAATATGTTTTCTGAATGGATGACAGAGCCAGTTATTTTTGATGGAAGAAATTGCTTTCAGCTAGATGCCATGAAAGGTGTCCCTGTTGAATACCATTCAATTGGCAGACCATGTGTGGTGGGAAAAGAAAACTTAATTAAAACATTCGGTTTCGGGCTTTAAAAGAAATAAGGCTCGAATTGAAAAATTAAGGGTATTACACTACAATGAGGGGTGTTTGATAGTTTTACTCGTGTAAAAGGGAGAATTGGTTACTCTTTTACACTACGATTTGTAGTGGAAACCTAAAAGGAAGTTAATAGTAGAACCATGTCTGAAAATACAAATGAATAAGGAATACATCAAAAAAGGTGGTACATCGTCTTATCGATGAACCACCTCGTTTTATTTTATTTATTTTCCTTATCATGATCATCATCCATTATTCCTTTGGTTGACTGTTTAAATTCTCTAAGTGTAGATCCCAAGGCACGACCTAGCTCAGGCAGTTTTTTCGGCCCAAAAACAATTAAAGCAATCACAAATATCAATAAGGCACCACCGATTCCTATGTTTGCCACCTTGACTCCTCCTAATTATTTTACGAAAAAAGCCGTAAAATACATGATTAATAGTCCAAGTGTAAATCCAGTAAAATTCATCCATGATACAACTGCTTCATTATTCTTTTTTTGTTCTTCGATTAGCATTTTGGATATAACAAATATTACCTGTAAAATGGCACCCGCACCAATTCCTAAAAATATGGCACCCCAAATTGGTGAAAAGATAAAACCTCCAAACCATGTTCCCAAAATGGCGGGAGCACCAGCAATCGTTCCTAATAAAACAAAAGAACTAAATTTTGGTTTGCTTTTTAATAATGGAGCAGCAATCCCTATCCCCTCAGTAATATTATGCAAGGTAAAACCGATGACCAAAAAAGTACCTAGTGCGGCTTCTCCGAGGGCAAAAGACGAACCAATAGCCAACCCTTCTCCAAAATTATGAAGACCAATACCTGTTGCCATCAATAATGAAATCCCCAGCGGTGAATAACCCGTTCGTTTTTGTCTTTGATGTTGATATTGATCAAATCCAACCAGTAAAAGAAACGAAAGAACGGTACAAATGATCACAACCATGTTGCCCTGGAATACAGATGGTGCTTCAGCACCTATTTCAAATCCATCAAATAACGTGCCAAAAAATAAGAATAATAGAAGTCCTACAGTGAGGGCAAGAATGGCATTAATCCAGCTTTTTTTCAAACGCTTCATAAATGGATACCACAATAAACCTAGAGTAATCGGTACAATTCCGACATAGAAGCCAATAAATCCGTAGTTCAACACATTATCCCATGAAAATTCGGGAGTTAATGTGGCCGCATCAATCACAGCTTCCGTTATGATCCCATTCTCTGATATTAATAGAATGGTATGGGGGTCGCCTTCAACCCACGGATAATTTATGGTTACCTTTCCATCTTGAAACCTTTTGAGCTTTGAACTAGGAGTCATCGAAAAATTCCATACAGAATCATCAACAATCACTTGAGAAATCGTCAGTGTTTCTGGGCCTGTATTACTTACATCTAACTCAAAACCTGATGGTACAATTTTTATTTGTTCCACATTAAGCACTTCGATGGGAGCGGCAGGATCTCGTTCTACTCCGGCCCCATTCTTAAATACCCATCCCAATACAAGTATTAAAAGAACCAGCGGGATAAGACCAGTAATCACCCATTTTGATTTCATGGTTTTCACTCCTTCCTATTCAACCTCAAAGAATCCCATCCAGCCTAGTTCCGCAAATTCGCTGACATGAGCATGAAACATATATTTTCCCTTGTATGGGAAACGAACTTCAATAATTCCACGTTCTCCTTGGCACTGCATAATGGTATCGGTAAATTGACTTGGGTTGTCATTTCTACCTGTTGGTATATACGTAAAAAAGTTTGCATGTAAATGGAAAGAGTTTAGTAAGTCAAACTCGGTTAAATTACTTAAATAGATTCGGACAAGTTGATCCTTTTTTATCTTTATCGGATGATTCATAAAGGCAAACGCATACCCATTCACCGTATAAAATTCATTTGCCCCATCTAAATCTAAATCAAAGGCATTCATGACCATATTTAATTCTAGTGCTGGTTCTCTTGGTGTTTTGGGATCAATAATAAAATTTCCATATAGGCCTTTATGAATATGCCGGCGCAAAGGTAAAACATGGCAATGATATAGTTGTAGGCCGTATGGTTTTGCTTCAAATTCATACGTAAATGATTCACCTGGAGCGATAGCGTCCAATCCATCCATTTCTGGCGGGTGAATACCATGAAAATGAATCGAGTGAGGATGACTCCCACCGTTTATAAAATGAAATCGTAAAAGATCTCCTTCGGTACATCGAAATGTTGGGCCAGGAATCGTTCCATTATAGGTCCAGCCAGGGAACTTAATCCCCTTTGCGATTTCTATTTCTTTATCAACGGCAACTATTTGATATTCACGCAAAGTACGACCGTCTAATTGTTTGGTAGTTTTTCCATAATCAAACTCGGTTAAAAGACGTTTAGCCATTTTATACCCTTCTGTTTTCGTAGAATCATACATGTTTGAGTGATTTGCAGAATGATTATGGTGACTTGTTGATGCATGGTCCTCAGCATGAACTACTTTAGAAAAAGGTGCAAATTTATTTAAATAAATACTTCCTGCTATCCCTAATGCTCCGGTCGTTCCCATTTTTAAAATATCTCTTCGAGAAATATTATTTTTCGACATGTTTTTACCCCCTCCTAAAAAGTTTCCTTCAAGCAACTTTATTGTCCTTGTCAATACTTTAAGATGCGGACATTCTTCTTGTCAATACATAATTCAAAAAACATTCAAATAATTATTTGACCATTTATACGTAATTACATATACTGATAATCAAATAGGCGTTTGAATATGGGGGTATGGAACTTTTGAAGCACGATGATGTATGTGAAATAACTTGCGTGGATGGAGAAAAGGTAAAAAGGGTAAAAGAATCGGTATCCCAACAAAATACAATGGCCGTTTCACAAATATTTAAAGCTTTGTCCGATGATACTAGGATTAAAATTGCCTTGGCTTTAAGCGAAGAAGAGGAATTATGTGTATGTGATGTAGCCAATATCGTAGGTAGTACCACCGCTACGGCCTCCCATCATTTACGGCTTCTTCGTAATTTAGGATTAGCGAAATATCGAAAAGAGGGAAAATTAGTTTTCTATTCTTTGGATGATGATCATGTAAAACAATTGATTCAAATTGCATTTGAGCATCAAAAGGAGATGAAATCATGAGTGCCGCTTTGGAAAAATCCAATGAAAAAACCGTGTACCGTGTGCAAGGATTCACCTGAGCAGGCTGTGCGGCAAAGTTCGAAAAGAACGTACAGCACCTGGATGGTGTTGCTAATGCAAGTATAAATTTTGGAGCTTCTAAACTTACCGTTTATGGGGAAACGACCATAGAGGAATTAGAAAAAGCAGGGGCGTTTGAGAATATAAAAGTCATCCCTGAGAAAGAACGATTTGATGTGAAAAAAGAACCGTTCCTGAAACAATACTCAACGGTTATCGCCTCATTTGTATTCTTGCTGATTGGATGGGTATCAGCTCAAATAAATGGGGAAGAGAGCATCTCTTCGATTTTAGCTTATGGAGCTTCTATCTTAGTGGGTGGTCATCGCCTTTTCACCACGGGATTGAAAAACTTATTTCGACTTGAATTTGATATGAGAACTTTAATGACCATAGCTGTTATCGGAGCAGCGATTATCGGTGAATGGGGAGAAGGGGCAACGGTTGTCATCTTGTTCGCCATCAGTGAGGTTCTAGAGTCTTACTCGATGGATAAAGCAAGACAATCCATTCGTTCCTTAATGGATATAGCTCCGAAAGAGGCCTTCATTCGCAGGGGCGATAAAGAGTTTACAGTAGACGTGGACGATATTCGAATTGGAGATATCTTAATCGTAAAGCCTGGACAGAAAATCGCGATGGATGGAAGGGTGGTAAAAGGATTATCGTCTGTGAATCAGGCAGCGATTACTGGGGAATCTGTTCCAGTTTCCAAAACTGTGGATGATGAAGTATTTGCTGGAACTCTTAATGAAGAGGGACTTCTTGAGGTCAAAGTTACCAAACATGTGGACGATACTACGATTGCAAAAATCATTCATTTGGTGGAGGAGGCCCAAGCGGAAAAGGCCCCGTCACAAGCATTTGTTGATCGGTTTGCGAAATATTATACTCCTGTCATCATATTGATTTCGCTATTAGTAGCCGTACTGCCGCCTTTATTCTTTGATGGGGATTGGAGCAAATGGATCTACCAGGGGCTGGCCGTATTAGTGGTAGGTTGTCCTTGCGCACTCGTTATTTCCACACCAGTTTCGATTGTAACCGCTATTGGGAATGCGGCCAGAAATGGGGTCTTGATTAAAGGGGGAATTCACTTAGAGGAAATGGGAGCCATTAAAGCCATTGCCTTTGATAAGACAGGGACTTTAACAGAAGGAATTCCTGTTGTAACGGATTATCTTCCTCAAGCGAATACAAATCCGAATGAACTTCTTTCCATTATTGCTGCATTAGAAAATGGTTCACAACATCCTTTAGCTTCAGCAATCATGAAAAAGGCTGAACAAGAACAATTGCCTTATCAAGACCTTGCTATTGAAGACTTCTCTTCCATTACAGGTAAAGGCATTAAAGGTAGAGTTAAGGATCAAATATATTATGTGGGAAGCCCTAATTTATTCGATGAACTCTTAACCACTGGAATACCAGCGAATCTTAAGGAGACGATAACTGAACTCCAAAATAAAGGAAAAACAGTTATGGTGGCCGGGACTTATTCAGAAATATTAGCCCTACTAGCAGTTGCAGATGAAGTGAGAGGAAACAGCCGATCAGTTATCCAGAAACTTCACTCACTAGGTATTCAAAAAACGATTATGTTAACGGGCGATAATAAAGGGACGGCCAATGCAATTGGCCAACAGGTGGGAGTTTCTGATATTCAGTCTGACCTTTTACCTCAAGATAAACTTGCCTTTATTAAAAAATTAAGAAATAAATACGACCGTGTGGCCATGGTTGGGGACGGTGTGAATGATGCCCCAGCTCTTGCAGCATCGACTGTCGGTATTGCCATGGGAGGAGCTGGAACAGACACAGCTCTCGAAACAGCCGATATTGCTTTAATGGCTGATGATTTAGGAAAACTGCCATTTACGTTAAAACTAAGCAGAAAAGCCTTATTTATCATCAAACAAAATATTACTTTTTCATTAGGAATTAAACTCTTCGCCCTATTATTAGTGATCCCCGGCTGGTTAACCCTATGGATTGCAATATTTGCCGATATGGGAGCGACACTTATCGTGACACTTAATGGTTTGCGGCTTCTCCGGGTAAAAGACAAATAAGCTATGGCTTCCCAACAGTTTGGGAAGCCATTTTTTGATTTTAATCTTGGTCCCTCATAGTTTGTAAGTTTTTTATTAAGAGGATATTAAATAAAACAAGACAAAATGACTACGTAAAATCGATAAAATTTACCGTTGATTGGAAAAAATATAGACTACTCATTTCAATTTTTATCACCTTTTAGTTCTAAATTCCTGTTATAGATTCAACCCCTATCGACCGCCTTATTATTTATCTATTTACAATCTTCATAATCTATTAATAAACACCATTTATAATCAAAGTCGTGTTTAAGAAATCCTATAATCTAAGGGGGAAGAAATCATGACAAATGAGAGAACTTTGGACGAATTAATTAGGAATTTTACCGAACAAAATTTGAAAAAGAATGTAGATCGCCGCAGTTTTCTTTATGGCGCAGGCAAAATTGCAGGACTGTCCCTAGGGTTGGCCATTGCTCAGTCAATGGGAGGATTTAAAGTTGATGCGGCTCCAAATTTCAGCGAATATCCTTTTACACTTGGTGTTGCTTCTGGAGATCCATTATCTGATAGTGTAGTTTTATGGACAAGGTTGGCTCCGGATCCATTGAATGGCGGAGGGATGCCATCCCATATCGTTCCAGTCAATTGGGAACTTGCAACAGATGAAAACTTCCGCAACGTAATCAAACGAGGGACAGAACATGCCTCGCCTAGCCTCGCGCATTCTGTCCATGTAGAAGTGAGCGGACTGAAGGCGAACACGGTATATTTTTACCGATTTAAGACCGGAAATGAACTAAGCCCTGTTGGAAAAACAAAAACCCTTCCGGCAGCAGGTGACAGCATAGCAAGCATGACGTTCGCATTCGCTTCCTGTCAGCAATATGAACACGGATATTATACGGCGTACAAGCATATGGCGAAAGAGGATCTTGATCTTGTGTTCCACGTCGGCGATTACATATATGAATACGGTACGAATGAGTATCTTTCTGCAACGGGCAATGTCCGTGCCCACAAAGGCGATGAAATTATCACGCTTGAAGATTACCGTACGCGTCATGCCCAATATCGTTCAGATGAACACCTGAGGGCTGCACATGCTGCATTCCCGTGGGTGGTCACATGGGATGACCATGAAGTGGAAAACAATTACGCAAATGTCATTCCAGAAAAGGACCAGTCTGTTGAAGAGTTTATCAAGCGCCGTGCCGCTGCTTACCAGGCATATTACGAGCACATGCCGCTCCGCAGGACGTCATTGCCTCACGATGGCGGGATGCAATTATACCGGGATTTCGCTTATGGTGATTTAGCGAACTTCTATGTTCTTGATACACGCCAGTACCGGGATGACCAGGCGAATGGTGATGGTACGAAAGCCCATACACCGGAATCCTTGGATCCTAAGCGTACCCTTCTCGGTGCTGAGCAAGAACAATGGTTGTTTAACAATCTAGGAAATTCTAAATCTCAGTGGAACGTCCTAGCCCAGCAGATTTTCTTTGCACAGCGCAAATCCGGAACCAGCACAGCACCAAAATTCAGCATGGATTCATGGGACGGCTATCCGGCACAACGCCAACGTGTCACAGATTTCGTTGCTGGCAAGAACCTTAACAACATTATTGTTATTACTGGCGATGTCCATGCAAGCTGGGCTTCTAACCTGACGACTGATTACAACAATCCAGACGCTCCGATTATTGGGGCAGAGTTTGTAGGGACATCGATTACAACAGGAGGAAATGGATCGGATTGGCGTGCAGACACAGCCAAATATTTAGCGGACAACCCGCACATTAAATTCTTTAACAATTACCGCGGTTACGTTCGATGCCAGGTCACTCCAGAGCAATGGCGTGCAGATTACCGTGTTGTTCCGTTCGTAACAGAGCCGGGAGCTGATATTTCCACAAGGGCGTCATTTGTTGTTTATAAGAAAGATCAGACAGGGATCAAGGAAATAGCCGCTACTACGGTGCCTATGGGTGTCAAAATGTCTGAAGAAGTCGAAGAAGACCGTCACCGTGCCCACGCACGAGCGCACGAAAAGCAAATGGAGAAAAAGCGCAAACGCGGAGCCGTTACTAATTAATTTAGTGGAAAGGCTTGGTTAAAGAACATTATCGATTCACCCCTACTGACACTTAGAGGAGATGAACTTACATGCTTTCCAATATTGGTATTCCTGGGTTAATTTTAGTACTCGTCATTGCTCTAATTATATTCGGGCCATCAAAGCTGCCGGAAATCGGTCGGGCATTTGGCCGTACCTTAACCGAATTTAAAGGAGCTGCAAAGGAATTAGTATCTGATGATCACAAAGAGGAAGAGAAAAAACCTGCACTTTCTGCTGTGAGAAAGGAAAACTAATAGAAAAGAGAGCAGGCGGACTGCCCGTCAGCTCTCTTTCTATGTGTGCGGATGAATGTTGGAGCAACTTTCACTTAACCGCGTAAAAATAAAAAGGAGGTTTCTAGTATGGGCTCCAAAGAGATGCGTCTGACAGATCATTTAGAGGAGTTTCGCCGGCGATTGATTATGACGGTACTGGCTTTTGTTACTTTTCTGATTGCCAATTTTATTTTTGTCCAGGACATTTATAAGTGGCTTGTAAAGGAGCTGGATGGAAAACTGGCTATCCTTGGTCCGAGTGATATCCTCTGGGTCTACATGATGATCGCGGCAGTATTTGCAGTCGCTGCAACTATTCCAGTCGCTGCCTACCAGACGTGGCGTTTTGTGGCACCGGCGTTGAATCGTGAAGAAAGTAAGGTGACCTTAAGGTTCATCCCTGGGTTATTCCTGTTGTTTATTGGAGGAATTTCATTCGGTTATTTCGTGCTGTTTCCGATTGTGCTTCGATTTTTAACGAATCTTTCTGCAGGACAATTTGAAACGATGTTCACAGCTGAAAAATATTTTCGGTTCATGATCAACCTAACACTGCCATTTGGCTTTCTGTTTGAAATGCCGCTCGTGGTGATGTTTTTAACAAGATTAGGTATTCTCAATCCAATTAGGCTAGCCAAGGCAAGGAAACTTTCCTATTTTAGTCTAATTGTTGTATCCATTTTGATTACTCCGCCTGATTTTCTTTCAGATTTTCTTGTGATGATTCCATTGCTTCTACTATACGAAGTGAGCGTATCCTTGTCTAAGATTGTTTACAGGAAAAAATTGCTGCTTGAAGCGGTCCTACAGAACGATGGTCTACCGGAAAGCGGTTGATTCACCACAGATCATCAGTGAAAAGAATTAATATAAATTGGAAAAATACTTAAGGATGATACCGAAATGGTTTCATCCTTTTATTTATGAGTCCAAAGAAATTGAAAATCTGTGGGTTTTGATTCAAAATGATGATGTTATAATGAATGGAATGTGTAGAAAAATATTGGCTACCAAGAAAGGATATACAAAATGAAAAGATTACTTTTTTTACTAGTTGTCATGTTGGTCACGCTTCCTTCGATTGCAAGCGCCCATACGGAATTAACCACATCCAATCCAACTTCGGGACAAGTTGTTAAAGAGGACCTTAAAGAAATCGTGCTTACCTATGAAGGAAAGATTGAATCCTTAAGCACCATGACATTAGTAAAAGATGGTGAGAAAATACCTTTAGTAAGTGTTACCCCAAACGACAATCAACTAATCGGTACTGTATCAACAGCCTTAGAAAATGGTACCTATTCCATTCAGTGGAGTATTGCTGGTGAAGATGGTCACCCTATATCTGGTGAAATCCCCTTTACGGTGCAAAAGGTAGTGAAGGAAGAACCAAAGGCTGAAACAAAACAGCCCGTTACTCCAAAAAAGGAAGAACCTAAAAAAGAGAATTCTAACCAGGAAAAAACAAAAAATGATTCGGCGGATTCTACATCAAATACGAAGAATATTATTATTAGTGTGGTCGTCCTCATTTTAATCATTGGAGTATTCCTTTTATTTAGAAGGAAGCGTTAGTAATGGGACTGTTAATTCCTATCGCAGAATTCGGTAATTATTTGTTGTATTCGATTCTTGTTGGACATGTGGCTTTGCGGTTTGTACCTGAATCCAATAAACCAAAAATCAATATTCCAATACCTGTTTTACTGCTTTCCACACTTGGAATTATTATTTTCTCATTAGGACCTGTTGTTCAGACGGTTTCCTATTTTCAAGGTGGAGTGGGTCTTCCTTTAGCCATTAAATCTGTGTTGTTGGACTTCCAAGTAGGAAAAGCATGGATTTTTATTGGGTTTATGGCGACCTTCTTATATCTAGCCATTTTGCTAAAGGGCTCCAAATATGTGCAATCCATTTTGCTGTTCCTGATGATAGTAGCTGTTGGATATTCCAGTCATTCTGCTTCACTGTCATTTTGGCCAGGATTGCTGTCACATAGCACTCATTTTCTAATCATTACATTATGGACAGGGATCCTTATTCAAGTTGCTTGGTTCTCGACAGAGTGGTCAAATTGGTCTAAATTTTTACGGTGGTTTACGCCTTTTGCCATTTTCTGTATCCTCATCATACTTTTTAGCGGGATTTATCTAATGCTATTTGTAGTTGAACCTAGAGATTATGTTCGAACTTGGGTTTTGCCGTATGGACAAATGCTTCTATTAAAGCATATCAGTATCGTTCCCGTATTGGTTTTTGCCTTAATCAATGGTGTGCTTTCAAGGAAAACAGTAAAACTCCCTGCCTTTAATCCGAAACCGTGGGTAAAAGCAGAAAGTATTATTTTATTGTTCGTTTTCTATTTTACAGCGGTGATGGGAACGCTGTCGCCGCCACATGAGGTTGAATTTACGGTGAAGTCGGAAGGCGCATCAAAGTGGGTAGAATGGTTATTGGGAAAGAATATTCTTTCCACCTTACAGTTGAATTTAGTACCGTCCCTTCAAACGGGACTACTAATCATTGTTTCTATCCTATTTTTGTTCCTGATTATCATTAGTTTTAAAAGGGTAAAGCCTATTCTAGGAGTTGTCTTTGGTGTCGGTTTTATCGCAGCATTGTATTTTGGTTTAATTCTGTCTATTGCTATATAAGGACAGTTAGTAAACACTAACAACACATACGTTAGAAATAGCGAGGGTTTATACCCTTGCTATTTTTGTTATTAATTGCTATTCCATCATTTTGCGAATTACGATGTAGCAAACCATTTTCGCAGTCTCCGTACGATTTCGTGTAGGTATGAGAAATCATAGGCGGAGAATTTCCGGCTATTGTATAAAGAGGGGGCTTAAGAAGCAGATATAAGCGGAGACATTCCGTTTAACTTCTCTTTATAAGACAAAATCCAAAGATTTGGATAATATAACCGGAAAAACTTCCCTTATTCTTAAGGAAATATAGGTATTTCCCAATTTAGCCGGAAATTTTCCGTTTATTTTCCATATACATTGAAATCACCAGTCAGTTCTAACAGATCTTAACCTTAAATTTCAAGAAAATTCAGTTGACTTATTTTTTAGTTGTTTTAATATATAATTATAAAACAGTGTTTTACTTATAAAACAAACTTCGTTTGGAGGGGAAAGCATGCCATTTTTACAAGTAGTAGATCTACAGATTCATTATGAAATTGAGGGAGAGGGACCTCCATTAATCATCTTACATGGAATGGGTAACAACTCGCAGTCCTGGAAAAAACAATTACAGGGCTTAGCTAAGCAGTTCACGGTGATTGCCTGGGATGCGCCTGGATACGGGAAAAGTTCAGATCCTGTAGTAGAATTGAAAGAATTTAGTCAGTTTGCGGATGTGTTAAAAGGATTTATTGAAAAATTAAACTATCCATCCGTCACGCTCCTAGGACATTCGATGGGCTCAGCGATTGCGCTCGAATTTTGTTACCGCTTTCCTGAAATGGTAGATGCGTTGATTATTTCAGATGCAACCAGAGGGGCAGCAGCCCTGAGTAAAGAAGAGAATGAACGAAGATTAAACAACCGTCTCCGTAATATTAATACTCTAGATCCAAAAGAACTTGCCAAGCTGCGTGTGCAGGAACTTTTATCTCCGCAGCCGGATCCAGGAATACTGAAAGAAGCAGAAAGAATCTATTCGCAAATCAGACCGATGGGCTTCCGCTCTGTGGCCTATTCGCTTTTTTCCCTGAACCAAATGGAGATCCTCTCTTCAATCCATGTTCCTACGCTGGTAATTTGCGGAGAATTAGATCGAGTAACACCTGTTAGTGAATCGCAGATATTTCATGAGGGTATTAAGGAATCCACATTTGTGACCATCCCTGGAACCGGACATTTGTGTTATCAAGAAGCCCCTGCTAGTTTTAATGGAATTGTTCTTGACTTTCTAACCAAATACCAATAAGTGAATATCTTTCTTTGCTTAAATTTTGATAAAATAGTAGTATAAGTAAATTAACAATGAGATGGTGAATTGATGATGGCAAAAGAAGAAAAGGACAGATATAATGCCAATTCGCTAGTAAGGGGATTGGAAATTTTAAAGTTATTTAGTGAAGAGCGTCCGACATTATCCTTAGTTGAAATTGCAAAAGAACTTGATGTGAGTCGAACTGTTCCGTTCCGATTATTGTATACACTCCAAACACTTGGATATCTCGATCAGGATGAACACACGAAACGCTACAGTTTAACTCCGAAAGTGCTAGAATTAGGCTTTGCTTATTTAAGTACATTAAAACTCCCGGAAATTGCGCAGCCTTATTTAGAAAAATTAAGGGATGAGACAGGGGCATCTTGTCACTTATCTATTTTGGATGGACAAGAAGTCGTTTATGTCGGCAGTGCACCTGTCCGAGGGGTGTCTGCAGTCAATGTGAATATTGGGTTAAGACTGCCCGCCCATGCGATCGCTAATGGAAAGGTGCAGCTTGCTTATCAACCTCAAGAAAAACTAAATCAAATATTATTTGGCTCAAATTTAAAACCTTACACGGAACGAACGCAAACCGATTATATGGATTTTCAAGAGGAGTTAGCAACAATCAGGCAAAAGGGATATGCGATTACTAAAGGAGAATTCCACCATGGAATTCAGTCCGTGGCAGCACCGATCTTTGAGAGAACTGGTAAAGTAATGGCTGCCCTTAATGTGGTTGCAACTGAGGCTACTTTCAACCAAGATTTTATTGAAAAAATAGCTGTACCTAAAGTATTGGAAACTTCTGAAATTCTTTCTGGCTTTATGGGCTATCATACAAAAATAAATTAGTGAGCTTGCGGACCATCGCAAGCTTTTTATTTGTTTTATATACAAAACGCATTTTATCAAATGAAACAAATTGAATAATTACGGTTGACACAATTTTCTCAAAACTTTAAAATAAACTTAGGTAGCAAACCTTGTTTTATATATAAAACATATTCGTTGCTACTGGAAAATATTAAAGGAGGGATAAAAGTCCGTTTGGGGCAATGAAATATTATATAATTGATAATAAAATCTTATGGAAGCGCATTCACTGGGATTCAAAACTAAAAGGGGGCACTTTTCTTGCTGAAAACGAATAAACGTTGGATTTATATTGCCATGCCTATTTTCTTTTTTTGGTTTTTTGGACAAATTGATAAATTAGGGATTTCGATTATCCAAACCGATCAAGGTTTCTTAACTGATCTAGGATTAACTGGTGCCGATAAGAACGCAAAAATTGGAATGATTACTTTTATCTTTACGATTTCTTATGCCTTATCCAATATCTTCTGGGGTTTTATCATAGACAAGCTTGGGGCAAGGAAGACAGGTATCATCGGTCTGATTGTATGGGCGATTACGATGGTGATTGGCGGGTTATCAACTTCTTACGAGATGTTTATCTTGAGCCGTGTCATTCTTGGTATCGGTGAAGGAATGATGATTCCAATTTGCGGGAAATTTATCTCCAATTGGTTCCACCAGCGCGAACTCGGTCGGGCGCAATCTTCATGGCTGGCAGGAAACTATTTAGGACCGGCATGTGGAGCCATTATCTTAACTCTTGTGATTGCTACTTTCCATTGGCAAGCCGCCTTTTTTGTTTTAGCAGCGTTTAATATTTTCATTGTTCTTCCCATGTTTATCTTCCTTACACGTGATACACCTGAAGAACATCCACGTTTAGATCCACAGGAATTAGCGTATATTCGTCAGTCAGATTCCAAAGCACCAACGAAAAAACAGAGCTTTGCTCAAGACTACCGTTATTGGATTGTTTGGTTCGGCATGTTAGTGTCATCGTTCTTATTTTTTGGGATTAGTATTTGGCTTCCTACTTATTTAGTTGGTGCGAAAGGTTTCTCAAGAGAGGCGATGACTGGAATCACCTCGTTATCTTGGCTCTTTGCCTTGGGATTCGTTCTCATTTGCGGGTATTTGGCCGATAAAACTAAGCGTCCTAGTTTACTTGCGACGATTCTATTTCTTTTGACAGCCACCTTTTTAACAGCAGCAATTCTTTCGCCGCAGCCAGTGATGGCGGGGGTTTGCATGGGCTTAGCGATGGGAACGCAAGGGGGAGTATTCCATTTAAGTAACTTATTTATGGTTAAATTCTCGACACCTGAAACAGCCGGCCGTGCAGCTGGATTAATGGGTTTCACGAACATTCTAGGCGGGTTTTCTAGCTATATTATGGGCTTTATGGTTGATATCGCTGGCGGGGACTTTGGACCGTCAATTGTTATGTTGATTATCGCAGCTGCGCTCGGATTCGTTGCGTACCTGTTTACTTTAAAAAGAGAAGCATCTGAGCTCAAGATTGAGAGTGTCCCTCCCAATCGGGTGACAATCTAGTATGTTATACGTTACGTATATAAAACATAGTTTTAAATATTAAATTTTCTCAATATTTTTAATTGACAATTATAATATTGAGATTTATTATTGGTTTATAAAGAAAACAATGTTTTGCATATAAAACATAGAGGAGTGTTGAAAATGTCTGAGGAAAAATTTTCGGTAGAAGCATTTGAAAAGAAATATGTGGCGAGGTTAAAGGATCGCACGCTCGATTGGAATGTGCTGAAGTTCCAGGAGGAAATTGATCCAGCTTATCGCCGGGCGCAAATGAGATATATTGGCCGAGGTGCGACAGCGAATAATGATTCAAATGTAATTGCAGCAGAACACTTTACCTTAAGCACGATGGTTTTACCAGCAGGGTGTATGGGACCGCTTCATTTACACGATGATGTCGAAGAAGTTTTCTTTGTGATTAAAGGCAGTGTAACTGCTCTTATCCAAGAAGAGGGCGAAAGCGAAGTCCACGAAATTGTCTTAAATGAGAGAGACTGCATTAGCTCTCCACCAGGCGTCTACCGCGGCCTCCGCAATGATACTGACGAAGAGGCATTAATGCTTGTCATGTTAGGAGCAGTCAAACCGAATTTACCAACCTATCCAAAAGACAGTCCCCTAGAAGAACTACGCATCAAGCGTGCTAAGGAAAGAGAAGCAATTATTAACGGGAAGTAATTTGACAATTAGGCAGATGTTTTAGGGAAACATACTCCCTGATTACTTTGTTGACAGGGATGGTCCTCTTACTTTTTAACGGATCATCCCTGTTTTTTAAAATTGGAGGTGGCGAGATGTTAGGTATTACTCATTTACGGCATATCAGCTTAATTACCCCCGTTCTAAAGGAACAAGCTGATTTTTATGAAAAGATTTGGGGCTTAGATAAAGTGGCTCAAGATGAACAATCGGTTTATTTTCGCGGCGCAGGCCCTGAAAACCATATATTAAGCCTTCATGCAGGTGAAAAAAGAGGACTGCACCATATTGCGTTTGGAATGGTGGATAAAAATGCTGTCGATCGTGCAGCGGAAATCCTTGCTTCAAAAGGTGTCAAGATTGTTTCCCCACCAGGATATTTAGATGAAGAAGGAAAAGGATACGGCTTGCGCTTTGTCGATCCAGAAAATCGCTGCATTGAATTATCCGCTTGGGTTGAAATTCATACTTCGATTTGGAACAAGAAAAATGTCGATCCGGTCAAACTGAACCATGTCGTAATGAACACGAAAGACCTAGATATGATTACTGATTTTTATACGAATGTCTTAGGGTTTAAGGTGACGGACTGGAGTGAGCATCAAATGTCATTCTTGCGCTGTAACCGAAAACACCACTCGATTGCCTTCAATCAAGATGCTCACGCCTCTGTTAACCATATCGCCTATGAAGTGGATACCGTCGATGAGGTGATGAGAGGAATCAGTAATGTAAGAAAAGCAGGCTATCAAGAGATTTGGGGCCCAGGCCGCCATGGTCCTGGTAATAATGTATTTTGTTATTTTCAAGATCCAGGGAAGTTTGTGATGGAGTATACCTGTTATCTAGAAACGATTGAAGATGAATCCGAATGGAGAGCACGTGTCTGGAAGCGGGTCCCACATCTAATGGACCAATGGGGCATTGCCGGACCGCCAAAACCGGAAACGCGAGCAGCGATGGGCGGAGTGCCAGATCCAGGATGGGTCGATGTAAAAACATTGGTATAGCTGAAAAGGGGTGTCATGATGGATCTAGGATTAAAGGGTAAAGTAGCGGTCATTATGGGCGGAACCTCTGGTGTTGGCTTAAAAACAGCAGAAATGTTTCTTCAGGAAGGGGCCAGCGTCGCGGTTTGCGGCAGAAATAGTGAGCGCAAAGACCAAGCTTATGATCACCTCACAAAGTTTGGAACAGCAGCCTCCATTTTTGCCGCAGCCTGTGACGTCACCAATAAAGAGGAAGTCAGCGAATTTATCAGCGGTGCAGCAGAGTATTTTGGGGGAATTGATATTCTTGTCAATGCAGCCGGTCAAAGTGTGATGGGACATTTCTTTGATGTTACCGATGAACAATGGCAGCAGCAAATCCAATTGAAATACTTTGCGATAATTTATGCGGTGAAGGCCGTTCATCCTTATTTGGTTCAAAGGGGCGGCGGCCGCATTGTTAATATTAACGCAACCTTAGCAAAAGAACCGGAAAGACATATGATTGCCACGGCGGCAACGAGAGCTGGCTTATTAAATCTAAGCAAGACATTATCGCAAGAACTCGCTTCCGATAATATTTTAGTCAACTCCGTCAGCTTAGGCTTAATTCGAACCGATCAATGGGAACGGCGCAGATTGAAAAATGCTCCGGATATAAAAGCCGAAGATTATTATGCAGACTTAGCCAAAAAGCGAAATATCCCTCTAGGCAGAGTAGGAGAAGCAGAAGAAGTAGCTAGCGTGATTTTATTTTTAGCCTCAAATAAAGCAAGCTATGTATCAGGTTCAACAATCGAAACCGCGGGAGCGCTCGGGAAAGCGCTTTAATTCATAGATAAAGGCAGGAATGAATGATGAGTGAAGTTAAGCAATTAGAATTTACAACAGCTGACGCAGTGGTCCAAGAACTTATTCGTGCTGGTGTAGAGGTAGCGTTTGGAATTGTGAGTATCCACAATATGCCGATTTACGATGCAATTCTCCGCGAAGGAAGTATTCATTTAGTCTGTTCCCGCGGGGAAAGCGGAGCAGCCAATATGGCAGATGGCTATGCGAGAGCGACAGGGAAATTGGGCGTCGTGATCACTAGTACGGGAACAGGAGCTGGAAATGCAGCCGGCTCGTTAATTGAAGCATGGGCCGCAGGTGTACCAGTTCTGCATCTAACGGGTGAGGTGGCATCCTCTTACTTAGGGACGGGCAGAGGATATATTCATGAATGTAAAGATCAGTTATCGATGATGGAAGGCTCTTGTAAAAAAGCCGTTCGGTTAAGAAGACCTGAGCAAGCAGGTGCCGTCGTTAGACAAGCGATCCAAGACGCGTTTGCTTATCCAGCAGGACCCGTGACACTTGAAATCCCCATTGATTTTCAATCGGCCATTATCCCTAAGCATTCGATTGAAGAATTCAGCTATTTAGCTCCAACCAATCATACCATTCCAACCTTACCAGAAGAGGTAGTAAGCAAAATTAGTCATGCTCACCGGCCGGTTATTTGGGCAGGAGGAGGGGTGATTACTTCTGGCGCATCCAAAGAGGTGACAGCACTTGCCGAAAAGATTGGGGCAGCCGTGATCACCAGCCAATCAGGTAAAGGAAGTATACCTGAAGATCATCCACAATGTATCGGCCACTTTGCTGCGAATGAATTAACGAAAAACTTGCTGAAAGATGCTGATTTGTTGATCAGTATTGGCGTGAGATTTAGAGGAAATGAAACAGCGAACTGGAAAGTCCCTGCTCCAAAAGAACATATCGCGATTGATGCATCCTTCCAGGCAATGAACCGAAACTATGAAACTAGTTATGGACTTGTCGGCGATGCCAAACTCATTTTACAAGGATTAAATCAGGCATTAACTCAAACTTCAGTGCTTCCGGATCCAGCTTATTTGGATGAAGTGCAGTCCGTTCGCGAAGAATTGCGGACCCAGTTACGAGCGACACTTGGTCCTTATGAGCAAATCCTTGATGGCATGCGAAGCGTATTGCCTAAAAACACAATTTTAGTCCGGGATGTAACCGTTCAGGCGAATGTTTGGGGAAGCCGGTTGTTTGAAATCTATGAACCGAGAACATCGATTCACGCATCAGGCGGGGGAATTGGTCAAGGGCTGCCAACGGCGATTGGTGCGCAAATGGCCAATAAGGATCAGTCTGTTGTATTAATGGCAGGAGATGGCGGCTTTATGGTTAATGTCGGCGAAATGGCCACCGCTGCCCAAGAAAAACTGCCGTTGATTGTCGTTCTATTTGATGATGCTGGCTACGGAGTGCTCCGAAATATTCAAGATGCGGCATATGGCCGTCAGGTAGCGGTTGATTTAATGAGCCCTGACTTTGTGTTATTGGCGCAATCGATGGGATTTGACGCCGCGCGAATTGGTTCAGCTGGAGAATTTGTCACAGAACTGGAAAAGGCCGTTGCAAGCAAAAAGCCTAGCATGATTGTGGTCGATATGGAAGCAGTCGGACCGATGGCGAAACCATTTGGAGGTCCTCCGGGGGCAGCCGATGCTTTTAAACCGAAAAAGTTGTAGGGAGGAATAAACGTGATTTCAACACATCCATATGTTTCACGAAAATACTTAATTGGCGGTCAGTGGATCCAAGCTGAAAAAACAGCAAAAGTCATCAATCCGGCACAGACGAGTGAAGTGGTCGGCGAAGTGGCACTATGTTCAAAAGCGGATGTAGAAGAAGCAGTGGGAACCTCAGCGAAAGCCTATGAAAGCTGGTCGCAAAGTGAGATTGAAGACCGGGCCAATCGGATGAGGCTCGCAGCTGAAGAGATTAAAGCAGTTGTTGAAGAGAATGTTAGTTTACTAGTTCGCGAGAATGGCAAGGTTTTGGTCGAAGCGAAGAAAGATTTGCTTCGTTGTGTCGATATCATGAAACAAGGAGCAGACGAACTACTTGAATGGTGGAAACCTGAGAGCCTGCCAGGGGGTCAAAAGGTGCAAATTCGCAAACGTCCGCGCGGGGTAGCAGCAATTATCTCTCCATGGAACTCCCCGCTGATTCTTACCTTTAAGCGAGTTATTCCTGCGGTGCTGGCAGGAAATACCGTTGTGGTGAAGCCGGCAACGAGTTGCCCTTTAACAATTATGACGTTTTTAAAAGTGGTGGCTTCCTATTTTCCTGCTGGGGTCATTAATATCGTGACAGGTTCGGGCGGTGTGATTGGGGATGCACTTTGTTCCGACCCACGGGTGCGCACGATTGCATTCGTTGGCAGTACCGAAACGGGAAAAGAAATTATGCGCGCTGCTGCCGGGACCGTCAAAAAGTTGTACATGGAACTGGGCGGGAATGATGCAGCGATTCTTCTTGCTGATGCGAATTTAGATGATGAAGCGGTGAAGCGTCTTCGGTTTGGTGTTCTCCGTGCGGCAGGGCAAGTGTGCTCCGCCATTAAAAGGATCTATGTGCACGAATCACGTTATAAAGAGGTCGTTGAAAAATTAACGAAGGAATTCAGCCGCATTCGAGTGGGCAATGGGATTCAACCGGATGTCGAAATGGGTCCATTAAATAACAAGTCCCAATATGACTATGTAAACGGCTTGATTAATCGGGCTGCTGATGCAGGAGCAAATGTGATTACGGGCGGAATTCAGCTCGACCCGGAATCGTGGGAACAAGGTTATTTTATTGCACCGACGATTATTACTGGAGCAGCGCAATCCAGTGAAATTGTGCGTGCGGAACAATTTGGTCCGGTGATTCCGATTTTACCGTTCTCAGATGTGGATGAGGTCGTACGACTAGCTAATGACAGTGAATTTGGTTTAAGGGCGTCTGTTTGGACAGAGGATGAAGCATTGGCCGTGAAGTTAGCGGACCGGTTGGAAGCAGGGGCTGTTTTTCATAATAATCATACGGTTTTCCAAGACCTTCATCTTGATTTTCCTGGATTAAAGGAAAGCGGTCTTTCTCGTGAAACAAGGCATTGCGGGCTCGAATATTTCGCAGATTCATATGGTTTGGCTAACTAAGGGGGAGTCGGGATGAGAATAGGGTTAATTGGGGGAGGAAATATTGGCAAGTTCCTTCTTCAACGCATCAATATCGAAGGAATTCTTCCGGATGGTAAAATTGTCGGCCTCTATACAAGGAACAATCAAACGGCAGAGCAGCTTGCTGCTGAGTTTGATACAGCAAATTATCAGGATGTTCAACGGTTAATCGAAGATCCTGCGATTGACGTAGTGATTGAAGCTGCGACCATTGAAGTGGTGAAAGACCATGCGGCTTCCATTCTGGCAAAGGGAAAAGATTTAGTGTTAAGCAGTGTGGGTGCCCTGGCCGATGTGGATTTTTACAGGGAACTTGAAGGAATCTGTCAAGCAAGCGGCACGAGAATCCATTTACCTGCAGGGGCCATCGGAGGCTTGGATGTATTGAAAGCAGCTAAATCGATAGGTGAACTAGAATCGGTTTCGATTATTACAAGGAAACCGCCGCAAGCATTGCCTGGAGCACCTGCTGACCGAGAACAAGTGATGTTCGAAGGCTCGGCAAATGAAGCGATTGAATTATTCCCGAAGAATATTAATGTATCGATTATTTTGTCTTTGGCGGGGCTGGGGCCAGAACAAACTGGTGTGAAAATTATATCTGATCCAACCGTGAGGAAAAATAGTCATTCCATTGAGGCGACAGGATCTTTCGGAAAACTATCACTACAAGTGGAAAATGATCCAATGCCGAATAATCCGAAGACAAGTTACTTGGCTGCGCTAAGTGTGTTGTCTGTTTTGAAAAATAAAGATGCGGTTGTTAAAGTGGGATAATGATAAAATAATTTTATAATAGTAAAAAAACAGGGGGAACCCGAAGAGTTGATCTCATTCTCCTGTGAATATGAGAAAAATTAGGGGGATAGGCCTATGATTAAAACGAACATCAATCTTGAAGAAATGTCGCAAAAAGAAGCCATTGAATACTTAATCGAATCCGTTCGACCAGAAGAGGGCTCCATTCCTGCCTCGCTTTTAGGCGACCCAAAGATTTATGACATTGAACATAAGAAGGTATTTTTAAAAACCTGGTTGTTTATTGGTCATGAATCGGAAATCCCCAATAAAAATGATTTCATTACGAGAGATATAGCTGGTTATTCTATCATTCTTACACGCGGTGCTGATGGTGAAATTCGCGGTCTCTATAATATGTGTACCCATCGCGGCATGAAGCTTTGCCGTGCGGATGCCGGTAATAAATCTTCCTTTACCTGTCCATATCATGGCTTTAATTTTAAAAATAATGGCGATTGTGTCGGCGTACCGCTCCAAAAGGATATTTACGGTGAAGGCTTTGATAAATCGGGTTTAGGGCTTCATAAAGTCAGAATCGAAACCTACAAAGGCCTGATCTTTGGTACATGGAATGACGAGGCAGAATCATTAGAAGATTTTCTAGGTGATTTTAAATGGTATCTTGATATTTTAGTGGGACGTGCCGAAATGGAAGTGGTCGGGCCGCCGCAACGGTTTATTATTCAATCGAACTGGAAAATTGGTGCCGACAATTTTGTCGGTGATTCCTACCATACGATGGTGACGCATGGGTCGATTGTTAAATTGGGAATGGTTCCAAGTGCAACCTATTCCAAAAAAGGGTATCAAATCCATACTAGCCATGGACATGGCTTAAATCTTGGGACACCGAATCCGGATTTTGCTTTCCCTGAAGAGCTGAAAGATGAATATAAATCCAATTTAACCGAAGAACAATATGACGTCTTGTCCAATTTAAAAAATATGATTGGAAATATTTTTCCGAACCTCTCCTTCTTAATTTCTCATACAAAGGTAAAGGGCCAGTTGATCTCGAATACTTCGGTTCGTCTCTGGAGGCCGGTGGGTGTCGACAAAATGGAGGTCATTACTTGGTTTTTAGTCGAGAAAAATGCATCACTTGATTGGAAAAAGCGTTCTCGTGAGTCGTTTATATTAACCTTCAGTCCGTCTGGTATCTTTGAACAGGATGATACAGAGGTGTTTACGGATATTACCGCGGCTGCCACTGGGACAATGCCTTTAGTGAAACAATTGAGCTTTAATTATACGATGGGGTTACATCGTCAACCTGTCGGAGACTTTGTAGGACCTGGTGTGGTTTTTGATGATAAATTCACGGAGGCCAATCAACGGAACTTTTATCGTTACTGGCTCGATCTAATGACGACCTGATGTATAAGGGCCTTTTTGAAATACGTATGAAAGATGGGAGGAGTCATGTATGAGTTTAGAGAAAATGCTGGCAACTTATGAATTTGAACAATGGCTGTATGGAGAAGCCAAGTTTCTTGATGATATTGATTTTGATGGCTGGTTTAACCTCCTTCATCCGGACATTTCTTATCAAATGCCGGTGCGGGTCAATAAGGAAGGGATTGAGCGCCCTGATTACTCCTTAGATATGTTTGCGTTTGATGATGATATTGAATTATTGAAAATCCGCGTTGACCGTTTAAAAACCGATTACGCTTGGGCTGAGATACCGCCGTCGCGGACACGGAGGTCAGTCAATAACGTGCGCCTCATCGAGTACGTTCCGAATGAAAAGGCAGTCGTCCACAGTTATTTAACCATCTACCGCAGCCGCAGTACGGATATCCATCATGATTTAATTTCAGGGGAGCGTCAAGATGAGTTTACCTATGTGGATGGAGAATGGAAGCTTTCTAAGCGGGTATTCATTGTAGATCAAACGACATTAAATACTAGGAATCTGGCTATTTTTGTTTAGTAGCTAAAGTAGAAAGGAGCACCAAGATGGCTCAACTTACAGGAAAATCAGTCTATTTGACCGGAGGTGCCTCCGGGATTGGAAAAGCTGTCACCGAGGCATTTGTGAAAGAGGGTGCTGTTGTCACCATCCTTGATCGGTCTCTAGCCGGATTAAATGACCTCAAACAGCAATTTGGAGAACAGGTTCAATGCCTTGAAGGCGATGTGACCGTCTATGAAGATCATGTCAGAGCCGTGCAAACAGCTGTTGAAACCTATGGGAAATTAGACGTGTTTGTCGCAAATGCCGGTGTATTCGATGGCTTCGCCAAATTTGAAAACGTGACCCCGGAAGCCATGTCCGATGCCTATGACCTGCTATTTACTATCAATGTAAAAGGGTATTTTAACGGGGCCAAAGCGGCTGTTGCGGAGCTTAAGAAAACAGCCGGAAATATGATTTTCACTGTTTCTGGAGCAGGGTTTTATCCAGATGGCGGCGGTGTTTGGTACACGGCGAGCAAGCATGCCCAAATTGGATTAATGCGTCAACTCGCGTTTGAATTAGCCCCAGACATTCGAGTCAATGCAGTCGCGCCTGGAGGAACGTTAACAGCGCTTCATGTCATTCCGCCGCTTCAGCCTTTTGTAAAAACCGTCGATAATGAGACAAAAGAGAAGAGTATAAAGAAACGGAATCCACTCCAAATTGCGATGCAATCGGAAGATCATGTCGGAGCCTATCTCCTGCTCGCTTCTGATCAGGCCCGCGCAATTACAGGTGAAGTGATTTCAAGTGATGGAGGCTTGGCCGTTCGAGGGCTTGGTTGATTTTAGCATGAAATAACGGGGGGAATTTGCATGAATGAATCATTGACGGAATTAAAGCCGTTAGCTGGAAATAATGTCATTAATCAAATTGCATTTGTTGTTCGTGATATTGAGCAAGCTTCTGAAGCATTTGCGAAACTTCTGGGGATCCCGGCACCGAAGTGGTTTCTAACAGGCGACCGTGATGTTTCTAAAGTGGTCTTTCGCGGTCAGCCAACCGATTCCCGTAGTAAACTCGTGTTCTTAAACACACCAACCGTACAGATCGAATTGATTGAACCGGACACGGAGCCTGGCACAATAAGCGAATTTTTGGATACGGTGGGGGAAGGCATCCATCATATCGCCTTTGATGTGGACTCAATTAAAGAGAAGTTACCCGTTTTTGAAGGGAACGGATTTCCGTTACTGCAGAGCGGGGAATTTACATCTAGTGATGGAAGATATGTATATGTGGATACGTTAAATAGTCATAAGACACTATTAGAACTGCTGGAAAGTGCTGAGCCTAGAGATACGGCACCAAATACCGATATCTTCACTCCATTACTAGGAACCAATAAAGTGGAACAGCTGGCCATTGTCGTGAGGGATTTGGACGCCGCTGCTGATGCGTACTGCAGGTTACTAGGTGTCGAGAAGCCGCCTGTAATTCAATCTGGCCCAAGTGAACTTACACAGGTTATTTTTGAAGGAAAGCCAACGGAGGCTGACTCAAAATACATGTTTATAAATACCCCATTACTTCAACTAGAATTAATCGAGCCGGGTGATTCACCAAGCACGTGGAAAAAGCACCTTGAAGCATATGGCGAAGGGGTTCACCATATTTCCTTCGTGGTCGATGACATGGAGGAAAAGATGAGATTACTAGAGGACATGGGCTATCCCGTCATTCAGAGAGGAAACTTCTGGAATGGGAAAGGTAGATATGCCTACATGGACACGACATCTACATATAAAGTAATCATAGAATTACTTGAGAGATTTTAATTTCAACAACTGCAAGAAAAGCCCTAATCGTGACCGATAAGGGCTTTTTTCCATGGAAATGGTCACAAATAACTGCTAATCGTTACCGTCAATAGCTTTTTTCAGTCAGAACGGTAACGAATAACTACTAATCGTTACCGTCAGCCTCGTTTTTCAAAGGAAACGGTCACAAATATGCGCGAATCATTTCCCACAACAGATAAACTCCTTTCGTTCCAGCTCGATTTTTGTCGAAGTTTAAGAGGTTTTTAGCTCTAAAGATAATGATAGAATGAAAAAATAATATACTACCTTTTTTATAGTAGTAACAAAATGAATCAGCAATGGGAGGCTAGTCATGCTAGTTAAAGTACTAATTGTTGAAGATGAGTTAGTTGTCCGGAATGGAATCTCAAACTTTATTAAGGAAATGGGTCACTCCTTTGATCTAATCGGTACAGCTTCTAATGGCCTGGAAGCCTTAGAAATTATTCAGTCACATTCCCCGCATATTGTGATTACAGATATTAAGATGCCGAAAATGGATGGACTAACCCTTGCGGAAAAAGTTAAAAAACTGTACCCGGATATAATCATTGCAATCCTAAGCGGCTATGCAGATTTTACCTATGCAACTAGGGCGATGCGTTTTGGGGTGTCCGATTATTTATTAAAACCGATTAATAAGGATGTATTCGGAACGACATTAAACAGGCTTATGGCCGAAGTGGTCAAAGGATCGGTTAAATACTCTCATCTCCTCCAAAATCAACCAAAGTGGGATATGGGGCTAATCCGCTTAGAATCGGAGCTACTCGATTGTGTGGAGATGGCCAATAAATCTGGACTAATAGATAAAGCACAATTATTTATTGCGGAATTAAGAAAGCGCTCTCAAAATGATACTATTCAATCAATCCCTTATCTGACGGACTTCCTGGTCTCACTTAGAAAAAGGATCATCACCAATGATGAACTAAGAGGGTTCATCGAACCCATTGTTGAAAAGACAATCGAATCTATTGTTCCTGAAACAGATTTTACTAGGATTGAGGAAAATATTCACTATTTACTTGATTCTAGTGTTTACATCGTCGGTCAGTATAAAAAAACTACCTCTCCCGACTTAGTCATCAGATGCAAAGAAATCATGGATGCCAATTATAATAAGGAAATCTCTCTACAAGAAGTGGCCGAAATTATTGGTGTATCTGCCGCACATTTAAGCAGAGTTGTCAAAAAAGAGCTCGGGAAGAATTTTACCGAATATATTGTCGACTTACGTATAGCAAAAGCTAAGAACATGCTGGAGTCAACCAATTTTAAGGTGATGGATATTTCTAAAACGGTTGGCTATGACAACCCTGATTATTTTTCAAGGATCTTTAAAAGACAGTGTGGTATCTCCCCTCAAGATTATCGTTACCATTTCCTAACCAAGGGTGTCCGCTAATGAGCAAAGGGACACTCTATCAAAAAATCATTTTCACGCTGCTATTTCTTACGGTGATGCCTTTACTTTCGGTTGGCTATTTAGGGTATGAATACTTTTCAAGCATTCTGGAAGAGAAAATAGTCAAATCAAACACTGAAACCATCGGGCAGGTACAAGCTCGATTGGACAGTTACATTACCGATGTCGACTCGGTTGCTAAAACTGTTGCCAATTATGAAGAATTTCAACTTCTTGCAAGTGAACCAATGGTGGAGAATTATCTCCTTTATACAAAAACACAAAACTTTGTAGCCTTTTCCAAGTTAATGATCCTAACTCATCAAGACATTCAGCGAATTACGATTATCAGGAATGATTTGTCACGAATCGATAGTATGGGAAGATATTTGCCAACAGGAGGCAATCTGAACAAGGCAAAATTTGCGAAACTATTAAAGTTAAGAAAACCAACCGTTCTCTCACCAGAAATAGGCGAACAATCACGCTGGGTTATTCCTTATGTTCAATCTATCTTAGATCCAGAAAACGGCCAGGTAATTGGTGCGGTAATTGTTGATCTTGACCTGCAGCAAATTCAAGATTACTTAAAAGAATCGAAGTTGCTTCAATCCGGATTTATTGTCGTCAAAAATAATCAAGGTGAAGAAATATATGCACCGAAAAACTTTAATAGCAAGAAGCTGTTGGCATCATCATCGAAAAAAGAAAATAATTTTCTGAATCGGGATGTGAAGAAAGAGTTGGTGATTCACTCCACATCTTCGTTATCGAATTGGCATATTAGTGGTGTGGTTCCTTATCAAGAGATCACTAATCAATTAAAGAAGACAAGAAATATAGTGTTCCTGTTTGCTTTAATTATTATTCTTGCGGTTGGTGGAGTAGCTTTTTTTCTACGGACGTATCTAGTCAGACCGATTCAACGATTGCAAAAACTAATGCTTGATGTCGAGAGCGGTAATTTAGCTGCAAGGTCAAATTTTAAGCGGAATGACGAAATAGGGAAACTTGGAAAAAGTTTTAACCATATGATTGAACAGATTCAGCAATTGATTAATGATATTCATGTCTCAAGGGTCAGTGAATCACAGGCTAAATATCTGCAAAAAGAAGCTCAGTACCAGGCACTTCAGGCAAGAATTGCCCCGCATTTTCTCTATAACACGCTAGATTCAGTCAGCTGGTTGGCTAGGGATAAGGGGATTCGTGAAATTACGGCAGTTGTCGATTCATTGGCAGGTATGCTTCGCTATAGCTTAGACCGTTCTACTCCCTTGGTCAAAGCGAGTGAGGAGCTCCAACATGTCCTGCTATATAGTGAAATAATTCGTTTTCGTACTGGGGATAGTATAGAGTTTGACTTTCATATCCCTGATGAATTACTAGAGCAGCCGATTCCGCGCTTTACTTTGCAGCCACTAGTAGAAAATGCGGTCCAGCATGGCTTAGAGCCTCTTGGGGGAAAAGGAAAGATATCGATTACTGCCATTGTTGAAGCTAATCACCTTTATTATGAAATCTCCGATAATGGAATTGGATTAGAGCCCGAAAAAATAGCGGAATTAATGAAGTTTATAACAGATGGAAAAGATGAAAGTCCCTCGTTTGAAAAGATTGGACTAGCTAATGTCCATAATCGAATTAAGATGACGTACGGAGAGAATTACGGGCTGTGCATTTTTGAAAATAAAGAGTATGGATTGACGATTCAAGTGAGGCTTCCTCACTCTGAAAATCTGAATTATCAAAAAAGTGAAGAAATGATATCAAATCTGACGGGTGTCCCATCTTAAAGTTACTTGTCATAATGATAGTAACGAAAACGCTTACAAATTTTCGTGAAAAAGGGGGAAAGGGAATGAAAATTAGCAAGTGGTTACCTGCAGTGGCTGCATCTTTACTGTTGATATCTGGCTGCAGCTCAACAAGTTCAGGTTCTTCCAGCTCAAAAGGTAAGGTTGAAATTTCAATCTATGCCAACAACCAAGGCGGGACAGAATATTTAAACTATCTGCAAAATGATGTTATTAAAGGGTTTGAAGCAAAGAATCCGAACATTAAAGTCAAGCTTGTGAAAAACTCGGATCCCGAAGGCTTGGCTAAACAGCAGTTAGCTGCAGGAGGCGGACCGGATGTCGTTAACTTAAATGGTCCAACTTCCGCTCAGGATTTTGCGGCAGCAAACTATTTGCTCCCTTTAGATAAGTATGCCAAGAAGTATAATTGGGCGGATCGTTATTATCCGTGGGCCTATCAAACAGTTCAAGCAAATGGAAAGCAGGTTGCCCTGCCAGGTACTTATGAAACATTAGTAGTTTACTATAACAAAGATATGTTCAAGCAAAATGGCTGGGAAATTCCAACAAGCTATGATGAACTACTAACTCTTAGTAAAAAAATGGACGATAAGGGTGTTATCCCATTTGCGTTTGGAAGCTCTGACTTTAAGGCTGCCAATGAATGGTGGTTGTCTTTAGCCTTCAATGAAACGGTCGGGGCCGACGACTTTAAAAAGGTATTAACAGGGGAAACACCTTGGAATAGTCCAGAAATGAAGGAAGCGATAACGAAATTAAACAACCTTTGGAAAGATGGTTATATAAACGATAAACAATCCCAAGCAATTACCCTTGATGATGCGACCACTCTGTTTATGAGTGGGAAAGCTGCAATGAAAATGGAAGGGACTTGGATGTTATCGACATTAAAGGGAAGTCCGCCGCCATTTGATTGGGACGTGTTTACTATGCCTTCTTGGAAAGATGGAGTAGAAGCTAATCTACCACTTGCCTTAGGTGCAGCCGTGGGTATTAACAAAAATTCTAAGCATCCAGATGAAACAGCCAAATTTCTTGATTGGATGCACAGTAATGAAAATGCCGAAAAACTCCTGGAACTTGGCGGATTCCTGCCAATTAACGGCATGAAAGCAGGGAACCTTGAACCGCATGTTCAAAAATCGTTTGATCTATTAAACGATGCGATGGCTAATAATCAAACTGGCTATGCTGCTTGGACGTATTGGCCGCCATCTGCTGAAACCTTTGCATGGAGTAATATTGAATCTGTATGGTTAGGCCAGATTGATGTTGATACTTATTTGGAAAAGCTCCAAAAAGAATTTGAAAAAGACAAAGAAAAGGGGAAACTATTCAAATTTAATTAGGAGGAATCTTTTCCTCCTCTTTTTTTCTTAATAGAAAGGAGGAACTACTAAGTGAGTGCAGATTTAGCTGTTATGAAAGAGTCGATACACATACAAAAAAAGAATCGTAAAAACTGGAAAAAAGCCATCGTCCCGTGGCTATTCCTTACACCAGCTATGCTGTTAATAATCCTGGTAGTAGCAGGTCCAACCATAGGGACATTAATTTTGTCGCTAACGAATTGGGATGGCATTCAGCCGCCCCAATTCATTGGTCTAGAGAACTACCAATCTCTCCTTTCAGATCCTAACTTCTTTGCGGCGTTAGGGAATAACTTTAAGTGGATGGCACTTTTTTGTACTGTTCCGATCATTTTTGCGTTAATCATTGCCTATATGGTTAGTAAAGTAAAACGGGGTCAAATGTTTTACCGTTCGACGTTCTTTCTTCCCCAAATTGTTTCAACTGTTGTCAGTGCGAAAGTTTGGGCCTGGATTTACAATCCGTTTTTTGGCATTAACACACTTTTAACAAAATGGGGCATTCATAATGTGCCCATGTGGTTAGGAGATCCAGCGATTGCCTTATTTTCCGTTGCCTTAGTGGATGGCTGGAGATATTGGGGTTTCTTGATGGTCCTTATCTTAACGGCCCTTCATCAAACAGATAAAAGTTTGGAAGAAGCGGCGATCGTCGAAGGAGCCAATAAAGTTCAGATTTTCTGGTATGTTATCCTTCCGCAATTACGTCCGACACTGATGTTGATTCTTATGTTAACGATGATTTGGTCGTTTGCTGCCTTTGATTATGTATTCGTAATGACCAATGGCGGTCCAGGGAATGCAACGGAATTAATCAGCACCTACATGTATAAGGAAGCCCTGCAGAATCAAGCACCTGGTTATGCGAGCTCGATTGCTTTAGCCATGGCTGTATTGAGTGGGATTATCATCGCTATTTTCGGAATATTAAAAAAGAAGGGTTGGGATATGTAATGAAAAATAAACCTTTTGATGTTGTTTCCCGCCACTTCTTCCTATTTTGTGTTTTTCTCTTTGCTGTGGGTCCGCTTATGCTGTTATTGATGAATGCCTTTAAGCCAAAGGAAGAGTTTTTAACGAGTCCGTTTGGTTTGCCTTCAAAAATAACCTTTGAAAACATGATGGCCGCATGGACAGAAGGGCAGTATGGGCAAGCCTTTATTAATAGTTTACTAGTAGGTGTGGCCACAATCATCATTGTTTGTATCAGCGGTGGATTTGCAGCCTATGCCTTATCGAAATATGAATTTAAGGGACAAAGTGCGATTATGGCGTTTTTACTGCTAACCATGTCTGTTCCTATGGGATTATTTCTCGTTCCATTATTCTATGTGTGGCAAAATTTACACCTCATGGATTCCTTGTTTGGTTTAATTATCATCTATAGCGGCATCTTCCTGCCATTTAATATCTTCCTGCTAAGGTCCTTTTTTATCGGGATTCCAAAGGAACTCCTCGAAAGTGCGAGGGTAGACGGCTGTAATGAGTTTCAAGTTTTTATGAAATTAATGGTTCCATTATCAAAACCTGTCTTTTTAACAGTGGCTTTATTGGTCGGCCTTTGGACTTGGAATGAATTTTTCTTTGCAAATGCATTTATTCAGTCGGATGAGTTACGAACCGTTTCAACGAAGTATTTAGCGTTTGTTGGAAGTTTTAGTTCAGATTGGAGCAAGGTTTCAGCAGCTGGTCTAATTTCTACTCTGCCGATGGTCATTCTTTACCTATTCTTACAGCGTCAATTTATTGAAGGTCTTACCGAAGGAAGTATTAAAGGTTAATAGGGAGGAATTTAAATGAGTCAAATAAATGTAAATCCGATCGCAAATGTAAAAAAAGGCAGTCGTATTCCTGCGGATTATATTGAAAAAGTGTACGCTGGATGGCTTGGTAAAGTTATTGGGGTCCGTCATGGAGGGAATGTTGAAGGCTGGTCTTATGAGCGCCTTGAAAGAACGTATGGGGAGATCACTGGGTATTTACATGAATTTAAGAATTTTGCAGCTGATGATGATACGAACGGTCCGATGTTCTTTTTACGAGCGCTCGAAGATTTTACTCATACTAGTGAAATTACGGCTGAACAAATGGGCTTAACGCTCTTGAATTACGCTCCTGATGGGCATGGCTTCTTTTGGTGGGGCGGGTACGGAAAATCAACAGAACATACCGCCTACCTCAATTTAAAAAATGGAATCACAGCCCCTCGGTCTGGATCCATTGAACAAAATGGTCATGCGGTGGCAGAGCAAATTGGCGGTCAAATCTTCATCGATGTCTGGGGGCTTGTGGCTCCTGGAAATCCACAGCTAGCAGCAGAGTATGCCGGTAAAATGGCGAGTGTCACCCATGATGGCAACGGAAAATACGGCGGAGAGTTTATTGCCGCTTGTATAGCGCAAGCTTTTGTGGAAAAAGATATTGAAAAAATCATTGAAGCCGGATTGTCTGTGATTCCAGCGGATAGCGAATATACTCGAATGACCAGGGATGTGATTCGTTTTTACAAAGAGAATCCATCCAATTGGCGTGACTGCTTTAAGTTTGTTCAAGCGAATTATGGCTATGACCGTTATCCTGGTGTCTGCCATATCATTCCGAATTCGGCTGTTATTGTCCTGTCCCTTTTATATGGCGAAGGTGATTTCAGCCAATCGATCAACATTTGTAATATGTGCGGCTGGGATACAGATTGCAATGTTGCTAATGTTGGGACGATAATTGGCGTTCGAAACGGAATCGAAGGTATTGATCCGAGCTGGAGAAAACCAATTAACGATTTTCTTTGTTGTTCCAGTGTCATCGGGTCGCTTAATATTGTCGATATACCATGGTGTGCGACCTATATTTCTAAGCTCGGGTATTTGATTGCTGGAGAAGAGCCGCCGGGTGAATGGAAAGCAATCTTGGAAGGCAAGTCACCGCGCTTTCATTTTGAATATCCAGGTTCTACGCATGCGTTCCGCTTGGAACATCAATCGAAGTTGAATGTGCATATAACTGGTACGCTCCAAAATTCAGAGGAGTACTCCGAAATCGGAACTAGATCTCTAAAAGTTGTTTTTGATAATGTTCAAGGTGGAGATGCGTACCGTGTCTATCATAAAACCTATTACAAACCAGAAGATTTTAATGACAGCCGCTACGATCCAAGCTTTTCACCGATTGTTTATCCTGGACAATCATTGGAAGCAAAGGTACTCGTTCCCGATGACCTTGGTATCAGAGTAAAGGCCCGTTTATATGTGAAGGATGGAAATAAAGGATCCTATTTTTATTGTGAAGAGAAAATAGTAGAGCCAGGTAAATTCTGCTCGCTTAAGTATGCTATCCCGGCATTACAGGATGTTCATATTGAAGAGGCGGGTATTGAATTCGTACCTGTCGTCGACAGATATTATACGGGCAGCCTAATTGCCTACATTGATTCCTTTGATTTTTCAGGTACCCCCGACTATGAGATTAATTTTAAAAATGAACGAATGGAGCATTGGACCCCACTTCATTTAGAGGTAAGTCAATTTACCTATCTTCGTGGTATCTGGAGTTTGGAGGATGGAGAATTAAGCGGCAGTTACTTCGGTGAGCCTGCCGAATGTTATACCGGTGATAGCGAGTGGAGAGACTATCAATTCTCTGCAGAAGTGAAGCCAAAGCTTGGTGCACATCATAATATTCAATTCCGTGTCCAAGGCGGGATACGTTCCTATGCCGTAGGGCTTGCGCCGAATCATGAAGTAGTTTTATATAAAAATGAGAACGGTTACCGTTCGTTAGTATCAACTAGTTACCTATGGGATGACCAGCAGTCCTATCGATTGATGGTTGAAGCAAAAGATAATCATTTCATCGTTTCTGTCAATGGCGACAAGGTGATCGAGTATACTGACATTGATAACCCTTATTTATTTGGCCAAGTTGGGTTCTCTAACTTTAACGGAAGTCATACCCATTATGCAGGGTTTTCGGTGAAGGGGTTGTAGTAATAAAAAGGGAAAGAGACCTGTGTTTGAGAGGGTCTCTTTCCATGTTAATCAGATATAAGCGTGACTCGAGCTATACCGGGTGTATCTTTTTAAAATGGGGCGGATAACAATGAATATTCTCGTCGTTGGAAGTATAAATATGGATATTGTTAATCGGGTTGTAAAGCACCCGCTTCCAGGTGAAACGATTAAAGGTTTAGGGACGATGTATGCACCTGGAGGGAAAGGCGCCAATCAGGCGGTCGCTGCATCATTGGCAGGCGGCCATGTGAAGATGCTGGGGGCCGTTGGGAAAGATCCGTTTAGTTTGGAGCTAGTTGCTTCATTAGAGAAATCGAATGTCGATACAAGTGAAATTATTAAAAAAGAAGGAACATCAGGAATGGCCTTTATCACCGTCGACGAGTCTGGAGAAAATACGATTATCTTATCGGAAGGCTCGAATGGAAAACTCTCGATAAAAGATGTAGAAGAGAGATTACAGTTATTAGAAGAGGCGAATATTCTTTTATTACAAAATGAGATACCGTTAGCAACCACCCTATTCGTTCTAAAAGAAGCCGCGCGGCGTAATGTCCAGACGTATTTCAATCCTGCCCCAGCTTTGGAGATTCCTATTGATGTTTTTCCGTTCATTGATTTTCTTATTTTAAATGAAACCGAAATTGAAGTGGTCACTGGTATACGTATTGACACAGAGAAGGACCAAGAGCGGGCGATTAACTGGTTGATTGATAAAGGAGTAAAGTCAGTCATTTTAACGCTTGGTGAGAAAGGGTCGCAATATTATTCTATTAATGAAGGCAAGATTATCACAAATGGATTCAAAGTGAACGCAATCGATACAACCGCAGCCGGAGACACGTTTATCGGTGCTTTTGCATCCGCTAAAGCATCCGGAAAGGATACGAAGGGCGCCCTATTGTTCGCAACTGCCGCATCTGCGATCACTGTTACACAGGAGGGAGCTCAACATTCGATTCCCGTGAAAAAAGAAATTACTGAGTTTTTAGAAGTGAATAAGGAAGGCATCGATCAGTAAATGCAGAGCATTTTCAATGGGAGTAGCCAGTATAGGAAAAGGAACTAAAACGCTAGTTCCTTTTCTTTTCGGAAAAAAGGGGGGATGTAAAAATGTTTTCATTGTCAGGCTTCAATTTTGCGTTTGGTTGCTCAGTCGCCATCATTGTTGGATTTCTGCCGCTCTTTTTAATTGGTAAAGGGTTTACCAACACGGAGGTGGGGATTATTTTCTCGACTGGACCATTTATTTCCCTAATTGCTCAGCCAATCTGGGGGTATATCTGTGATAAAAGAAAAAGCGCTAAATCAGTGCTGCTTATTCTGCTCACTGTTTCCTTGTTAATAAGTTGGGGACTATTTATGTCTGATAGTTTCGTCATGAATATTGCGTTAATGACATGCTTCATGTTTTTTCTGTCCCCTGTTGGTCCGGTGACAGACAGTATGACATTCTCCTTTGCTAAGCAAAGAGGAAGATCCTATGGTTCCATCCGGTTATGGTCATCGACAGGATTTGCGGTATCATCCATCGGAATTGGCTTACTGTTGGAAAAGGTTGGGCTTATTTATTTAGACCTATCTTATTATGCGTTAATTATCCTTGCCATCATCGCGTTATTATTTGTTCAGGATACTGAGCTGAATACGACACCGGTTAATAAAAGTTCATTGAAAAAATTATTCAAAAACAAAGAGTTTGTTATTTTTTTGGCGGTGGCCGCGCTGGCAGGAATCCCGCATCGACTCAATGATAGTATCTTAGGACTCTATTTGAATGACCTTGGTGCAACCAAAGGGCAAATTGGCAGCGCATGGATGTTTGCTTCGTTAAGCGAGGTACCAATCTTTGCGATTTCGGTCTTCTTGTTTAGAAAATATCATCCAATGTTTCTGATTACGATTGCCACTGTATTGTATACCCTGCGTTGGATTGCGTACGGCTATTTTAAGGATCCAACGATTATTAGTGTTTTACAGCTCACCCAAGGTGTCACGTTTGCCCTCTTTTTCGTGGCATCGATGGAGTATATCGGCCTAATCGTTTCAGATGAAGTAAAAGCTACTTCACAAACGACTTTCGCTGCTGTTTTTGGAGGAATCGGAGGGATCATTGGAAGCCTCGCCGGAGGGATGCTCTTAGATCGACTTGCTCCTAATCTTGTTTATTTCGCGAGTAGTTTTATTTCGCTCTTTTCCATTATTGTAGCTGCCACCATTTTAGTTGGAGTAATGAAACAGAAAAAGCTGGCTCCATCATAGGTAGTTAGTTAAGAACTAACTACCTCTATTATTCTATAAGGAAATGGTTTTTCTTAATAAATTAACGTAAGCGGGTTAATTTAAAAAGCAGATTATCTTCATAAAACTTTAAGCACTTTGGGGAAATTGTTCTTTGTCTGTTTTTTTTAATAATACTCTTCTCAACAATGGTATGGACCAGCGATCCAATCCAATTCTTCCAGCATTTATTCCAGCGATTAAAATAAACATTCCTAGTAAAACCATTTGAGGATTTGTACTGGTTGTTCCAGAGAACATATAAGCAAAGTTCATAGTAAGACCCATAAGAATAGAAAATGACGTGAAAATACCCAAAATTAATCCGAGACCTACTAAAAATTCGCCCCAAGGAACTAATATATTAAAAAGATCGACGTATGGTAATGCTACATCTTTTAAAAAATTCCCCCACCAAGGTTGAACAGCAGGGTGTTCACCAGACATATTTTTTATTGCTCCAAACATAAAGCCGCTGGCATCAAATTTTCCACTAGAGATTTTTCCCCAACCAGCATTTAACCACTGCCAACCTAGATAGAGACGAAGAATTGTAAGCAGCGGTGATACATAACGGTTTTCCTTTAAAAATTGAATAAACATAATACCCTCCTCCAAATAATTGATAATTATTATCAATGATAACGATTATCATTATCGTTTAAACAAATGTCTTAGTCAACAAGAGAAAAGTACTAAGTTTCTTCGATAGGATAGATCAAATATCCCTATTAATGGATATGACTCGAATGTATTAGCAAAATAAATAATCAAAACTGCTAATCGTTCACCTTGAAAAAATGTAAAATAAGGAAGTGATTCATGGGTAAAAATAAATGAATGAAAGGGGGATGTGTATGGACTTATCAATAAACTGGAAAGGGAAAATGGCTTTTTCGGGGGTCTCCCCAACCGGGCATGAATTTATTATGGATGCAGCACCTGAAGTTGGCGGGGAGAATTCAGGTCCAAGGCCGACGGAACTGCTGTTGCAGGCGGTTGCTGGCTGCACGGGGATTGATATTATCTCAATCCTGAACAAAATGCGCCTTGAGCCTTCCGCATTTCAAATGGATGTCAAAGGAGAACGGGCCGAGGAGCATCCGAAGCGTTTTACGACGATTAATATTCATTATGCGTTAGACGGAGAGCTGCCTGAAGATAAGGTGGTCCGGGCGATACAATTGTCGAAAGACAAATACTGTTCCGTCTCCCATTCCTTAAATGCAGAGATCACCGTAAGCTATTCGATCAATGGGGTTAAAGGGGAAAAGGCGATATAACATAAAATAAGAAGTAACAGCTAATTGGTTGTTACTTCTTATTCAGAATAATTAATTACCGATTATCCGTAATCAACATATATCTCAATACCGCAGCAAGTCCAGCGCCATGCTTGAATTCGCCTTTTTCAATTAAAGTCTTCACTTCGTGCATCGTCAATTTATGTAATTCGATTTGTTCGCTGCTTTCCAGTCGTTGCTCGACAGCGTGAAGGCCGGTAGCTGCGAATAAATAAATTTCCTCGCTGGTAGAGCCAGGTGACGGATAAAAACTGCCTAAATCGAGCCAATAGTCAGCTGTATTGCCAGTCTCTTCTTCCAATTCTCTTTTCGCCGTATCGATGGGAGCATCGCTTTCGTTGTCAATCATTCCAGCAGGAAGTTCCCATTCCCAGCTTTTAATCGCATGGCGGTATTGTTTTAAACAAATGATTTCCTTATCCGCTGTGATGGGGAGGATACAGACGCCCTTTGCAAAATCTAAATAGGAAAAATTCCTTTCCTCTCCGTTTGGGACAATGACCTTTTCAATCACTACCCCAAAACGATCCACTTGTTCTTTTCTTGAACTATTAATCTTCCAAACCATCTTCCTTCATCCCAACCTTTCATGAACATAAACCTATTGTACACTCTTTTTGGAAATTGGCTAATTCCAGCTGGGTATGGATATTTATGACATTATTTGTAAACACTAGCTGAGACATATGTTTTTTGAAGGGGGAAAGGACAACAAGTGAATCAAATACCTCCGTTTCGAAGGCAGCGATCATATCTTTCCCAATTTACAACGGGACAATTACATTTAAAGAATCCTTGGATTGCCGCATTCTTTTCTTTCTCATATCCCGGGTTTGGTCATATCATGCTGCATCGCTACATGGCTGGCTATATTCTTATTCTTTGGGAGACTTTCATAAACGAACAAGCGAAAGTGAACCTTGGCATTTTATATACGTTAATAGGTGAATTTGAAAAGGCAAAAGATGTTCTGGATAATCGGTGGTTAATTCTGTATCTGGCGATTTACATGTTTGGTATTTGGGATAGCTATCGGACAACCATTGATCTCAATAAGCAGTATGTCTTGGCCGACCGCGAGGACGCGCCTATCTTAAACATAAAAATGGGAACATGGGACACGAACTTTTTAGATAAACGAAAACCTATCAATGCGTTGATCTGGTCCACTTTATTTCCTGGTCTTGGTCATCTATATCTCCATCATGTTATTACGGGGTTCTTTATTTTTGTTTATGCCGTGGCAATCACGTATTTGGGGCATATTCCACATGCCATCCATGCCTCGATGACTGGAAATTTTGCGCATGCCAAAGAAATATTAGATATGCAATGGGCTTTGTATTTTCCTTCGATTTACTTTTTCATTATTTATGATTCTTATGCGTCTGCCATTGAGCACAACAAATTGTGTGAAAAAGAAATGTCAAAATTTCTACGGCAAAGATATCAAAGTAAAGACTTTATTTTTCCTCTATAGAAAGTGAGTGTTAATCAGGTGTATGTCATAGCCACTTTCGAGAATTCCTTATTTATTGAGTTAGCTATCTCTGCGATCGAACAAAAGGGGATACCTAAAGAAAAGATTCTCGCTGCCCCGCTTGATAAACGTTCGGAGCCAAGGCAGTTATTTGATACGATCCACCGGGCGGATGGTTTAAGTTTGTTTGACGGTGCTGCGATGCTGGGAACTTGTTTTATGCTGCTCGGTGCGATTTACGGATATATTCTAAAATGGGGGCCGATTATTTGGGGAATTATTGGTGCGGTCAGCGGGTTACTTTTGGGCTTTTTCATTAAAATACTCCTTGTCAAAAATAAGCAGCGAGGAGGAAAAGGCATCACAGCGGAAATTGTTTTAATAATTCGATGTGAAGAGCATCAATGGGAAACCATTGAAAAGATTTTATGGGATCATACGGCTCTTGGAATAACAAGAATACATAATGGGATTAGCCCTATACTTACCCAAAGTTAAGGAGCAAAAACACAGATTTTTTACTTATTCTCGATTATTTGTCAAGAATGTGAACTTTTTTGCACAAAGTTACCAAGTTTTCGGCATATTCCGAGGAACAATTTAGGAGTAGGTGTCATAAACAACGTGATGATAGTTAATAATGTCGATATTTGATGACGAAAACTAGTTACTTGTAGGCGCTTTCAATTGATAAACTTTTAAGTACATAGTTCATATATTAAGGAGTTTAGTGATGATGAATAACGATGATCTTTTTGTACAAATCGAAAATTTGAGAAATAAAATGATAGGAGTGGGGCTATCGGAAGGTTTAAATTCAGTGGAAACTGTAAAGCTAAGCGAAAGACTTGATAAGTTAATTAACTTACAAATGGGGTTATTTACGAAGATTTCTGCTTGAGTAATTATTTTGGGTTTAGCTAATACTATGAAAGCAACTAGAATCATAACCATATCCCAGTAAAAAAAGCGTACAAGTCCTCTCTGTAGGGGTCTTGTACGCTTTTTTTACTTAGATCTACTAATGCGGGTCCTACATAGGATAAGGCTGCAAGAATTTAATGTTATTCCTATTCTATCCTGATCTTATTTCTTGCTATAATAGGTAAATGATGTAAATGGGGGAGGGGGTTGTTAACGTATGAAAATAAAGGTCATCATCGCAGATGATAACTCATTTATTCGGGAAGGCCTGAAAATTATTTTATCTACATACGAAGAATTTACCGTGCTCGACACCGTGAGTGATGGAAAAGAGGCAGTCGATTACTGTCTCGCCCATGAAGTCGATCTTGCCTTGCTTGATGTTCGCATGCCCAATATGAACGGAGTGGAAGCAACGAAGCTGATTGCCGAGCAAACAAGCACTAAGCCGATTATTTTAACGACCTTTGATGATGATGAATATATTCTTGAAGCCATTAAAAATGGGGCAAAAGGCTATTTGTTAAAAAATAATGATCCCGAACAAATCCGGGATGCATTGAAGAGTGTGTTCCACGGAAACAGCATTCTTCAGGATGCCATTTTTGAAAAAATAAAATCCAATTTGTCTCCGGTCAATAATGGAGCTGAAACAAAGATTGACCTCACCCAGTTTACCGAGCGGGAACGTGATATCCTCTCATTAATTGCGAAGGGATATTCCAATAAAGCCATCTCTAAGGAATTATTTATCTCAGAAGGGACAGTCGCGAATTACATCACGTCGATTTTAGGAAAGACGGGTCTAGAGCACCGCACTCAAATCGCGATTTACTACCTCACCGGGAAAATCGATTAAGATGGAAATTTGGATAATTATTACGAAGATGATTTTGCTTGTATATATCGCGATTCAATGTGCGCAGGTCAATGTCATCCATATCTCCTGGGTGGTTCTTGCGTTTTTGGTTTATTTTTGCGCCAATATCACACTCTATCTTTTTAAAAGTCATACCGTTAAAAAGGTTCTGCATGTCCTGTCCATTGGTATTTTGACAGTGGCTTATCTAATCGTAAATCCTTTGTTTTATTTGCTGTTGCCACTTACGATTATCGAGCTGGCGGCCAGTTTTATCGATAAGAAACTTGCGGTTTTATTGTTATCATTGCTTCCCGTCCTCTATATGAAAGCGTGGCTGCAGCCTATTTATGGCTTAGCCGCTTGTCTTTCATTTATGATTTTTTCAATCACGTCCATTTATGGAGAGAAACTAGTGAAAAATGAAGCGCAAAAGGATGAGATGCGAAAGCAGCTCCAGAAACTAACCAAACATATTCATGAAAATAGCGAATACATCCGCCAGTCAGAATACACCTTTAAATTAGAGGAGCGCAATCGAATTTCACAAGAAATCCATGATAAAATTGGCCACTCGATGACGGGTGCTCTTTTTCAAATGGAAGCGGCAAAACGGCTGGTGGAAACAGATCAACATAAAGCCACCGAGCTCCTCCAAAATGCCATCAATATTTCCAAAGAGGGGATTGAAAACATCCGCCTGACCTTAAAAAATATGAAACCGCCGACAGAACAGGTGGGGATTCACCGCTTGAAGTTGCTGGTAGATGATTTCAATGCCAAACAGACAATCAAAACGGTCCTTACCCATGAAGGCAATCTCGATATCATCGCACCGATTCATTGGAAAATCATCCATGAAAATGTCACGGAGGCACTGACAAATGCGATGAAATATTCTTATGCCACGCAAGTATCGGTCAATCTAAAGATCCTAAATAAAATGATTCGAGTCGAAGTGAAGGATAATGGAGCGGGAACGGAGATGATCAAAAAAGGTTTAGGCATTATTGGGATGGAAGAGCGGACGGCTGCCGTCAATGGAAAGATCATCGTCGATAGCACGAATGGTTTTTCCGTCACCACTCTTCTTCCGTTGGGCACATGAGAATCACATGAACATCTCACGCTGAAAATATGAATATTCTCATATGAAAAGAATGAACGATTGCACTTATGCGCGTTCATTCTTTTTCTATATACTGGAAGCAGACAAACGAATTAGGGGTGAGAGGATGAATGTTTTAGAAATTAAGAATTTAACGAAAAAATTCGCTGACTTTATTGCAGTTGATAATATGAGTTTATCTGTGGCCGAAGGTGAAATCTTTGGTTTTCTTGGCGCCAATGGAGCTGGGAAAAGTACGACGATTAATATGATTGCGGGCCTGCTCCGCAGCAATGAAGGGACGATTAACATACTAGGTAAAAATAGTGCCAAATACAGCCGCCTGGCCAAAATGAATATTGGCATGGTTCCACAGGATCTGGCTATTTATGAGGATATGACCGCTTATGAAAATGTGAAATTCTTTGCGGGACTTTACGGCCTGCGTGGTGCTGAACTCAATGATCGAGTCGAGGAAGCCCTTGAATTCGTTGGTCTCCAGGATAAGCATAAAAGCTATCCGAAGAGTTTTTCGGGCGGGATGAAACGGCGCCTCAATATCGCCTGTGCGATTGCCCACCGTCCGAAGCTGATTATTATGGATGAACCAACGGTCGGGATTGACCCCCAATCCAGGAACTATATTCTTACGTCGGTCCGTAAGTTAAACGAAATGGGCTGTACGATCATTTACACGAGCCACTATATGGAAGAAGTCGAAGAGATTTGCTCGCGGATTGCGATTATTGATCATGGAAAAATCATTGCCGAAGGAACGAAGGAGCAGCTGAAATCGATTATTACCAATACGAAGGACGTTTGGATTGAGGTCAAATCGACGGAAAAAGTGGACCTAGCGGCGATTAAAAGCATTCATGGTGTCGAAGCTGTTTCCGTGGATGAACACATGATTAAAATTAACTCCGATACCGGGGTCAATAACCTAAACAAAATCATTGAACACTTTATGAGCAGCCACATGGAAATCCGCTCCTTACAAGAAAAAGCTCCAAACTTGGAGACGGTATTTTTAACATTAACGGGCAGAAATTTGCGTGACCAATAAGGGGGATTCACTTTGAATATACTCAATATCGCCTGGAAGGGAATTAAAACAGACTTCCGGGATACCCGAACGTTGTTTTTCATGTTACTTTTTCCGATTTTATTAATGTTGGTCCTCGGAACGGCATTGTCGAATACATTTACGACCAGTCTCATTGTCGATGATATCGATGTTTTATATAAAGATACAACGAACGGTGAGTTTTTTCCTCATTTTATTAATGAAGTCGAAAAATCGGGGCTTCATTTTACAAAAGCAGCTGGTTCTACGGATGGCGAAAAAGAAGTTAAGCAGGGTACCTATGATGGCTATGTCGAAGTAACGGATCAAGGAATTCAGCTCTATGTTAATAATGGAACCAGTATTGAAGGGACTATCCTTCAAGGCATGCTCGCTTCGTTTGTCGATCAATACAATATCACATCGGAGATTATAAAGGTGGCACCGGAAAAGCTGGAGAGTGCCTTTACACGTGAGAAGCCGGCGGACTTTATTAAGGAGACCTCCCTGCTTCCCGATCAGCAGCCTGGTTCCATGGATTATTATGCGATTGTAATCACGACGATGATTATTCTGTACGGGGCGATGTCTGCTAGTTCGTTAATTGTGAGCGAACGTGTACGAAAGACGGGTGACCGGCTAATCGCTTCACCGGTTTTAAAGAGTGAAATTTTCATAGGAAAAGTGCTCGGGAGTCTTGTCAGTAACAGCATTTGTATCGTTCTGGTCCTCCTTTTTAGCAAACTCATTTTCAAAGCAAATTGGGGCGATCATTTAGGCTTGGTATTCCTGGTTCTCCTAACAGAAGTGGTGTTTGCGGTCAGCATGGGGATTGGCGTTAGTTTCTTGTCAAAAACGAGTGCGGGTCCAAAAGTAATTATCATGTTATTTGTTCAATTATCGTCCTTTTTTGGCGGAGCCTATTTTAAAATTGAGAATCCTGAGGGGATTTTTAAATTAATCACTGATCTCTCACCGCTGACTTGGATGAATACAGCGGTGACGAAGATTATTTACGCGAATGATTTTGCGGCGGCCATTCCGGCGCTCACCATCAATCTATCCGGGGCGATGCTATTCTTGCTTGTAGCGATCGTTTCATTGCAACGACGGGAGGGAATATAATGAAGGATATCCTCTGGTTAATTCAGAACACACTCCGTGTAACGTTTCGGAAAAAGAAAAACATTATTATGTACCTGTGTATGCCGTTAATTGGGATCCTCGTTGCCCTGCTCGTCTATGGCGGTGATCAAAAAACAATCCTGCATGTAGGGATTGTTCAAGAGGACAAAAGCGTGATCACTGCAGATACCATCGGCTTTTTAAAGGGATTGGAGAATGTCGAGATTTCTATGATTGCTGCTGGGCAAGTCCAGGATAAAATCTCTTCTGGGAAATTAGATAGTGTGATTACCTTTGAAAAAGGGTATGCAGACAGTGTCTTAGCAGGGAAGCCTGACCATATCGAATTGACCTCCATCAAGGGGGCAGCCATTACCGCTTACGTGAAATCGTATTTGCATCAGTATATCGATAATATCGCGACGATCAGTTATGTGGCGGGAGGAAATCAACAAAAGTTTGAGCAGATGTATAGCGATTTTCAGCAGACGAACTATAAGCTCACGACTCATTCTCTAGAAGACGGTTCGAAAAATAAGAATATGACCAACCAAACAATTGGCTTCTTGATCATGATCATGTTAATGTCAGCCGGGAATATGGCGGAAATCATTCTGTTGGAAAAAGAAAGCCGCACCTATTTTCGATTATTATCGACACCGATTAATGCGCGGAAATACATTTTCTCCAATATTGTGGTCAACATGATTGTAATGACGATCCAGGTGGTTATTACGTTAACCATCATGAAAGGCGTCTTTCATATTGGCATGAACATGTCGTTTTGGTCCGCGGCCTGTGTGATGTTACTGTTTTCATTAATATCAGTCGGGATCTCTTTAGTGATTGTTTCTTTTTCTAACAGCCGCAGTGCCGCTGGTGCTTTACAAAATTTAATTATCACACCGACTGTCATGCTTTCCGGCTGTTTCTGGCCGGTGGAAGTAATGCCGAAATCCCTGCAAAAAATTGCTGATTTCCTGCCGCAGCGCTGGACCTTGGATACGTTAACAAAGCTGCAGGAAGGAAATGCGATGAGCGGCCTGTATATGAATTTCATTATCCTATTTGCCTTTGCCGCCGCCTTTTTCTTGATTGCGATTTATCGGTTTAGTAGAAATAATACGACACAGAATTTTGTCTAAAACGTTTAGAAGGCTGTGTTAAAGGTTATTATTGATTTTGACACTCTGTTGATTGGAGTGGAAGGCACGAAGACTCCTGCGGGAGTACGGGGCAGGGGAGACCCCGCAGGAGCAAAGCGACGAGGAGGCTCCCCGGCACGCCCGCGGAAAGCGAAGTGCCTGGAACGGAAATCAACAGACAAGTTTAACACAGCCAAGTAACGACCATCTTTGACCGCTCAATTGGGCGGTTTTTTTTTTTGGTTTTTTAATATATGGAATTTTGGTAGGCGGAAATTAAGAATCTTTCACGAAACCAGATGTTTTTATTCGACTTTTTCTATAATTATTCTACATAACATTACAAATTCATTACATTTTCCCTAGTTCCATTGTTATTATTCTCTTGGAAACTTAAACTATAAATATATAAAACGGAAAAATTTACTTTTGGAAAAGGTGAGAATAGGAATGAAACGGAAACTAGTAATATATTCGGTAATGGTAGCTCTATTATCGACGATCTTTCAAGCAACCCCGACTTTTGCAAGTCCAACTGTTACTCAAGAACAAATCAATGAGACTGAAGGACAAATAACCGCAACACAAAATCAAATTGAAGAGATAGAAACAAAGATTCAACAACTTGACGACCGTATCGTCATTGGTATGGAGAAAAGCAAACAACTAAACAATGATATTAAAGTCCAACAAGGTCAAATCGTAAAAACGAAGGCAGACATTGAAAAAGCCAAAAAGGATTTAGAGACGAACAAAAACTACTATACTGCAAGATTGAAAACAATGCAGGAGCAAGGTCAGCAGCCGATGATCACATATGCTGAGTTCATTCTTTCTTCTGAAAGCTTTTCACAGTTACTAACTCGTTCTACAGCTATTATGCAAATTCTTGATAATAATACAGATATCATGAAGACGCTAGCTAAAAAAGAGGAAAACTTACTAGGTGCGGAGCAAAAGTTAGAAAACGAATTGGCGCAATTAAAAAAGAGCCAAAGTGACTTAGTTTCTGAACAAAAGCAGATTGAAGCAGATAAGGCCGAAATTAAAACCGTATTGGCAGAATCAAAAAATACCTTAAATCAACAACTAGCGCAACTTGCTAATCAAAAAACACTGAAAAGTGCACAAGATAAAGCACGTCAAGAAGCACAAGCAAGAGCAGTACGTGAAGCACAAGAGAGAGTTGCAGCTGAGGAAAGAGCACGTCAAGCAGCGGAAGAAAGTGCAAATCAACAAGCGCCTGAAAGCCCAGCGCAACCAAAACAAGAATCTCCGGTGGAAAAACCGGTGAAAATATCAGTGAAAAAACCAGCGAAATCCGTTGATACACCGAAAGAAACAGTGACTAATTCAGGAGATGCCGATGCGTTAATCTCTTATGCTAAACAATTTTTGGGTGTTAAATACGTTTGGGGAGGAACAACTCCAAATGGGTTTGACTGTTCAGGGTTCACCCAATATGTGTTCCGTCATATTGGTATTTCCCTTCCGAGGGTCTCTCGTGACCAGCAGGATGTAGGAACTAGCATTTCTCCTTATAATGTACAAAAAGGTGATTTAATATTTAGGGGTAATCCTGCCCACCATGTTGGTATCTATATCGGCGGTGGGAAGTATATCCATGCACCACAAACAGGTGATGTAGTAAAGATTGCTGCGTATAATCCGTCTAAATTTACAACTGCAGCACGAGTATTGCGTTAAGAACAAGGCTTGGAGGAAAACTCCAAGCCTTTTTTGTGTTTTTGGGGAAGATAATCACATAGATTAGAAGAGGTGAAAAGAACATTTTTCTAAGAAGGTGTCTAAGATAACCACAACCGAGGAAATTGCTGCAATCCTTGCCAGTTTTGATCATCCACTGGCCCCGTATTGGCTTAATAACGATCTAATTAAGAAGACGATCGCAACCAGTTATGATTATTGGGTAGAAGATACAGATATCCCAATGTCATTGGCCGACTTTGTGTTCCAATATCTTGAACATGCCGAATATCTCGGCGGAATTTTTTCAAACATACATGATCCCAGCTGATGGACAGCTGGGATTTCTTTGGTGTCAGGCACCCTAAGACGAAGGTAAGCAAAATAGGTTCCAAAAAATCGGTCATTTCAGAGATAACCTTGTCATTATAGTGCACTGTGGCCGTTCAAAAGTTCGCCATAACATTTCAAACAAAGTGTGAACTTGTCACTACACCCATATTGTTTATCCGAAAAAAGGAATATAGTGTAAATATAAAGAACAAATAAATTTTGAAAGGCGGAATCATTTATGTTTAATAAATTTTTAAGGGAAAATAAAATTGCGGCAGCCATCTTAACTGTCTTACGATTATACCTTGGTTATTCTTGGTTTACAGCGGGTTTTGGAAAATTAACTGGCGGAGGATTTGATGCTTCTGGATTCTTAAAAGGAGCCATCGCCAACCCAGTAAAAGGTCCAGA
>NZ_NUZU01000029.1 GCF_002567005.1 Bacillus sp. AFS073361
TGTTTGAATACGGGCTTACAAAAGACACTTGGATTCTCCCAAGTAATATGTAACTTTACTGCCGAAGGTAGAGCAAAGATTCATAATAGCCTCAAGGCTATTGATAAAAATACGCTTTCTTACATCATGAGAAATTACATTCCAAACAGATCCATTGAATATAACGACAATAGAATCAGTAAATTTATAGCCCAGTATGGTAAGTGTGCCATATTAGGAGAAGAGTTAGGGATACATGAATGGCATTGTCATCACATAAACCCTTATTATCTTTCGAAAGACGATAGTTATTCAAATTTGATTATTGTTCATAAAGCAATTCATCAATTAATTCATCTAAAAGATAATGTCAAAATAGAAACTCTTTTACAATCTTTAAAGCTTACTAGTAAGCAGAAAGAAAAAATAAATGAGCTACGATTAAAATGTCTAAATGAAATAATCTAACTTTGGAAAAACAGCACTCGTCTGCTTAATACATAGAACGAATAAATTGGATTAGTTGGAACGCCGTATGATTCGAAAGTTTCACGTACGGTGTGAACAGGGGGGTGCGACAAGAAGCAACTTCTTCCGCACAAAGTCAGTGTCTCTTCGAGACTATCTAAGTTGCATAGGATATTCCCTTCCGAAACTGCATTATGAGTAATCGTTATGTGGGTTGCAAGAGGAGATGCCAAACCAAATGCTAGTGTCTAAGCAGATGGAGGCTAGGGAAAGAGTAGTACGGTTAACGATAAGTGAACCTTTATAAGCATCGTCACCACAGTCGTTAGGTAAGACACAGGTATACTAGCGTTTTATAGGTAGGGAAAGTATTATCCCCTTAAATACTTTCAATGCAACCCACAGACCTATCGGTGTATTGGAGGAACCTAACCTACTCGCATCTGACAGAAGTTGAACTTGATAAGTCCAATTGGGGTCCTAAAACTTAGGTAAGCTTAGCGTAAGCGATGCCCAATTCCCCAAGGGGATATAGGAGATTGGAAAAAGCAAATGCCAACAAGTCGAAAGACAACAGGAATCGGAAATAACTGGGTGGATAATGTCATTTTACATAACCCGAAAGGGTGCAGAATTCCAATAGGTGTGCAACATGGGATAAAGCGTTAAAGAACAATTCAAAGGATGGTAAAAGTCGATGAATACTTCAATTAAGAAGTCCGCATTACCAGACATTACTGACTGGGATAATATTAATTGGATAAACATTAGTCAGTATGTAGAGAAATTCCAACAACGAATATACCATGCCGAACGTTTTGGAAAAATCCGCAAAGTAAGGGAAATGCAAAGGCTACTAATGAGAAGCCAAGCCGCATTACTGCTCTCAGTTCGCAGAGTTACCCAAATTAACAAAGGGAAACGTACAGCGGGAGTTGATGGATATAAAGCCTTAACTCCGTATGAGAGAATAGAACTCTACTATAATATGAAGGATATGGACATTTTTCGTCATAGACCTAAGCCAACTTATCGGACATATATCGAAAAAAAGAACGGTAAACTTAGACCATTAGGGATACCAACCATAAAAGATAGAGTCTATCAAAATATTGCTAAATTAGCACTTGAACCACAGTGGGAAGCCAAATTTGAACCAACAACATATGGGTTCAGACCAAAAAGGAATTGTCACGATGCAATTGAAAGAATCTTCAATACTATTGGAAACAAAAAGCAATGGATTTTCGAAGGGGACTTCAAAGGTTGTTTCGATAACCTAAATCACGACTATATCCTTGAACAAATAAAGGGCTTCCCAGCCTTTAATGTAGTAGACAAGTGGTTAAAAGCAGGCTTTGTGGACAACACGGTATTTCATATATCAGAAAATGGCACCCCGCAAGGGGGGATTATCTCACCTCTTCTAGCTAATATTGCATTACATGGTTTAGAAAGTCTGCTCAATATTAGTTATAGAGAAGAAAAGAGAAAAACTAAGCTATATTTTGTTAATCAGACTAAGTATGCAGTGGCAAAGTATGCAGATGACTTCGTCATCATGTGTGAATCTGAGGCAGAGGCTAACAATTTATATAACAAGCTAAAACCCTATCTAGTAAAAAGAGGTTTAGAGTTAGCATTTGAAAAGACAAAAGTAACTCATATCGAAAATGGGTTTGATTTCTTAGGTTTTAATATAAGAAAATACAAAACTCACAATGGGAGCAAAGTTCTTATCAAACCTTCTAAGGATAGCATCAGAGTTACTAAAAAGAAAATAACCGATAAAACAAGACAATTCTATGGAAAAAATGTACAAGTTCTTGTCAGTACCCTAAATCCAATAATTATAGGTACGGCAAATTATTGGAGTCCAAGTGTCGCCAAAGAAGTGTTTTCCGAAATGGATTCTCATATTTGAAAAATACAATATAAGTTTCTAAGAAGGCTGCACCCGAAAAAGAGTGGGCGATGGATTAGTCAGAAGTATTACAAACCTGACAAAACTGGTCAAAGTAAGAATAATTGGATACTAACTGATCCAATAACCAATAACCAACTCAAAAGGATGTCATGGACACCAATTGTAAGGCATGTACAAATCAAATATGACTACAGTCCTTTTAACAAAAACCTCAAAGGATACTTTGAGAAACGTGATATTAAAGAGTTCGATAAAAATAATGTGGCTTATAGGCAGAAGTTAGCTAAGAAGCAAAAAAACAAATGTCCGCTATGCAGCCATTCAATAACAGATGGTGCTGAAGGATTAGAAACACATCACAAAATCCCTAGAGTTAAAGGCGGAAGTAATGAATATAAAAATCTAGAATTAGTCCACATTTCTTGTCACCTGGAATACCATAAGGTATTCCCTGCAAAGGGAGAAACTCCAAATGACATTCAACTTAGAAGCATTAAGAGATATATCAAAGGAAAGAAATTATCAGGACTAATCTAGCTAAAACTTGGATAAAGGCATGCTTGAGCCGTATGTTGGGAAACTAACACGTACGGTTCTTAGGGGGGACGGTGACTGAGAGGTTGCCCTCCTACCCGACAAAAGGGAGCGATTACTTCAAACCCTTACCTATCTGTATTAAGAAGGAATCTACTAACAAGGGAAGGAAACTAAGCATTTCTCCACTAAATTGTACATTAGCTTATAAGTAATTAAGAAGATTAATGATCACAATTCCTAGCATGCAAACGATAAGCAAATAGGACCCATTGTCTTTTAATCCGACACCAATACTGGATTTTTTCACCAAAGTGCTGACCAAAAGATTGATTGGATTTACGGGACTCAATACGGAGGAAGCAGACCAAGCAATCATTATGACCATCGCGAGAATTTCTTTGGACGTGCCAATCATCTCCGGATCCATTTGGGTAGCCAAGACAGTCACCACAACCAACTGATGGATCCCTACAAACGTCACACAAATCATGGTGATGAGAATAAATAAAGCAAAAAGTAAGAAAGATTTCTGCGCGACATGAGTCATGAAAACATTAATCCCCTGTCCAAAGACGGTACCTTTGAGTGATTGTCCGAAGAATCCGGCACTAATATACATGATAATTTCATTATTCATGATGGGAACGGCTTTGTCCCGGTAATCCACAAAATGATGCTTCAACGAATCCCACTGTTTAGAAAATAGCCCCCAGATGCCGGGAAAAAGAATCGATAACAGGCTGACGATGACAAGCATCGACCAATGAGTGATGGATTCTGTTGCTATCGTTACGACCATGATGGAAAGGATCATATAGACCAAAATCTTTATCTTTTTACGGTGGTCCGGCGTAATGACTTCCCGATGACCCCCTTCTACATCGAGATTATGTTTTTTTGCCCAGACCCCAAACATGAAATTGCCGATCAATAAAAATAAAACAGCAAAACCAACTCCATAAGACATATAGTCTTTAACAGAAACGTGCAGATACAATAAAGTGACACCTACTGCAGCGTAATAGGGTGACCATAAAATGGTCGTAGAAAATCCGATAAGGTATGCTTTGGACAGAAAAGTGGGCTTCAAACGCAACCCCTTTATTAATTCATCAATAATGCGAATAGCCCCGATATTCAATATAGGACCGAGAAAAAACAGAACGGTTGTAATCCCCATAAACATTTTCCGAGGATGGTTTTGGTATCGATTAAGATACAGCAAGATAGAGTCAAAAAAACCACCCATTTTCAGCGGTATCGATAATAAAGGCACAAGCACTAGGAGGGTAAGCAAAGAAAGGTTGGATGTAATCCCTTCGGCAGCTGCACCGATTCCTTGCCCTTTCGCGTAGGTTAATGCGAGACCGGCAGCAAACATAAGAACACTAAAGAATCGCGGGACCTTCTTTGCCAGCGGTACACTAGCCAGAAAAGCAAGGGTTGCCATAATCGCCAAAATATATTGGAATGTCTGAAAATGAACAAAATATTGGACCAAAAATAAAAGACACATTCCCAGTATAAAGTTACTTCTCAATGAAGGATCCTCTCCCTTTAAAATGGATTGTTCATTTTCTAATGGTATATTGTATACAATTTGTGAATTTACATTTATTATAAAGAGTGGTCTATTTTCCGTCAATGCGAAATAAAATTTTCACCTCTTTGCTATTTGAAACCATTTCTGTTCATTTAAATTGATTTTTGTCATTCCTTTATCTCCTTTTAATTCATTTGAAATACCATTTAATTATGCTGATTTTTAGTAAGAATTTCTCATATGAAGCGTAAAAGTATTTTGTGAAATACTCTTAAAGGGATTATTGACAGGGTTTTCGAAATCGAAACGGAGAGCCTCATCAACTATCTGGGCAGGCATGTTGAACAAGAAAAATTTTCCATTTTTGGATAATGTAACTTCATATAAATACATTAGAAAAAATTTAGATGGTAGATGTTAAAGATTACAAGTATAATAAAGTTAGAACATTAAATTATAAGCAAACTAGGTGCCCGTGTGAAAACATGGGGTAACAGGGAATCGGGTGAAAATCCCGAGTGGTCCCGCCACTGTAATTGAGGAGCTTTCTATCATTGTGTCACTCAACTATGTAGTTGGGGAAGACGATAGAGCGTGATGATTCAAAAGCCAGGAGACCTACCTAGGTTGTAACACCAAAACAGCCTTCGCGGAAAGGAGAGGTGTACGAAGATGAAACGACAATTGTATTCTGCCAGTTTGTCGTCTATTTGCACGTACCCATAAATCCTCAATCTGTCAAAGGTTGAGGATTTTTTATGTTGTATTTTGTTTATAAAGGGGAGGAATTTTTAATGGAAACTGTATCACTGTTTTTACTTGTTTTTGTATTGGGACTTCGACATGGGTTAGATGCGGATCATCTTGCCTTTATTGATGGACAAACCCGTTATAACTGGAGAATGGGAAGTCCATTTGCACGTTGGGTTGGTACGTTATTTTCATTTGGTCATGGAGGAATGGTAGCGTTGACGGCGGGGATTTTGGGAATGGTGATAAAGAATTTTTCATTCCCAGCTTATTTTGATAATTTTGCATCATGGGTATCCATTATTTCTTTATTCCTCATTGGCACTTTAAATACTTACAATCTGTTACGCACTAAAAATAATAAGGAAGAATTTCAACTTAGTGGATTAAAGGGAAAGTTTATTCCGAAAGTTGCGAAGGGAACAACAAATCCCTTTCTTATCATTTTAGTAGGGGCTTTGTTTGCCTTAGCTGCAGAAACGGTAAGTCAAACAGCTGTCTGGTCCATGGCAGCAAGTAACTCTGGTAAATACACACCTTTATTTTTAGGATTAGTTTTTATGTTTGGCATGATGATTACAGATACAATTGATTCCATGATTGTTTATAAAATGGTGAATCAGTCCAGCAAAATCGGTCAAGCTGCGTCAAGACTAATGGGTTGGGTGATTGTCTTCTTAGCATACGGAGTTTCCTTCTATCTGGCATTTACTTTCTTTAACCCTTGGGCAGAACTAGATTTCGAAATCGTGGGAATCATTCTTTTCATTTTCTTAGTCACTTCATTTATTTTTATAAGCTTTCGCTCTAAGAGACAAATACATGAAATAAATACTACGAATTAATTAAAAACGCTCTGACAATTTTATTGTGTCAGAGCTCTTTTTTTTACCTATCAATTCTATTGTCTACACATTATGTAGATCATCTGAGTAATCCGGTTTTATCGATGGATAATTTTTTAAAAGCACTATTTCAACCTAAGAAGGAGATTATATTAAATTTTCAAAAAAAAAAATAGTATGTTAACTTTCGAGATTATATGGTATAGTTATAAAAAAATTTAATAAATACTTTAAATAAGTGCTCACTATTGTGAGGTAAAAGGGAAACTAGTGAAAGTCTAGTACAGCCCCCGCTACTGTAAGAGCTGATGAAATTACAATGCCACTGAGAAATTGGGAAGGTGTAAGAGTAAAAAGAAGCTTAAGTCAGGAAACCTGCTTATTTAAACGACACTTGCTTTTCGGAGGGAGAAGTATAGGCGGGACAATGATACCTATTGTTTTTTGTGTTTCAGTATGCTTTTTTTATACTGCCATTTCACATGCCTGTATTCCTTTTAAAAGGAGTGCAGGCATTTTTTATTTGGAGGTAAGTTTATGAAAAAGGGAAAAATTTTTGTTGTTGGCTTTGGTCCCGGTGATCGTGAGCATATTACAAATCGAGCTGTAGTTGCATTGCAGCAAAGTGATTGTATTATTGGCTATAAAACATACGTGGAGCTAATTGAACCTTTTGTGACAGCAAAATCCATTGTCAGTACGGGAATGACAGAAGAAGTGTCACGTGCACAGGATGCAGTTAAGAAAGCTGAAGCAGGCCATATTGTCTCAGTCATTTCCAGCGGAGATTCAGGCGTTTATGGTATGGCTGGATTAGTGTATGAAGTGCTGATTGAAAAGGGGTGGACTGAAAAAGAAGGAATTGCAGTAGAAATTGTTCCAGGTATTTCAGCCATTAATTCTTGTGCGAGTTTATTGGGTGCGCCAGTCATGCATGATTCCTGCACGATCAGTCTAAGTGATCATTTGACGCCTTGGACTGTAATAGAAAAGCGTATTGAAGCAGCTGCGATGGCGGATTTCGTTATAGCTTTATATAATCCGAAAAGCGGTAGACGGACACGCCAAATTGTAGAGGCGCAAAATATTCTATTAAAATATCGTTCGCCTGAAACACCGGTGGGACTTGTGAAAAGTGCTTATCGTGAAAATCAAAATGTAGTGCTGACAACACTGGCTGAAATGCTTGAACATGATATCGGAATGCTGACAACGGTTATTATCGGGAATTCTTCTACTTTCTTTTATAACAATAAAATCATTACCCCTCGAGGTTATCAGCGTAAATATACGTTAGGTGAAGAAAAGCAAAGCTTAAAACCACATCAGCGTTTGAAAAAGGAAGCCGAACCATGGGCATTAAATCAAGAAACAGGGGAAGCGCAAGCCGGTTATGAGCAAATTGAAAGAAAAAAACAGGAAGTAAGCTCAGTAGATTTGGCCTTAAAGGCTTTATTTATGGTGTCAAAATCGGAAATAGAACATCCGAATTTGGTTCACCAGCCGATCGAAAATATATTTGAATTTGCAGTTTCACCTGGTGTTGCTAATAAATTTATTAAGCCAGATCAAATGCGCTTATTGGCAGAAACCATTGGCGAGACAGGCACCATGGAATATACACCAGACCATCGTTTTTTACTTAAGATTCCAACAGACCAGCCTGAATCGATTGTTGAAAAACTTGAACAAAATCATTTAATTGTCATGCCTGTGGGCGATGTATTAAATTTAAAAGCTTGTGATTTTTGCTACGGTGAAAAAGCAGAATCGATTCCATACGCAGAAGAAATAGCAGCAAAATTAGGGGGCTTAAAGCTTCCAAAAGAATTACATATTGGTTTCAACGGCTGTGGTATGGCCTGTTATCGGGCAGTATTCGATGATATCGGGATCGTTTACCGCAAGAAAAAATTTGATTTATTCATTGGCGCAAAGCCGGTTGGCCGTACAGCCCATGCAGCACAGCCAGCAGCAGAAGGAATTGAACCAGATCAGCTGCTGCCGTTATTAACGAAAATTATAGAAGAGTACAAACAAAATGCTCATCCAAACGAACGCCTTTTTAAATATTTTAAAAGAGTGAAAAAAATTCAGTATTTTAACTATCAGGATATGAGCTCAAAAATTGAAGTCGAGCCGGCACCATGTGGAGATTAGGAGGAAGACATGATTTTATTTTTAGCAGGCACAAGTGATGCGAGAGCATTAGCCATTCAATTGCAAAATCAAGGCTATCCTTTATTAGCAACAGTTGTCACAGTATCTGCAGCCGAAAGTTTAAATGCCCACAATATTCCTTATCAAGTCGGGCGGTTATCAGTTGATGACATGATGGCGCTAATTCAGAAGCAAAAGATGACCTGTGTCATCGATGCCAGCCATCCATATGCGGAAGAAGCGTCGAAAACCGCAATGGCAGCAGCACAAGCATGTGATATTCCCTATATTCGTTATGAAAGGCCAGAAGAACAGTTTATTTCTCCACTAATAACAGAAGTTGAAAGTTATGAAGAAGCAGCAAAATTAGCTCAATCTCATAAAGGGACGATCATGCTGACAACAGGCAGCAAAACGTTGGAGATATTCACCAAATATTTAATACGTGATGAAATCCGGCTTATTTGCAGAATGCTTCCAAATATAGGGAACATGGAAAAGTGCAATAGTTTAGGTATCAGACAAAAGGACATTATTGCGATCCAGGGACCATTTTCGGAATCTTTAAATAAAGCACTATGTGAGCAATATAATGTGACTCTAATGATTACAAAAGAAAGTGGCAAAGTAGGCTCTGTAGATGAAAAAATGACAGCTGCTCTGCAATTAGGGATTCCTGTAATTTTAATTAAGCGGCCAGCGATAGAATATGAAAATTTTGGTACTTCTTTCGAAGAAGTAACTCAACTATTGGGAGGTTTTATTCATGGCAAACATGAACTTTAATACAAAATTTATTCCTGTAACGGTCGATCCAGACAAGATTTATGATCACAGTTTCGCCATTATAAAAGAAGAAATGGGCGAACATTTATTTACAGATGAACAATGGCTAGTTGTTCGGCGGGTGATTCATGCTTCAGCAGATTTTGAGTTAGGCCGCAGCATGATTTTTACACCTGATGCCATTGAGGCAGGGATTCAATCCATTTTAGCGGGCCGTCATGTAGTGGCGGATGTACAAATGATTGAAAGTGGTTCAGGTCGGAAACGATTCCAAAAGCATGGCGGGGACTTGCATTGTTATATTGCGGATGAGGATGTCTCAAAGGAAGCAAAGGCTCAAGGAACAACACGGGCTATTATTTCCATGCAAAAAGCAACGCGTTTACATGAAGGAGGAATTTATGCCATTGGCAATGCGCCAACCGCGCTGCTGGAGTTAATTCGTTTAATAAAAGACGGTGTGGCAAAACCGGATTTAATTATTGGAATGCCAGTCGGCTTTGTATCAGCAGCAGAGTCGAAAGCGGAGTTAGCAGTGCTGGAAGGGATTCCATTTATTACGAACGCAGGGAGAAAGGGTGGCAGTACAGTGACGGTCGCTGCACTTAATGCCATTTCGATTATGGCGGATGAACGAGCAAAAGAAACGAAATAAAAAAGATCCTTCACAAATGCGCCACGGCTACACGACAGGAGCTTGTGCAACAGCGATGACAAAGGCAGCACTGCAAGCTCTTGTCGTGGGAAAGGTACCAGATGAAGTCACGATTTATTTACCCGTTGGACAGTATGCAACATTTAAAGTAACCGCATTTGAAGTGTCAGATAGCAGAGTAATGTGTGAAACGATTAAAGATGCCGGTGACGACCCTGATGCTACGCATCAAGCACGAATTCAGAGTACCGTTTGTTATTCCAAAGAAAAAGGCATCCATTTAGATGGCGGGGTTGGTGTAGGGCGTGTGACAAAAGCGGGACTACCAGTACCAGTGGGTCAAGCAGCGATAAACCCTGTACCGCGTAAAATGATATGTGGTGTTGTACAAGAAGCAATTGAAAAATATAAATTGGATTGTGGAATTGAAGTGGTCATTTCCGTACCAGATGGTGAAGAAATTGCTGAAAAAACATTGAATGGGCGTTTAGGCATTATAGGCGGAATTTCGATATTAGGCACACGAGGAACAGTTGTTCCGTTTTCAAGTTCTGCTTATATGGCAAGTATCGTACAAGCGATCAATGTAGCAAAAGAATCAGGATGTGATCATTTAGTCATTACAACGGGTGGACGCAGTGAAAAATATGCTATGCAGCAGTATCCTCATTTACCAGAAGAAGCATTTATTGAAATGGGCGATTTTGTCGGTTTTACGTTAAAAAATATTGCGCGAAAGAAGATTCCGAGAGTCTCATTGGTAGGGATGATGGGGAAGTTCTCAAAAGTTGCCCAAGGCGTTATGATGGTTCACTCAAAAAGCGCACCGATAAGCTTTGAGTTTTTAGCAGGCATTGCCAATAAAGTGGGTGTTGATGAGGGGGCACAGCGAGAAATTTTACAGGCGAATACAGCTTCACAGGTTGGTGAAATGCTTCAGGGAAACGAGGCATTCTTTGCAGCACTTTGCAAAAACTGCTGCTACTATGCACTGAATCATATGGATACTGACATGAAAGTATCGACAACATTGTATGCCATGAATGGAGACTGTTTAGGAAAGGCTGAGAACATTGACAAATTGGATGAAGATGATTGGTATAGGGGATAATGGCGCGGAAGGATTGCTCCCCCAATATGCTGAGTGGATCAATGAATGTGATGTGCTTGTAGGCGGGGAGCGTCATTTGAAATTTTTCCCGGAGTATAAAAAAGAGAAAAGAGTAATCAAAGGTGGTTTGTCAGCGTTAATGGCTGAATTACAGCAAGAAACGCGGAATGCCGTTATTTTAGTGTCTGGTGACCCACTGTTTTATGGACTTGGCAGTTTACTTGCGAAGAAGCTTTCATTAGAGATTTATCCTTATACCAGCTCGGTACAGCTTGCTTTTTCTAAAATGCAGGAAAGCTGGCAGGATGCGTATATTGTCAGCTTGCACGGCCGTTCTATTAAAGGGTTTGCGCAAAGAATTGATGGACGTAAAAAAATTGCTATTTTAACTGATGAAACGAATTCTCCGCAGGCAATTGCAAAGTATTTAAAGCAATTCGGCATGACAGAATATGATGCCTTCGTTGCTGAAAATCTACAAGGTGAAAACGAGCGCTGCCGTTGTTTCACATTGGACGAAATGGAGCAAACCTCCTTTTTTCCATTGAATGTTGTGATTTTAAAACAGCGTAAGGTAGTGGAACGTTCTTCTCTTGGAATTCCTGATGAGGCATTTCTTCAGCGAAAGCCAGATAAAGGATTGATTACGAAAAGAGAAATTCGGACACTTTGTCTGCAAGAGTTAGGGATTAAGGAAAATAGCATTGTTTGGGATATAGGAACCTGCACAGGTTCAGTTGCGATTGAAGCAGCTAAAATGGCTCGGGAAGGTGCAGTGTATGCCATTGAAAAAAATGATGCTGACCTTGAAAACTGCCTGGAAAATCAATTAAAACATCGTACAGATTTTGTTGCAGTGCTGGGGAAGGCACCTGACCGTCTGGATGAATTTCCAGATCCACATGCGATTTTTATTGGCGGTAACGGTGGGAATATGGAGCATTTATTGCAAACATGTATTTCACGCTTACAGCCAAATGGACGCCTTGTTATGAATATTGCAACGATCGAAAATCTGGCAGAAGCGCTGCAGCATCTAAAACTATTAGGCTGTGAAGTATCGATATTACAGGCACAAATTTCAAAAAGTAAGCCAATCTTAAATTTAACACGTTTTGAACCGTTAAATCCAATATATATTGTGACAGCAAAGAAAGGAAAAGAATCATGAAAATGGGAACCTTATTTGGATTAGGTGTCGGGCCGGGAGATCCAGAATTAATCACAGTAAAAGCATTTCGAAGATTGCAGGAAAGCCCCGTCATTGCTTATCCCAAAAAATTAAAGGGCAGTAAATCTTATGCCCATCGTATTGTGGAAGTGTATATTAACCCGGCAGAAAAAGAGATGCTTGGTTTAGTTTTCCCCATGACTAAAGATGAAGATACACTAAGAACTGAGTGGACAAAATCTGTGGAAGCTATTTATAGCTATTTAGCTCAAGGAAAAGATGTAGCTTTTGTGACTGAAGGGGATCCGATGCTGTTTAGCACATTTATACATTTAATGAATTTAATGAAATCGATGTACCCTGATGTTCCGATTGAAACGGTAGCAGGCATTTCGTCGTTTAATGGTTCTGTTAATCGCTTAGGGATTGCATTAGCTGATGGTGATGACCATGTCGCTATGATTCCTGCTACGGAGGACATTGAAGAAATGCGCCGAGTAATTGAAAACCACGATGCAATTGTCTTTATCAAAGTAGCAAAAGTTTTAGACGCAATGCTCGATCTATTAGAGGAAATGAATTTATTAGAAAATGCCCATGTTGTTACAAAAGTTACCTCTGATGAAGAGGTCATTTGGAAGATTAATGAACTACGGGGTGCAGAATTAAATTACTTGTCATGTATGGTGGTGCGCAAATAATGAAGAAAATTTGGATTATCGGAGCAGGTCCGGGCGATCCGGATTTAATCACGGTGAAAGGTTTAAAGCTATTAAAAGATGCGGATGTTGTGATGTATACTGATTCACTCGTAAGCGAAACGTTAGTGGCGGAGGCGAAGGAGTCGGCAGAAATTATCCGCACAGCAGGGATGCATCTTCAAGAAATGGTAGATTGTATTGTCGAGCGTGTCGATGCAGGCAAAAAGGTTGTACGTTTACATACAGGCGACCCGGCGATGTACGGGGCAACGATGGAGCAAGTGGCTCTATTGAAGCAGCATGAGATTAGCTATGAAGTGGTGCCAGGTGTAAGTTCTGTTTTTGCATCTGCAGCCGCTGTTGGTGCAGAACTGACCATTCCTGATCTTAGCCAAACGCTTATTTTAACACGGGCTGAAGGGCGTACACCTGTGCCAGAGCGTGAAAAATTACAGGCACTGGCAAGCCATCACTGTACGATTGCCATGTTTTTAAGTGCGACATTAACAAAGAAAATTATAAAGGAATTGCAGGCAGCGGGATGGGCAGACGATACACCAGTTGCGGTTGTACAGCGTGCTTCGTGGCCAGACCAAAAAATTGTCCGAACAACACTGGCTGAATTAAATGAAGCAATGCGTGTCAATGGCATTCGTAAGCATGCAATGATTCTAGCTGGCTGGGCATTAGACCCGCATATCCATGAAAAAAATTATCGTTCGAAGCTTTATGACAAAACCTTTACTCACGGCTTCCGCAAAGGTGTGAAGGGGAATGATTAGTTTACGTGAAGGGGAAATTCCTGTAATCGAAAAACGCAAACCATATGCTCTTGTTGCCATTACAAAACATGGGGTGGCCCATGCAAGAAGCTACACGGAAAAATTCCCATATGCGGATCTATATTATATGAAGAAATTCGAACAGGGGGACGAAGAGGCGCGCCAAATTCAGTTATTTGATGGTACGGTTCGCCTATTATTGCCCGCTTTGTTCCAGCAGTATAAAGGAATTATTTGCATTATTTCCCTTGGTGCTGTTGTTCGCATGATTGCTCCGCTTTTAATTGATAAAAAGAAAGATCCTGCCGTGTTAGTGGTGGATGATAAAGGCCAGTATGTCGTCAGCGTTTTATCAGGTCATATTGGCGGTGCCAATGCCTTAACCCATGAGTTTGCCCATGCGATTGGCGCTTCACCTGTTGTCACAACCGCGTCTGATGTTCAAAAAACGATTCCCGTGGATTTATTTGGCGCCCAATTTGGGTGGATGTGGGAAAGTGAAGAAAAATTAACACCTGTTAGTGCATCGGTTGTCAATGAAGAGCATGTTGCGATCGTGCAGGAAACGGGCGAAAAAAATTGGTGGATGTACGATCGCTCGATGCCGGACAATTTAAAAATTTATCCAACAATAGAGGAAGCGATCATGGCAAAGCCACAAGCGGCACTGCTTATTACAGATCGCTTAATTGAGGCACATGAAGAGGTCTTGCTCGAGAACGGAGTGATGTATCGCCCAAAATCAATTGTACTTGGCATTGGGTGTAATCGTGGTACATCAATGACAGAAATGGAACAAGTTATAGATGAAACATTAGCGGAGCTTCGTTTAAGTAAAAAAAGTGTCAAAGCAGTTGCGACCATCGATTTAAAGAAAAACGAAACAGGTCTGCTTGAATTAACTGCTAAATATAACTGGCCGTTTGTAACTTACACACCTGACCAGCTAAATGAAATACCGATGCAAAACCCATCGGAAACAGTCTTTAAATTTACAGGGGCATATGGAGTAAGTGAGCCGGCTGCATTGCGCTATGCGAATGCGAAAGAGTTACTGCTGGAGAAAAAGAAAAGCGGAAATGTGACGATATCCATCGCACGTGTCAACTTTGAGGAGGATGTACGATGAATCGATTTGTTCTAGCCGGCACAGGAAGCGGTGTTGGAAAAACAACATTCACGATCGGCATCATGCGTACGCTTATGAAGCGTGGATTAACAGTCCAGGGCTTTAAATGCGGACCGGACTATATTGACCCAACGTATCATACAGCTGTCACAAAACGCCCTTCTCGGAATATTGATAGTTTCATGATGTCCCATGATACTGTCCGTGCCATTGTCGCAAGAGCGAGCCAAGATGCAGATGCAGCGATTATTGAAGGGGTGATGGGCTTTTATGATGGTAAATCGCCATTATCAAATGAAGGATCTGCTGCACATATTAGTGCGATTACAAAAAGTCCCGTCATTTTAATTGTCAATGCAGCAAGTATGGCAAGAAGTGCGGCTGCGATTGTCAAAGGATTTCAACTGTTAGATGAACATTCAAATATTGTTGGTGTTATTGCCAATCAATTAGGAAGTAAAAGCCATTTTGAAATTGTCAAAGCAGCGATTGAACAAGAATGTGGAATTCCCGTCATTGGTTATTTGCCAAAAGGAGCTGTCCCAATGATGCCAAGCCGTCATCTGGGTTTAGTACCAGCCATTGAACGTGGTGATTTAGATTCCTATTTTGATAGTCTTGCAGAAGCAATCGAAGAAACAGTGGATATTGAACAACTGCTGGAAATTACAAAAACACAACCATTGGACGTTGCTGAATCTATCTTTGATGCACAGCCGCAAAAACAAGAAGTACATATTGCCGTTGCAAAGGATGCCGCCTTTAACTTCTATTATGAAGAAAATCTAGAATTACTCCGTACATATGGTGCCACATTGCATTACTTCTCTCCATTACAAAATGAGGAAGTTCCAGAAAAAGCGCAGGGGCTGTATATCGGCGGCGGTTTCCCGGAAGAGTTTGCTAAAAGCTTGGCGAAAAATGAGGAAACGAAGCAATCAATAAGAGCCGCGATTATGCGAGGATTACCAACATTAGCGGAATGCGGCGGTTTTATGTATTTAACAGAGGAAATTAGGAATCGTCAAGGACAGGTATTTCCGATGCTCGGGATCATTCCAGGACGTGTGCGGATGCAAGATAAATTAGCAGCACTAGGATACCGGGAAATTACAGGTGTTCCAGGTAACTTTCTAATCAATGAAGAGGAGCAGGCAAAAGGTCATGAGTTCCATTACTCAACGTATGAGGGGGAGCATACATCTCCGGCTTATGTTAGTAAAGGCCGTTTTCGTGCTCAGCAGGAAGGTTATCTACATAAAAATATTGTTGCTGGTTATACACACTTTCATTTTGCTTCGAATCCACAGCTTGTGGAAAATTGGCTGACAGCATGTTTGGAGGTAAACAATGGATTATTTCCCACTATTAATGAATATTGACTACAAAAAGGTTGTTATTGTTGGGGGCGGACATGTAGCACGTCAAAAGGCGGAAGCGCTGCTGCCAACAAAGGCGCTAGTGACAGTAATAAGCCCAGCAGTAACTGAGAAATTGCAGCATTACATCAATGAAGGGCTTGTAACATGGAAAGAAAAAGCATTTGAACCTGCTGATTTAGATGATGCAGCACTGATTTTCGCTGTTACAAATGACGAAGAGGTAAATAATGCAGTGGAAGAAGCGGCACAGCATTGGCAATTACTCAGCCGTGCGGATGCAAAAGGACGTGTTGATTTCATCAATCCAGCAGTCGTTCGCCGTGGTGATTTCGTATGAGCGGATTTGTATATATTGTAGGAGCTGGTCCTGGTGACCCAAAACTATTGACGATTCGCGGGCTTGAGTGCATTCAGCAAGCAGATGTGATTTTATATGACCGACTGGTGAATGCTGAATTATTAAAACATGCGAAAGCAGACGCCGAGCTGATTTATTGTGGAAAAGAACCAGGCAGGCATGGACTGATTCAAGATGAAATTCATCGTGTGCTAGTGGAACAAGCCAATCTTGGCAAGCAGGTTCTTCGCTTAAAAGGCGGTGACCCATTTGTCTTTGGACGTGGTGCAGAAGAAGCCGCGATGTTACGGCAATCCGATATTCCGTTTGAAATCGTGCCTGGTATTACAGCCGGGATTGCCGCGCCTGCTTATGCAGGGATTCCTGTGACACATCGTGATCATGCTGCAAGCTTTGCGATTGTTACAGGTCATGGCCGCCCAGAAAAGGAGCAGGACTTTTTAAATTGGTCCGCGCTTGCTCAAATTGATACGGTCGCCTTTTATATGAGCATAGGCAATATCGCGCATATATCGAAAAGCCTAATAACCTATGGCAAAAGTGAAACAACCCCTGTTGCCGTCATTGAATGGGGCACAACTAAAAATCAGCGTACGATTACTGGCAATCTCTCCACGATTGCACAAGATATTCAAATCCATCGTATCACTAATCCAGCCATGATTTTAGTTGGCGATGTGGTTAGTGTAAGGGATCAAATTTCCTGGTTTATAGAAAAGGAGCATGAATTATGTTAGATGCCTTAAAAAAGCGCCGTGCGATTCGCCAATTTGAAACGCGCGAAGTGGAACGTGACAAAATTGAGACGTTATTAGAAGCGGCAACGTTTGCCCCAAATGACCGTATGCGGGAGCCCTGGCATTTCTATGTATTACAGGGCGACAGCTTAAAACGTTATGAGCAGGTGGCACTGGATTATTTACAAAAACGTTTCCCAACAAAACCACATTTAGTGGAAAGTTCAATGGAGGCCATCACAAAAACACCACTTGTCATAGTGGTGACATCTGCCATTGTTGAAGGAGATGAAGGCGCAACAAAAGATAATACCTTTGCAGTCAGCGGTGCGATTATGTCGATGTGGTTAATGGCCGAACAGCTGGGTTTAGGCATGGTCTGGCGTACACGCGGTGTTGGCTTAGTGCATGATACAGCATTAAATGATTTTATTGGTGCATCGGATGGAGAGCAATTAGTAGGGACGTTATGCATTGGTTACCCTGCAGAAGAAATCTCTTCCGCGAAAAAGCGTACACCATTTGCAGAAAAAACAACGTGGCTATAGGGAGGTTTGTACATGGCTCGACAAGGGATGCTGTTAGTTTATACAGGAGAAGGCAAAGGAAAAACAACTGCTTCACTTGGTGTGGCATTACGTGCAATTGGCCGCGGCATGAAGGTGAAATACTTTCAATTTATTAAATCACCTGAACGTACATATGGTGAACAAATTGCTCTGCGAAAACTTGGTGTTGAAACAGTGCAATTAGGAATCGGTTTTACATGGACTAAAACACCGGAGGAGCATCGTGATGCACTTGCGAAAGCTTGGCAGACTGTAAAAGAAGAGCTAAAGGATGAAACAACAGATGTTTTAGTACTGGATGAGCTGAATAATGCGCTAGCCATCACTCGTTTTCCAATCGATGATGTATTGCCAGTACAAGAGGTGTTAACGGCCATACAAAACCGTCCTAAAACGATGCACCTTGTCATCACAGGCCGTTCTGCACATCCATCGCTACTCGCTTTAGCTGATTTAGTGTCAACAATTGATGCCACAAAACATTATTATGCGGAACAGGATGTTAAAGCGATGAAGGGGCTTGAGTTTTAAGCACTCAGGACGCCATGGGTAAATCACAAACTGGCACCCAATTCACCAGAAAAGGGTTTTCCAGTTTTGTTGTCGAGATTGAGGAGAAAATTCAATGATAAAAGAATCCCCTTTACAATTTGATTTTGAAAAGCTGTGGAAAGAAGGCATGTTAGACTGGCATGGCAAGATGCCAGAACGAATGATCGATGATGAGCTGGAAGAAGCATTTTGGGCTCAGTCCATGAAGAAAAAAACATACAAGCAAACAGATGACTATGCAAAAAAAATCTACGAAAAAATGAAACCGCATATCCCGCAAAATTCATCTTGTATTGAAATGGGGCCGGGATGGGGCAACTATACCTTCCAACTCTGTCAGGATGTCAAAAGTTTAACGTTAGTGGATGGTTCTGAAAGTGTGCTTGCTTATTTACAACAATACTTTGAAAACGATGCAAATGTTCAGTTCGTTCATAGTAAATGGGAAGAAACGCAAATTGAGCAGCATGATGTTGTGCTTGGGGTGAACTGCTTTTATCGTATGTATGAAATGAATGCGGCGCTGAAAAAAATGAACAGGCTTGCCAAAAAGCGCGCCATCATTGGCGTAACAACAGGACCTATTCAGCCGCATTACGTTATTTTAGATGAGCAGTTTGGCTATGACATTAAATATCCCCGCCGTGATTATATTACCATCGTCAATATGCTGTATCAGTTAGGAATTTATGCAAATTGTGAAATGCTCAAGCTGGAGCGTGAGTATCGTTATGATACATTGCAGCAATTATATGAAGCACAAAGCAAAAAAATCCTATCACCCCGGTTTGATATGACACATGTCAAAGCATCACTCGAACGCTTCATTGTAATAGATGATGGCCAATATGTGTACCGACACCCATTCTATGCAGCGATCATTAGTTGGGAGCCTCGGGTTTTACATGACTAAGTTCCGTTTTGCATTACTAAAATATCGGGGGCGCTGTTGCTATAACAAAGAGACATAGGGTGTACAAGGGATAGAAGAGGGGGAGGTCACTTTATGACAACATGGAATTTAACGCAAATGCAGCGTCACTTACTCATTTGCAATGGGGCAACCTGTATGGGAGCAGGAGCTGAAGAGGTCACGCAGCAAATTCGTGATGAGATCCGTAAAAACCGTTTGGATGAACATATTCATACATCGCGTACACGCTGTAACGGCCGCTGTAAAGATAAATGCGTCGTAATTGATTACCCAAAAGGGACATGGTATTCGGTTCAACATGAAGAAACCGCTCGTGATCTTGTTCATGAAGCAGTTGAACAAGATGCGATTATTTATTCAATGGAGCACGGTGTGCGAAAACGGAGCGAAGACCGCATAAAAGGAATTGAAAAATACAGAAAAGGTAATGGACCGGTGAAAAAAGCTGTATTATTTGTTGGACATGGCAGCAGGCTGGAGGCAGGGAATACAGAGGTTCGCGAATTTGTCGGGCAAATGACAGAATACATTGATCCAGCCCTTTTAGTTGAAACATGTTTTTTAGAATTTGCATCACCAAATATTGAAGATGGGATTCAGTTGTGTGTTGAAAAAGGTGCAGATGAAATCCATGTAATTCCCATCATTTTATTACATGCAGGACATTCAAAACTGCACATTCCTGCAGAAATAGAACATGCTAAAGAGCATTTCCCGGATGTTCGATTTACCTATGGCCAAACGATTGGTATTCATGAGGAAGTCTTTGAAATTTTAAAAACAAGACTGACTGAAGCAGGTTTTGATGTAGATCAAAAGCATGAGGATACGGCTATTCTATTAATTGGACGAGGCGGCAGCGATCCATATGCTAATGGTGATTTTTATAAAATCAGCAGATTATTGTGGGAGAAATTAAATGTACCTATTGTTGAAAGTGCCTTTATGGGGGTAACGACGCCAACTGTGGAGGATGGGATGGAAAGGTGCATTAAATTAGGCGCAAAAAAAATCATCATGCTGCCGTATTTTTTATTTACGGGAATTTTAATGAAAAGAATGAATAATTTGGCCGAACAGTTTAAAGAGTCTTATCCGCATATATCAATTGATATCGCTCAGTATTTTGGCTATCATCCAAAGTTAAGAACGGTACTGTTAGAACGTATGAATCAGGCCTTAAACGGCACTTCGACTGGAATGCTAGATTTAGAAAATTTCCGTAAATATGCGGAAGAACATGGGTATGAACATCATCATCACCATAATTAGAGGGTAGGCAACTGGTATTGTATACTCATTTTGATTTTGGCTCGTGCCCTGGGCTGGTCGGAAATTAAATCAAGAAATGTTAGGAGTTCAAAGAAAATGGCGAAAGCTCTTAAACTGATGTTTCAAGGTACCAATTCTGATGTCGGCAAAAGTGTCGTCGTGACGGCCTTTTGCCGTATATTCGCCCAGGATGGATATAAAACGGTTCCTTTTAAATCGCAAAATATGGCCTTAAACTCTTATATCACAGTTGACGGAAAAGAGATAGGAAGAGCACAGGGGGTCCAGGCCGAAGCAGCAGGGATTCAGGCGACAACTGATATGAATCCGATTCTGATCAAACCGAATCGGGATAACCAATCCCAAATTGTGGTCCATGGAAAACCGTATAAAAATATGGAAGCCAGTGCGTATCGCAAGGAATTCTTTCAAACGGGTATTGAGCTTATTAAAGAATCGCTTGTTGTTCTGTCAGAAAAGTATGAACGTATTGTCATTGAAGGGGCGGGCAGTCCTGCCGAGATTAATCTGAATGACAGGGAAATGGTCAATATGCGGGTTGCAAGTATGGCTGACGCCCCTGTGATTTTGATTGGGGATATCGAGAAAGGCGGAGTCTTTGCCAGTTTAGTAGGAACCCTTCTGCTAATGGAGCCTGAAGACCGTGCCCGTGTCATTGGCGTCATCATTAATAAATTCCGCGGCGATATTCGGCTCCTGGAACCTGGATTAATGTGGTTTGAGGAATATACAGGTAAACCAGTTCTCGGTGTGATTCCATATTTGCAAAATTTAAATATCGATGCCGAGGATTCAGTTATTTTAAATCAATATACATCTGTCCAAAATACCGAAAAAGAACTTGATATTGCAGTGGTTCAGTATCCGAAAATTTCCAACTTCACTGATGTGGATCCTTTTTTTGCCGAACCTGATTGCCATGTCCGGTTTATTACAAGAGCGGATCAATTACACAATCCAGATTTAGTGATTCTTCCAGGAACTAAGAATACCATCGAGGATTTGCTCTTTTTAAGAAAAAGTGGAATATCCGAGAAAATCGTGGAATTACAGAAAAAGAACCAAACCGTGCTATTTGGAGTCTGCGGCGGCTATCAAATGCTTGGCGAAAAAATCGAGGACCCGTTGGCAATCGAGTCACTCCACCAAGAAATCGAAGGTCTTGACTTACTGCCCATTCGGACGACGATTACAAAAGACAAGACAACCGTATTATCAAACGGGCTCTTAAGTCTTTACGGCAAACATTTCAACGTGTCAGGTTATGAGATTCATATGGGAGAAACAAAGAAGACCAGAGAATCCAATGGGCTCATTGAAACACAAGGCCGATCAGATGGCTGTAAAACGTCAGATGAAAGGATCATTGGCACATACTTTCATGGGATTTTTCATAATGATGAATTTCGTAAGGAGCTATTGAATCAGATTCGCCAAACAAAGGGATTGGCACCTATTAATCAGCGGGTATCTTTTAATCAATTGCGTGAAGAAGCGTTTGATTTGTTAGCGGATCATGTAAGGGCACACGTAAAACTTGATTTGATTGAACAAAAAATGAATGAATTCAAAAAAAGGGGATTACACAATGAATGATCTAAAAACGACGATTCCACCTCTGGATGCAGAAATGGGTCAAAAGGTCCGTGAGTATATCGATATTTTAACCAAACCTCCAGGCAGTTTAGGCAGATTGGAAGAATTGGCGATACAACTGGCGGAAATGACTTCCGAAGCCTTTCCTGTCGTGTCGCCTCCTGGTGTAATTGTGTTTGCCGCGGATCATGGAGTGTCCGAAGAAGGGGTATCTGCTTACCCGCAGGAAGTGACCGCGCAAATGGTAATGAACTTTTTAAACAGCGGTGCTGCGATTAATGTCTTTAGCAGACAAATTGGAGCGATGTTTGAGGTAGTCGATATTGGTGTCGCCGCTGATATCGAGGCGGACGGTGTCGTGCAACGGAAGATTCGTTACGGAACAAGAAATTTTTGCAAGCACAATGCGATGACAAGAGAAGAAGTGGAAAAAGCGATCACCGTTGGCTATGAACGGGCTGAACATATGATTAAGCATGGATGCAAATGTTTAATTCTTGGTGAAATGGGAATCGGCAATACGACACCAAGCAGTGCCATACTAGCCGTTTTAAGCGGTCAGGACATCCGTACGCTTGTTGGACGGGGAACAGGGATTGCACCTGAAAAAATCAGCCATAAGCAAGATGTTATTTCCAGAGCACTAATGGAAAGAAATCCTGACCGGAACGATCCGATCGATATTTTAATCAAAATAGGCGGCTTGGAAATTGCGGGAATGACGGGTGCAATGCTAGCGGCAGCGGCAAACAGGATTCCGATTTTGGTCGACGGGTTTATCTGCACCGTTTCAGCACTACTGGCAAAGGAAATGTGCGAGACTGCAAGTGATTATATGATTGCTGGACATCAGTCCGTGGAACCGGGACACAAAATAGCCCTTCAGTTATTAAGAAAGAAGCCGCTTGTTGATCTGGATTTGCGTTTAGGGGAAGGAAGCGGGGCAGCGATTGCCTTCCCAATCTTACAGGCAGCCACATTAATGCTGAAGGAAATGGCCACGTTTACATCGGCAGGTATTTTAATAGAGTAGCGTAAAGGAGGCTCATCATGACATTTTGCCATTGTTACGGGCCATAGCGAACCGGGGATGGAGAGGAGATTAAAAATGAAACTTGGTAAAGGAAGCTGTAATGGGACGTTTGGAGAACTTGTACAAGGGGTCATCGGTGACCGCCCTTTTTTAATCACTCTGCCAATCCCAAGTTTAAGAAGCGAGGCTAGTTTTACCCCAGACCCGTCCATTTCCAAAATAAGAGTAGAAGATTCAAAGACAAAAGCCATGAGAGCAGGGGAATTGTTACTCAAACGATTTCACATAAAGGAAGGAGGGCATCTTGAAATACACTCCAATATCCCAGCTGGCAAGGGGCTGGCCAGCAGCTCCGCTGATATCACAGCCGCATTAAGAGCCATTTCTGACAGTTATTCTCTTCCACTGACCAATGAAATGATTTCAACCATTTCCACACAGGTTGAGCCAACAGATGGGGTGATGTATGAAGGGATTGTGGCCTATGATTATTTTAACGGTAAGCTCTTGGAAAGCTTCGAGGACTTACCTCCGTATATCCTCGTAGGGATAGACCTCGGAGGAACCATCGATACAATCCAATTTAATCAAGTTCGAAAAGCCTATAGCGGAGAGGATCAAAAGCAATTCTTAGAAGCCTATCATCTGGTGAAAAAAGGTTGTAAGGAAAGAAATTTTGCTGATATTTGCAAGGCAGCTACGATAAGTGCACGAGTGAATCAAAAAATATTGCCTAAGCCTGTTTTTCATCATTTAGAAAAAATAGCTGATACCTATCAGGGAGGAACCATTGTGGCCCATAGTGGAACGGTCGCGGGTATTTTACTAGATCATAATATCCCAAATCGCGATAAGGTGGTATCACATCTATTACGGGAAATATCGATTGCTTTCGTGAACTCGAATCTAAGACTTTTTCAATATGATAGCTATGAAAGAATAATAGTTTACGACTAAAAATTGTGATAACTTGGTATGAATAGAGTATACATATAAAAATCAAGTAGCATCAATAGGTAATTTGTTTGTTAAGAGGAGGACGTTATTAAAAAGTGAGTAATGAAAAAGTAAAGGAGAGGTGTTTTTGAAAAAATATATATGTGAAACTTGTGGAGTTCAGTATTCAAGTTCAATCGAAGCACCAAAACAATGTTTGATTTGCGAGGAAGAAAGACAATTTGTTAGTTCCAAAGGACAGGTGTGGACCACATTAGAAAAGCTGATAAAGGTCGGTACATATAGTAATATCATTGAGCTCCAAGAAGAAGGATTACATAGCATAAAGACGAATCCAAGTTTTGGAATTGGACAGTCATCTTACCTTGTAAAAGATAGACATTACAACTTATTGTGGGATTGTATTACATATATTGATCCATCAACCATTTCACATATTAACAAATTAGGCGGAATTGATGCTATTGCTTTATCACATCCCCATTATTACTCTAGTCAAGTAGAATGGGCTGAAGCATTCGATGCACCAATTTATATTCACGAAGATGATAAAGAATGGGTGACAAGACCCAGCGAGAAAATTATTTTTTGGTCTGGAGAATCGAAAGAATTGCAGGAAGGCCTTATCCTTCATAGAATCGGAGGACATTGTAAAGGCGGTACTGTTTTAGAGTGGAAAAATGGAAGCAGTCAAAATGGAATTTTATTGAGTGGAGATATTATACGCGTGGCAGCTGATTGTAAATGGGTGAGTTTTATGTATAGTTATCCTAACTTCATTCCCCTGCCCAGTGTAACAGTTGAGAGAATCGCCGATAGGGTAAAAAAATTTACATTTCATCGATTATACGACGCATTTCATCGCATTATTAAAGATGAAGCCGATTTGGTCGTTAATAGGTCAGCGAAAAGGTACATTGAAGCACTAAATGGAACACTATTTAATTCTTAATGCGTTAATTATTTAAGCGATAGACTAAAAAAAACAGAAGATTGACACTTATCTAAATGATATATAAAATATTTTTATATATTAGAAGAATAAGATTGGGGCAATGACATGATTAAAACTGAGATGAACAACGTTGTAACTCTATGTCAGCTTCACACAGACCTATCGGAACAAGATATACAAAAGATTCAAGATGTGGTTCAAAACCTGCAATTAATTGCCGATTTAAATCAAGCAAATTTATAAGTAACCCTTCTAAACTTGATGTTTCATGATAAAAAGTATTTGTTAACAAGCATAAATACATAAAATAAATTGGCATTGACTGCCTTGACTGATATAATAATAAAATAATAACTGAAATACGATGAAATGTGGGGGAACCGGTGTTGCCGGTTGAGATTTAGTCCGTGAGACTTATGACCCTTGGAACCTGATCTGGTTGATACCGGCGGAGGGAACATATTCTTAAACAATTAATTGTTTGCTGATATGCACTCAGGTTCTTTGCCTGAGTGCTTTATTTTGTTTAAGCAAGTTTTTGCCTTCTAACCAACACTAAGGTTTCGCTCTATTTCATTTGTTTCACTTTAGATTTTATTTTACATATGGAGGGATACAACATGAAGAAATGGCTAGTACTACTCCTTTCAGTCCTTCTAGTGACTGGATGCAGCAGCAAAAAAGAAACAGAAAACACAAAAGAAAAAAAACAGCCGCTTAAAAAGGTCTCGGTTGTACTGGATTGGACGCCAAATACCAATCATACTGGATTATATGTAGCAAAAGAAAAAGGATTCTTTAAAAAAGAAGGCTTGGATGTGGATATTATCATGCCGGGTGAGACTGGTGCTGACCAACTAGTCGCTTCTGGCAAGGCGCAGTTTGGTGTAGGTTACCAAGAAGCGATTACCCAGGCACGGATACAAGGGGTACCGCTCGTATCGATCGCTGCAGTGATTCAGCACAATACATCAGGATTCGCTTCACCAGCTGGCAAACAGATTCAATCTCCGAAGGATTTTGAAGGAAAAACATATGGTGGATGGGGATCGCCAGTCGAAAAATCTGTCATCACTTCTCTAATGAAAAAGGAAAACGCTGATGCCAATAAGGTGAAAATCGTGAACATGGGGGATACCGACTTTTTTACGGCTGTGAAACGAGACATCGATTTCGCTTGGATTTACTATGGGTGGACTGGTGTAGAAGCAGAGCTTCGTAATGAAAAAATTAATATGGTTTACTTAACAGATTACTCTGACAAACTGGACTACTATACACCTGTTTTAGAAACAAACGAAAAGATGATTGAAGAGAACCCAGAAACGGTTAAGGCATTCGTAAATGCCGCTGCCAAGGGGTATGAATTTGCCATTAAAAACCCTGATCAAGCTGCAGATATCCTGATTAAAGCAGCACCGGATTTAGATCCAAAGCTGGTAAAGAAGAGTCAAGAATGGTTGTCTCCGAAATATCAGGATGATGCAAAGGAATGGGGAATTCAAAAGCAAGAGATTTGGGAAAATTATGCCCAATGGATGTATGAGAATAAACTTCTAGATAAGAAATTAGATGCGAAAAAAGCATTTACAAATGAATTTTTACCAAAACAGTAGGGGGTAGAAAAATATGGCGAATTCATTAATCAGCATTCAAATCATCCCGAAAACAAAGGATGGAGAAGACGTCATTCCATACGTCGATGAAGCGATTAAAGTCATTGCTGAATCTGGTGTGAAATATGAGGTACACCCGTTAGAAACAACCATGGAAGGCGAACTCCACGAATTATTTACGGTGATTTCAAAAATGAATGAACGAATGATTGAAATGGGAAGCAAAAATGTCATTTCTCAAGTGAAAATCCTTTATCAGCCATCTGGCATTGCCATGGATGACTTAACGGAGAAATATCGATGATGAAGAAGAATCTTGGAAAAGGGTGGAGACCGATTTTGGTTCTCCTCCTTTTGTTTGTCATTTGGGAGATTGTTGTTAAAATAGCAGAAGTGCCGGAATGGCTTCTTCCGCCGCCATCAAAGATTTTCATTGAGGCCATTGCCGGTTGGCGTGATTTTTATCCTGATGTGTTTTCAACGGTTAAAATTTCACTATTTGGATTTGTCGTTGGAGCATTCATTGGACTGGCGGTCGCTATTTTATTCCATCTGGTGCCTGTTTTAAGGGATTCTTTCTATCCATTGTTGATTTTATCGCAAAATGTTCCCATTATCGTTCTGGCTCCACTGTTGGTCATTTGGTTTGGGTTTGGATTATTGCCCAAAATGATTGTCATCACGCTTGTTTGTTTCTTTCCGATTACAGTCGCTGCTTTGGATGGATTTAGCCAAACCCCTTCCGAGTTGAAGCATTATATGAAAATGGCAGGTGCAACCAAAACACAGCTTTTTTGGAAATTGGAGCTGCCGTCATCACTGCCCTCGATTTTTTCAGGCTTTAAGGTTTCTGCCACGTATAGTGTAATGGGTGCCGTTATTTCTGAATGGCTTGGTGCCAAGCAAGGGATTGGTGTCTTTATGACATTCGCCTCGTCGTCTTTTCGAACGGATCGGGTATTCGTTGCCATTTTTACGATCATGTTCTTAAGCCTCTTTTTTTTCTTTTTCATCGTTTTTATAGAACAAAGAGTGGTTCGCTGGCAGCCGAAAGGGGATAAGAAAAAATGAGCTATCTTCGTTTTCAACACGTTTCGAAACGTTTCCGGCAAAATGAAGTACTGAAAGACCTTGATTTTTCCATTAATAAAGATGAATTTGTTTCTATTATTGGTCCTTCAGGCAGTGGAAAAAGCACCATTTTCAATTTAATTGGAGGAATTCTTTCGCCAGATGAAGGGGAGATCCTATTAGACGGCCAGTGCATTAATGGCAAGCGTGGTTTTATTAGCTATATGCCTCAGACTTCTTCTCTTTTCCCGTGGAGGACAATTCTTGAAAATGTCCTTCTTGGCCAAGAGCTTCATGGTAAAAAAGACGTAAAAGCAGCACGAGAAATGCTGGCGATTGCCGGACTCTCAGATTATGAAAACGCCTATCCTCACATGCTGTCTGGAGGAATGAAGCAGCGAGCTGCTTTTATCCGTGCCTTATTGAGCCCGCAAGAGGTGATCTGTCTTGATGAACCTTTTTCCGCTTTAGATGAGCTAACCCGGTTTGAAATGCAGAAATGGTTAATGGACATGTGGGAATCGCATCGACGGACGATTCTTTTTATTACTCACAATATTGAGGAAGCACTGTATCTATCCGATCGAGTAATGATGCTGTCTGGTAAGCAAGCAACGGTCGTTTCAAACATAGAGATTCCTTTTGATAGGCCGCGGCACGAAGGGATTCTGCTGGATGAAAGCTTTATTCAATGCAAAAGGGATATATATTACCAATTAGTAGGTGAAGTCAAATGAAGATGATCGACGCTCATATCCATTTGGATCACTATCAGGATGAGGAAATCAAACGGATGGTATTGGATTCTGCCCAAATCGAGGCCTTGATTTCTGTATCGTTTCATTTGGATTCCAGTAAAAGAAACCTCTTGCTTTCACAAAAATATCAAAAGGTAAAACCTGCATTTGGCTACCATCCAGAACAAACATTGCCTTCTGAAAACGAGCTGAAGGTTCTGCTCAATTGGATGGACGACCACCGTGATGAAATGATTGCGGTAGGAGAGGTGGGTCTGCCATACTACTTAAGGCAAGAGCAGGGCATTTCAATTGCTCCTTATCTTGAAGTATTGGAAGTGTTTATCAGGAAGGCGAAAATATGGGACAAACCGATTGTTCTTCATGCTGTTTACGATGATGCACCTCTCGTTTGTGACCTTCTCGAAACATATTCTGTTTCCAAAGCGCATTTTCATTGGTTTAAAGGGGATCAGAAAACAATAGACCGAATGATACGAAACGGCTATCATATTTCTATTACCCCGGATGTGGTGTATGAACAAGAAATCCAGCAGCTTGTCAGCGTCTATCCTCTCGAATATATGATGGTTGAAACCGATGGTCCTTGGCCATTTGAAGGTCCATTTGCGGGGAAAGTGACCCATCCGAATATGATGGAGGAATCCATAAGGAAAATTGCTCTGTTCAAAAAGCTTTCCGCTGAGGAAGTTTCAGATGTCTTACATCAAAACACAAAAGGGTTTTACCACATAACAACTTGAAGCTGCCGATCAAACATTGGCAGCTTTCTTTATTTAGAAATAATGAACAGAAAACCAAGTGATTCATAAAGATCTGTGATACATAGAAATGTGTTTTAGTTATCGGTTGGCTCTTTTTTAAATTCTCATCAATTACTTGTGAATTAAACTTTTATTCTAGGTTTCGTATAATAATCAGGGGTATACGAAACGAACCCTATTAAAAAAAAAAGCACAAGAGCTGCTATTTTAATATAAAGGAAGGGTATCTGTTTCAGGTAGATTCCGATTAATTTTCTTATATAAGGTAATAATAATGCTAACAGAAAAATGATGAATTTATTATAAATAAGATAACAACATTTTACAGAAGATGGTCCTTGTGCTAGCTGTAGGCAGGGGACATTAGTTGATAAATATGTGGAAAAATATTGTTTCCTATCTTCTAGACTCGATTGTTTTTATGCAAGTATTTATTGCGTTTTTCATCCCATGTTCTATCTCGAGATTTTTTAGTTGGATCAGTACTTCAAAGGAAGAGTGATGAGAATGTGGAGATCAAAGATCAGAAAAACAAAAAAACATGGAATTGAAAGTGAAAATAAGGAAGAATATAAGCCTTATGAAAATTTAACAGGTTATTTTACGGGCGATTTCACCTTGGATTTGGACCTTATTAGGCAAGAAATCAATCATAATTCGGATATGCACATTCGAGAGTTTAATATCGGGCGCACAGGTATTCGGGCGGCCATCATTGTTGTAGAAGGACTTTCCGATAAAGATCTCATCGACAAACATATTATGAAATCATTGATGGTTGATTTTTTCGACGAATTTAAACAGGAACCATCTTATGTGAAAGGAACCATTTCAAAAGAGTTTATAAAAAATCAAATTCTTTCCATTAGTGATGTAAAAGAAGCCCATCATATAAAAGAGTTGATACCAAAAGTATTGACAGGTTCAACAGCCCTATTGATTGATGGATTATCAGATGTGTTCATACTTGGTACAACCAAAGCAAACAAACGGAATATTGAAGAGCCGGCATCAGAAGCATTGGTCAGAGGTCCACGAGTTGGTTTCACTGAAAGTTTAACCGATAATACCGCCCTTTTGAGGAGCCATGGTGAAAACGTGGACTTATCATTAATAAAATTCCAAGTAGGAAAAAATGCAAAAAAAGATTTGGTCATCGCCTATATGAAAGAGATTGCTGACCCGGAATTAGTTGAAGAGGTAAAGAAAAGAATTCAGAAAATCGATATTGATCATGTACCGGAATCAGGCTATGTAGAGCAGCTCATCGAAGATAATTACCTCAGTCCCTTTCCTCAAGTACAAAGTACAGAGCGTCCCGATCGTGTAATCAGCGGATTGATGGAAGGACGAGTTGCGATCTTGTTAGATGGAACGCCTTTCGCTTTGATCGCTCCAGTTACATTCAGTATGCTATTGCAATCGCCGGAAGATTATTATGAACGATGGATTCCCGGCACTTTCTTCCGTCTATTGCGTTTTGGAGCAGCCATTATTGCGTTGTTTGCACCTTCATTGTATATTTCTTTTATCTCGTTTCATCAGGGATTGATCCCAACCGAGTTAGCTATTTCAATCATAGAAACTAGGGAAGGTGTGCCCTTTCCCGCATTAATAGAAGCACTCCTTATGGAAGTAGCTATCGAAATTTTACGGGAGGCTGGGCTGCGTTTACCTAAAGCCATTGGCCCAGCGATGGGGATTGTTGGCGGACTAATCATCGGTGAAGCAGCCGTACAAGCAGGGATTGTTAGTAATATTATGGTTATTGTAGTATCAATAACCGCCATTTCTTCCTTTGCCATTCCGAGTTATAATGCAGGGATCCCATCGCGTATTCTTCGCTTTGCAGCCATGTTTTGTGCTGCATTGTTTGGATTGTTCGGAGTCATTCTGTTTTTCCTCTTTCTTTGCAGTCATTTGGTGAAACTGAAGAGTTTTGGCGTACCTTATGTAAGTCCTGCTGTGCCTTATCGATTAAGTGACTGGAAAGATTTTATGGTTCGCATGCCACTTCAGATGATGAAACGTCGTCCGAAGATGATGCAGACAAAAAATCAAGTTCGTAAAAGATAGCCTACTTAGAAAGGAAGTGAACCCTAGATGATTCTCAGTCCGAAAGACCGAATAACCACTCCGCAAGCAGCTGTTGTTGTCATCAATTTTATCCTCGGAACAGGGATCCTCACTCTGCCCAGGACATCTGTGGATAAGGTAAAAACACCGGATGTTTGGATTACCGTTATTTTAGGTGGTCTAATCGCGATGATGGCAGGGGTGATCATTGTGAAATTGAGCCAACAGTTTCCCGAAAAAACCTTTTATCAATATAGTCGAGAAATCGTAGGGAAATGGGTAGGTGGGCTGCTCAGTCTCATTATTGTTTGTTATTTATTAATAACTTCTGGGTTTCAAGTTCGTTCAATGGTGGAAGTAACAGGCTTTTATTTACTGGAAGGCACCCCTAATTGGGCAACCACCATGTCATTTATTTGGGTAGGTCTCTTTTTGATCATTGGAGGAATCAATCCGATTGCCCGTCTGTTTGAAATTATATTCCCTATTACGGTCATCCTTTTTTTGCTAGTTGCCTTTTTGAGTTTCGGAATATTTGAGCTGGATAACCTCCGTCCAGTATTAGGATTGGGGGTCATACCAGTGTTAAAAGGGGTAAAGACAACGGCTCTCTCGTTTACAGGTTTTGAAATCATGTTTTTCCTTCCGGCATTTATGAAGCATCCGCATAAAGCAGTAAAAGCTGTTGTAGTCGGAATAGCTATACCCTTAGTCTTTTATTTAATAACCGTCATTATGGTAATTGGAGCGTTTTCCGTCGATGGTGTGGTCACAAGAACTTGGCCTTCCCTTGATCTTATAAGAAGTTTTGAAATCCAAGGCCTGTTCTTTGAAAGGTTTGAGTCTATGTTGCTCGTGATATGGATCATGCAAATATTTGCTACATTTACCATCACCTACTATTCTGCTGCTTTGGGGCTGGCTCAACTCTTAAAAAAGAACATTCATCCATTTATGTATGGATTACTTCCTGTTATTTACATTATCTCTATGGTGCCGAAAAATATCAATGACCAATTTAAACTCGGTGATATGCTTGGCAATGTCGCGTTTTACTTATTTGGTTTACTACCGTTGCTACTTCTCATTGTTTCAAGATGGAAGGTGGGAAAGTATGAAGCAAAATCATAACAATGTACTGTCCCTCAAAGGTATGCTCTCTGTTCTATTACTCCTGTTTCTTACGGGATGCTGGAGCAGTAATGAAATTGAAGATCTAGGTTTAAGTGTAGGTTTAGCATTAGATGAAGGAAAAGAGTCAACAATTGAGAATGAGTTAAAGGAAAAAGGAGGGGGATATAACCAAACAGGAAAAATAACCTTAACTTATCAATTCGTTAAACCACAAGGAAAAGGTTCGGAGAGTAAGGGAGGGGAATCGCAACAAAACCCTTACGTGAGTATTTCTGAAACCGGAGATTCCATCCATCAAATGACTCGCGAATTTTCATTGAGAAGTACTCGCCACATGTACAGTCCACACCTTAAAGTGATCGTTATTAGTGAGGATCTTGCACGTAAGTATAGATTGGAACATTTACTTGATCAATTTCTTCGTGATAATGAGATTAGACCAAGCTGTCTTGTGTTCATTAGCAAGGGGCAAGCAAGCGAGACGCTGGAATCAAAGGAATCAGGAGAAATTCCAGCGTTGCGTTTGATTGGAATTTCAGATAATGAAGATCGAACAACAAGGATTTTGCCCACTATGTCACTCGCTAAATTAGAGGGAAAGATGCAATCAGGATCTAGTTTTCTTTTGCAAAATGTAATTTCGACGAACGGAGAAGTTAAATTTTCAGGAGCTGCCGTGATAACAGGAAAGACAAAAAAGCTGATTGGTTTTTTGAATGAAGAGGAACTGGATGGCTTAACGTGGATGACTGGACAGGGAAAAGGCGGTTTGGTGAAAAACTTTGATAAAGAGACAAATCAGCCAATCATTTACGAGGTAAAGTCTATGAAAAGCAAAATCACTCCTCATATTAATGGGAACAACATCTCTTTTGATGTAAAAATCGAGTCAGAAGGGCGTATTTCTGAAAATTGGGTGGTTTCTGAGGAAAATTCCGGAAAAAAATTTTTGAAAAGGGCTGAAAAAGCGGCTGAAGAAGAAGTGAATCAATTGGTAAATAATGTAGGAGAAAAAATGCAAAAGGAGTACCAAGTCGACTTTGCCGGCTTTGGAAATCGATTGAGAATTGAACATCCTAAAGTATGGGAAAAAGTCAAAAAAGATTGGGACCAAACATTTAGTGAAGTTCCAATCGAATACAAAGTGAATTTAACTATTATAGATTCTGGGGCGTCAAGCTTCAAAAAGTGAGATTACTTTATAGTCTTGCTGATACCACCCAGGAAAATCCATTATGAAAGGAATATTTGTATGAGTGATAAATCATGGAGAGTTGATACATACCAAGAAGGAAAGTACAAGATAAGTGTTAGAAAAAATTTGGAAAATGACCGTGTGGATGAAGGAGATTTCCCTGAAAAGGGACTTAAGGAACAAACTAACCCTAAACATAACTCATAAGGAAAGTTTACTTTAATAAATTAAGAAGGGATACCTCGAATTGAGATATCCTTTTTGCAATTGAATAGCAGTGAAATCAAAACATTATTAATGATAACAGATGGCTTTTTTCATCCAAATTATTCAATTGAAGAAACATTTACAAAAATACATACAAACGGTTTACAAATATATTCTATGGAATTAGAACAATATGAGAAAAGGAATAATCTTCGCTCAGATGATAAGACGGGGATCATGATTAAGCTTATATGATGAGGAGAAGTCTACATGAAAGTAGAATCGGGATGGATTAAAGATATTAATTTATCATTTAACCAACCGCTTATTGCTTTAAAAGATGTCATGTACATCATTGTACACCATACAGAAGAAATAGGTTGGGATATTAATAAGATTCATAGTTTTCATCAGGATCAACGTGGTTGGAGTGGGTCACATTCTGGGACATCCTGAATTAAAAGGGGTCACAAAAAGTTGTCCAGGTAAAAACTTTAATATGGGCCTTATAAATTAAACTTAATCAAAATAAACTGCTTCATAGGGATTTTTTAAGTATTTAAAAGCCAGTTCAATTTGTGTTTTTGTATTCCTAGCTGTTGACAGAGGAGGTAGTTCGTTTTCAGCAAAGAACTTCACTTCACTTGTTTCAATTCCTTTAGCTGGCTCTTGCCGCCTGAAGAGTGGCTCACCAAATCGTAAATACGGATGGAGGCCTTATCTCGATGCAACTCATGCTTGTCGCCCGATCAAAAGGTTACGACACTGTTCCGATGGGAGGTTACGATAAAGCGAAGTTCGTAGAAGCTTTCGGAATTTCCGAACAGTTTGTGCCAGTTATGCTCAACGAACGGCTTGGTAAAAGCCTTTATTGATCATGTTGCACAGTTCAAATGCCTTCTCTTGACATTCCCCATGGAACTTTTTTGCATATTTTCCAGCCGGAATGGGCAATTTTTATCAGTATAGTACTTGGTGAAAAATGCCTTTTTGGGGGGAATAATTTGATTTTTAATAAAGAGCAGTTAAGAGAAGAAGCGCATAAAACAGCATTAACCCACGATCCTTACATAAGTCGAAAGAAATCAACACGCTTTATACGGTCAAATGAGTCCGACTTTGAGAAATTGCGTAACTTTGTTAACGACTTAAGAGATAATCGTTCATCCTGTTCACAGCCAGCCGAAGAATGGTTACTAGATAACGCGGAATTTTTGGAAGAGCAGGTGCTTGTAGTAAACCAAGAGTTGACGAAAAATTTTGTTCACTCTTTACCCCACCTCAAAAAAACGGGGGATTCTAGAGTTTATTCGATTTGTACAAACTATCTTCAATTTAACGACGGGCTTTTAGATATGGATTCATATATTTCCTATCTACAGTCTTATCAAGAAGTTTCTGTACTGACAATGGGTGAAGTTTGGGCTGTGCCGCTTATTATGAGGGTGGCTTTGATTCGCCGGTTGGCCGAAATCATGGATACAGTTAAGGAAAGACGCGATGTTTGTGTGTTGGTTGAAAAGTTACTTACCGATATCAAGACCACAGAGATCACCCCTGAAAAACTGAAGCAAGTATTAGAGGAAGCTGGACAAGAAATGCCTCTTTCTGGTCCGATGATTGTCCATTTGGTAAAACATCTGCGCGAGCGAGCGGATTATACGGCAACAGTCGGTGAATGGCTTATTTGCAAATTGGAGAATGGACCAGAGAGCCTGGATCACATATTGTCATATGAATATCAGCTCCAAGCAGCCTTCCAAGTAACAACAGGTAACCTAATCACTAGCTTGCGTAAGCTTTCTCGATGGGATTGGAAGGAAACCTTTGAGCAAATTAGCATGGTGGAGCAATCACTAAGGAAAGAGAGGACTGGCCTTTATGCGCAACTTGATTTCTCTAGTCGTGATACTCTTCGAAAGAGGATCGAGAGCCTTTCGAGACGTTTAAATCTGCCGGAAAATCTTGTGGCAACACAAGCAGTGGAGCTCGCAGATAAATATGGAGAGAAACTATCAAGTGAGGAATCGCAAGAACAGGAAAATAGCGAGGAACGAGCAGATACATATGGAAAGGAACTTAACGAAAAATATAGCAAGGATAAAAATCGTCAATTATTTGTTGCCTATTACTTATTAGATCCCAATGGCATGATGCTATTGAGACAAGCGTTAAAAATGTGTGGTAAACCACGAGCTCTCCCAGAAACAGGTTTAATGCGCCGAGCCACAGGGACCTATTTTAATATGTTAGCAGTATACTTCGCAGTGTTCTTGATTGCCTTTTCAATATGGATAGGTTGGGATGAATTTTTTACACCGCTTCAATGGCTTGCTATTCTAGGAACTCTTTTGTTCCCAGTGACAGAATGGGCGGTTACTTCAGCTCATTGGTTTATTGAACGAGTCAAAAGTCCAGTCCCATTATTGAGATTTGATTTTTCAAAAGGAATTTCCGCTGATGCGAAAACGATTGTCGTGATTCCTGTCATCTGGTCATCGATCACAGAAGTAAAGGAGTTGACAGACCGGCTTGAATTGCATTATTTAGCGAATCGGGATTCCAATCTCCACTTTGCGTTACTTGGCGACTTCCATGATGCGGAGACAGAGTCACTAGAACAGGATGAAGTCATTTTAACAGCGGCTAAAAAAGAAATTGAACGATTGCGAACGACCTATTCCAGCACAAACTTTCATCTCTTTCAGCGAAAGAGGCAATGGAACCCGTCAGAAGGTGTTTGGATGGGATGGGAGAGAAAGCGTGGAAAGCTAGTCGAATTTGTAGAGCTTCTAAAAGGGAGAAAGGATACAAGCTTTGCTTTAATAAAAGCCGAGTTGACTACGCTTCAGGATGTGCGTTATATCATTACGCTCGATTCTGATACGCAGCTTCCACTGGAAAGCGCCCAGCGAATGATTGGTACACTGCATCTACCCTATAATCAACCGATCCTAAATGATACAAAGACAAGAGTAATCGAGGGCTACGGGGTGCTTCAACCAAGACTCAGTATGAGTCATGAGGCGTCATTGAAATCGCGCTTTGCCCGTCTATTTTCAGCGGATCCAGGGTTTGATCCATATGCGTTTGCCGTTTCTGATCCGTATCAAGATGCAATGGGTCAGGGGATTTTCACTGGAAAAGGAATATTTAATGTAGATGCGTTTTATCAAGTGCTATGTGAACGGATTCCGGATAACCGGGTGTTGAGTCATGATTTACTTGAAGGGAGTTTCCTGCGTGCAGGCCTGCTTTCCGATATTGAATTAATTGATCATTATCCAGCGAAGTTTATCGTCTTTCAAAAGCGGCTGCATCGCTGGGTAAGAGGAGATTGGCAGCTATTACTATGGTTGCTGCCAAGAGTGAAGAACCGAAGAGGTGAACTGCTGCCAGTCGATATGTCTGTCCTGACAAAGTGGCAGATCATTGATAATTTACGGCGGAGTCTAATGTCTACGTCACTATTTATTACCACACTATTAGCAGTCACGATCCTTCCGGGATCACCTTTACGCTGGATCGCATTGGTGGCTGCGACATGGTTCTTGCCTGTTCTTCGCCAACTTGTTACCTTTCAGACAAGTTTCATGAATCTGCGTAGTATTTTAAACACGGCGGCTCAAGTCTTGTTAGGGATTGTTACCTTGCCGTTTCAAATAGTCCTTTTGCTTGATGCTATTGTGAGATCGTTGTATCGTTTATGGTTTTCAAAAAAACGGATGCTCGAGTGGGTCTCAACGGATGAAGTGAATCGGAATAGTGAACGGAAGGGGACTCCTTTGCTCCAATCCATGTTAGGAGGTTATGTTCTTTGTCTTTTGTTCTTGGCGGCAACCTTATTTCATGAAAATACAGTGGTGCAGATCATTGGGCTTACATTAACGGTGATGTGGATATGTGCTCCACTTGTCATAAGGTGGCTCGATCAGCCATCTCCAGAGGAACGTTTGGCATTTTCGGAAGAGGAGCTCGAAGAATTAACGAACCTGGCTCAGCAAATATGGTCTTTTTATGAAGATTTTGTTACCGAAAAAGAGAACTGGCTGCCGCCTGACAATGTGCAAATGGAACCGCCGAACGGGGTAGCGCATCGAACCTCTCCTACCAATATAGGGATGTATCTTACCTGCGCATTAGCGGCGAGGGATTTTGCGTTTATTGATACCCCTGGATTAATTTTACGGTTGGAGCGGACATTGGAGACACTTGAGCGGATGGAAAAGTGGGAAGGGCATTTATACAATTGGTATGACACGGAAACACTGAACCCGTTGTCACCGAAGTATATATCAACAGTTGACTCTGGAAATTTAGTGGGCTGTCTGATTACGGTAAAGGAAGGCTTAGCTGAGTGGCTAGACTCTTTTGATAAAAAGGAAACACCGATTTACCACTTTCATAACGATGAAAGACTGAAAACGGCTTTTTCCGAAGAAATCGCACCAGATGTCTCGAGACAACGAAGTGGTAAGAAGGCAAATAGTATATGGCGCGATAGGGGTCATGTGTTGCTTAAACGGATTGAAAAATTGATTGAAGAAACCAATTTCCAGCCACTATTTGATCATAGAGCTAATCTTTTTTCCTTAGGATACCATGCTGATCGAAATACACAGGATGAAGTGCTATATGATTTAATGGCGTCTGAGGCAAGAATTGCTAGCTTTGTCGCGATTGCGCTTGGTCAAGTGTCTGTATCCCATTGGCATGTACTTGGAAGAACGATGACAAAAGTGGGGAAACGGCCCGTCCTCTTGTCCTGGTCTGGAACCATGTTTGAATTTTTAATGCCATGGCTGTTAATGAGGACCTATCGAAATACCTTGTGGGAAAAGACGTATGCTGCAGTTGTGGATCGCCAAATTCAATACGCACACCAGAGAGGAGTGCCATTCGGGATCTCTGAGTCAGGCTATTATGCGTTTGATTACCAAATGAATTACCAATATCGGGCCTTCGGTGTCCCGGGTCTCGGTTTTAAACGAGGACTTGAACAAGATTTAGTTACTGCACCGTATGCAACGATCATGGCTCTGCCATTTGCAAAGGATCAGGCTTTGGATGCTTTGAAAAAAATAGAGAAGTTAAATGGTCGAGGTAAATATGGCTTTTATGAAGCAATGGATTTTACGCAAGAAAGGCTCCCTAATGGGAAGCAGCATCAGGTGATTCAAAGTTTTATGGCCCATCATCAAGGGATGAGTTTCTTAACCTTAGCGAACCTATTGCTGCCAAAAACAATGGTAGAGAGATTCCATCGGAACAAACAAATCCGTTCAGCAGAATTACTTTTACAAGAGCGGATTCCTAAAACGCCGAAGTATATTAAGCATCCAGCCTTGGGACGTGTGCACAAGCCTTATTCCAAAACCGCTCAGGATGTTCCAACTGTAAGAGAGTATATTTCACCTGACACAAAGGTTCCTGAGGTCAGTGTTCTCTCAAATGGTTCGTTCACAACAGTGGTAACGAATACCGGCAGTGGTTTTAGCCAGTACAAAGGTTTATTGCTCTCTAGATGGCGTGAGGATCCGGTAATGGATCCATGGGGGAGCTATGTTTATATAAGGGATATCTCCCAAGATAAAGTATGGTCGCCGTCGTACCAGCCATGCCGAGTGAATTCTCCGGAACAACTCGTAAAATTTGAATTAGATCGTGCTACGTATATGCGGGAGGATGGAGAGGTTAAGACAAATATGGAAATTTGCGTTTCATCGGAATGGAATGCGGAGCTGCGTAGAATAACATTAACCAATAAAGGTGACGAAGCAAAAGTTTTGGAGGTTACTACTTTTGTTGAGCTTGCTTTGTCCAATCCGATCGCAGATGCTGCACATACTGCTTTTAGCAAGCTTTTTATCCGGACGGCTTTCGATGCTGGATCAGGCTGCCTTATTGCTGGCCGAAGACCTCGTGAAGCAAAGGACCAGACACTCTGGTCGGCACATTCACTCATGGTGGAGGGTGATACCCTTGGAACGGTAGAATTTGAAACAGACCGCGCAAGCTTTATTGGCCGAGGCTATCGGCTATCCAATCCCCAAGGAATCCGGTCTCGCCTTCGTGGTAAGGTTGGTTCAGTGGCCGATCCAGCCTTTGTGATGAGACGGCGGATTTGCATTGAACCTGGCAAGGAAATTCGATTAGTGGCCGTCACTTCGGTTAGTGAGACAAAGGAAGATGCCATCGAAATTATCCGTAAGTTTGCTCCTAATCAAGCTGTGGAACGGGCGTTTCAATTATCATGGAACCGAGGACAGATTGAAATTCGTAATCTGCATCTAACGAATCGAGAGGCAACTGATTTTCAAAGGCTGGCAGGTCATATTTTATATACTCCTCCGCTTAAAGAGGGACGTAGTGAAAATATTTCAATTAATAGAAAAGGTCAGTCTGGACTATGGAGTTTTGGGGTATCTGGTGATCGACCGATCGTCCTCGTCCGAATTGAAGACCGAAGCCAAATGCCGTTCGTTGTAAAAATGTTAACAGGCCATGAATACATTAGGAGACTTGGTCTCTTATTCGACCTTGTACTCCTTAACGAATCGGAGGAAGGTTATCAACAATTCTTGCAAGAAGCACTTCAGCAGGCGGCAGAACATGGAGTGGACCGTTTTGGTGCAGGTTTATCTGGAGTATATGTGATTGCCTCTAATCAATTGGCTGCGGAGGACAAAGCATTGTTAATGGCTGTAGCTCGTGTCGAGTTCCGTGCAGGCGGTGCTAGTATAGAAACGCAAATGCGATTGCCTAAGGTTGAAACAGAAAATGAACCGCTTAGGTCTGAAACGAAGAATGGGTTGCCGGACCAACTGAATCCAGTATCTTCTGCAAGAAATAAGTTCGTTTCTTCAGGTCAAGCCATTCAAGCGGAAACGAAAGATTGGTTATTTTTCAACGGGTGGGGTGGTTTTTCCCCCGATGGAAAAGAGTACCGGCTCATGATTAAAAATGGAAACCACTTACCGGCGCCGTGGATTAATGTCCTGTCCAATCCTCGTTTTGGCTGTCTCATTTCCGAGATGGGAACGGGTTATACCTGGTGGCAGAACAGCCGTGAATGCAAGCTAACGCCATGGTCTAATGATCCCGTCCTTGATCCGCCCACGGAAACAGCCTATTTAAGAGATGAGGAAAGTGGTCAGTTCTGGTCAGTTGCACCATCCGCAGATCATTCAAACGAGCCATATAAAATAACACATGGCAAAGGATTTACAAAGTTTGATCACGAAAGAAACGGCATTAAACACGAAATGACGGTATATGTACCATTAGAGGATCCGGTGAAAATCATCAAGTTGAAGCTGCAAAACAAGACTACGGAGCAAAGGCAGATTTCTATTACCTATTATGCCGAATGGGTATTAGGGGTTCAGCGACAGATGAATGCACCATTTATTGTGACGGAATGGGATGAGTCTGCGCGGGTCATGATCGCCAAAAACACATATCAAGAAACCTTCCGTGATGCCACCGCATTTTTGGGGATGTATCCACAGATGGGTGCTGATAAGGGCCCAGACCATTTAAACGATCTTACGTGGACCGCGGACCGTAACGAATTTATAGGACGAAATGGAACTATGGAACATCCAGCGGGAATGGATCGTGTGGGATTGTCATGTCGGACAGGCACGCATTACGAATCTTGTGGTGCGATTCAGGCTAAGCTTACGTTAGACCCGGGGAAAGAACAGGTAATCTACATTTTATTAGGATGCGATGATTCTAAAGAGAGCGTCTTACAGTTAACTGAGAAATACAGCCAACCTTCGGCTTGTGATCAAGCGATGGAGGAGATTACTTCTTTTTGGGACCATCATTTAGGCCAAATTCAAGTGTCAACCCCGTCAAAGGAAACTGATTTTATGTTGAACGGGTGGTTATTATATCAGTCTCTTGCCTGTCGAATATGGGCCAGAACGGCCTTTTATCAAGCGGGAGGAGCATTTGGCTTTCGCGATCAATTGCAGGATTCGCTAGCACTCCTGCATACGATGCCAGAAAAAACAAGAGCACAAATCGTGCTCCACGCCTCCCACCAATATTTAGAGGGGGATGTGCAGCACTGGTGGCATGAAGAAACGGAGCGTGGGATCCGGACGACGTTTTCGGATGATTTATTATGGATGCCGTATGTGGTTTCACGTTACATCGAGCATACTGGTGATCGAACGGTTTTGGACGAAGTCGCACCGTTCCTAGTGAGTGAACAGCTTGCTGAGGGTGAACACGAACGCTATGAACCGACCGTACGTTCTTCTGAAACGGGATCTGTATATGAGCATTGCCTGCGAGCGATCGATCGGGCATTGAGCCGGATTGGTGAGCATGGTTTGCCATTAATCGGTGTAGGAGATTGGAATGATGGCATGAATCAGGTTGGTGTGAAAGGACGAGGCGAAAGCGTATGGCTCGGTTGGTTTATTTGTGACGTGCTGAACCGATTTGCCGAGATTTGCGAATTACGTGGGGATTCTGAACGGGTGGAGTCATTCCAGACAATGCGGCAACAGTTAACAGACTCTCTCAACAATGAGGGCTGGGATGGTCAATGGTACAGACGTGCATTTACCGATGCAGGACAATGGCTCGGCTCCATTCAAAATGAGGAGTGCCGGATTGACGCCATTGCGCAATCATGGTCCGTGATCTCAGGTGCGGCACCAATGGATCGTGCGGTTCAGGCCATGAACTCGTTCGACAGGGAACTTGTCGAGCAGGACCTTGCTATTGTTCGGCTATTGACTCCAGCTTTCGATCAGACTGAACCAAGCCCTGGATATATCCAAGGTTATCCACCAGGAATCAGGGAGAATGGTGCCCAATATACACATGGAGTTATTTGGGGCATCATCGCTTGGTGTCAGCTTGGTAATGGTGATAAGGCAATGGAGATGTTTACAATGCTTAATCCGATGACGCATACTCGTACTGACCAAGAAGTAAGAAGATATACAGGTGAACCCTACGCAATTGCCGCTGATGTGTATACGGCAGAACCGAATCAGGGTCATTCAGGATGGACATGGTATACGGGTGCATCAGGGTGGTTTTATCAGGCCGGTATCGAGTGGATCCTAGGGATTCGACGCCGAGAAACTCGTCTTTATATTGATCCGCGTATTCCAAGTGAGTGGCCGGGATTCTCTGCTACGTACCGGTTTGGGAAGACTCCTTACCACATTAACGTTAAGAATGGGTCTGGTGGCAGTGGAAGCGAGTTGACTGTTGACGGCGTGCAAATTCCGATTCTCGAACAGGAAAAAGCTGCAGGACCATTTGTGGAATTACGAGATGATGGACTCGACCATCATGTGGAATTGAGAATTTAGGAAAAATAAAAACATGGGTAAGCTTCTTTTACTTAATAAAAATAGGGTCTAGGATTATAGAACAGACCAATTAAAGTGAGACATTGAAAAAGAACCACTAATCAAAATATCTAATTATAGGGATAGGGAACACAACCTGCACTAAGGGGGTCAGTGTTCCCGTTTTTTTAATATTTTTAGTTATAATAACTTCAAAAGGAATTTCGAAATCAATATAGAATAATTATTTGTTAACGTTTTAATAGAATGGCTTGCTTGAAAATTAGCGGAGGTGCAAAAATGAAAGCTTTATTTATCGGTGGGACGGGAACGATTAGTTCTGCCATAACGAAGCAATTGGTAACAATGGGATGTGAGCTTTATCTTCTTAATAGGGGGAGTCGGAAGAATCGCTTGCCAGAAGGGGTATACTTACTTAAAGCCGATATTAATGATGAAGACCAAGTTTCCAGACTGATTGAAGATTTAGAGTTTGATGTTGTTGCTGATTTCATTGCGTTTGAACCTGCACAACTTGAAAGAGATTATCGATTATTTAACGGGAAAACGAAACAATTTATCTTTATTAGTTCCGCTTCTGCCTACCAAACTCCTTTGTCCGACTATCGAATTACAGAAGGAACGCCATTATCAAATCCATATTGGCAATATTCGAGAAATAAGATTGCCTGTGAAGAGTATTTGCTGAAGCTTTATCGAGAGGAAAGCTTTCCGATTACGATTGTAAGACCAAGTCACACCTATGACGAACGTTCGATTCCTCTTGGAGTACAAGGAAGCAAAGGTGCCTGGCAGGTAGCCAAACGAATGCTGGAGAATAAACCGGTTATTATTCATGGGGATGGAACATCATTGTGGACGATGACACACAATCGTGATTTTGCTAAGGGCTTTATTGGCTTAATGGGCAATATCCATGCAATCGGTGAGTCTGTTCATATCACTTCCGATGAAAGTCTTACCTGGAATCAAATTTACCAGGCCATCGCGGATGCACTCGGAGTTAAACTGAATGCGATCCATGTGTCATCTGAATTTTTGGATGCATGCAGTAAAGAGGATTACAGGGGGGGATTATTGGGGGATAAGGCCAATTCCGTCGTTTTCGATAATTCTAAACTAAAAAGACTGGTTCCCGATTTTGTTGCTACGACCCGATTTGACCAAGGGATTAAGCAAACGGTCGAATACATATTAGCACATCCTGAACTACAAATACCGGATGAAGATTTTGACAATTGGTGTGATAGGGTTGTTGACGCATTAAATACGGCATTAAAGATGATTAATGAATAGATCCTATAAAAGGATGTTCTTCCAAAAAGAAGAAAACTTTGGAAACGGGTGACAGAAAAAGTGCAGTTGTTCAAGTTCCTATTTTATTGAAATTAATGATTCAATCGGTGCTTAAATTATTGGAGAGATAAACCATTAACGTTGGCAGATCCTAATTTTCGTCACCAATAAAAACAAAAAATTAGGAATCCTGCTTTTTTTCATAAGAAAACAGACGGATAAGTTGCTCTGTTATTATTTAATGTTGATTTTCGTTTACGTGTGAGAATTCATAGGCGGAGAAATTCCGGTTAATGTAAATAGAAGAAGCTTAAGAAGTGGAAATAAGGGAAGATATTCCCTTTAACTGCTCTAAAATAAGACAAAATCCAACGATTTGGATCATATTAGGGGAAAAACTTCCTTTATTTATAGGGAAATATGGGTATTTCCCAATTTAAGTGGAATTTTTACCTTTATTTTCCCAACATCACAAAATCCACATTCAGTTATAACAAGAGTTAAAAATTTTAAACCAATAGTTGAAAAAAATTCGTAAAATGTTCACAAATCAATGAATCCATGTTACTATAAGAAAGGTTTATAGAGGATGGAACGTTCATTGATGTAAGTTAATAATAATTGACTGTATATCCTGTTCTTCCATTGTTTCTGTAGCGGGATGGATTGCTAGTATAATAAATGCTCAGTTATCAGCCCACTGTAAAACGGTCCATGTATGGCATGGAAACCGATTTATGGTGGGCTTTTTTGCGTTTTTATTTACACGTAAAAACAGTGTGCAAAGAGATCGGCTATAATCCCATTGTATGAACAAAAAGCTTTTACATTCAATTAACTGGAGGAAAAAATATGGCGTTTCATAGTTCGCAGCGTATTGCGGAATTAGCAGTGGATGCTGGCGCGAAAAAGGCATTCATGCGTGCTGAACATGCACTATTATTAGGATTCTTAGGTGGAGCTTTTATTGCACTTGGATTTTTATTAGATATTCGAGTCATTGCTGATCTGCCGAAAGAATGGGGGACCTTCAGCTCTCTATTGGGTGGAGCGGTTTTCCCAGTCGGCCTCATGTTAATCATTATTGCAGGCGGCGAATTGTTAACAGGGAATATGATGGCTCTTCCGATTGCTGTTCTAGCCAAGCGTGCGACACTTGCACAACTAGGTAGGAATTGGCTGCTAGTATTAATTAGTAACTTTATTGGAGCGATTTTCGTTGCCTATTTCTTTGGTCACATAGTAGGATTAACGGAATCTGGTCCATTTCTTACCAAAACTGTTGCGATTGCCCAAGCTAAAATAGATGAAACATTTATTAAAACCCTAATTTCTGCGATTGGTTGTAACTGGCTCGTTTGTTTGGGCGTTTGGCTTGCCTATGGTGCAGACGATATCGGTGGAAAAATATTAGCTATTTGGTTCCCGATTATGGGATTTGTAGCGATTGGTTTTCAGCACGTAGTGGCCAACATGTTTGTCATCCCGGCAGCGATCTTCGCGGGGCACTTCACATGGGCAGATTATATAGGAAACTTTATTCCAGTAGTTATCGGCAATGCAATTGGCGGCGGTGTTTTTGTAGCCTTGATCTATTGGACGGTTCACAAGGATTCTCTTCAATTATCATCTAAAGCAAAATCTAGTATTAAAAAAGCAAGTTAATAACTATTAATTTTTGTAGTTTAATAGATTTCTCTGTTTTTTTACTAAGGAGGACTTACTGTGAAGGAAAAAGTGAATGTTCTTATCAACGGAACAGCACACGAAGTAGAAAAAGGAACTCGTATTTTAGACTATTTACTAAAGCAGGAAATGGAGCATCCGCACATATGCTATTCCGAAGTTCTCGGACCGGTACAGAGCTGTGATACGTGTATGTGTGAAGTAAACGGCAGCATTATGCGAGCATGTTCCACTGTGGTCGAGGACGGAATGGACATTTTGACCTCCTCTGAGCTTGCAAAAGAAGCCCAAGAGGAAGCCATGGACCGTATTCTAGAAAACCATCTATTATATTGCACCGTATGTGATAATAACAATGGGAATTGTCGTGTACATAATACGGCAGAAATGATGGGAGTCGAACACCAAACTCGACCACATCGTTCAAAGGGCTATGAAGTAGATATGTCTCACCCGTTTTATCGCTATGACCCTGATCAATGTATTTTGTGCGGACGCTGTGTGGAAACCTGTCAGGATCTTCAAGTGAATGAAACACTAACTATTGACTGGGAAACCAATCAGCCGCGTGTCTTATGGGACGGTGGAAAAAGCATTAACGAATCATCATGTGTCTCCTGCGGTCAATGTGTGAGCGTTTGTCCATGTAACGCCTTAATGGAAAAATCCATGCTTGGTAATGCAGGATTTATGACAGGTATTTCCGATGACTTGCTTACACCCATGATTGATATCGTCAAAGCAGTAGAGCCGGATTATCAAACGATCATGGCCGTGTCAGAAGTAGAAGCAGCCATGCGTGAAGAGCGAATCGAAAAGACAAAAACCGTTTGTACATTCTGCGGTGTGGGTTGTTCCTTTGAAGTATGGACCAAAGACCGTGAAATTCTTAAAATTGAACCATCTGAAAATGCGCCAGTTAACAGTGTTTCCACTTGTGTAAAAGGGAAATTCGGCTGGGATTTTGTCAATTCACAAGAACGAATTACCACACCATTAATTCGAAAAGGTGATGTATTTGTAGAAGCAAGCTGGGACGAGGCTCTTTCACTCGTTGCGGAAAAACTCGGCGGGATCAAAGATACCTATGGCAGTGATGCGATTGGGTTTATTTCGTCATCTAAAATTACGAACGAGGAAAACTACCTGATTCAAAAGACGGCTCGTCAAGTATTTGGAACAAATAATGTAGATAACTGCTCTCGTTATTGCCAGTCACCTGCTTCATGGGGACTGCAGCAAACCGGAGGCATCGGCGGCGACTCTGGAACGATTCAGGATATCGCGGGTGCAGGGCTTGTCATCCTGGTGGGATGTGCGCCTGCAGAAGGACATCCTGTGCTTGCCACTCGTATTAAGCGTGCGCAAAAACTTCATGGGCAAAAATTAATCACCGTGGATGTGCGCAGACATGAAATGGGTGACCGTGCTGACTTGTTTGTTCGTCCAAAGCAAGGAACGGACTATGTATGGCTTTCCGCTATTACGAAGTATATCATTGACCAAGGTTGGCACGATGTGAAATTTATCACAGATCATGTTAATCACTATGATGAATTTTTGGATATGATGGAGCCTTATAGTTTGGAAGAGGCCGAGAAGATTACGGGTATTACAAAAGAAACATTAATCCGAATGGCTGAAATGATTCGTGATGCGGATGGAACAGTCATTTGTTGGGGAATGGGTGTAACGCAAAATATCGCGGGATCACATACATCTGTTGCCATAGCGAACCTGCTTCTGGCAACAGGAAACATGATGCGTCCGAACGCTGGTGCCTACCCATTACGAGGACATAATAATGTACAAGGTGCAGCTGACATGGGAACGATGCCAAATATCTTCCCTGGTTATCAATCAGTCACAAATATTGAAATCCGAGAAAAATTTGAGAAGGCTTATGGAGTGAAAATCTCTCCAAATCCTGGCCTTGACAATATTGAAATGCTTGGAGCTGTTGATAGAGGCGAGATGAAGGCAATGTACATCGCTGGGGAGGATATGGCATGGGTCGATGCTGATTCCAATCATACTCAGGCAATGCTTGCGAAGTTAGATTTCCTTGTCGTACAAGAAATCTTTTTAACAACAACCGCCCAATTTGCTGATGTAATTTTACCAGGCGCTCCATCTCTTGAAAAAGATGGAACGTTTACCAATACCGAACGTCGTGTGCAGCGCTTGTACCAAGCTTTACAGCCATTAGGAGATAGTAAACCGGACTGGTGGATTCTTACACAGCTCGCGAAAAAAATGGGCTTCGATTGGAATTATTCCCATCCAAGTGAGATTTTTGACGAAATGGCAAGCTTAACACCATTCTTCAGCCAGTGTAACTATGAGGTTCTTGAAGGATGGAACAGCTTTCACTGGGGCTCCCTTGATGGATCAAACACGCCACTGCTTTTCCAAGACGGCTTTAATTTCCCTGATAAAAAAGCACGGTTTGGTTTATTCGATTATGTACCGCCTATGGAGTTCCCGCAAGAGTTCGATCTCGCATTGGATAATGGACGATTGTTGGAGCACTTCCACGAAGGAAACTTAACACAAAAATCAGAGGGACTTAACTACAAATTCCCGAAAGTGTTTGTGGAAGTATCTCCGGAATTGGCAAAAGAACGCAGTGTAAAGGACGGTTCATTTGTACGTCTTGTATCACCATACGGTGCCATTAAACTCCCTGTTCTTGTAACCGATCGTGTGGAAGGAAAAACGGTTTATGTGCCAATGCATTCCTCAAGCCACGAGAGTGCGGTGAACCTGCTGACTGGTGGAGCAGTGGATGTCGTAACACATACACCAGCGTACAAACAAACAAAAGTGCGGATGGAAGTCCTTGAACAGAATGGTGAAAATCCACTTCCAAGGTATAATCCACGTAATGCCACTCGTACACCGCAAATGGGGCTTGAAATCTACCGCAAGTGGGAACGCGGGGATTACACTCCGATTGCAGAAGTAAACGAGCATATTAACCCTGGTTTCTATGACAGGAGGAATGCGTAATGGCTCAGCCGATTAAAGTCATTCAAAAAACAGAAATGACAGAAGAACAAAAAAAAATGCAATCCCTGGAGAATCTTCTCTGCGGAGTTGCAGAAAATAAAGATTCGCTTCTTGAGACAATGAATCTGCTCCAGGAATTACATGATAGTGGGATCCTAGACGCTTTTGGAAGTCTTCTAAAAGCGAAAGAGAAAGCAGCAAAAATTGCGGTCCATCAGTTTACACGTGAGCCTGTCACAAACATGATCAATAATGCGATGGCTGCAGGTGGAATTCTGACTGAGCTGGATCCCGAAACAACAAGTAAGCTCGCTAAAAGCTTAACGGCTGGCTTGAAAAAGGCGGAGCAGGGATTAAAAGAGGATTCGAAGATTGGCATCTTTGATTTAATGAAAGCCTTAAAGGATCCTGATATTAATCGTGTCTTAGGATTTGGATTTAACCTTTTAAAAGGTATGGGTGAAGGATTAAAAGAGTAGGATGAAAGACAAAATACAACCCATTCGTTATAGTCATGAATGGGTTTCCTTTTTAGAATCAAACTAACTGGTATAGATAGGGAGGACAGTCATGCCAAAGAATCTGGAGCATCAATTTAGTATGCTTGTTCGGGAAATTAGAAAAGAATATGTCGGCAATGGTCCAAAGGAAATCACCACTAAATTTATCGGTTCTTGGGCGATCAGTGAAATGAAAGGGAACCTGACAAATGTGGAGAAGTTTATGATTACTTCCGAAAATGGCGAACAGATGGTCCATGAAACGAGAACGAGATTTGTAAAGGAAATCTATAAAAAACCTGAGGTCCTTAAACGGTTTGAAAACCTGATGGGTACAAAAGTAGTACGGTTATTTTCTGATATTAATATAGATGAAGATATTGCCATGACTGTTTTTGTTTTTGACCAGCAGATCGCGGGAAAGTAATTAGGAGTGAAAAAGCATGGATCAGCCAATGAAAAGGGAAAGCAATATATGGCGGTACGAGGCAGGGGCCATACACAAAATAACGGATACCATCGTTACGGAATATCCGATTACCATTGTTCTGAATGACCAAGAATTCGCAACACTTGTTTGCAGCCCTGAGCACATTGAAGAACTAGTCGTTGGCTTTTTGGCATCTGAAGGGATTATCAGAAATATTACGGAAATTAAAGAGCTAACGATTATAGAAGCGACAGGCCGTGCGATTGTCAATACGCATAAGGTAAACAAATTAAACGAGTTGTTCCATTCCAAACGAGTTGTCACATCTTGCTGTGGAAAAAGCCGTCAAAGCTTTTATTTTTATAATGATGCTAGAACCGTTAAGCCGCTGGAAAACGTAGATGCTACAATTTCTATTGAGCAATGCTTTCATTTAATGCGACTAATGCAGGAGTCGTCCGTTATCTTCCAGGATACAGGGGGCGTTCACAATGCGGCCCTTTGTGACACTAACGGCATCATCGTCGACAGAACGGACATAGGACGCCACAATGCCCTTGATAAGATCTATGGTCATTGCTTGCAATATTCCATTTCTCTTTCAGATAAAATTATTGTTTTTAGTGGACGTATCTCCTCGGAGGTATTACTAAAGGTAGCCAAAATAGGCTGCGGCATCGTTCTATCAAAATCAGCTCCCACCGAACTGGCCCTAAGGCTGGCGGAAGAGCTTCAAATTACGACCGTTGGTTTTCTTCGCAATCATTCTTTAAATATTTATACAAGACCGGATCGTATTGAGGTACAGGGGGTTCAATCACTTACTTAAAGAAGTGCCGTTTCATCATTGGAGCGGTGCTTTTCTAATGTTAATTTTAGGATAGCCTTTGGCAAACGAAACGTTGGATCCGAAAATTAAAGGAAATTAACAAGGGACTTCAAAAGAGAAGTCCCTTTAAAATTAAAATCAATAATCTACTACTTCGAATTTATAACATAACCCTCATATATTATATTGTGTTGTTTGCCTGTTTCTATTGCAATCTTTAATGGTTGATAATCTGCAATGATATCTGACATAAACCATTGTCTACCTTTAGATACAGCAATTATAAGCCCATTCTCGTCTCCAATGGTACTAAATGTTGGAGATGGCGGTCTCCACGTAGTTAAACCAAAAGAAGAATGAAGTACATCTACTGCTCCTAATACGTCTTCAAATGGAAGCCCGATTTCACTAATGTTCAAGATATCCTTATATGTGAAAGGACCTGGTGTCGAGTTTAATAAGTTATGACGTGCAATAAACTCTAAAATATTACCTGCAGGATCTTCAAAATATAAGGAATGAGCATTCCAACTCTCAAAATGAATAACATATTCATCCTCATATTTAATTAAATCGACTTTTGATGAAAGCCAGTGCATTGCTTCGTCTATTTTATTATTTGGAATGTTAAATGCGAAGTGAAACTTAGTATTATTCTCACTTAGATGAAATGTTAATACCGTTTCTCCTGCATGCACCGAGAAGTTTTGTCTTGTTTGATTTATTAATGGTAGTTCTAAAACTTGTAAATAAAACTTTTTCATCTCTTCAAAATTAGAAGTGTCTAAATCTAAGTTTGTTATCTTCATAACTATAACCTCTTTCATCAGATGAATAAATTGTATATTGGAAATTTTAAGATAAATCACAAGATTAATCCCCCATAATTGGATGTAATTTACCTCAGACTTTTGGCTGAGATCAATGAGTAAAAAATTAGAAAGGTAAGGTTCGCGTCAAACAGCAGCAGGAGAAATTCCAAGATAAATTATTAACAACTTTTGTAAGGTTAAAGTGAAGATAGAGAAAATGATGTGATTTCGTTTCGGGACATGAAGAAGGAATTCGAGAGTGTTCCTGCTATAGCGGGGAATTTTAAGAGGGAGAAATGAAAGTGAGAGAGTCGAACAAACCCACATCTAGGATGGTTTAATCGGTACAGTCAAGCAAAGCTTCAACAAGCTTTGCACTTCTCCACTTTTATATCCAGATTACAAAAAAAAATACGATGCAATAAGAGATTCACTTCTTATCGCATCGTATGGATTATTTTACGACTTTAATCGTCCGGTATTTTTTATTACCAGCCTTATCAATCACGTAAACTTTTAAATAAGTATTAGCTTTCTGAGTTTTTATAGCTACTGAAAATTTGCCATTTGAATAAACCGACCCTTTGCCAATAAGTGTACTTCCTCTATAGATTTTCACTGAAGCGTATTTTTCTGCGCTTCCAGTTACCGTTTTAGATTTAGAAGTGACCTTATTAACACTTTGAATAGCTGGCGGCGTCTTATCAACGACTTTTAAACTCTTTGGTGCACTTACATATCCTACTTTATCTGTGGCAGTTACACTAATTGTTGTTCCGGCTTTTTGCTTCGAAATCGTAAATTTGTAGATGCCGTTTGATGCCGTCGTTGTGTTTTTTTGGTACTTACCGTTGATTGATAATTTCACTGTGGATCCAGCTTCAGCTTTCCCTGTTACAGTAGTCGAAAGATCTGAAACACTATTCATCGATGGTGTAACGGGTCTAGTTTTATCAATTGTAAATTTAATTGTAGTTGTGTTACTCTCTTCATCTTTTACAACTAACGTGTATTTGCCGTCTTTTGTAACTGTAGCACCATTTTTGAAAATAGCTCCATTTAATAAGGCGGTACCTTCATCAAAAGTAATCTTTACATCCTTATTATAATTCGAATTATTTTTAACCCCAGTTACAATTGGAGAAACGAAATCTTTCTTTTTCGCTAGATAAGCAGATGAGATATAACCTGATAATGCTCCATCAGTAGATTTAACTGGGAACCAAACATAGTGCTTTTCATTATAATCTTCGCTACCTAGTTTAGTGTATTCAAAATCTCCAGTGATAATAAACGTCTTATTTAAAGGTTGTTCACTTCCATTTGAGTCACTAGTAGGGTGAACCTCCCTTAATTTCGTCTTATTTTCAGTAACTATTACAACGTCACCTTTTTTCAGTAAATAACCTGACTCATGGAGCACATCAGTTAAAACATAGTCAAATTTATTAAACTTAAAACCTGTACTGAAATCTGTTTTGTATTCAAAATCATTATACTCAAATGGATATTGAACTAATTTTGTATCATCATAAAAGCTTTGTCTTTCAATTTTACTAAATACCTGATCTTGATATGTATACCAATTTCTAGCTCCATCGCTACGGAATATTGGGCTGTTCGATGGCACTATGCCATTGTATGCCATGACAGGAAAATACCAATTTTCAATGATTTCTCTTCCCGCACCCGCTATTCTAGGTATTCTAGGAACACTAGAAGGATTTTGTAATTTATACTTTTCATTTAAAATATTAACGCCTGTCTCAATATTATAAATAATGTCGTCCGTGAGTCTTTTAAGTGTTTCTTCAGTTGGGTCTTTAAGGGTAACTTGCATAATACCGATTCCATTTTTATCGTCAGAAACAACTTCACCGTTTTCATCAAACTGCCTCCAAGCAGATTCTTGCTCAGCGACTGCTTTTACAACTTCAGGTGGTATATTCTTACTTAATGCAGCGTTCGTTAATAAACAATTAATTTGTTGATAAGATGGATTTTTACCTGTTTGAATATCACCCATTGACAAACATTTTGTAGCCCAATCCATTTCTTCTGCTGATGCTTTTCCAGCAATTAAACCAACAGAAAGCGTTGTTAATAAACCTAATTTTAAAAAGATCGACTTCAATACTCCACTCCCTAATCTATGTAAATATTTGTCTATCAATCTATCTATTGTATCATAAATAGATTGATATCTTTTTATTTTCTCAATCATTAAAATAACAAAAAAAGTGACTCAGAAAATTGAGTCACACACAAATTATCGACAAATTAGTGAGTATCCCCTTAGTTGGAAAAGTGAAACTACTGTCAAGTATTACGGTGAAATAATATATCTTCGAGGTGAGAGATATTATTAGTTACCATCCCAATGATAGATTATTTGCACAACGCCAGACGAGAACGTTCTGGTATTAACCATTTTTAAATTTATTCTCTGTTTTAGATCAGCAAACAGCGGTTTTCCTTCTCCCAAAACAACCGGGTGAATAGATAATCTAAATTCATCAATAAGCCCTAATTTTATAAAAGTTGTAATGAGACTTGCTCCACCATATAGCCAGATGTCCTTCCCAGACTCTTTCTTCAATTGATTTACTTCTTCAAGAATATTATCATTTATAAATATGGCTTGATGATCAGGCTCTTTATGTGTTCTGGAAAACACATATTTCTTTTTACTATGAACCAATTTCCAGATTTCCTTTTCGGTATCAGGGTCTTCACTTTTTGGAAGATATTGTCCCCATAAATCGTAGCTTTTTCTACCATATAGAATAGTATCAATTTGATTCAAAAAATCAGTGAACCCCATATCAGGATCCATAATGCACCAATCAACCTCTCCATTTTTCCCTTCAATAAAACCATCTAAAGTAACTGCTAAATCTAAAATTATTCTTCTCTGTTTTATGGTATTTGTCATAACTCTTCATCCTTTTATCAATCAGATTTTTGATTCTTTCGCCCCGACGAATAAGGACTACGAAAGGATTAGATAATAGTAAGCTATACCTAATTCCGAATGTTTGTTCTTATCCTGATTTTATCAAAATTTCGGACAGGTATCAAATATCAACATTAAACCTATCCTATCCTTTTTCACTTTTTATTTCTATATAGAAGAGGGATGATGACTTAATCGCTGAAATCACGAGAAAACCTTGACTTGGAAGGGAGAACTAAGGAGGAGAAGAACATGAAGAAGAAATTAGCGGGAGGGGCCCTCATCGTAGCCGCATCCCTTTTTGCTATTCATCCTTCAGAATTAATCACAGGTGAAAATAGTTCAGAAAACCATATTCCAAAGAATGTGCCTACTGGAGAAGTAGTGGATCAGGCTCCTGAGCAAATTCCTTTTACACTAGTGGAAACCATCGATGGGGATACGATTAAAGCAAGAGTAAAGGGGAAGGTTGAAATTGTTCGTTATTTATTAGTTGATACGCCTGAAACAAAAAAGCCAGGAATGTGTGTCCAGCCATTTGCAGCGGAAGCTTTTCAAAGGAATAACGAGTTGGTAAAGGAAGGAAGTTTATCCTTGGAAGTTGAGGAGGGGACAAAAAGGGATGCTTACGGGAGATTGCTAGCATATGTATTTGTAGAAGGGCAGTCCGTTCAAGAAACGCTGATCAAGGAAGGTTATGCACGGGTAGCGTATATTATGGCTCCACCCTATAAATATCTTAACCTATATAAAACAGATGAAAATCTAGCAAAGAAGAGTAAATTAAAGATTTGGGGCACGAAGGAATATGTCTCGTATTACGGGTTTATTGGGTGTGTGCGATAAGGAAAAAGAGCTCTAATATACTAAAATAAAGGGTTCCGTCTTGAGGTGAATATCATATAAATGGCATTGAAAATGGCTTGCAAACTGACATCAGTATTGCAAGCCGTTGTCGGGTTTATGGAGCTTTATTGAAACCAAAATCTATCTTTTTCTTCAACTAAAGCACCCGTTAGCTTAAGTACAATCCTGCACAATCCAACCAAAAATATATAAAGAGGTTACTTAAAAGTTATTAGAATAAGGGCTCTTTAGAAGAACCCTAAATTAGATAACTAATCTAAAATCGATAATTTTAATGACTCCAGATTATTTTTCATAACATCTAAATAGTCTAAGCCCTTTTCTTGCTCTTTCTTCGTTAATCCCTCTAATGGATTTAATACTTCCGTTTTAGCACCTATTTCTTTTGCTAACGTTTCCGCCACTTTTGAAGATGTCATCTCCTCAAAATAAATAACTTCGGTATTTTTCTTCTTTGTTAGCTCTGTTAATTCGGTTAATTTTCCTAATGTTGGTTCGACATCTGGTGATATTCCTGCGATAGGAATTTGAGTCAATCCGTATTGTTTTGCCAAGTATCCAAATGCAGCATGTTGTGTAACAAATTCTTTCTTCTTGGCTTTATCGACAGTATCTTTATATAAGTTGTCCAAATCAGCTAGCTTCGCATTTAAAGCTTCTGCATTTTTTTGAAACTGATCTTTATTTTTTGGATCTGCCTGTTCTAAAGCCTTAGCAATATTGTTTACTTCTACCTGAGCTAGAACTGGGGAAAGCCAGACATGAGGATCTTTTGAAGATGTATGTTCCGAATGACCATGTTCCTCCTCATCCTCTGATTCGAGTGCATCCATCAATTTAATCCCATTAGCAGCCTCAACAACCTTTAAATTGGAATCATTAATACTTTTCAATACTTTTTCAGTCCAAAGCTCAAAGTATTGGCTATTGTATATAAAAACATCGGCGTTTTGAATTTTTATCATATCCTTTGCTGTCGGCTCCCAATCATGTGGTTCTGCACCATTTGGTATTAATAGTTCCACGTTTGCTGAACTGCAAGCCACCTCTTTTGTAAAATAGTACATCGGATAAAAAGTAGTGACAATTTGCAGTTTTTTAGATTCTACACTTGTTTTTTCATTTTTCGTTGACACTGTGTTAGAACAACCACTTACCATGAATAGAAAAATAATTACTGGGATTAAAATTTTTTTCACTACATTAACCTCCAAAGTTATGTTTAATTAGGAATTATTACGATTTAAGGAGCATAATTATTTTGTATAATTCAAGATTAATTGCAGTATGTAAATCGTAATTATTACGAATTAAATCTTATAACGATTATTTATTTATGTCAATCATCAAATTTTAATGAAATGAATTAACTAGAACTGCATATCCATATGATAGGAATGATAGATTTGAGGAGGTAGAATGGTTGTGAGCTTTATAAATAAGATGGTAAAAGATAGCCTCGCTTTACTATTATTTTGTTTATTCCTTTTTCTATTTCTTTTTGCGGAGGAATTAAAAAACCTTTCTTTTTTTACTAGAATCCCTAGTACGTTTTTTAATGTCAATACCATTTTTCTTAGTATTATTTTAGAAGCAATTCCATTTATTTTACTGGGTGTATTTGTATCAGCTATTATCCAATCATTTGTTTCCGAAAATGTAATCCGAAGGGTTGTGCCCTGTAATGCCTATTTAGCCCTTATACCTGCTGCTTTACTTGGAATAATCTTTCCTATATGTGAGTGTGCCATTGTTCCTGTCGTGCACAGGTTAATAAAAAAAGGTATGCCTTCACATGTAGGCGTTGTATTTATGCTTAGTGTTCCAATCTTAAACCCTGTGGTGTATGCGTCTACTTATTTTGCATTTAAAAGCACACCTTATGTAGCTAATGCAAGGATGCTTGTAGGATTTATTAGTTCCATTATTATTGGATTAATCATTTACAGACGTTTTAAAGGGGAAAATATTCTTAAAGTGCAGAAGGAAGACCATCATCACCACCACCACCAAAGAGGAAATAAACTATTAGAAACACTCTATCATGCTAGTGATGAATTATTTAATACAGGGAAGTATTTATTCATAGGTGCATTTCTTGCCAGTTTATTTCAAGCATTCTTAGACCGAAATACTCTCTTAACAATAGGGACAAGCACAACTTTTGCACCAATGGCTATGATGGGACTAGGATACGTCCTTTCAGTATGCTCTTCAGCAGATGCTTTTGTCGCATCGTCATTTGGTTCTACTTTTACAGAAGGTTCCATCCTTGCATTTCTTGTTTTCGGTCCAATGATTGATATAAAAAACACCTTAATGTTATACGGTTATTTTAAGAAAAAGTTTGTCTTATATCTACTATTGGTAACTCCTCTTGTCGTCTATTTTTCTGTTTATGTTTATCAGCTAATATTTTTATAAAAGGAGTGTCCAATGATGAGACCTAATAAAGTCCAAGATTTTTCTTTTCATCATCTTATCAGGGGAATCATTTTGATTGGATTTACGCTACTGATATTTAAATTACTTCTAACGAATAATATATCGCTTTTAATTGCACCAAAAATGATTCGATTTATTTATTTCACGCTCTTTATATGCCTTATTCTTGGAGTTCTTTTGATTATTAGAGGAACTTCAGGAAAGGATCATTCTTATCATTGTGATTGTGATGGGGATCATACTTATCCTTCCTCTTTCGGGAAAAGTGTGTTTCTTTATTTATTATTTATTATTCCTATAACCACAGGATTTCTTTTCTCAAACAATGTGCTGGGAAGCTCTGTTGCAATGAACAGAACAATTATTTTGGGAGCTAGCTCTCAACCGCCTAAACAAAATAAAACTACAAATTACATTCCAAAATTACCATCATCATCTATTTCCAATAAAACTACCACTTCAACTACCACACAAAGTGTTCTTGATAATCAACCTGAGCCTTTAACTCAAAAAGAATATGATGCTTTAAAGAATAAAATATTAAATGCTAATTCCATTAATATAGACGATAGCCAGTATGTAAACATAATGAACATTATTCAAGATAATCTAAATGCGTTGATTGGAAAAACGATAACCACAAAAGGATTTGTGTATCGGGAAAAAGAATTTATGCAAAACCAGATTATTGTTGCTCGATTTGGAATCACATGTTGTGTTGCCGATGCCTCGGTATATGGAATGATGGCAAAAGGAGAGGTAGCTGTATTACCGAAGGATAAATGGGTTCAAGTAACAGGAAAAATTGAGCAGACTCAATTTAATGGGGAGACAATTCCCGTTTTAAAAATTGACCAACTTTCAAAAATTAGTGCTCCGCAGCAGCCCTATGTGTTTGATTCAGGCATCAAAATTGAATAGCCTTTTATTTATTAATGAAAAAAATGATTACTCCATAAAATTAACAACAATTTTAAAGGCTTTTATTTTTATCTATTCATAAAATATTCATATTTAAGTAGTAGAATCATTTTTGGGTAAACGAACCATTACCTAACACAGAGAGATCCAGCCGTAATTGTGCTGGATTTTCTATTTCTAATTATTATTGGTTTCAAATAAAACATTTACATGGAAAATCAAAACATATCAAATTAGTGATAATTTTGATATGATAGAAGATGTTTTTTTAAAGAAACCAATTGTGTTTTATCACAGGAGGAATATGCATGGATCGATTATTACAATTGAATACGATCTTTATAAGTATTATCATTGAAGCATTCCCATTTATTGTCGTTGGGGCTTTTATTGCCGCACTGATAGAAGTTTTTGTTTCTGAAAATACACTGCTTAAAATTCTGCCAAAAAATAGATATTTATCTGTTGTTGCTGCTAGTTTTATGGGAGTATTATTTCCTGGATGTGAATGTGGGATTGTTCCCATCGTTTCGAGGCTCATAAAAAAGGGACTCGCTCCACATGCAGCCATTTCCTTTATGCTTTCTGGCCCTATTATCAATCCAATTGTTCTATTCGCTACATTTATTGCTTTCGGAGATAGCTGGAAGATGGTAGGGTACCGAGCAGGGTTAGCGATCGGTGTTTCTATTTTAGTTGGACTTGTATTATCTTTTGTCATAAAGGAGAATCCATTAAAGGAAAATAATGAAATACACACTCATGACCATTCTCACCAAAATACTAAACAAAAATTAATGAGTGTTTTTAATCACACCGTTAACGAATTTTTTAGTATGGGAAAATACGTAGTGCTGGGTGCACTAATTGCATCTTCTATGCAAGTTTATGTACCTACACGAATATTAACAACACTGGGCGGTACACACGTAACTGCTGTACTGGTAATGATGGCTTTAGCTTTTATCTTATCTATTTGTTCGGCAGCAGATGCTTTTGTAGCAGCATCTTTTCGTAATTTTTTTCCCCAAACTTCAGTTGTATCTTTCTTAGTGTTTGGCAATATGGTAGATATTAAAAATTTACTTATGATGTTTGGGTCTTTTAAGGTAAAATTTGCGGTTCTTTTAGTTTCATTAATTTCTTCATTTGTATTCATTGGTTCACTTCTTTTGTAAAGGATGTGGGATGATGTTTAAAGTCCTTATTTTAATACTTACTACAAACTTGTTTTTTATGCTGCATGCTACAGGAAACATTTCAAAATATATAAACATGAAATATAGCTTCTTATCTGAGAGTATGATTGTGATTTTATCCATCCTTACAGTTGGGGAAGGAATTAAATTATGGTTCTCTGGAGAAAAGAAAGAAGGACAAGATGATTGTGATTGTAGCCCTGGTCATCATGACCATGAACACCCTCATGAACACGGACATAAAAAAAAGAAACCATCTGCTGGAAAAAAGATAAAAAAGTTCTTGTCTTACACGCTTGTGCTGATTCCTGCTATTACTGGAGTGGTTTTGCCAGTGGCAACTCTTGATTCACAGCTTGTGGATGCAAAGGGGTTTTCATTTCCAACATTAGAGGACGGAAATAATCAGTACGGGACCCATCAAGTTCTAAATCCTGATATGAGTAAATTTATGAACCAAGCAGATTTTATGGATTTAGTCAGGAAAGAGTCTAAGTCCTATATTCCAAAGGATACTATTACTTTAACGGATAAAGATTATTTAGTCGGATTAGAAGTAATGTATAATTTTTCTGGGGCTTTTGCAGGGAAAACTCTTACCATGAAAGGTTTTACTTACAATGGTCCAGGAGAACAACCTAACCAGCTGTTTTTACTACGTTTTGGGCTCATTCATTGTGTCGCTGACTCTGGTGCCTTTGGAATGATGATTCAATTCCCGAAAAACGTCCACATTCCGAATGACCAATGGTATCAGGTAACAGGAACAATGGATACAGTTTATTATCCACAAATGAAAACTAAAATTCCTGTTTTAAAAGTAACAAGCTACAAAACCATTTCAAAACCGAATGACCCTTATGTTTACAGAAACACTTTGAGTTTATAAGAATTATCTGTGCCCCATTTTTAGGACAGTTTAAAAAAAGCGCCTAAGCGGCTAATAAGTGGCCCCGGTATTGAACCGGGGCCATTTTGTTTAAGCCCTTGCGAATTTAATGTAAATACAGGAAATGGATATGAATGCGGCAGATACATGGAATCTGGACATCCCTATAAATTAGACGACAGACCCTGGATAAATATTAAAGAATTTGATGCGGACCTATTACAAACAGTGATTAAACAGAGTATTTCATTTTTAAGGTAGTAAAACCTTGAAAAAATGCTATCTTGTATCATAAACTTGTAACAAGGATTGTTATGAGGACATTCCCGAATTGCTGTACGCTTTACTAAACAGTGATTCTGATTCAATAAATAAAGGAGTAGTTAACATGACGCTTAAAGTAATTTCGCCGAAAGCCCTTGATGAGAAACTTCAAAATAATGACCCTATCTTCCTCCTCGATGTACGTGCGGAAGAAAAATACAATGATTATCATATTACAGATCCAAATATCAAGAATCAGAATATCCCTAAGAATATCATCTTTGATCTTGAGGAAAATGGAGAAGAAGGGCTGCAATCTTTGCCCAAAAGCAGTGAGATTGTTATAACATGTACAACTGGAAATTCCGCCAGAAAATGTGCAGAAATTTTATCCAAAAAAGATTACCATGTTACATTACTTGACGGCGGGATTACCGCTTGGAAAGAATACATAGACACAAAACCAAAACACAAAGACAGGTAGAAAACACTAAGGAGAAGACAAACAAGGATAGGGCCAGATCCTCAACGTGCTATCGCCTAGCGCACTGAGGATCTGGCCCCATTTTCAGTTTATGAGATCCATCAATTATTTAATATTTGCGGCAGTGTTTCGGTGAACATCTCGACATACATAGCTACTAGCATAGTTATTGCGGGGATAGAAAGAATCACAAAGCTTACGTATGCAAGTTTCAGCCTACCCTTTGATTGGTCGACCCATTTTGTAAGGTACTCAAACAGTAATGCAAGAATGACAGATCCAATAAAAAATGATAATTTTCTTAACCACCTCACTGTTTACCTGTCCGTTCATGGCAATGTCTCCTTACTTAAAGAAAATGACTTACATTGTTTTTAGTATATTCAGACTGTTTTGTCCTAACAATAGGAATATTATTAAGCCATGCTTAAGGCACCAATCAAATGAAGAATGTTTGATAAATGTTGTTGAGCATAAAGAAAGGATCCCATCATGTAATACCAGACTTATCGTGTGATTGTCTATCATAAGGGAGGGATTAACAATGTCGGAACTCAATGTTCGTTATGGTCAATTATCGGATTTAAATAGCATGATTCAATTGGACCGAAAGCTGTATCCTCAAGATTGGCAAGTTGAGCGTGCATTTGTAGAACAATTACTTGAACGAAACAAAAGAGTGTATAAAATTGTAGCGGACAATGGAGAGTTAAAAGGCTATTGCAGTTTAATCCCCTTAGATAAAAGAATGTTTGATCAATTATTGTTTGGCCAAATAGATGAATCAAGAATTTGTCATCACGCATTAGCGTACAAGAAAGGGAAAGATGTGTATATTTATTTTTCTTCTATGATAGTCGATATTCTTCATGAAGATAGGAAGAAATACAGCAGGGCATTAATACTGGAATTGCTGGATTGGATTGAAGATATTCAAGGTACTGGAGTCGTAATAAAGGAATTCGGTATGATCGCGATTACAGAAGCAGGGAATCGAATCTGTCAACGTTTGGGATTTAAAAAGGCAGGGGAAGTAAAAGAGCATGGTGAAACCTACAACGTATATAAAGGAACGGTTGAGGATGTTAGAGCAGGAATAAAGGTAAAACATTTGATGGGATGAAGGGGAGATGGCCCATTGTTCATGGTGCCTGACACCATCTAGTATTTTTATCTTTTTTTGAACTCTACTGGTACTTCAAAAGGGAAGGTTTTATGGGGTCAAAATTATGGCACCTAGCGTTTTTCTACGTTAAAATATAAACGTATGAATGGTCAAAGGGGAAATGATCTTGAAAAAATATCAAACTTTACTTTTCGATGTAGATGATACGTTATTGGACTTTGCTGCGGCTGAAGAGCTAGCCTTGAATCTGTTGTTTGAAAGTCAGAATATCTCGCCAACAAAGGAAATGGAAGAAAATTATAAAAAAATAAATCAAAGACTGTGGAGATTGTTTGAAGAAGGAGAAATTTCCCGAGACGAAGTGGTCAATACCCGTTTTTCCCTTTTATTTCACGAATTAGGACATATGGCAGACGGTGTTTTATTAGAGAGTAATTATCGGGGCTATTTAGAGGAAGGCCACCAATTAATCAATGGAGCGTTTGAATTGGTTTCAGCACTACAGAATCATTATGAATTATATATTGTCACAAATGGTGTTTCAAAAACACAGGATAAGAGATTGCGTGATTCCGGTCTTCACCCATTATTTAAGGAGATCTTTGTCTCAGAAGATACAGGTTTCCAAAAACCAATGAAGGAATTTTTTGATTATGTGTTTGTTCGAATTCCTAATTTTTCACCAGAACAAGCTTTAATCATCGGTGATTCTCTAAGTTCTGATATTAAAGGCGGACAGCTTGCTGGAATTGATACTTGTTGGTTCAACCCGGATGCCAAACCAAACAATACTGGTATTCTTCCTACCTATGAAATTCATGATTTAAATGAACTTTATACAATTTTAAATTTGGAACAAAGATAATTTTAATAGCCGTCATGTGATTTTTCACATGACGGCCTTTTTTTATTTATTGTGGGAAGAATTGTTGAGGCTATCCATTTGTTCACCAGAGGACTCCTCAACTTCATCAATTGCTTTTTCGTCTGTGTCCATTTTTTTGTTATTCGTCTGAAACATATCTTTTGATACGATGTTAAGCTTATTAACAAAGCGATTAAACCCAAAACCTACAAAGAACGCAATGCTAATCGGTGCATAAGGGGTATCTTGATAATCCGTAAATTGAATCAAGAGTATACCGCTTTGGATAATTGTGACAGCCACGACTGCGGTACCGGTAGCAAAGATCGGATAAAAAATATACATAATCCATTTTCGATAATCGTGTAATTCGTCTTCCATATAGTGAGTACAGAACATGTATAGATGCCTAAGGGAGCCGCCAATGGCTCCAGCGAAAAAGTAATACAAGAAGATTTTGATATCAGTAATGAATGGAAGAAAATTTTCCAGTGCACCGGTGCCCAACATGCCGACCGCAAGGAAACTGCCAAAAAACAGAAGGGACAGATATGTTAAAATAACTGCTTTTAACCATCTCTTCATTCGTGACACCTCCACTTGCTGCCATCCTATGTATCTACGGTGTAAAATGCCACTGTACACTTTGATTGCAAATCGTCTTATGCTTTCTACTTGTGCGATCGGTGCAGTGATGCATTAAGAACTCCTTGTTAGAAAATTCAACAAATTTGGTGTCGAAATATATTCACTATATTATAATAACGAATATTAGAAATGAGAGTTTCTAAATTTCCTTTGGAAGAGGGTATAGAAGAAAATGAAAATAAAAATCGCAATAGATACGGATATTCCTGTTGTTTACAAACTTATGTTAGAAGCGTTTGAAGAATATCGAACCCTTGATGTTCCTTCTAGTGCATTAAATGAATCATTAGAAACATTACAAGAATCATTTAAGAATAATTCCGAGAAAGCTTTACTATGCTCGATAAATGGAGTTCCAGTTGGCTCCTGTAGATTTACAATGAAAGAGGATGCTTTATATTTTTCTCGGGTATCAGTTACACCAACAGCAAGAGGTAAAGGAATTGCAAAAGCTATGTTAGTGTGGCTCGAAAAATATGCTTACGACAATTTAATTGGGAAAATGGAATGTCGTGTCCGTGTGTCATTACCCAAAAATATTAGTTTGTATAACTCCTTGGGCTATATTATATCTAAAGAGGAAGTTGTGACAAACCCAAATGGCATTTTAGTGAACACGGTTGTAATGGAAAAAACTTTGATGAACAGTGTACCTCTATAATCTATATCGCTTTTGTCATGCAATATTCGCTACGGCAGTCATATTTTCGTTGTAATGTAAAGGGGCAGAATAGCTAAATAAAGGAGGAGTTATAATAAGTTAAATAATTCCCTTGGGAAAAAGAGGTATTAATATGACAATGAAAAATCAGTGGTTACTTAATATTGTAATGGTAATACTCTCATGGCATTCAACGTATTGTTGAAAAATTGAAACAAGAAAATAAATAAACGAAATAATGAATAAAGGGGATGATACATATAACAGGTTTAATATGTATCATCCCTATTGTAGGTGAAAGGATTTAAAATATGATTTCATTTATTTTAACTTTAAAAAGACTTTTATCAGCCCTTAGAAAATTAGCAAAGGACTCATTATTTCGTACATTATTAGGGACATTAGCCGTTATTTTATTATCCGGAACGATTTTCTACTATACAAACTGAAGGATGGGCTTTGCTTGATTCTCTATACTTTGCCTTTATTAGCCTATTGCCAACTAGTATGGAAACAGGACTGATTCCAGAGGCAACGTGTCCGCTGCCATTTTCAA
>NZ_NUZU01000001.1 GCF_002567005.1 Bacillus sp. AFS073361
GCCAGGATCAAACTCTCCAAGAAAGTTGATTAGCTCATTTGTTACGTTGGCTTAGCTTCACTTTTTTTGAAAGATTCACTAATAAAATTTTGTTGACGTTTCTGCTTTGTTTAGTTTTCAAAGAACTATTTTGTGACAGGTTTATAGTTTATCATCTCATCACCAGAAAGTCAAACATTATTTTTAAATAATATTTTTTCTGAATCAGCGAGATCTATCATATCAACCACATTAACTTTTGTCAACTGGTGAAGGATTATATTTCTAAGAAACATCTAAGTTTCATATACTGTTCCCTCATCAGATTTACTATATTACTATACATGTATCTTTAAAGTCAACTATTATTCTACAAAATATATTATTTTCTTTTATAAGATAACTATTCCATCATTAAAACATTGACTCAGCTCTAGTGCACCGCTGATTCTTTAATACACTTCGGTTATAATATAACATTATAAATTGAACAGAAAACGCGGGATCGCCATGCAGTTTACATGGTGTCAGGCACCGCTTAGGAAGGTAATGGAATGACAAATATTAAAGATTTGGCAAAGATGGCAGGCGTTTCTGTAACCACTGTTTCTCGGGTGTTGAATAATCATCCGTATGTAAGTGACGAAAAAAGGAATGCCGTTTTAGAGGCGATTAGGCGTAGTAATTACCAACAAAATATTAATGCCGTCCATTTAAGTACGGGCAAGACTTTCCTTGTAGGTGTGGTAGTTCCTTTTATCGATCACCTTTACTTTGCCCTATTAATGAAAGGAATCGCAAACGAAGCGTTAAAGCACAATTACAATTTGGTTATATTTCAGACTAACTACGTGGAAAGCCGAGAATTAGATGCATTACAAACGTTAAAACAAAAGCAGATTGATGCGTTAATTATTTGCTCGAGAATATCCACATGGAGCCAAATTGAAACGTATTTGCCTTTTGGACCAATCATTTTATGCGAGGATACCAGAGGAAAAAAAGTATCCTCCACATTTGTGGATCACTATAAAAGTTTCCTATTTGCATTAGATTACCTCTATCAAAAAGGTCACGAAAAAATTGGTTATTGCATTGGGCGTAAATCAGGTACTAATAGTAAAAACAGAGAATTAGCGTATAAGGATTTTTTAGAAACCAATCGTTTATCCTATAATCCTTCCTATATTTTTGAGGATTGTCTCCAATTCGAGGATGGAGAAAAGGTAGTGGAGCAGATTAGAAAGATGCCCCAACCACCAACAGCCTTATTGGTGACAAGCGATGATGTTGCAGCTGGGATTGTTACCTGTGCAAAAAATCTAGGTGTTACTATACCAGATAATCTTGCACTTATCGGGTTCAACAATCAACCTATCGCAAAAACGATGAGTATCACAACGATTGAAATTCCACTTGAGGAGATGGGCAGGAAACTATTTTTACAAGGAATCCACAAATATGAGGAGATTTCCCAAGACGAAATCCCCGTAACATTAATTGAACGGAATACCGTTTGATTCTCGCGAATTGATTGTTTCTATCTTCTTCACTCTCCGTACCTAATAAAAAAACAGAAATTATTTTTTCAATCCCCTTGACCTGAAACGCGTTTCATAAACTATTCTGTTTTTGCAAGAACTCACAACATTAGGTCGGCGTTATCAGTATTCCCTGAGCGTAACGACCTGTTGTGATTAAATGGAGGGATAGAAAATGAAACAACCTATGGTGTTTTTTGATATTGACGGTACATTACTTAACGAGAATAAAGTGATTCCAGATTCCACAAAAAAAGCCGTTCGTTTACTTCAGGAAAAAGGAGTGCACACGGTAATTGCCACTGGTCGTGTGCCGAAGATGTTTTCTTGGATTCAAAAAGAATTGAATATTAGTTCTTTCATTTCCATGAACGGACAATATGTTGTATATGAAGGACAAGAAATTTATGCCAATCCAATTAATCCTGAGCTGCTTCAGTCGATTTCCACTTTGACAGCAATCAACGGCCATGCCCTTGCCTACTGCAGCCACGATGATTTTAAAGTCAGCAAAGAAAACCATCCCTTTATTGAATCGAGTTTCGATTCATTAATGATGCCTTATCCTATAGTTGACAATTCATTTTATATAAATCGGCCAATATTTCAGGGACATCTTTACTGCAACCACGAGGACAAATATCAATACGTCGACCATTTTCCTGATTTAGACTTCGTCAAGTGGCATGATTATGCTTATGATTTCCTGCCAAAAGGGGCCTCAAAAGCGGTTGGTATTCGCAAACTGCTTGAATTCGTAGATATCAATCACGAGAACTGTTTTGCATTCGGCGATGGTTTAAATGATTCGGAGATGTTATCCATGATTGGTACGGGGATCGCCATGGGCAATGGGGTTCCTGAAGCAAAGGCCGCAGCCGATCTAATTACCACAACATCTTCTAAACATGGGATTCTCAATGGTCTCATCCAGGTCGGCCTTTTAGAAAAAGACGCAGCCGCGGAATATGTAAACGAAGCAATATAACCATTGAAGAAGGATGGTTCTTAAAATGTTAGACCTTCATTTAATTAACGTCTGTCAGACGGTAATCGTCCTCTACTAATAAAATTTTCATTCTATTATCTCCTTTGCGATTGATTTTATAAGAAGTAAAATCATCTCTAGGAACCCTATCTAGCATCACAATCTTCAAGTTTACTTAAAAAAGACAAAAAGGGTGTCAGGCACCATGTGAACATGGTGCCTGACACCCTTCATTCTTCTTTTCATCCAGTTATATACTTCTTCAGCATTTCTTTTGTTTCGCAGTCGGCAAAGCTTGCTTCCACACTAGTAAGGTAAATTTGCTTATAGTCATTTTCGCTTATATTAAATTCTTTAAATACGATGTCACATTCATTTGCCATGGTAGTATCTGAAACGGTTCGGTTGTCTGTATTAACAGTTACCTTGACTCCATCTTTATGAAATTGATAAATGGGATGATCGCTAAACTGGTTCACCGCTTTTGTTTGCACATTACTTGTTGGACACATTTCGAGCACAACTTGCTTTTCTTTCACGATGTTATATGCCTCACCACAGTCCTTTATAAATACACCATGGCCAATTCTCTCTGCTCCCAAAAGTTCAACTGCCTCTAATACGTTTTTCCCTACGCCCGTTTCACCTGCATGGATGGTTACTCGATAACCATATTCTCTAGCTAAGGCAATCGGTTCTACGAATTTCCCACAAAACCCTTCCTCTTCCGATGCACATAAATCAATTGCAACTACACCTTCGCCAAGGAATCTCCTTCCCTTCTCTACAACCTCAAAAGCACGGGAAGCAGACATTGTCCTCATGCAAGAAAGAATCAAGTTCCCCTTTATCTCATATTGCTTTTCAGCCTCCTTTATTCCAGTTAAGACCGCTTGGATGATCTCTTCAACGTCTAATCCCCCTGCTGTATGAAGTAACGGAGCAAATCTTACCTCCATGTATTTCACATTTTCACGGGCTGCATCCTCAAAAAGTTCAAAGGTGATCCTTCTAAGATTTTCCTCTGACTGCATAACTAAATTAGGTATAGAAAATTTCTCTAAATATTCATCAAGGGATTCGCATTCTAATGGAGCGATGAGTTCTTTTAGAATATCGTCCCTATTCATCGAAGGCAGACTGATTCCATCTCTCTTTGCAATATCAAGGATGGTTTCCGGTCTAAGACTGCCATCTAAATGGCAGTGAAGTTCTATTTTAGGTAAAGTTGCAAAATTCATCGATAATTACCTCCTAATTGTTAAGAAAATAAAAAAAATTCCTGATTACGAAGAAAATACAAATTCATGTATCTTCTTCGTAATCAGGAATTTATAGGTTCCTGGTAGAGACCTCCAAACCATATCATTGGAGTTATACGAAAGTATTTATTAAATTACTATTGCTAAAGAATAATAAATTCTATTTTTATTGTCAACCCTTTATACCTTTGATTGAACCGGATATATTTTCCTTTCCATTCGGACGTACCTTATTTATTTTTATAAAAACGATCTCGTACTTTTTTCAACCGGGCGTGGTATTTTAAAATGTCCAGTCTAGCTTTTTCGGCTTCTGGTGCAATCGGTCTTAATTTTTCCAACTCCCAATAATCAACAATCACATCTAGAACTTGATCGAAATATTCCAATGGACCGTAGTTTGCCTCTTTTGCAATAATCGCCATGCGATCTTCGAAATCAGGCATTACTGTACCAGGCATTTGAAAGTTCTTAATAACATGTCCTAAATGATAACAGTAATTAGGTTCCAATTGGAGATGAAATTTAATCACATCTCGATAAAAGGCATAATGCAACGTTTCATCTTTTGCAAGACGGCGGAGCAGACTAGCTAAATCTTTATCATGTGAACCAGCTACTTTCGCAACGTTATAGTAAAAAACCATCGTTGCCAGTTCTTGTAACGAGGTATATACCATGGTTTCAAACGGCGTGTGATAATCAGGGTTCCAGCCATTCTCAACGGTTTGTTTGTGTAAGTGGTGGAGCCGCTTCGGGTCTACATTACGAGTAATTAATAAATACGTTTCAATCAGGTTTGAATGCTGGTCTTCCTCTGCTGTCCAAGTATGGACAAAATCTTTTATAACCGATAATGAACCCTTAAATGTTTGATCTAGATGCGAAGTAAACCATGGCAAGTTTACTTCGGTTAAAAGGGCGGTTTCAACCGCCGTTATAATCGACGCGGGCAGTGTGACCTGACTTTCATCCCAGGGAACACGCCTGAAATCCATTGCCTTATCCCACGGTAAGTAGTCATGATAACCCCAATCTATTTTTTCAGATCGCTTTTTATGTTCTTCATATAAATCTATAAGTTTAGGCTCCAATCGAAAGTCTAAATCATTTGTTAACATCATAATCCTCCGTAATTGTAAATTTCGTTAGTTTCCCGTACAAACATTCTTAAAAGGCGAAAATGGTCCATTTATGCCCTTTTTAAAATTCGCGAATTATTTGGCCGTCTATTAATGAATACCTGATATTAGCACCTGATGCTAAGTCAATTGTATCACAACTATTCTGAATCTAACCAATAAATAAAAAAGTGAAACAGAAGGGATCGTCCTTCCATTTCACTTTTTGGTCTTACGGATTTACTTTTGTGTTAAATACTTGTTTACCATCTTTATATTCTAAGACAGTTGCTGATTTAACTGGATTGTGGTCTTTATCAATCGTAATCGTACCAGTAATCCTAGATAAATCTTTTGTTTTCTCTAATGCTTCTTTAATCTTAGTTGTATCTGTACCACCCGCACGCTCGATCGCATCAGCTAATAGATAGACAGTATCATAGCCAAGTGCATTAAATGCATTAGGAGATTCTCCATTGAACTTTTCTTTATATGTCGTTACAAACTTTTGGATTGTTTCATCTGGATCTCCAGATGTGTAATGGTTTGTGATAAATGTATTATTTAACGCGTCAGCTCCAGCTAACTCAACTAACTTCGGTGAATCCCAGCCATCTGCACCCATTAACGGAACAGTGATTCCTAATTCACGAGCTTGTTTTACAATTAATCCAACTTCTTCATAGTATCCAGGAATAAAGATGAATTGTGGATTTTTAGCCTTAATACGAGTTAATGTCGCACGGAAGTCTGTATCTTTTGCAACATAAGCTTCCTCAGCAACAACCTTGCCGCCTGCCTTTTCGTAAGTTTCTTTAAATGACGCTGCTAAACCTTTAGCATAATCGCTGGCACTATCTGCAAAGATTGCCGCATTATTTAATTTCAATTCCTTTGAAGCAAAATTAGCAGCTACAATTCCTTGGAATGGATCAATAAATGATGTACGGAAAACATATTCGTTTAATTTTCCATTATCCGCTACAGTTACGTTCGGACTTGTCCCTGATGGAGTTAATAGGATTGTTTTCGTATCATTTGCGATTTGTGCCTGTGCTACGGTGTTACCGCTTGTTGCTGCACCAATAATCGCTGTTACTTTGTCTTGGCTGGTTAACTTAATCGCACCGTTTGTAGCTTCAGCAGCCTCTGACTTGTTATCTACTTTAACAAGCTCGATCTTTTTGCCCTTTATTCCGCCCTTTTTGTTGATTTCATCAACTGCAATATCAATTCCGTTTTCAAGTGACTCCCCGTAAGAAGCAACCCCACCGGATAACTCTAGGTTTACACCAACTTTAATGGTTTTACTATCGCCACCTGAATTTGAACTTTCTTTTGCTCCAGAACACCCTGCAAGCACTCCCGCCAATAAAGTGGAGGCCATAAACATTTTTGCCCAATTCTTTTTCATCATAAGGACCCCTTTTTTCTATTTTTTCTGACAAATCACATCGTAGATTGATAGATTATCTAACATGAACAACGATTGGATTGTCTAGGTGATTTATTAAATATTATTTTAGTACAATTAATCTCTTTCGTCTAGTATATTATTCTATTTATTTAAATATTTCTGAAACTTACGACTTATCAGATTATATGGTAACGCTTACAATACTGATTCTATGATATATCTATTTAAAAGAGCCATCTAATTATTGAAAGAATTATATTAAAAAAGAAAAGAGAATCCCTCCCTAATTTCATTACAAAAACATTTTTTTCCTGGAAAATTATTTAAATCAGAGGATTTTCTAACCATTACAAATCCTTTACACTCATTTAACATTAAATTAAGAAAAAATCTTATCATTCCCATATACAATTAAGTAAAGCAAAGCAAATGATTGGTTGATAATGAATACTTTATAAAGGGGAATGGGCATTGATGAGAATATTACAATTGTTTTATGGCTTCGAATGCCGATTATTTCAGCAGGTGAATCGTCATTTTGATAAAAGTGTATTAAATCTTTTTTTCCGCATGGTGACGCACCTTGGTGGGGCAAGATTTACGATTGCTGCAACTTTACTTCTCATCATGTTTTCGCCGCGGGAGGCTAGGTTGATTGCCATAGCCAGTGCACTTGCTTTATCCGCAAGTCACATACCTGTACACTTTGTAAAACTGCTGTTTCCCCGAAAAAGACCTTATTTAATCATAGAAAAAACAAAGGTCCCTGAAAATCCATTACAAGATCATTCTTTTCCATCGGGACATACCACTGCCATTTTTTCCGTTATCATTCCATATGTCTTATTCATACCTCACCTTTCCTTTATCTTGATCCCTTTAGGGCTTTTTGTGGGCATATCCAGAATTTACTTAGGCCTTCACTATCCTTCTGATGTAATTGCTGGGGGGATACTCGGTTCACTTACGGGGAGCCTTTGCTTCTGTTTATTGTGGTTATGAGGATTACGATAAGGAGGGATTTTATGAAAATTGCCATTTTCACAGATACCTTTCATCCTGATATCAACGGGGTTGCCAGGACACTTAAACGGTTAACTAATTATTTAGAGGCCCAAGGCATTGCCTTTAAGATTTTTGCACCTCGCTCATATTCCAATGAATATCATTCTACTAATATCCATCTTTTTAAAAGCCTATCTTTTTTCTTATACCCAGAATGCCGCTTGGCTTTTCCAAACCTTCTTCATATTCAATCGGAATTAAAAGCTTTCTCTCCAGATCTAATTCATGTTGCCACTCCTTTTAATATCGGCCTTTGTGGTGTTTATTTTGCAAAGAAATTAAACATACCGCTTGTCGGTTCCTATCACACCAATTTTGAAGATTATTTACACCATTATCACCTTCATTTTCTTTCAAAGATTCATTGGAATTACATGCACTGGTTTCATCAAACCTGTAAAAAACTCTTCGTCCCCTCACTTGAAACCCACCTACAATTAAAGCACCATGGATTTTCAAATTTAGAAATTTGGCCAAGAGGCGTAGATTGCCAGCTTTTTCACCCTCATTATGATAAAAATGCAGTTCGTAACCTTTACTCTATAGAAGAAAGATATCTGCTTACATATGTAGGCAGATTAGCCCCTGAAAAGGATATAAGGACACTATTAACTATCGCTAAATCACTCCCAGCTGAAATAAAAGAGAAAATACATTGGTTAATTGTTGGGGACGGTCCATTACGAAAGGAATTGGAAGCACAAGCTGCAGGAAATATGACCTTTACTGGATTCTTAACTGGGAGATGCTTGGCAGAAGTCTATTCAGCATCTGATTTATTCGTTTTCCCTTCACCCACAGAGACATTTGGAAATGTTGTTTTAGAGTCCCTTGCTAGTGGAACACCTGTTATAGGTGCGAAAGCTGGGGGTGTTAAGAATATCATTAAAGCCGGAGTTACGGGGTATTTATGTAGACCTGGTAATGCACTGGAATTTAGCGATGCGATTATTAAGCTTTTGAGGAATGACGGACTACGTGAACAAATGGGAAGCGCAGGAAGGGATTATGCATTGACACAGAGATGGGATCAGATTTTTGAAGATCTTATTTGGCATTACACAAATGTTATCGATGAACAAAATCGACAGGAATTTATCTCATGAGAAAATCTCATACCAAGTTCTTATTACCAACGTAAAAAAATAAAATGGATTAAGATGTGCTAATTTAGAGTTTTGGAGGTGTTTCTGCTGAAAATATCACGGCTTGGGCATGCCATGTATGTTTTAAAAAGTGAAACAGAAAAAAAGTATCTCATTGATCCTTTTTTTGATTTAAATCCCGGCTTTCCACCGCATTTAGATACGGCTGATTTCTACCAATCCATTGATTGTGTATTTCTAACCCACGGCCATTTCGATCATACTAGCGGACTTACGAAGTTGGTCGAGCACAAACCCGATGTTATGATTGTGGCTCAATATGAGTTAGCACTTATCCTTCTGAAGCAAGGAATGAAGAATGTGCTTCCTATTAATCTGGGAGGTTCCGTTTCCTTTGAAGATGTAACTGTCACGATGGTCCAGGCAAAACATACCTCTTCCTATGGAGAAACCCAAGGTCCTCCCGTCTATGCCGGTGAGGCGGCAGGTTATATTTTTGATTTTAAGGATGATTATACGGTTTACCATTCAGGCGATACGGCATTGATGTACGATATGAAGTTAATTCAAGATGTGTATGAGCCTGACATTGCAATCCTCTCCTCATCTGGCCATTTTACAATGGGGCCGAGAGAAGCAGCATACGCTGTTAAAAAACTACTGAAAGTTAAATATGTGATTCCTAGTCATACCTTTCCAACAAATGAAACAGCAGCCTCTCCTGAATCATTAACTCAATTGTTAAGGGCTTTTCCAGTTGTTGATTTTATGATTGATAAAGATAAGGAATTAAAAGAACTATTAAAGGATTATTCAAAAACAGCCGTGATTACACTGGCATATGGTGAGGAAAAAGTTTTCGATCAGAGTCTTTGGTCTGAAGTCTTAGTGGATAAGGAATTCTCATGAGAAAGGCACCGTTTAAAACGGTGCCTTTCTAAGGTGCCTGACACCAAATTTTACAATTTTACCGTAAATTGCTGTTCACTTATACCCTCCATAGCGAAGACTCGCTCCACGTAGTGAATTTCTTTGTCCGACATCAACATGACGGTTGAACTCCTGGTCCCGTAGTTCTCACTTTTTATAAACAATGGCGAAAGCCTTCTTTCCCATTCTAATGAAACTCCAGTGTGTGGAAGAAGTTCGTCCGGTGCTTGGTCTGTATTTTGAAGCATGTCCAAAAGTTCCGATACTAGTCCATCCTCTTCTCCATTGATAATTTTGGCCAATCCTTCCTTTCCTTTTTGAACCTTTGGCCAGTCAGTATTTAGTAAGTGATTGCTGACACCATAAATCCCAGGAACAATCTTTTTCAGTTCATGCCCTTTATTTGAAAAATAAAATAGTTCATTTCCATCACCGGCCAATAAGTTATAGCCTGGATACAGGTCCTTTCGTCCTCCAAGGTCTTCCATATAAGCCTTTAGATTTCCCTTGTGTTTCAAGGCTTCAGTAACCAATTCACCCCGTGAGCGCTTTCCATCCGTTGCTTCCTTTGGGTCACGATAATTGGTCAACGCCGCAAACCGCCCACCTGTTGTAACCCCCATCCAGGTACCCTTTTTTTCTAAATCCCTTCCGGCCAGGATGTCAGGCTGGTCTTCCCAGAAATGTACCGGGGAAGTAGGTCTCCCTAGGAATTCATCTCGGTTTGCTGCCACAATGAGCTTGTAGATTGGATGGACTTGATAAGCAAAAAGTATTAAACACATTAAAAATCACAGCCCTCTATTCAATTATCCACGGCTTTTTTCAGCGTTTGTTTACGTTTATTAAGCATTTTTCTGATTAGACGAATCTGACCTCTATGACTCAGTTCATCTTCAAACACATGGAACCATTTAAAGAAATTATTCGCATGGCGATCATGCCAAAACGGCGTTTGTTCATATAACCATTCATCAGGAAGCGTTTTAAACATTTCGATGGTTGCATTCCGTGCTTCGCCCATTTGCTCCAAGTAATGATCAATGCTATTGCCTTTAATCATTTCTCTCCCAAGACTTCCTAAGTCTAGCGCGGGAAGTAAAATGCTTAGCTCTTTCTCATTTAGATCACGATTTTCAAACGTTTCAACTTGATAAGCCTTTTCGACCGCAGCCAAATGAGCCAACAGCATTCCGATTGAATTTGCCTCCTCATCAAAAAGGAAGTCTAACTCTTCCACAGTAAGTCCCTTTACCGTTTCAATCGTAGTGTACCTTGTATAATTCATCATCGACACCAATTTACTGAACTCCAACCCTAAACTATCTTTTTGATCGATTATATATAATGTATCCAAATCCATGTTATTACCTCCGTATAGGAAAATAAACCACTCATTCTAATTCGCCATCTTCTTAGTAATTCCTTTTAGCATAGAGGCAATCCTTTAATAGGCTGAAATTGCTAAAAAGAAAATGATCCTACTCACGAAGGTTATTCACAACTCTGGAAATAATAATAGCTAGAACCAAATACATTTGGAGGTATTGTTCTCATGTCTGAATTAGAACCATTCGAATACGAAACAGGGACAGCGATTCGCGAATATGACATTATTGAAATAACTCAAAACGCCTTAGGATATGAAGTACTCCTGGATATCGAACTAGACAGCGGCTATTCCTTAGTAAGAACAAAGTTAGAAGTAACCCATGAAGACTTAGCGGGATATGAAACAAGCAATATTGAAGAAGGAATTAAATACGCCTTAGGATTTTTCACTCATTAACAAACGAATATTTCAAGGGGAAATCTCGGGTGAACTGTGTTAAACTTGTTAATCTAACCAACACGGTTGGATGTACGTACATGAGTAATGGAGTGGTTAAATGGGTAGTGCAAAAGGGAAAGGCGGGACAGGTCGAGGAACCGGCAAAAAGGGCTGGACTCGTTGGCAGGCCGGAGTCAAAAAAGCCAAAAGCGCCAAACCATATGTCAGCAAGGGCGTAAAAAGAGCCAAAGAAGCAGACGAAAAACAGTAACAATAAATGGGTGTCAGGCACCACTCGTGGACAAATGTCCACGGGTGGTGCCTGACACCCTATACTGTTTTATAATATTAACCGAATTTGATTACCTGAAGGGTCTTCTGTTATAAAGTAATCGGCTTCTTTCATAATTGGTGCACCTATTTGTTTTAGTTGGCTCAAGGCTTTCTCTCTTGCTGTCGTATCAGGGAAAACGAGCGTGTACCAATTTAACCCTACACTGTTTTTCGGGGGAGTGGCAGCCCCTTCTCCCTGCCAAGTATTGATGGCAATATGATGATGGTATCTACCTGTTGATAGGAATGCCGCTTGTGGATAGTAACTAACTATCTCAAAACCCAGCCCTTTTGTATAAAACTCCTCGGCTTTTTGCAAATTGCTGACATGCAGGTGAATGTGACCCATGAGTGTACCTGCTGGTAAACCGATCCATTCCGCCTCACTTTCTGCAATAATTCCATTGCCATCAAGCTCTTCGGTGGCCATTTCGACTAAACCGTTGTTCCATTTCCATTCTGAAGAAGGGCGGTCCCGGTACACTTCAATCCCATTGCCGTCCGGATCATTAAGGTATAACGCCTCACTTACATAATGGTCTGCGGCACCGAGCGGATATCCAGTTTGGACCATGTGTCGTAAAAAGACCGCTAAATCTGCTCGTGATGGCAGTAAAATGGCAAAGTGATACAGGCCTGACGTACGACCTGTTTTCACCACAACCTCCTTTGGCTGCTCTAGCGTTAGTAATGGCTTTTTTCCATCGGTCGTTAAGACCGCTTTACACTCTGATTTTTCCAACACTTGAAACCCCATAATATTTTGATAAAAAATAAGTGAATAATCGAGATTTTTCACCTTAATATTGACCTCTCCGACATATATATTTGGAGCTTGATGAAATTGATCCATTTTCTCCTCATCCTTTCTTTCAATCAGTTGTATAAGAAATTTGTCTTTTATTTAAGTATGGTTATCATACATACCATTCATTCGAATTCAATCACCTATGATTACAGTGTACTTTGAATTTATCTTGAATTCAAGTATTTTAAATTAAAAATAAATTGAAAACCAGTCCATTTCTATGCTGCAAAAAAAGGACTCCTCCGCTATGCGAAAAAGCCCTAAACCTTTGTTTCCTGTTTTGTTATGCTTCTACAATGTCCGGCTGTTTATAGACTTCGTTTTCAAATTCACCTGTTACTTTACTGGTTAATATACCGGATGTCATTGCTCCGCTGACATTAAGAGCCGTACGTCCCATGTCTATAAGAGGCTCAACTGAGATGAGCAAACCAACAATCGCAACCGGAAGGTTCATGACAGATAAAACGATTAATGCCGCGAAGGTCGCACCGCCACCTACACCTGCTACACCAAATGAGCTAATCGCTACCACAAGAATGAGAGTTAAGATAAAGGATATACTCGTAGGATCCACCCCGGCGGCCGGGGCAACCATCACAGCTAACATTGCCGGATAAACACCTGCACATCCGTTTTGACCAATGGTAAGTCCAAACGACCCTGCAAAATTTGCAATCCCTTCTGATACACCAAAGTCTTTCGTTTGCGTTTTAATGGTCATTGGTAAGGTTCCTGCACTAGTCCGTGACGTGAAGGCAAAGGTCAAGGTTGGCAGCCCTTTTTTCACATAATTTACAGGACTTAGTTTAGCAAAGGATAATAGTAGTAAATGGACAATGAACACCAAAATGAGCGCCACATAGGAGGCAATCACAAACTTACCTAATTTCGCAATCGCCGCATAGTCACTTGTTGCTGTAACTCTTGTGATGATGGCAAGAATTCCGTATGGCGTTAGACGTAAGATTAGTGTGACTACCCTCATGACAACTGAGTAGATCGTATCAATGATCTTAGCAAAAAATTCTCCTGTTTCAGGGTCTTTGCGCTTAACCCCAAGATAAGCAATTCCAATAAACACAGCAAAAATAACAACAGCAATCGTCGATGTCGCGCGTGCTCCCGTTAAATCCTGAAATGGATTGCTTGGGATTAACTCAATAATTTGTTGTGGGAGCGTCATATTTTCTATCCCAGTAACTCGTTCCTCTAACTGGGCATTACGAGCTGCCTCCGCTTCTCCTTCAGTTAACTGGACACCATCAAGACCAAATCCCAATGCAGAGCCAATTCCAATCGCCGCAGAGACGGCAGTCGTTGCTAGCAGGATGCCGATGACAAGAAAACTTATTTTTCCAATATTTTTCGTAAGCTTTAACTTTGTAAAAGCGCCGACAATGGAGACAAATATCAGCGGCATGACTACCATTTGTAATAGCTTCACATAGCCATTCCCGACAATGTTAAACCAATCGATTGAACCTGTCGTTACTTCATGTGTCGTGCCATAAATAAGATGAATGAGAAAACCAAAGATAATACCTAAACCTAACGCACTAAAAACACGCTTGGAAAAAGAAACATGCTTCTTTTGCATCGTAAATAATCCAAACATGAGTAATAACAGAACAGCTACATTGACGAGGATCAGCAAGAAATTCATACTATCCATCCTCCTTCAAATTCGGAAAAATTGTAATCCAGATATTCCAATGAATTAAGTCGGAATTATGGTCGTCACCATATACCTGCCACGAAATATAACTATCAAACGTTTGATATGGTAAATAATATGTTAGGACTTTTCCTTATATTCCAAGCCCGTCACTTATTTAATCAAACGTTTGATTAGTTTTTCAATCCTCCAAAAATTAGGTTAACATTGGGAATGCACTGCGAGAATAACTCACATCATTCATTCGGAATCGGATGGATCGCATCCTTTAAGGCTGTTTCTAACTCTTCCTTGAATCGGGTCTTCTCCTCCACCGTCCATCCAAGCGCATTTTCCATATAGTCGAGAATGGCATCTTTCCATTCTACTACCCAGTGAATATCAAAAAATAAAGCTCCTGTTCGACGGATAAAAAAGTCGACTGGTTTTACTGTCATTTCATCCTCTAACGAATAAACAATTTGAACAAACACCTCAACCGGCAAACCAAACTTGTTATTGGGGTCATACCTTTTCGCAATGTCAAAAATCCGATCAATATTGGAACCATAGCGATGAACTAATTTGCGATATTGTTCCTTTGTAAATCCTCTTAACTCCCCATCCTTTTCCTTTTTTTCAACAAAGGAAGCAAAGTTACTAGCCCCATCAACATGACCACCGGATATAGGTAAATGTTTGGTTTGGCAAGCTTGAAAATGTCCGCTCTGTTTTGCGATCAAGTCCACCACCGTTTCCGCCATTTTTCTGTATCCCGTCAGCTTCCCGCCTGCGATGGTAATCAGACCGGAATTCGAAACCCATATTTCATCTTTTCGCGAAATTTCAGAGGGATCCTTGCCTTCTTCATAAATCAGCGGTCTTACCCCTGCCCAGCTAGATTCAATATCCTCTGCCTTAATGGAAACGCTTGGAAACATATAATGAATGGCATTAAGAATGTAATCTCTGTCAGCTTCCGTCATTTTTGGATAAATCGGATCGTTGCCATAATAGGTGTCTGTTGTCCCCACATACGTTTTCCCATCCCTTGGAATGGCAAAAACCATGCGGCCATCAGCTGTATCAAAATACACAGCTTGTTTTAGGGGAAATCTCGACTGATCAATTACCAAATGGACCCCTTTTGTCAGCCGCAGTTTTTTTCCAGCTAACGACTTATCTTTGTCGCGGAGGGAATCAACCCAAGGGCCAGTGGCATTTATGATGCGTTTTGCGTAAATATCATGAACGGTACCAGTTAATAGATCCTCAACTTTAGCACCAATCACCTTACCATCTTGATAAATAAACTCGATTACTTTTGAATAATTTACTGCTTTGGCACCATGCTCCACAGCTTCTTTTATAACTTCGACAGTTAACCGGGCGTCATCAGTACGATATTCCACATAATAACCGCCGCCTTTTAAGCCCTCTCTTTTAATCAGCGGCTCTTTCTGAATGGTATCATCCGGAGAAAGCATTTTTCTTCGTTCACTTTTTTTTACGTCTGCTAAAAAGTCATAGACTCGTAGTCCAATTGATGTACTGAATTTCCCAAACGTTCCACCTTTATGCATTGGCAGGAGCATCCATTCTGGTGTCGTTACATGCGGGCCATTTTCATAAACAATCGCTCGTTCCTTCCCCACTTCCGCGACCATCTTCACTTCGAATTGTTTTAAATACCTGAGACCACCGTGAACAAGTTTCGTTGATCGGCTAGATGTCCCAGCAGCAAAATCCTGCATTTCTACTAATGCCGTTTTCATCCCCCTTGTTACGGCATCTAATGCGATTCCAGCGCCTGTTATTCCTCCACCGATGACAAGTACATCAAATTCTTCTGCGGCCATTTCCTTTAGAATTGTGTTTCTATTTGAACTTGAAAATTTTAACATTTGCACAATGATTACCTCCAATGGGGATAAAAAAAAGAGGCCACAACAATCACAATGGTATAAAATCCATTGCTTTGTTGTGGCCTCTCGAGTTTCTCCCGCCAAAATATTAACTTAAGTATAGCTTACCATACATTACGATTATTTAAAAGCCCTAGCTGCGTTTACAGCCTTTTTCCAACCTGTATATAAATTGTTTCGATCCTCTTCAGCCATATCTGGTGTAAATGCTTTATCCATATTCCATTGAGCAGCGATTTCTTCTTGGCTTTCCCAATAACCCACCGCTAATCCTGCTAAATAAGCAGCTCCTAATGCTGTAGTTTCTCTTACTTCTGGACGCTCCACTGGTACATCTAATACATCGCTTTGGAATTGCATTAAGAAGTTATTGGCAACAGCGCCGCCGTCTACACGCAAAGTTTTAAGCGAAATACCTGAATCCGCCTCCATTGAAGTTAAGACATCCTTTGTTTGATATGCAAGGGATTCTATCGTTGCGCGAATAAAGTGTTCTTTGGTGGTACCACGAGTTAAGCCAAAAACCGAACCACGTACATCACTATCCCAATAAGGTGTTCCTAACCCAACAAAGGCTGGAACTACATATACACCATCTGTTGATTTTACGCTCGCAGCAAATTTTTCGCTCTCTTCAGCATTTCTAAACATACGAAGCCCATCACGAAGCCATTGGATGGCGGACCCAGCAACAAAGATACTTCCTTCAAGTGCATATTCTACTTTTCCGTTAATACCCCATGCAATTGTTGTTAACAGACCGTTCTCTGATTTTACTGCTTGTTCTCCGGTATTCATTAACATAAAGCAGCCAGTTCCATAAGTATTTTTCGCCATTCCTTTATCATAGCATGCTTGACCGAATAACGCTGCTTGCTGATCACCCGCAACTCCGGCAATTGGCACATTACAGCCAAAGAAATGGTAATCAACTGTTTCAGCGTATACTTCTGAAGATGGGCGTACTTCCGGAAGCATTGAAGCAGGAACTGACAAAATTTCTAATAACTCTTCATCCCATTTAAGGTCATGAATATTGTACATCAATGTTCTCGATGCATTGGAGTAATCTGTTACATGGGCTTTTCCACCAGATAGTTTCCAAATAAGCCATGTATCAATCGTTCCAAATAGCAGTTCTCCACGCTCTGCTTTTTCTCTTGCACCTTCTACATTTTCAAGAATCCATTTCACTTTTGTTCCAGAGAAATAAGCATCAATTAAAAGGCCTGTTTTATCCCTGAATAATTGATCATATCCTTTTGCTTTCAATTCTTCACAAATCGCTGCTGTTTGGCGGGATTGCCAAACAATGGCATGATATATCGGTTGGCCAGTTTTTTTATCCCAGACAACGGCTGTTTCCCGTTGGTTTGTAATACCGATTCCAGCCACTTGTTCTGGTTTTACATTAGCCCCGGCCAAACAAGAAGCCATTACCGCTAGGATCGAACCCCAAATTTCAATTGCATTATGTTCTACCCATCCTGGTTGAGGGAAGAATTGTTGAAATTCCTGCTGAGCGACTTGGACAATCTTTCCTTCTTTATTAAAAAGAATAGCCCGTGAACTTGTTGTACCTTGATCTAATGATAAGATGTATTTTTCCATATCTAAACTCTCCCTTTAATTAAAATTATGCACTGACTTTTTCTACTCGGACCGTTTCCTGAGGTTTCTTTCCCATTACAGAAGCGATTGCAAGAACTACTACAATTGCCCCTATTATAAACCAAAGACTCATTTCTGTTTTACCGAGAAAGGCAGCTTTATAAAATAATCCTCCCAAACTTCCTCCAAGGATTGGGCCTACAATGGGTATCCATGAATATCCCCAATTAGAACTTCCTTTTCCCGGAATTGGAAGAAGGGCATGTGCTAACCTTGGACCAAAGTCACGGGCGGGATTGATCGCATATCCTGTTGTTCCCCCAAGACTCAAACCGATACTAACAATAAGGAAGCCTACCACGAGTGGATTTAGTCCATCTGCAAATTTATTTGCACCGATTGCTAAGATTCCTAAAACAAGAATAAATGTACCAATAATTTCACTAATTAAGTTTGCAAAAGTATGAGGAATAGCAGGACCTGTTGCAAATGTTCCTAATTTTGCCCCTTGATCTTCTGTCACTTTCCAATGTGGAAGATATTGAAAATAAATAATTGTTGCTCCAATTATTGCTCCAATCACTTGACCGAAAATATAAGTTGGGACCTCTTTCCACGGAAGATCGCCGGTAAATGCTAACGCAACTGTTAATGCAGGATTTAGATGTGCACCACTAAATTTACCCACTGAGTAGGCAGCAACTGCTACCGCAAACCCCCATCCAAAGGTAATAACAATCCAACCACTGCCATTAGAGAGCGTTTTCTTCAGATTCACTCCTGCGCACACGCCAGCGCCTAATGTAATTAAAATTGCCGTGCCAATTAATTCACCCCAAAAAGCTGTCATAATTAACCTCCTCTTTTAAAAAAAACATCTTTACCTTGGAACTTGTTGTGAATAAAACGAAAAAAGACGCACAGAAAATCCCCCGTAAAAATGGGGTATTTCCGTGAGTCTCTAAAATCTTCTTCACATATTATCAACTTAGTTAATATTATAAAGGTAGATTGAAAGCGTTGTCAACTAGATTCATAAACAATACACATCTTTCTAGCATCCAGTATTTTTTTCATTCTTACCTTGATGACAATCAACAATCAAACTACTTAAAAAAACGTAAAGGCATACAAATAATGTCTTTACGCTTTTAAGCTTTATTTCTATGAATATACTAGGGCCAGTGAAACTGTTAGTTTCATCCTAATTTTTCGGTTCGAAATATTTCCATAATTCTTTATTGGATGTTGTTATCGTAATTGCTCCCGCTTCATAGGCTTGTTCTACTTCTTCAATGGTATCTATTAATCCTCCAGCAAAAACTTCTTTATTCGTACGATTCCGGATATCTTTAATTATTTTTGGCATAATTCCCGGTAATACTTCTATATAATCCGGATTTGTTCGTTCGATTAACGCAAAACTCTTTTCGATCGAGCTAGTATCTAGTAGAAACATACGCTGAATCGATTTTACACCTTTTTGTCTCGCTTTAAGAATCACGCTTCCTTTAGTAGAAATCAGGCCAAATGGTTTAAATTCCTGACAGATATATTCTGTTGAGTATTCATCACTCTTTAATCCATGAACTAAATCCATGTGAATGATTAACTTTTTATGGTTGGCCTGAGCCATTTGAAAAATGGGTTTCAGTCTGGAAACATGTATGTCTAAAATTACAATATATTCATAGTTCCTTGACATCATTTTTTCGAAATCTTCTATTTTTCGAATTGCCGGTAACACCTTTTGTCCAAAAAAACTCATCCCATTGTTCACCTCTCACCTTCAGTCTCTTCTCACCATTTTATAATACTTTTTTACTTCTATACTAGTCTTTACAGAAAATACTAATCTAGACCCTCCCAGACTTCATTCTCAAGGGTTTAGTCATGCAAACAAAAAAGCCATAAAAACGCATAGGAATAGTAATGTATCATTCCCATTTGTTTTTATGGCTTTCTCCAAGTCTCTAAGCCTGGCTATGATATTTTCTATATTAAGCATACCAAATATATTCTTTTCCACAGGTATATAGATTGTCAAACTTGTTAATTTTAATTGAAATATGGACCTAAAAAGCTCGTATTTTTTATTTGATTACTTTTCAAACGCTTCAATGTGGTAAACACTCGAATAAAAATCTCTATTTATCAGTGGCAGCTGTAATCCAATTTTCATTAACTCATCGCCCGCATATTCCTGTTCTCCCCTATTTACTCTATAAATCTCACACGACTTTAGCCCGCGCAACTTCAGCCGGAAAAATGGCGGATTTGGTGTTGCCAAAGTTTTATAGTAAAAAACTACAGCCCTTTCCTGGTTCGGTGACACATACATCCAAGCTGGATCCATTCCATCAAACGGACTTAACAGCCTGTATAAGTCCCCAAAACAGACAATATCCTTGATTTGATGATATCGTTTGATTTGCTCCATTACAACCTTCTTATCATCATTACTTAGTTTGTCGATATTTAATTCGAAGCCCAAATTTGCCGCCATTGCCACATGGCATCTCATTAAAAGCGGTGTAATTCTTCCCACTTGATGATTCGGCACATCTGATACATGTGCCCCCATGGTAATCGCAGGATAAATGAGGCTTGTTCCGTATTGAATCTTAAGCCGTTCAACAGCATCTGTATCATCACTCGTCCAGGTTTGCGGCATGTAATAGAGCATGCCAGGATCAAAGCGGCCGCCACCACCGGAACAGCTTTCAAATAAGATCTGCGGAAATCGTTTGGTCAGTTTTTCTAGGATTCGATACAAGCCAAGCATGTAACGGTGTGCTGTTTCTTTTTGCTTATGAGGCGGCAGTAAAGCCGAACCCACTTCAGTCATATTTCGATTCATATCCCATTTGACATAGGAAATGTTAGCACTGCTAAATACACGAATGAGCGTTTCGATTAAAAAATTACATACGTCTTCCCTGCTTAAATCAAGAATTAATTGATTTCTAGACTGTGTCCGGTTCCTTCCTGGCACATGGATACACCAATCAGGATGTTTACGATACAAATCACTATCCGGAGAGACCATTTCCGGCTCGACCCATATCCCAAATTGCAGCCCCTTTTTTCGGATATAATCAGCCAATCCATCTAAACCATTCGGAAGTTTTTTCTTAAAAACAAACCAATCACCCAACGAACTTTTATCATTGTCACGATGCCCAAACCATCCATCGTCTAGTACAAACAGTTCGATTCCTAATTCTTTTGCTGCATCCGCAAGGTCGAAAAGTTTTTTTTCATTAAAATTGAAATAGGTGGCTTCCCAGTTATTAATGAGAATTGGACGTGTTTTGTCACGGTATACGCCACGGCAAACTCTTTCCCTCAGTATTTTATGAAAAGTCCTGGACATTCCTCCAAGCCCTTCCGAGGAATACACCATTAGAGCTTCAGGAGTCTGAAACGTTTCCCCCGGCTCCAGCACCCATGTAAAATCAAAAGGGTTTATGCCGATGCTGAGTCTAGAAGTTTGAAATGGATCGACTTCGATGGAAGCTTGAAAATTCCCGCTATAGACCAAACTGATCCCATACACATCTCCTTGCTCTTCGTTGGTGTCTTTCGCAAGGAGCGCAACAAACGGATTATGTTGATCGCTGCTTGCACCTCGAGCTGATGAAATCATTTGAATCCCGTGGTTAAGCGGCCGCCTTTCGATGTGACACTCACGCCCCCATGTTCCATAAAGGTGCAGCCAATCCCAATCTGACTGATGAATGTCCACTGACATACTCATACATTTATGTATTTCCACATCATGGGTCCCAAGGTGCTCAAAGGAGACCGACCTCGTTATCACATCAAAATCACTGTAAATTGTATAATGAAGATTCATCCCGACCCCAAGCATGGCATCTACCATTGTCAGCACTAATGTTTCAGCTTCAGATTTATCCTCGACATACGCAGCAGGCAATCCCTTAAGTGGATGTTTTCCTTGAAAAATTTCATGAGAATCATAGACAAATTCCGTTACTGTAGTCCCGTCAGCTGAGCGGATTTGATAAGCCGGAGAACGAAAATCCCCGTTCCCAAAAGCAGGGTATTCCTGTGGCAGCGTATCAAGTGAAAATTGCGGAAAATCAGGTTCCGTCGTCGGCGAAAAAGGCCTGCGTTTAAATACTAGAATGGAAGACGGCTGGAGCGCATGAACCCTCTTGCCCCAATACAAATGGGCAGGATATTTACCGTGAACAATTTGAATCAAATAACTAATCTTGTTATTGTACAAATGAAAAATTTCAGCCTTTTCATCCCAATCAATTGGCACCCGCGCTCACTCCTCCATATTCGCTGAATAGCCAAAATTACTTATCTTACAATAAATATGATTTGCCATATGCCTAACAGAACAATTTATGAAAAAGAGATGGAAAAAAGGTGTCAGGCACCGTTCGTGGACATTTGTCCACGAGCGGTGCCTGACACCCATTACTAACACTCATTACTAACACCCATTATTAACACTCATTATAATGTAATTGTAAAGGTGGTTCCCTTCCCCTCTTCGCTTTCAACAAAGATGGTTCCTTCGTGCATTTCGATGATTTTTTTGACGATGGAGAGCCCTAATCCACTGCCTCCTTTTGACCGGTCTCTTGCCTTATCGGCTTTGTAGAATCGTTCAAATACATGAATCTGGTCTTTTTTCGAGATGCCAATCCCCGTATCTGATATTTTCACGATCGTTTTGTCATCCACTTTTTCGAGATGAACACGAATCATCCCCTGGCTCGGTGTAAATTTAATACTATTGTGAAAGAGATTCGTCCAAACCTGGCTCATCAAATCTTCATCTGCAATGATGGCGGCCTTCTCCATTGAAACATCCAATTCCAGACCCTTTTCCAGCCAAAGCGGTTCACAGGCTAAAATAATCGTCCGTATTTGCTGATCTAATCGATAGCTATGACGATCAAAGGGATGATGCTTGGATTCTAACGAAGTTAATTTCATGAGATTATCGCTTAATTTCGAGAGCCTTCTACTTTCCGTTTCAATGATACTGAGATAATGGTTTCTCTCTTCTTTTGTTAGCTGATCGTATTGGAGGACTTGGGCAAAGCCCATTATTGACGTCAACGGTGACTGAATTTCATGAGAGACATTGGAAATAAACTCCTGCCGCATCTCTTCCAACTGTTTTAATTGCTTAGCCATATGATTGATATGGTCAATCAGTTTGGTAAATTGATTTTCTCTTCCAACCTTTAAATCAAGGTATACATTAAAATCACCTTTGGCAATCCTGCTTAAGGCATCAAGTATTTCATGAAAGAGATTGTGACGCCTGGAGTTCGTGAATAAACCAATAAGAAGCCCCACAAACGCCATCGTTAATAAACTACTGACAACCTCCGCCATATGACGAAGATAATCGGATGTATGCAGATGGAATAAGCGATAGATTCCGGAGACTATGAAATAACCTGCGGAAAAGCCCAACGAAACAAATACAATGAAGAAACAGACCCCGAATAAATGCTGGAAAAACCGTTTGACCTTCATGGTTTTACCTCAAACCGGTAACCTAATCCCCGAATCGTCTGAATTCGAAACGGGAATTCTTCTTCTGAGAACCTCTCCCTTATCCTTTTAATATGCACATCGACCGTTCGCTCGTCTCCCTCATAGTCGTAACCCCAAATATCTTCAATTAATACCTCTCTTGAAAAGGTCTTTCCAGGATAGCTCGCTAATTTAAACAACAGTTCAAATTCTTTCAACGGAATGGTAATTTCTTTATTCTTAAAAGAAATTTCATGTGTTTTGCGATTCAGCATAAAGTCATTAATAGTTATCGTTTGTGAGACCGTTATTTTATACCGCTTCAATACAGCTTTGACTCGGGCCGTTAATTCAGCTGGATCAAAAGGTTTCACTAGATAATCATCGGCCCCAAGTTCAAATCCCTTTACCTTTTGTGAGGTTTCACCTTTGGCGGTTAACATTAAGATTGGAATATCACTAAACTCCCGAATCTCTCGGCACAATTCCCAGCCATCCATATTCGGCATCATAATATCAATGATCGCTAAATCAATTTTTAATTTTCCCATCAACTCTAACGCCTTCATCCCATCTGATGCTTCGTACAGTTCGAATCCCTCTTTTTTCAAAAAAAGAAGCACAAGTTCGCGAATATTAGCGTCATCGTCGACAATTAATAATTTTGTCATCGCTCCTCATCCTTTCCATCTATTGAGCAGGTTCGCTGAATTGCCCCATTGGCATAACGATTTGAAAAAGATACATGATAAAAGCAACTAAATCACCCGCCATCAATGCACCTGAAGATACTCTCATTCCACCAAATCCTAGAATGACGACTAGTAATACCATGATTACTAAACCAATCAACGGAGAAATCAGTGCTTGAATTTTTGCTTCTTTCAACCCATATTGAAACAACTTCGTAATACCATTTTTACCATGCTGATATTCGACTTCCTCCGCATTCGAAGCTTTGACGAGGCGTATTTCAGATAATACTTGCTGAATGACGGAGGTAAACTGTGCTGTTTCGGTTTGCATCCCTTTGGACACCTGATGCATTTTTCTGCCAAGTGTCATTAAAATAACCGCCGCAAGCGGCAGGGCAATAAACATTAACAAAGCCATCTTCCAATCCAAGAGCAGTAAGACAATAATCGAACCAATGATGGAAATGGTCCCTGATAGAAAATTGGCGAGATGGTCGGTAATTAATCCTTTTACCACTGCTGTATCATTCGTCATTCGGCTGACCGTGTCCCCTGTTTGATTTTCATCATAAAACGGTATTGGTAAGAGGAGCAGTTTCTTCCATAAACGGTCGCGAATCCCTGCCACAACCGATTGTCCGATATGATTTAATAAATAGATGGATATCCCGCTCGCAACGGCTTGAATGACGAGAGCGCAAACGAGAAGAATGATTCTTCCAGTGCTTAATGAGCTAAGAGAAAAATCATTGATAAGATTTATAGTGAACAATGGGACAAACAGCCCCACCAAGGTGGTTCCTACACTTAATATAAGTGCGATACCCAAGAGCAATTTAGATGGCTTGGTATGTTGAACCAATCGAATAAACTGACGCCATCCCCTCTCATTCTTCACATCTGACATATTTCTTTACATCCCCTCTACCGATCACATACTTCCTCTTTCATTCACTATTACAAACTAAATTATACAAAAATTATATGAATTGAATATGAACATTAAAAAGGTGTCAGGCACCACTCGTGGACATTTGTCCACGGGTGGTGCCTGACACCCCATTGACACCCTATTGACACCCCATTGACACCCCATTCTTTACACCCAATTGTCTCAACTGGCCGACGGAAATTTTATTTCAACGTTGGTTCCTGCTTTTTCTTTACTGCTAAATGTAATGCTGCCATGGTGTTGTTTTATGATTTTATGGCTAATCATTAGGCCAAGGCCTGTTCCTTTTTCTTTTAATGTATAAAATGGTTCTCCTAATCGAGGAAGTAATTCTTCAGGGATCCCGCATCCCTGATCCTGAATAGAAATAATACATTCATCATCTGGCCCCTTGCGAAGGCGGACGAGAATTTCTCCCCCTTCCTTCATTGCTTCCATAGCATTCTTTAAGATATTTAGGAAGACCTGCTTTAATTGATTTTTCTCACAGGTAATATAGTAGGATGATTCCTCAAAATCTAGCTTTATCTGGGTATTACTCATCAATGCCTCAGGGGCTAGAAGTTCAAGCGTATCTTTAATTAATTCAAGAATATTCGTCCGGTCTAATTGAACTGCTTGCGGTTTTCCTAAAGTTAGCAGTTGGCTGGTAATGGTTTCAATCCGATTTAATTCACTAAGAAGCAAATCATCAATCGAACTGCCCCCTCTTTTATAAAGTTGCATGAAGCCTTTTATGGTAGTAAGCGGATTTCTTATTTCATGGGCGACCCCTGCCGCTAACTCCCCGACAATCGATAGTTTCTCCGAGCGCAGTAGTATTTCTTCTGCCTGTTTACGTTCCGAAATATCTCTGCTTATAATGACGATATTTTCAACTGCTCCATCTTCTCCCAAGACGGGCACACAGCGTGACTCAACTTCAATCCATCTTCCATCCTTGTGCCTCATTCGAAATTCAATGGATTGGATCTCTTTATTATCCAACATCCATTTTATTGTATTTTTAAATAATTCAACTTCGTCCCTATGGATTAAATGGTACTTTTCCAATCTTTCTATCTCCCAGCCCTGATATCCTAAAACACTTTCATGTGAAGGAGACAAGTAAATCACTGACTGTTCATCATTCAAAACTAGGATAAGGTCTGATGTATTCTCAGCAATAAGACGGTACTTTGATTCACTTGCCTCTACTAGTTTATACATATCTGTTAACCTATTATTTAATCTATGCAGCTTTTCATAAGACTCAATGAGTAAAGCGCCAATGATAACCCCTAACATCACAAATAACAGATATTGTAAATGAAAGATAGGGTTATCAATAAATATCTTAAAAGTAAAGACCGTAATCCCATAAATCACACAATAGCCAGCAAAAAATATGATGATTTTTTTGATAACCGTTAAGTATTTAGTATAGAAGTATATAATTGAGAAACCCAACATCAACAATCCCCAGCCAGTTAGAACTGGATCCCATTGTCCGCCTGTCCACAGCCTTGCAAGTAATGAAAACAGTCCAGTTAATAATCCTGCGAGTGGCCCGAGATACACAAACATGAGTATAACAGGGGCATATCTGATATCGTATGAATAGCCTTGCTGCTGGAATGACAGTATAACGAGAAGTACGGAAACCACCCCCGCATATACAGACGTCCAGAAGCGAGCAAGTTTAAATGATTTATGCTTAAAGAATGAGGAAATGACTAAAGGTGTACTAACCAGAAGTGAAAAAATTGCAAGATTAAAAATATAGTCTAACAGGATCATTAAGCTTCCACCCAATCTAACTATTTTCGAATAATCCCTTTTATCTTAAACTAATATTATGACTATTACCATAGTAATAATACGCTTTCAAAAAAAGGGAATAATATCCTGTTTTTAACAGAGGATTTGATACTATTTAATAGCATACAATTTGCACTTTTCATAAAAACTAGTTTTTCCAATTTCAAGTAGTTTAGCAGCTTCCTGCTTATTGCCATTTGTTACGTTTAGTGCATTGATCATTGCAGCCTTTTCCGCAACCGCAAGGGTTTCTCTTAATGAGGAAATCGGTAATGCTGATTTCCTAGCTGGCTGATTATTCTCGTCTGTAATATCATGATGTGTCTCCAACTCCATGTCACGCAAGTATAAAGGCAGATGGGCCACTTCAATTGTTTTTCCATCTAAGACATTGATCGACCGTTCCAATACATTCTCAAGTTCCCGGATGTTTCCTGGCCACGAATGCTGCATTAGTCTATCCTTTACGGAATCAGACAACTCGATCCCTTTACGATAAAATTTTCCTTCTAATTTTTTCAATAAACTTTTGGAAATAAGCGGAATATCCTCTTTTCGTTCTCTTAGAGGGGGAATGTCTATTTTGATGACATTTAATCGATAGTATAAATCCTGACGAAAGGTTCCTTCCTCCACCAACTTCTCTAAATCACGGTGTGTAGCTGCGATAATACGAACATCTACAACTATCGACTTTTGCCCCCCCACCCGCTGCACCTCTTTTTCCTGCAAGACTCTTAAAAGCTTACTTTGCATTGAAAGTGGCATATCTCCAATTTCATCTAGAAACAGTGTCCCATTATTAGCTATTTCAAACTTACCCTTCTTGCCGCCTTTCTTTGCCCCTGTAAATGCACCATCTTCATATCCAAACAGCTCCGATTCTAGTAAATGTTCTGGTATTGACGCACAATTAATTGCAATAAAAGGCAGGGAGGCACGCATGCTGCTATTATGAATGGCGTGTGCAAATAATTCCTTTCCAGTACCTGACTCTCCTATCAATAAAACGGATGAGTTGCTTTCAGAAATTCTTTCTGCTAGTTTTTTAGTTGCTGTAAAGGCAGCACTATTCCCAATTAAATGGTTGAAACGGTATTTACTTGTTAGCTCTTTTTCAGCTTTTGTTTTATAATATTTTAATTCTTCAACAAGTCCCTGTATTTTCGTTTTATACATTCGCCATTCTTCCGGGGTGCGAAACATGACCGTTCCGACCGCGCCGACTACTTTTCCAGCCTCCATTATAGGAAGACGATTAGCAATCATTTCACTGCCATTGATGGGATGAAGTGCAGCAAGTTCTTTTTGCCCTGTCTTGGCGACGATGTGCATTCGCGAGTTTTGAATGACATCCTGTACAGGCCGGTGGACGGCATCTTTCACGGTTGTTCCTAAAAACTCGCAATATGCCTCATTTATATAAAGAATAATCCCTTCGTGATCTACCACGACAATTCGTTCCGCTATTAGATTAATAATTTGCTCGTACCAATTATTAGGAATCCCCTCAAAACCAGGATACATTCTTTCCCCACCTTTACCGTTTTGATAAAACCATTATACCAAACGGATTCTTCACTTTAGAGACTAGATTTTTTTCCCATACAATAGAAAATCCTATTCGAATATCCGAATAGGAATCTCCATACCTTATTGAGCGGTGTAGCCTCCATCGAGAATGACCGCTTGGCCAGTAACACCTCTTCCTTTATCGCTTGCTAGAAAGACAGCATAGTCAGCAATTTCTGATACTGATAATAATCTTCTTTGTGGAACTAGCGGGAAGAGTACTTCCTCAATGACACGATCTAAGCTGACATTTCTAGTTTTAGCCAAATCCCCTAGTTGGTTTCTGACTAACAGTGTATCGACATAACCAGGGCATAAAGCATTTACTGTTATTCCATGGGCTGCGCCTTCCAATGCAGCTACCTTTGTTAAACCAATGACACCGTGCTTAGCACTATTGTAAGCCGCCTTACCAGCAAACCCAATGACACCATTAATAGAAGCCATATTGATGACTCTTCCAAAGCCCTGTTTCTTCATGATTGGGAACACATGTTTAATCCCGATGAAGGGGGCCGTTAACATGATTTTGACCAGTAATTCAAATTTTTCGGTAGGAAACTCTTCAATGGGTGAAACATATTGCATCCCTGCATTATTGACTAAAATATCAATGCTTCCGAAAGTTTGATAAGCAGACTCAAGACTATTTTTAAATGCCTCTTCATCGGTTACATCACATGGGGCTGCTAGTGCTTCAAATCCTTGCTTCCTTAGTTCGGAAGCCACTTCTTCACTTTTACTAGCATTTAAATCAGAGATGACTACTTTTGCTCCTTCCTCTGCAAAGGTTTTTGCAATCTCTAATCCAATCCCACTAGCGGACCCGGTAATAAATGCTGTTTTTCCTTTTAATGCCTTGCTCATTCGAGCATCCTCCTTAATAACAGAAAACTATGCTTCTAAATTTGATTCCTCATTAAATAATCCCAAATAAAGTGTAGAGACCAATAACAAAGAATACAGCCACGGTTTTTATGATCGTAACAGCGAAAATGTCGCGATATGATTGCTTGTGTGTTAATCCTGTCACAGCAAGTAAGGTAATAACAGCACCGTTATGTGGAAGTGTATCCATACCACCCGATGCCATGGCAACAACACGGTGCATTACTTCTGGCGGAATATTTGCCGCTGCTATTGCCTGATTGTATTTATCAGCCATCGCACCTAATGCTATTCCCATACCACCCGAGGCAGACCCTGTAATCCCTGCAAGCGAACTAGTTGTTACCGCACCGTTAACGAGCGGATTTGTAAAGGTACTGGAAATTCCATCACTAATTTTTGTAAATCCAGGAAGTGCAGCAATAACTCCTCCAAAACCGTATTCTGCTCCTGTGTTCATCGTTGCAAGCAAGGCACCAGCAATACTTAGGTTTAATCCTTCTTTAAAGTTTACCTTTACTCGCTTCCAATCAAAGGCAAGTGATGTAATAATCCCAACGACTAGAGCCATTTCAATTGCCCAAATCGCGGCAACAGTAGGAACATCTATTACATACGCTTTTAGACCAATGGCGGAAAAATCAAAACCGTTCGGATACCATTTTGGAATGTATGTGATGAACAATTTATTGGTAACCCCTACTAAGATGAGTGGTACAAACGCCATTATTTGTTTTAAAACAGATTGCTGAGAAGTTAAATCTGGAATCTCTGTTTCCTTCTGATTGGCTTCAGCCAATGCTGCCGCATTCTCTGTTCCGAACCCAAAGTAACCTTCTCCTGCTTTTGCAGCCTTTTTCCTACGTGTTTCAAGATATAAGAGCCCTAGGCCTAGGACAAAAATAGCACCAATAATTCCCAGAGTTGGAGCGGCATAAATATTTGTTTTAAAGAATTGAATAGGGATTACGTTTTGAATTTGCGGTGTTCCCGGCAGAGCATCCATGGTAAATGTGAAAGCACCAAGCGCGATTGTCCCTGGGATTAAGCGTTTAGGGATATTCGCTTCCCTGAACATTTGAGCAGCAAATGGGTAAATAGCGAAAACAGCTACAAATAAACTTACACCGCTATATGTTAAAATGGCGCCTAATAATACGATGGTTAGCATCGCACGTTTTGCACCAAGCCAGCGGACAATTGTCTTAGCGATGGATTCAGCAATCCCTGACATTTCAACCACTTTACCAAAAATCGCTCCTAATAAGAAGACCGGGAAGTAAGATTTAATAAATCCGACCATTTTTTCCATGAAGACGCCGGAAAAGAACGGTAATACATGGCTAGGGTCCACAAGTAAAACAGCTAAAAGTGCACAGATGGGAGCAAATAAGATAACAGAAAAACCCCGATAGGCAACAAACATTAATAGTCCAAGCGATAAAAGAATAATCAATAATTGCATTTAAATCCCCCTTTTTAAGTTTGAATTGAGCTTCAACCTCTTTTAGTAAGCGCTTGCAAACTGAAGTTCACTTTAATATTTGCAAGTTCCATGCCAATTCTATTTGTTAATTTTTAAAAATATAAATTTTCAGTATTATCACACTATCATTATATTAAATATAAACCGTGCTCACAATAATCCACCATTGTACCAATCTCATATTCCGTAATTCCGGAAATTATTTACGCTTTCAATTCCGGAAAAGCGGATTTTTTCCGCATTTCTGGAATTTATTTTAAAACTCAATAACTGTGCAGCCAAAAACGTTTAAAGGATAACTGGAAATGGCAGTTACTTAGAAAAAATAAAGACGAACCCTTAATAATCAAAAAATCTTAAAAAAGCGGACAATCACAAAAAGAAAAGCGAAGAGCCTATTTATGCGCTCCCCGCCTTTTTACTTACACGAAAATGACTTCTTAATTCTTAGTTAGTTTTATATAACCAATCTCTTCAACGATCTCTTGGCCTTGTGGTCCCTGCATCCATTCCAGGAATGGCTGGATCGATTGCATTTTTTTGTTGTCCTTTACTGTAATAGCATAGAGCGAGGCGGTGAAAGGGTATTTACCGCTCGCAATGTTTTCAGGATTTGGTTCAATCCCATTAATCGCCAATAGCTTGATATCTGTATTTGCCTTCATTCCCGTTGCATAGAATCGAAACGAAAAGCCTATTGAATTGTCATAGTTTCGGTAATCGGCTACCTGCTCGATAATTCCGCCCATTCCTTCAGGTACATCTTCCTTCAGAGGCTTCATGATGGGCGTGTCGCCCATGATTTTCTCCAGAAGCGTTTGACTCCCAGAATTTTTAGGACGCTGGAAGGCAATAATTTTTTCATCCTCGCCGCCTAGTTTTGACCAGTTTTTAATTTTTCCTGTGTAGATGCCTTTAATCTCTGAGACAGCTAGGCTATCCACCTTATTATCTGGATTGACGAAAAAGACAAACGCTTCCTTCCCTATTGGGGTCATAACTAGTTCTTTACCTGCCTCTTTCGCCATTTGCTGCTGTTCTTTTGACGGCTCTGCTCCAAAGTAAATATCAACATCACCTTGTAAAAGCCGCTCATAGGCATAAATCGTATTAGTAAAGGTGACAACTTCCCCGTATTCTTGATACACTTTTTCAATATTTTCATAGGCTGCATTGGCAAAAGCAGAATACACAGGAAATGCGGCTTCTGCTCCATCTAATATAGGCATTTCACTTTGGTTTTTAATTGTAAAGGTTGAAGCAGTTTTCAACTTCGGCAGGATATTATCTGGATTATTCACATCATAAGGATAGAGATCAGTACTAGAATATCCTCCTCCATATTCAAACCCATAGGATGGAAGGACCGTTTTACTGCGATGCCATTGAACAGCGGCACCTGTACCGATTGCAAGCATAAATATCATTATCACTGACAGGAAGCGTTTTTTATTGAAATCTGGGAGCTTTCTCTCCTTTATTATGGCAAGCGCTGCTCCGAAAATAAAGGAAAGCTCGTATGCTATTGGTGCCCCCAGAAATAATCTTCCTTCTCCCATAAGCATGGCAATAAAATAGTTTGGCGCGTAGACCAAATGAAAAATACTATAAAACAGCCAAGCATCCGCCCCGTAAAACCCTTTGGTAATCAGCATAAACAGGGCCCAAAGGAACGCAGTATAGGCAAGCGGAATAAGAACAAGGACGAGATAGTCCTTTAGGTTTTCCTGCTTCAAGTGCTTCCTGCTTACGAGGAACCCGGTCAAACACCCAGCAACTATTAATCCTGGTAGTGCGGCAAGCAAAGTATTATCAAACACCGTCATAATCGCGAATGCGAAAAAACTAAAAATCAGTGGCACGATTCCAAAATACAGTAACAAGAACTTTACTATTTTCCCCATGTCCGGCTCCCTTTTGATATTTTTTCGATGATTTTATATAGTGTAATTTTACACTTTATTATAACTTTTTACAATAAACTCCTACATAAAAAAAGACCCCTCCGCATTGCAAAAGGGTCTTCCTTAAAATCTATGATTTGTCATTTCTTATTTTGACAGCATGGTCAAAACTGTATCCAATAAAACATTAATCCCCTTTTCACAGTCTTCCCACGTCGTTAATTCCTCTTCACAATGGCTCTTGCCATTAATGCTTGGAACAAACAGCATCGCAGTAGGCACGAAGCTGGCAATGAACTGGGCATCATGTCCTGCACCTGAAACCATTTTTCGGTTAGAATATCCGAGTGATTGTGCGGACTCTTCAAATAGTTGACAGATCTCTGGTTGGAACCAGACTGTGTCACGCTCCCATAATTTTGTTGTTTTTACCTCACAGCCTTCATGAAGTGAAGTTAAACTCGGAAGTGATTCGATAAGGTTTTTAACCGTACGGACAATTTCCATATCTTTATGGCGCGCTTCTAGAGTAAAGACAACCTTGTTCGGAATGACCGTATGAATGCTTGGGTACACACTCACCCTGCCAATCGTGAAGACTAAATCTTCATCCAATCCCCCTAACCGCCTGCGGATTTCATTGATTATGTTATTGGCAGCAAACAGGGCATCCTTTCTCATATTCATTGGTGTAGTACCGGCATGGTCGGATTCTCCCGTTACTTCAATCTCATAGCAGGCCATTCCCACCACACATTCTACAACACCAATCGAGAGATCCTCTTTTTCAAGAATCGGGCCTTGTTCTATATGAAGCTCCAAAAGGGCCGTTGCCTCTTTCAACCGATTCCCTACTTCGCCTTCGTACCCGCTTGCCTTTAAAGCCTCACCAAAGGTAACTCCCTCTGAATCTACCTTTTTCAGCATTACTTCCTTATCAAATTTACCAGAGAGCACCCCTGATGCCATCATCGATGGTTCGAACCTTGCCCCTTCTTCGTTTGTAAAATTAACAATGGTAATTGGGATTTGTGGTTTTATTTGATTCTCGACCAACGTTCTGACTACTTCTAACCCAGCGACAACCCCCAGCACACCATCAAATCGGCCGCCTTTTTTTACCGAATCCAAGTGGGAGCCAATCAGAATGGGCGGCTTATCTTCAGTCCCAGCTAATGTCGCATACATACAGCCCATATCATCTACCGTGACTGTCAGCCCTAACTCCTCGCAGCAAGAACGAAAATAATCTCTTACCCGAATATCTTCTTTTGATAACGAAAGCCTTGTGACTCCATTGTTTTCTGTCCGGCCAAAGTTTGCAAATTGTTCTAATGTCGTTTTTAGTCTTTCTCCATTAATCAATAACTTTTGTCGTTGCATGATTAAACACTCCCTTTTTTTTGAGTGAGATTACGAGAATGATTCATTGGTCAATAAATCTCATGGAGGATAAAAACGTAAATTTGCTGAGTTTTGTTATACAGCAGTGCTGGGACTTAAAATTAACTCCTTATAAAATACGTAAATATTCAGTCAATACCTTTATTATACACCACGGCCAAGCCCTGTCATTAGACAAAACATCAAATCCAACCTACAAAATATTTGATAGTTTGTATAAAAAAAGGTGTCAGGCACCGCTCGTGGACAACTGTCCACGAACGGTGCCTGACACCAAAACTGACACCAAAACATTAAATTTATTTTTTCTTTGCGTGTTTGCGCATGTCGAAGGCTACTGCTACGACGATGATTAGTCCTTTTACGATGAATTGGATGTATGGACTTACGCCAAGGAAGGCTAGACCGTAGTTGATGATTTGGAATATTAATACCCCGGTTACTACGCCTGGTACCGATCCGATACCACCTGAAAGTGATACCCCACCGACTACGCAGGCTGCGATGGCATCTAATTCGTACATGTTTCCTGTATTGTTTGTCGCACTACCCACACGACCTGCCTCCAGTGTACCTGAGAAGCCATATAATAGGCCGGCAATCATATAGATAATAATCAGGTTTTTCGCAACATTAACACCTGAAACCTTTGCTGCTTCAGGGTTACCCCCGATTGCATACATGTTTTTACCTAATTGTGTCTTATTCCAAATTACCCAGATAACTGCAGTGGTTATAATTGCATAAATAACTAGATAAGGAAGTTCATAGGATCCAATTGGAATCCCGCGTTGGGCAAAGGTTGTAAATTTTTCGCTTAATCCGCCGATTGGCTGTGCGCCATAGGGCGGGCGGTCAAAGTAAATAGAAGTGATTCCGTATACACCAATCATCATACCTAATGTAGCGATGAACGGCGGCACGTGTAACTTGGCAACAATCACACCATTTAATGTAGAAATTAAACCCGTTGCAATCATAGCAATTAAGATTGGTACGATTAACGGTAATTCTGGAAGGTTCGGATACATTTTATAAGCATAATCACCAGCTTGCAGCATAGATGCAGACACAACAGCAGCGAGTCCGACCATCCGTCCTGCGGATAAGTCTGTTCCAGCGGTAATCAGAATTCCGGCCATCCCTAGGGCAATAATAATCCGGGAAGAAGACTGACTAAGGATATTGATAAGATTTGTTACTGATAGAAAGTCAGGAGAAGCGATTACGATTCCAATGACTAGCAGGATTAAAAATACATATATCACATTATCAAAGAGCAACTTGGTTATACTGCCTTTTTGTGCGGCTGATTTATTCATTTGCATCTCCTCCTAATACAAAGCTGCTAAGCTCATGATTTCTTCTTGGGATGTTGTTGCCGTTTCGACAATCCCAGCTGCTTTACCATTACTCATAACCAAAATTCGGTCAGAAACGCCCAGAAGCTCTGGCATTTCTGAAGAAATCATGATAATTCCTTTTCCTTCAGCAGCTAACTCATTAATTAACTGGTAAATTTCGAACTTCGCCCCAACGTCAATTCCACGTGTCGGTTCATCGAGCAATAAAATTTCCGGTTTGGTTAACAGCCAGCGTCCAATAATGACCTTTTGCTGGTTACCACCTGAAAGACTGCCGATAGATGTCTTTTGTGATGGGGTTTTTACTTTCATCGAATCAATCACCCATTGCGTATCGTCAGCAACTTTGCGGTCGGATAGGAACCCGCTTTTAGTTTTATATTGCTTCATGTTTGAAATGATCGAGTTAAAACTGATACTCAAATCAGGGAAGATCCCTGTTGATCTTCTTTCTTCCGTCACAAGGGCAAAGCCGTTTTTGATAGCATGCTGCGGCGAATGATTTTTGACCACCTTGCCATTTAATTCAATCGATCCTGATGTGATCGCCCTTATCCCAAACAGTGCTTCAACAACCTCTGTCCGCTTGGATCCAACTAAGCCGGCAATCCCTAATATTTCGCCTTTTCTTAGCTCAAAACTTACATTAGAAAAAGAAGGTTGTGTTTCTGCCGTCAGATCTGAGACTTTCAATATGACCTCCCCAGGCTTGTTAGCCTTAGCAGGGAAGCGCTGTGATAAGTCACGGCCAACCATTAGTTTGATGATTTCGTCTGTGGTGAGGTCTTTGGCACTTTTGGTTGCAATATACTGACCGTCACGCATGATGGTTACTTCATCAGAAATCTTCAAGATTTCCTCCATTTTGTGAGAAATATAGATAATCGCTACATTCTCACTTTGCAGTCTTTTAATGATTCTAAAAAGATGATTTACTTCGGTTTCTGTTAAGGATGAGGTAGGTTCGTCCATTACAATAATCTTTGAATGATAAGAAACCGCCTTTGCAATCTCTACCATCTGCATTTCGGAAACGGATAGCGTACTCACCTTACTGCGCGGATCAATATTGATGTCTAAACTTTTAAATATCGCTGCTGTATCTTCATACATTTTCTTTTCATCTATGAAAATACCTTTTTTCGGATACCGGCCGAGCCAGATATTATCCATAACATTCTGTTGACGGACCTGATTTAGTTCTTGGTGCACCATCGATACGCCATTTTCAAGTGCCTGCTTTGAATTGGCAAAGGAAACCTCTTTTCCATCAAAAAGGATTTTCCCTTCATCCATCGAATAAATCCCAAATAGGCATTTCATTAGTGTTGATTTTCCAGCACCATTTTCGCCCATTAAAGCATGGACCGATCCGGGCTTTACTTTAAGGGACACATTATTTAAAGCTAGCACCCCAGGGAATCGTTTCGTTATGTTTAGCATTTCAAGTAGATTGGTAGTTCTGGATTCTGACATGAGCGAACCTCCTTGTTAAACCATTTGAAGATATAAGACACTCATTAGGTGCCTTATATGAATTTTTTATTTAAATACGGTGTCCAGCTCCAATTTCGAAGGAGTCTTACTCCGAACGAAAGAAAAGCGTACCCTTTTCCTTCGTTCGAAGAGCGCCTTGGGGCTGTTTCAGCCCCTGGGGAAAAATAAACTACTTTTTCCCTTGGGGAAAAATGAACCCTTTTTTCCTGGACAAGGCGCTTCGACTGGATTTAGTTCTTATTTGTATGCGTCTTTACCCACTTGGATATTATCTTTTGTAATTTCAATGTAAGGAACACGTACGGCTTTATTATCATCAAGCTTCCATTCTGTTCCGTCTAATACGTCTTTACCGTTTGCTGCATTAGTTGCAAGCTCAATTGTTGCTTTACCTTGGTTTTTAGCATCGTTTAAGACAGTACCCACCATTTTGCCCTTTTCAATCATTTCAAGTGCTTCTGGAATCGCGTCAACACCTACTACTGGCATGAACTTATCGCCAGAGAAATAGCCTGCTTTTTCAAGAGAAGCAACAGCACCTAACGCCATGCCATCGTTGTTAGCAATAACAAACTCAATCTTGTCACTATACTTAGCTAACCACGCATCCATTTTTTCAGTAGCTTTTGTTGCATCCCACATCGCAGTATCCATTGCTAATTCTTCTACTTGGATACCTTTTTCTTTTACAGTATCGACTGCAAATTTTGTACGTGCTTCTGCATCTGGGTGCCCTGGCTCACCTTTTAATAGCACGTATTGAAGTTTTCCATCTTTGTTTTTATCATATTTATCTTTGTTAGCTTCCCAAGCTTTAGCAATCAGTTGACCTTGAAGAACACCTGATTCTGAAGAGGTCGTTCCAACATAGTAAGCTTTATCATAGCCCTTTAATACGCTTGCATCTGGCTCTTTGTTGAAGAAGATAACTGGAATATTTTTTGGCTTCGCTTTATCGATAATCGTTTGAGCCGCTTTTGGATCAACTAAGTTGATTGCTAGAGACTTAGCTCCTTTGGCAATAAGTGTATCCACTTGCTCAATTTGTTTTGCTTGGTCGTTTTGAGAGTCATTCAACATCAGCTTTGCTTTGCCATCTGCGGAAGTCTCCATTGCACGACGAACGTAGGACATAAAGTTGTCATCAAATTTGTAAATGGTTGCACCAACAGCCGGAAGACTGTTGTCCTTGCCTGATCCAGAATCCTTACCACTTGTCGAATCACTGCAGCCTGTTGCTAATAGAATACTAGATGCAACTGTTAAAGATAGAATTAACCCCTTTTTCTTTTTAAACATGTTGTCATTCTCCTTTTACTATTTAGTAAGACCCTGGTAAGCAGCACATCGCTTCGCTAACCTTAGTGTAAGCCCTTACACATATGTTAGCATGGAGGGATTCCCCTCAATAGGTCAAAAGTCTAGCACTAATTTGCGATTATCTAGACTTTTTTGCAAACGCTTTATTTTAAAAAATTTCTTCTTTCCACTAAAAATAGACCAATCCACGAATGCAGATTGGTCTCATAAGCAAGAAATATTAGCCTACTGTTACTTTGCGAAATTCAGTTGGCGATAAGCCAGTGTGTTTCTTAAACACTCGGCTAAAATAGTTTGGGTCCTTATAGCCGATGGAGTAGCATATTTCCTTCAAACTTTTTCCCGGATCAACCATCTCAGCCTTAGCATGCTTAATTCTTATTTCCGTTAAATAATCAATAAAGGTCATTCCGAACCGATCCTTAAATAATTTACTAAAATAGAAAGGACTAAGTTCCACATATTCCGCTACCTGTTCCAATGTAAGAGAATCAGCATAGTGAATTTCGATATATTCCTTTGCTTTATGCAGCATTCCCTTGGCATGATCATTTCTCCAAATCTGAACCTGATGAACCACCGCCAATAAATGGGCTTTCCCTTTTTCGAAAATCGCCATAATATCTTCAGACTCTTCTATTGCAGGTGTTCGTTCATAGCTAATCCCTAAATCATGAAGCATTCGTGAAACGAGAATAAACATCTCGTCAAAGGCTTTTTTTACTGAGGATCCTTTTATATTTTTATCCTCAGCCAGCATCTCTGCGAACGATTCAAAAATGAACAATACTTGATTGACGTCTCCCTGTCTGACAGCCTCTAATAGCTTTTTCTCAATCTCTAATACTTTCGAAGAGGAGGACAGTTCAGCCGAGCCTTGTTTCACTGCAAATAAATACTTACGCTCAGGGGTCTTTGCCATCTGCTGCAAAGCCATAAGTGCTTCAAGATAGGACTTATTTAGCTCGTGGGCATGATTATATGGAAGTCCGACTCCAATCCTTAGCTCAGCATGATAACTCTTTTTTTCAAAAAGTCGGTTCAGGTTATCGATGACAGCCAGTGCATTAGTTTTAAAATGGACCTTTTCCGTTGCTTTTTTACAAAGGAATAAAACAGGTACTTGTGAATCTGTTAGCGGGCCAACCATCACTTCCTGTTTCATCATGGCAGAATTCAGGGTATCCTTAAGCCATAAATACCAGTTCTGCTTTTGATCTGCGGATAATTCAGTCATTCCTCTCGGCCGCAGCGAGAAAAGCATAATATACCCTGAAGTAATTTCTACCCCCAAGAGCTGGCCCCATTCATCAAAAGTGATATCCTGAACTTGATTTACTAAAACCGTCGATACCCATTCTTTTTGCGCGATGGATACTGCACGATCCAGGTTATCTCGTAAACTTTGTTGTTCTTCTCGCTGTTTGCTTTCTTCAAGGATTTCAGCACAAACTCGCTCTAATGCCGCAAGTATATCTTGCTTTCTGCTTGGTTTTAAGATGTATTCCTTAACCCCCTGCTGCATTACTTCTTTCGCATATTCAAATGTATTAAAGGCGGAAACCATAATAAATCGAATCGAGGGATTGATTTTTTTTATAGCTTTGACCGCCTGTACACCATCAATCCCTGGCATTTTTATATCCATAAAAATAATATCTGGTCGGTGTTCCGTGGCCATTTCAATTGCGATTCTTCCATTGGGGGCTTCTCCAATGACCATTACGTCCTCCGAAGATCGGTTAATGATTTTCGTTAATGCCGTTCGCTCCAAAATTTCATCATCCACTATAAGTATTTTTAACAAGTACACTTCCCCCTTTGGCGACGCCCGGAATTGTTAGTCTAAAATTTGTTCCGTACAGAGGCTTGGATTCAATTTCTACTATGTCATTTCGCTTATAAAAGAGCTGCAGCCTTCTAATCACATTTTTTACACCAATACCATTTGATTGACCTTTTGATTTATCCGGCTCGAACCCCTCTTCCAGTTCAGTACCTTCTACGTAAGTAAGTAATCTTTTTTTAGTGCTCTCATCCATCCCTGCCCCATTATCAATGACCTCCACATGGATCCGATCATTATGTTGGTAAATACGGAGCCTGATTACTCCATTCTCTTCGTAGGATTCTACTCCATGCATGAAGGCGTTTTCTACTAATGGCTGCAGAATTAAACTAGGGATTTCAATATCCAGACAATCATCCTCGATCTCCGTTATAAATGAAATCCGTTCCCCGAACCGGGTTTGTTGGATATAAAAATACTCTTGGACAATTCTTACTTCTTCTCTTAATGTTGATGCTTTATCGAAATCAGTTAAGTTATACCGGAGTATCGCAGCCACGGCTTCTATTAATCTCGAAGTCTGTTCTGCTTCCTCCAAATACGCCATCTTTGAAACCGTATTCAACGTATTGAACAAAAAATGAGGATTAATTTGGTTTTGGAGGCTCCGTAACTCCAATTCTTTAAGTAGCTTATCCAATTCAGACTTTTGTTTAATTTCAGTGACTAGCTGACGTAAATTGGTTCTCATTTGATTGAAGGTTTCTGTTAGTGGCTTTAATTCATCTTTTGTTGTAACCTTAATATCCTCACCGGATAAATTCCCCTTTGAAATTTGCTTTGCAGCCGCAGATAACAGACTAATTGGTTTTGTAATCCCGCCAGAAATCCAGAGGGCAAGCAAGGTACTAAGGAAAAAAGCTGCTGCAAATAGTGAGATGGACAATAGTTTATAGTAATGGTTCTGCTTCTCCATTTGAGCATAAAATTTTTGATAGTCAGTCAGTTTATTATTTAATAGTGCCAGCGTTCTCTCTTGGAGAAAGGAGGCGATTTTCAAAACTCCATTAAAATGATTGGAATAACTGTTTATATCATCCTTCTCGAAAGCACCTACCGTTGCATCGCATTCATCTAAAAAGCTATCAATCATGTTTTTATAATTAATATATGAAATATCATGATTGTCCATTTCTTCATTAAGCCGCTTTTGGTCAGTAATTAACTTGAGCTTTTCCTTCTTATAATCACTTAGATAAGACGTTTCCTTATCTAAAAGATAGCCACGCAGATTTTCGGTAATCAAATTTGTTCTCTTTGAGATATCATTGAGAAGCAGAAATCGTTCAAAACTATCGTCATATTCCATAACTAACTTCTCACTGCTTTTATAGAAAAAGAAGCCGACAGATGTTAACAACACTACTAGGACAATGAAGTATAGGAGTAATTTCGAGCGAATTTTAAATAATCTCATTTTCTCTCTCCCCTTCGGTCCAGATGACTTAAGGGCAAATCCCCAACTCTTAGAATCTTCGTATTCGTATGGACGATAGGGTTAACGGATTTTCCTTCAATATGATCGATCATCATTATTACAGCCCGATACCCCATTTCATAGGGCTCCTGCACTACAGTTGCGTTTATGGTTCCTCTGCGGATGTATTCCAATGTTTCTGGTAAGGTATCGAATCCAACAATATACATTTTTCCAGGTTTAACGAATTTATCGACTACTTGGGCAATCCCAATACCGTCTAATGCACTTGTCCCGAAAAAGGCATTGACCTCTGGATGGTCCTTCATAATCTGATACGCCTTTTCTGCCGCTTGGACTCTGCTAATTTCGGATTCTACTACATCGATAATATGAATGCCTTTTTCTCCTTTAACCGCATCTTGAAAGCCTTTTACCCGCTGTTTCTGATGGTTTGCATAAAATCTTCCAGTAATAATTGCGACATTAGCCTTTCCTTTTGTATCTTGAATCAATGCCTTTCCAGCGAGAAATCCAGAATAATAATTATCCGTGCCAATATATGCAAGTCGTTTACTATTCGCAGCATCTGTATCGACAGTGATGACTGGAATCCCGCTAGAAACTACTCGGTTAATTAGTGGAGTAAATTGTTCATCACTCAATCCTTGTGTTAAGATTCCATCCACCTTAGAGGCCGCTGACATTTCAATCGTCTTTAAATGGTCTTCAATATTCCCTTGATTAGGCCCTGCATATTCCAACAGGACACCATATTTATCTGCAGCCGCTTTTGCACCTTGCTCTACAAGTCTCCAATATTCATTATCTAGCTCTTCAGGGACTAGAACAAAATGATAGTTATACTCTTTAGATTGCTTTTTCTCTGCAGGCAAATCATGCGTAAGGACCTTCGACCCATAAAAAACCGCAAATGAGCAGCTTACCACGAAGAATACAGCTCCAAAAATATATGCCAGCACCGATAACCTGCTCATGAATCCGCTCCCATTCCTGTACCTATCTAGTTACAAACATTATACGGAACATCCCATATTTCGACAATGGCAAAAGAACTCATCAAATTTTTTGATGAGTTCTCTTCTTTAAAAACTGCTATTCCTAATAATCAACTCTGTGGCAATAATTATTTTCTTGACTGTTTTTCTGCCTGCTATTCTCTCCAAAAGGGTGTCAACAGCGGTTTCACCCATAATTTCAGTATATACCTTCACTGTGCTTAAGGATGGGAAGACATATTTAGAGATGCTGATATCATTGACACCTATGATGTTCACACGATCAGGAACGGAAATCCCTTCCTCCAACAGTGCCCTTAATGCGCCAACCGCTAGTGAGTCATTACCCGCAAAAAATGCGGTGGGTAATTGATCCCCTGGATGTTCATGTATCGCCTTCTTCATCAATGCATGACCATCATCAGCAGTGAAGTTACCTACATACATATAATCTTCATTGGGCATTCCTTTTTCTGAAAAAAAGCGCTTGAAGGTCAATTCTCTAGGGTCCTCAATAAAAGAGGTTTTATCCTTAAAGACTTCTCTGCCTCCGATATACCCGATTCTCTCATGACCCTTTTGAATAAAATAATCAAGCACTTTTTTAGTGGCTCGTTCAAAATCAATAACAATGGAATCAAACATATCTTCATCTGGTGAGGTATCCACAAAGACAATATTTTTGGTAATCTTAACGAGATCATTCACTTGCTTCCTGCTAAATTTTCCAATCGCAATCAGCCCTTGAATATCATCTTCCTTCAAATCCCCATAGTTGTCTTGAAAATACTTATCCACTTGAATCCCATGCTGCCGGCATTGGTTTTCAACACCCAGCCGGATGGACATGTAATATAAATCGTCAAGTTCTTCCTTTTCGGTATACCATTGCAAAAGAGCAATTTTACCCGCCTCTTGCTTGCGCGCAGTCTTCTTTTTATAAGATAGCTCCTCTGCCACTTCGAATATCCTTTTCTTCGTTTCATCACTGACAGAAAGAGTGGTGTCATAATTTAAAACACGGGATACCGTTGCAATCGATACCCCTGCAATATGTGCAATATCTTTGATGGTAGCCATAAATCAGTCTCCTAATGTATTAGCAAAAAAACGATACACTGTTCTGGAATGGTATACTTCCTCTTGATTTAAAATGACTGAAGGAAACTCTGGATGATGGATGGCATCAGGAAACCCTTGCGTTTCCAGGCAAACACCCAAATAATTCTCCGCTCTGACACCTGAAATAGAATAAGGACCTTCTAGAAAATTCCCTGTATAAAGGACAACGCATGGCTGATCGGTCGTAATAAGAAGCGAGCGGCCGCTTTCTTCGTCGCTTAGAATCATCGTATTTTCTCCCTCTTGTCTAAAAACAAGTGGGTGGTCGTAACCTTTTCCGACAAGTACGTTTTGCGGATAAGATGAATTCAGCCCAGAACTCAACCTTCTGCCATACTTAAAATCAAAGGGGGTATTTTTAGAATCAATCAACTTACCAGTAGGGATAAGATCGTCTCTCAACTCTAAAAATCGATCACTATCTACCTTAAGAATGTGTTCCGAACAATCTCTTTTTATATTCCCACTTAAATTAAAATACGAGTGATTCGTTAAGTTGACTAACGTTTTTTGATCAGTTTTACTTTCGTAGGAAATATCGAGTTCATTTTTATTATTTAGAATGTACGTAACAGTGGTGTCTAGATTGCCAGGATAGCCTTCTTCTCCATCTGGACTGTGATAGAAAAACTTCAGCCCGACAGCATTTTCTTTCTCAATAATTTCAGTTTTCCAAATCACAGAGTTAAAACCCTTCTTGCCTCCGTGCAGATGATTGGGGTAGTTATTGTCTGCAAGCTGATATTCTTTCCCGTCCAATTCGAAACTTGCACCGCCAATTCTTCCGGCAACCCGGCCGCAAACTGCACCGAAATAAGGTGACCATTCTGTGTAATCTTCGAAGTTATCAAAACCAAGTACTACATTTTCAAAGTTTCCATGTCGGTCAGGGACGATGATTTTCGTAATGACACAACCAAAATTCAGACAAGAGACCTCCATGCCATAATCGTTGACTAAAGTATATTCTGTAACGGACTCTCCCTCGTAACTGCCGAATATTCTATCTAATATTTTCATCGATATCACTCCATATTTTTCAGAAAGTAGTTAATTACAGTTTCCCCTTACACTAAAATCCCAAAATTCGATTCATTTTTTTATAAAGAAGTGATAAAACGCTGGAATCCTGCGTTCCCTGCCTCATCCCGCTTAAACACACCTGCGTCTTCCAAGACTCTTAAGAATTTCTTTCCTACTTCTTCTCTCACAAGGCGTTCGACATTCGCTTCATTAGCAATATCTTGATAGCGTGCTTTTAGCGCTTCTGCCCAGGTTAAATGGTAATCTGCTACATCTGATGCTTTACTTAGGATGTAATTTTCTACTTCTCCGAGTTCAGCCTTTAATCGTGCAGGTAAAACAGCCAGCCCCATTACTTCAATTAGGCCGATATTTTCCTTTTTAATATGATGGACATCGGCATGTGGGTGGAAAATACCCAGCGGATGCTCCTCACTTGTTCGATTATTACGAAGCACCAAGTCCAGTTCAAAAACACCTCCATTTTTCCGGGCAATCGGGGTCACTGTATTATGCGGCGTCTCTCCGGTCCTCGCCAAAATTTCAAGCGTCGCATCACTGTAATTTTTCCATTGCTCAAAAATATGTGAACCCGCTTCAACAAGCGCGCTTATTGAAGCAGAACGGAGGCGAATAACTGACATCGGCCATTTAACCACGGAACAATCTACGTCTGGATAACCAGCCATATTAAATGTCCAGTCATCATCGGCTTTCGCCATCGCAAATTGATAATTCCCACCTTGATAATGATCATGGGTTAAAATCGAACCGCCGACAATTGGCAGGTCCGCATTTGAGCCCACAAAGTAATGCGGAAATTGTTCAACAAAGCTCAATAACCGTAAAAAAGACGAGGCACTAACGACCATATCGGTATGTTTTTCTGATAGGACAATACAATGCTCATTGTAATACACATACGGTGAATATTGGAAGTACCACGGCTGATCTAATAGATTGATGCGAATCATTCGGTGATTGGAGCGGGCCGGGTGACCGACTCTGCCTGCGTATCCCTCATTTTCAACACAGAGCAGACATTTCGGATAATCCGTTTTTTGCACTGACAGCTCGAGTGCGATACTTCTAGGATCCTTTTCAGGCTTTGATAAATTAATCGTAATATCAAGTTCACCATATTCTGTGGCGGTTTTATACTCGATATTGTTACGAATACGCTTCATTTGAATGTAATTGTTATTTTTACTTAACTCATAAAAATACTCGGTTGCTTCCTTTGGATCTTGCGTATATTTTTCATAAAACACTTGATTGATAGTGGATGGGCGTGCAGTAAAACAGTTCATTATTTTACTTGAAAAAATCTCTTTTTCATCAAATAAATCTTCAATGACCCCTTGATTGCAGGCATAGTCCACGATTAATTCAAGTAAATCTGGGATTTCAAAGTGATTGCTCTCCGCTAGTTCCTCTTCCTTAAACTCAGTTAGCTTAAGCAATGCCAAAATTTGATTGCGCGCATAGATTTCATCTTCCCGCTCGATTAATTGAGTGGTAATAGCTTGATTAATTAATTGTTGTATAAGTTGATAAATCATTATGATCCCCTCTATTTCTGATATCCATTAGGGTGATGCTGATGCCAGTTCCAGGCATTACTGATAATTTGTTGAATCGATGTTCTTACAGGATTCCATCCCAACACCTTTTGTGCTTTTTCCGAAGAGGCAATTAACGTACTCGGGTCACCCGATCGACGCTCACCGATTCTCACAGGAATATCAATACCCGTCACTTCTTTAGCCGTCTCAACAATTTCTTTTACCGAGAATCCTTTGCTTGAGCCAAGATTGAAAACATTACTCTGACCGCCATTTTGTAAATAGCGGAGGGCTAATATGTGGGCATCAATTAAGTCCTCGACATGAATATAATCTCGGACACAAGTGCCATCTGCCGTATCATAATCCTCACCAAATATCGTCACTGCTGGTCTTTTCCCAAGTGCTGCCTCCAGAACAACTGGAATCAGGTGAGTTTCCGGGTTATGGTCCTCCCCAATTTGTCCGTCACTTCTTGCTGACGCCACGTTAAAATAGCGAAGCGAAACATAGTTAAGGTCAAAAGCCTTTTCACACCAAGCCATCATTTTCTCCATAGCTAGTTTGGTTTCGCCATACGTATTCGTTGGAACGGTTGCAGCCTCCTCTGTAACCGGGACAACTTTTTGCTCTCCATATACCGCGGCGGTTGAAGAAAAAACGATATGCTTAATGCCAAACTCTTTCATCATTTCAAGCACGATTTGTGTTCCGTAGACATTGTTATCAAAGTATTTTAACGGTTCAACCATCGACTCTCCGACAAGGGAATTCGCGGCGAAGTGCAAAATCGCTTCAATACTTTCTTTTTCAAAAACAGAACGCATAAACTCGCGGCTGCGGATATCTCCCCTATAAAAATTAGCCTTTGGATGAACTGCCTCCTCATGGCCCGTTTGCAAATTATCGATGACAACGACTGAATACCCTTGATCAAGTAACTGGTATACAGCGTGTGAACCGACATAGCCTGCACCGCCTAACACAAGAATACTCATTTAAATTGTCTCCTCCAGTCGAATTTCCTTCGCCCCATCACCAATGCTTGCTGCATAAAATTCTGCCTCGTAGCCAATCTTGTCCAGATAAGCAGCTCCTACGTTCTCAATAAAGTTATCAACTTCTCCATTTCTAACAATCGCAATTGCACAGCCGCCGAATCCTGCACCGGTCATTCGCGCACCAAGCACACCTGGCTGTTTCCATGCTGCCTCTACTAAACTGTCCAATTCCACTCCTGTCACTTCATAGTCATCTCTTAGTGATACATGTGATTGGTTAACTAATTGTCCAAATGCTTCTAGATTTCCTAATTTAAGCTCTTCAAGTGCCTTAATTGTTCTCATGTTTTCGTAAACAGCATGCTTGGCCCGTTTGCGAACTGTTTCATTGGTAATCAGATATTGATTTTCATCAAACTCCGCTTCCGATAATTGACCAAGTGCCTCAATTGGCAGCTTTTGCTGTAGCTGCGCAAGTGCCTCTTCACATTCTCCTCTTCTTTCATTGTATTTCGAATCAGCTAATTCCCTGCGTTTGTTCGTATTCATGATTAATATTTTGTAATCTTCAAGGTGAATCGGTGCATACTCATATTTCAACGTTTGGCAATCTAGTAAGATACCAGCATCTTTCTTTCCCATGCCAATCGCAAACTGATCCATGATTCCGCTGTTCACGCCAATAAATTCATTTTCTACCCTCTTGCCTATCTTTATGAGATCAAGGCGCGGAATTTCTAAATTAAATAGGCCATTTACGAGCACCCCGGTTAAAAGTTCAATGGATGCTGACGAAGAAAGTCCTGCACCATTGGGTATATTCCCTTCAATTACGCAATCAAATCCGGCTTGAATTTCATATCCCGCCTCGAGAATATAACGGACCATGCCTTTTGGATAATTAGCCCAATTATGTTCCTTCTCATAGTCTAGTTCGCTTAAGTTAAATTCGATGATTCCTTTTTCAGGAAAGTTGGTAGAGTAGAGGCGAATCACTTTGTCTTCCCGCTTCCTTGCTACAGCGTAGGTACCATAGGTGATGGCACATGGAAACACATGACCTCCATTGTAATCTGTATGTTCGCCTATTAAATTAATCCTTCCAGGCGCAAAAAAGGCTTGCTTTGGCAATACGTGAAACATATCTAAAAATACTTTATTAAGTGTGATTACGTTCATTTTAAATTCCTCCAGCATTCTTATTCTTTAGTTACCTTTTTATTATTAACATAATTTTACTACCCCTAGTAAAATCCTTCAAGTATTTTACTAAAATTTTTACTTAAATTCCACAAAATAAACCATGAATATAATCTTGCATGAGTATTTTTAACTTGGTATTTGTGTTAAAATTAGTAGGAATAAATAATACCTTCTTAAACAAATCCTTAAGGGTACTAATGATAATAAAGGCGTGATGTCATTTGAGTTTCGACCCCAAAACTGGAAGCTTCGAAAAAATGAAGTTACTTAATCAATCAACGGTTTTAAACATGATTCGATTAAAAGAGCCGATTTCACGAGCGGAAATTGCCAAATTAACAAAATTAACCCCGCCCACCATAAGTTCATTGGTTGCTGAGTTAATTGAGAAAAATCTTTTAATAGAGGAGCAATCAACAAGCGCAACGTCAGGCGGTAGAAAGCCAATTCTCCTCCGTATTAATTACTCCGCTTATTATATTATCGGAGTCTATGCCGCAGCGGAGGTTATACGCGTTATTCTTACCACAATGGACGGAAAGATTGTAACCGATTTCAGTAAAGATATTATTAAATTGCCAACTAAAACCGAATTTATGAATATGATGATCGAGTGCATTCATAATGTCCTTCAATCTAAACATTTCGAAAGAGAGTTAATCCTTGGAATTGGTATTGCCATGCATGGACTTGTTGATTCTGAACAAGGCTTGGCCATTTTTTCTCCACACTTACATTTGGAAAATATACCTCTGAAGGAACGAATAGAAAAAGAATTTAATATCCCTGTTATTGTCGAGAATGATGTACGAGCATTAGCGATTGCTGAAAGCTGGTTTGGGCAAGGGAGAGGGGTTTCCGATTTTATCTGTCTTAGTGTGGGACGGGGGATTGGTTCTGGAATCTTTATAAATAGTGAAATTTATAAAAGCACGTTCTATACAGCAGGAGAAGTCGGACATACAATTTTAGATGTGAATGGTCCCCTATGCGAATGCGGTAATAATGGATGTTTAGAGGCCTATGCCTCAGAAATTGCTATCTTAAAAAAAGCGAAGGAAGAGATTAAACATCATCAGGATACCATTCTCACAGAGTGGTTGAAAGAAGGCAGTACTGAACTTTCCTTAAATATGGTCTATACAGCTGCTAAGCAAGGGGACCCATTTGCTATAACACTCTTAGAAAAGGCTGGTCAATCCCTTGGACTAGCCGCAGCAAATATGATTAACATTCTAAAGCCTTCGAAAATAATCCTAGAAGGGAGTATTTTCAAGGTAGGAGATTTTGTTTTGTCTCAACTAAAAAAAAGAATAGAGAAATATACTTTTAAAAGTTCACATGAAGAAATTAAAGTGGTTTGTTCGGAATTAGGAAAAACTGGTATGGTATTGGGAGCTGTAACATTAGTTTTAAAGAAATTATTTAAAACATAAGGAACATAAAAAGAGTTGGATCATAAGATTCAACTCTTTTTTTGTTCAATTTGTAAATATGTATTTAGTAACGGAATAGTATCCCTGATCCTTTTCTAAAATGGCTGATGGGAAATGCGGATGATTGAGCGAGTCTGGAAGACCCTGTGTTTCTAAACATAAACCAAGGTATTTTCTGGAGTTGATACCTCGAATAGAAAAATCATCAGCTAGTTGGTTACCCGTATAAAGAACCACGGCAGGCTGATTTGTTTCAATGATTAATCCTCTTCCGCTCTCATCATCAAACAGATAGATTTCCTTATTGTGATTATCCGTTAATAGAAAAGGATGATCATATCCATTTCCTGCAATTATATTTTGGCTGTCATTTGTGTCTGTTCCTTCAATAATCTTCCGGCCGGACCGAAAGTCAAATGATGTATTCTCTACAGGAAGAATCTCCCCTGTCGGTATTAATTCTTCATCCAACTCAAGGAATCGATTACTTTTTAGGGTCAACTTATGATTAAGAACGTCTCTTTTTAAATTGCCGCTTAAATTAAAATAAGAATGATTGGTAACATTAACCACCGTTTTTTGATCAGACACACCTTCATAGGATATTTGAAGCTCATTATCGTTATTTAAGGTATAGGATATTTTCATCTTTAAATTTCCAGGATACCCTTCTTCTCCATCCTTACTTAAATAAGTGAATACAAGGGTCAAAGAATCTTTTTCTTCTACTACCTCTGTATTCCAGATCACCTTATCGAGGCCTTTTATCCCGCCATGGAGGTGATTGTCATTGTTATTTTTTGCGAGATGGTACGTGGTACCTTCTAAGGTAAATTCCGCATTAGCAATTCTACCCGCATGCCTGCCGACTACAGCACCGAAATAGGGGGAATGCTGCTGATATTCTTCGATTGTATCAAAGCCTAAAACTACATTTTCAAGGGTTCCGTTGCGGTCAGGAACGACAATCCTGGTAATCGTGCAGCCATAATCGATGGTACTTACTTCCATGCCCTGATCATTAACCATTGTAAAAGTAGTTATTGTCTGCCCATCAAGTTCTGCAAATTTTTCTTGTAACAACTTCATTATATGACTCCCTCCGGTCTACAGTTATATAAGAAAACTCGCCGACTGGCGAGCCCTCTTGTAATAATATGGATGTGTTAAACTTGTCTGTTGATTTCCGTTCCAGGCACTTCGCTTCACAGCCAATTTTATAAAAGCAAGCAGAATAACCTAACTTAAGATTTTACAATATTGGAATGCCACATATCATTTATTTCTTTTATTTTTGCTAATTCACATTTTGGTTCTCTGTTATAAGCTAACAATCCGTTGATTTCCTGTTCAACATCTGTTAATTGTGTATAACAATAGCCATGTAGACCCTTAGAAGCATAGACCGCTTCCATTACTCTGCGATAATCTGCAATAAACTCTTGCTCATCCTTTACAGATGTATAGCCCCAGCCACTGTCTTCACCGACCTTGAATCCTATTCCTCCGAATTCTGTCAACAAGATAGGTTCACCTTTATGTTCAAATCCATCCGCATATATTCCACGGCCAGCTGGTTTTGAGCTTAAGAGATTTTCTTTTGTGAGTAAGGATTCTTTAAAGTTTTCATATTTTGCCTTTTCATCGCTGGATCCATGATTATAATTGTGAATCGCACAAATATCCGTTTCTGTAAGTTCCCAGCCATCATTAGAGATGACTAAACGTGTTGTATCTAATGAATGAATAAGGTGGTACATCGCTAAAGAATGGTGCTGCTGTTGTTTGTTCGCTTTGATAAAAGGCACTCCCCAGCTTTCATTGACAGGCACCCAAGCTACGATAGATGGATGGTTATAATCCCGTTCAATGATTTCAATCCATTCTTTGGTTAATCGAGATGCAGCGTCCTCACTATAGGACGGGAAGGCTGCGCATTCTCCCCATACCAAGAACCCTAATTTGTCTGCCCAGTAAAGGAAGCGAGGATCCTCCACTTTTTGATGCTTTCTGCAGCCATTAAAGCCCATTTCTAAAGCTAATTCAATATCCCTTTTCAATGCTTCATCCGTTGGAGCAGTTAATAACCCTTCCTGCCAGTAGCCTTGATCGAGAACTAATTTTTGATAATAAGGCTTGTTATTTAAATAAACCATGCCATTTTCAATATGGACCTTTCTCATACCAAAATATGATTCTATCTCATCTAAAATCGCCTGATTATCCCCATCTTTTAATGTGAATTTGATATCAAATAAATTAGGGTTTTCTGGTGACCAATTCCATCCAGTATGGTGGAAGGCAGTTCTGAAGATTTGGCGATTATATAAATTAACCGAACGCTTATTATACGGTTCAAATACCTCAATCGTATCCTTTGCTACCTTTTCACCCTGAAAACTAATTTCGATGTCTGCTTGTTTGTTAATACATTCACCAGAGACCTCAAATTCTACAATTATATCTCCACGGTCAATATCGGGTGTTAATCTTAATTTTGAAACATGTGTAGGGCTAACCGGTTCAAGCCATACACTTTGCCATATCCCCGTCGTTCTTGTGTACCAGATGGAATCCGATTGTTCAATCCAGAATTGCTTTCCTCTGGGAATCGTTTCATCTGTGGATGGATCTTCGACTCTGACAACCACCTTTTCATTGCCCCAAGTTAAATGATCAGTAATATCGAACGAAAAGGAAACATTGCCGCCTTCATGGAAACCAACATACTCCCCATTTACATAAATCCATGCACGGTAATCTACTGCCCCAAAATGCAGGATGATCCGCTGATTATTCCAATCCTTAGATACAGTGAATTCTCGTGAATACCATACAAAATCATGGAATGAAGGATCATTAATACCGCTTAGTTGGGTCTGATAAGCAAAGGGAACATTAATTTTCCGATCAAGGGCGTCCCCATTTTGAAACCACTTTTCCTTTAAACCAACATTATTATCATCAAAAGCGAAGTCCCATTCGCCATTTAAATTAACCCATTCTTTTCTGACCAATTGCGGTCTTGGATACTCATTACGAGGTATTGACATGTTGTTCTCCATCCTTCCTGAAAAAATAATCCTATTTAATACCCGATTGATTCACGCCTTTAATAAAGGAACGTTGACCAATGATAAACAATAATACAGCAGGTATGGTTGCAATCGATGTTAAAGCCATTAACCTGCCCGGTGATGAAACAAAGCTTCCCTGCTGCATGATGGCAATACCTGTTGTAATAGTTCTCATTTCTGGAGAATTTGTCGTTACAAGCGGCCATAAGAAATCATTATATATACCCATAAATGTAAAAATAGCTAATGTCCAAATAACAGGTCGTGCTGATGGCAGAACGATTTTTACAAAAACTTGCCATTTATTTGCACCATCTAGAAATGCTGCTTCTTCCAGTTCTTTTGGAAAGCTGCGAAAATATTGATATAGAAGAAAGACACCAAATGCATTTGAAGAATATGGAAGAATCAATACTGCATAAGTATCTAATAGACCAAACTTATTAAACTCCATATATAGTGGTAAAAACGTAATTACCCAAGGAATCGTCATCGACCCAATAAAGATGCTAATTAACAATTTTTTAAATGGGACATCCAAACGGGCTAGACCATATGCTGCAAGTGTGTCAACAACTAGAACAATTAATGTCCCAATAATCCCAACAAAAAGGGAGTTGCCCATCCATTGTAGGACTGGAGTATCTGAATTTCCTGCTAGGCTATACTGATAATTTTCAAGAGTAAAGACTTTCGGAATCCACTTTAGCCCTGCTGTGAAGGCTTCCTGATCCGTTTTAAAAGAAGTAGCCAGCATCCATAAAATTGGAACGATAAAAATCAGGCCAACAATAATCGCAAGAATAACTATGAAAACTTTAAACGGTGTTTTTTGCACGCTGACCTACTCCTTTCGATTTGTGATTCGGAATTGCAAGATTGAGATAACGATCATAATCAAAGCCATAAGTAATGACATGGCAGCTGCATTCCCTAATTGACGCTGCTTAAAGGCTTCATCAACAATATTCATTAATAAAACCTTTGTTGAAGTCCCTGGACCTCCACGTGTCATTAAATAAGGCTGCCCGTAAATATTAAATGAGGCAATCGTTGATGTAATAACAACAAAAAGCATTGTAGGTTTAATACTAGGGATCGTGATATGAATAAACTGCTGCCAGCGGTTGGCGCCATCAAGAGAACCGGCTTCATATAGTTCTTCAGAAACATCATTTAGTGCGTTGATAAAAATAACCATGTTAAAACCAATTGTCCACCATAAAGTCGCGATAGCAAGTGAAATCCAGGCCCAAGGCATGTCTGTTAACCATGGAATTAATGGCAGATTCATCTTTTGTAAATATTGATTAATTAACCCGCTGTTTGTATCTAGGATCCATAACCAAATAATTGCAACCACTGAAACAGAAACAGAATAGGGAATAAAGTAAACTGTACGAAAAAAACCTTTGAATTTACCAGGTAGAGCATTTACTAACAATGCTAAACCTAATCCAACCACAACCAATAAAGGAACACTATATACAACGAATTGGAAGGTGTTTTTAAGACCCTCGAAAAACAGTTCATTAAGGTAAGAATCAGTGTCAAAGATCTTTGTATAGTTCTTAAATCCTACAAATTCATGGACAGGGTTTAATAGATCCCAGTTATGCAAGCTTATCCATGCCCCATATCCAATTGGAATTAAAAGAAAAATAACAAATAAAATCAAGTAAGGGAGTACAAAAAGACTTGAAGTCAATTGTGATTTCCAGCTTGTACTTCTCATTTACCTTCCTCCTTTCGGTTTCCTACTAGTGGAAAAACAAGAGACGAACGGGTTTCAACCTCCGTCCGCCTCCTTTAATGATTACTTATTCAAAACTTGTTCCGCCTTTTTTTTGGCATCATCTAATGCTTTTTGCGGATCCTTCTTGCCTAAAAGAGCAAGGTTCACTTCAGCCCATAGCGGGTCAGACAATTGACCCCAGTTGGCAACGGCAGGAGCAAACTTAGCATATTTAAATTCTGAAGCTACGATTGGCTGTTGCTTCATCTTTTTAAATTCTTCACTTTGTTCATAAATTGCTTTTGAAGCTGGTGCTTGTCCTGATTTAGCCCACTCCATTGTGTTTCCAGCAACATATTTTAAGAAATCAGTAATACCATCTAATTTTTTTGAATCTGTAACAGTAGCAGGTACCACGAAATTGTGCCCATTTGCATAAACTGCTTGTTGTTTTGTTCCTAATTGCGGCACTGGAGCAACTCCATAGTTAATTCCGGCTTTATCCCATTGTTCCATCATCCATGGACCATTTAGATGCATCGCGTTTTTACCTTGTAAGAATAATGTTACTTCACCATCTTGTTGAACATTTTCAGGTGACACCTTTTCTTTATGAATCAAATCACGATAGAACGTTAACGCTTCAACCGCTTCTGGGCTATTGTAGTTTGGCTTACCATCCTTCATTAATTCGCCGCCATTTTGGAATAAAATAGTTGGGAAAATGAATTGGTTTGGCCAAAGAGTTGGTACTACAAAACCATATTGATTCTTACTAGAGTCTGTTAGTTTTTTAGCAGCGGCTAGGAACTCCTCACGATTTGTCGGTGCCTTTTCTGGATCTAAACCGGCCGCTTTAAATAAATCTTTATTATAGTACATAATTAATGGATGAATATCTAAAGGAATGGTATAGTGCTTACCGCCAATATCGCCGGCCTTCCAAGCAGTTTCAGCATAATCTTCTGCTTTAACGCCTGCTTTTTCGACAGTGTCAGTTAAATCCTTTAATAAATTCTTATCTGCATAATTTTTCAGCTGATCAGTATGCATAATTAATAAATCTGGAGCATTTTTTTGACCAGAAAAAGCAAGGTCAACCGTCTTATAATAGTCAGACTGGGGAACAACTTGGAAATCTACTTGATACTTAGATTGTGACTTATTGTAGTTTTCAACAATCGTCTTCATACGCGGACCATCTGCGCCAGAGAATGGCGCCCAATAAGTAATTTTCTCCCCATTTCCGCCTTCTGAAGTATCTTTGTCCTTCGCACTTGAGCATCCCGCTAAAGATCCGAGAGCTAGCGCAGCAGTTAAAGCTATACCAAGCCATTTCTTTTTCTTAACCATTTTTATCCCCCTTATTTAGGTAAAAATTTTTGGTTACTTCTAGGATGAGGAAATATTTACAAATTATGTGTCCTCATTAGTTAATTAAATTAATTTACTTTCTGGTATTATCATAATATTGTAAGCGCTTTTTGTCAAATACATATTTTTTAAGATTTTAATTTTGTTTTTAAAAATAAAAATGGCCTCGGTACAGTCCAAGGCCATCTGTCATTATAATGTTAATTTAATTTATCCTCTATGCTTCTTATATAATAGACTTGTGATTGGAAATCTCCCCCACGTTCAAAACTCCGTCCATTGACACCATTAAACTCTGTTGGAAGCTGCAGCCCCACAGTCATTAGTTCATCACCATAATATGTCCGCTCGCTCCCAGTCACCTGATAGTCTTTTGACTCATCTAATCCACTGAGTCGCAGCAATTGCTGTTTCTTAGGATTCGGAGTTGCTAGTACTTTATACCAGCCAACCAATGCTTCCGAATGATCTTGGCTTACCACCATCCAAGCAGTTTCGTTATTTGAAAATGGATTCAACAAGCGATAGAATTGACCATCACGAATCAACTCTCGATGCGCTTTGTAAAAAGCAACCTGCTCTTTAATTTCCTCACGTTCTTCTTCGGTCAATTTGAGTGGGTCCAATTCATATCCAAATGTTCCAAAGTAAGCAGTGTTTGCCCTTGTTTGTAATGGTGTGGACCGTAATGTCTGGTGATTCGGAACAGCCGAAACGTGAGACCCCATACTATAAACCGGATACGCAAAGGATGTGCCATACTGGATCTTCAGCCTTTCAATCGCATCTGTATCATCACTCGTCCAAGCCTGCGGTGCATAATACAACATCCCAGGGTCAAACCGTCCGCCCCCGCCCGCACACGATTCAAACAACACATGTGGGAAATCGCTTGTTAATCGCTCATAGAGATTATAAACTCCTAAAATATAACGGTGGAAAAATTCACCCTGCTGATGAACGGGTAGGTTATTCGAAAAAGCTTCGGTGATGTTTCGATTCATGTCCCATTTAATATAGGCCAGCTTTGTTTGTTTAATAATTGTGGACATTTTATCATATAAATAATCCACGATTTCCTGTCTTGAAAAATCTAGGACCAGCTGATTACGTCCCAATGTATAGTGCTGACCTGGGATACCTACGGCCCAATCAGGATGCTCGTTGAATAATTCACTATTCGGACTGATCATTTCCGGTTCAAACCAAAGTCCAAACTTCATTCCGGTCTCATTAATTTTCTTTGCTAGGCTCTCCAGTCCATTGGGAAGCTTATTTAAGTCAACATGCCAATCACCAAGGGAGGAGGTATCATCGTTCCGTTTTCCAAACCAGCCGTCATCAAGGACAAGCAATTCTATTCCTAGTTCACTTGCAGATTTAGCAATATTCACTAGTTTTTCCTCATCGAAATCAAAGTAAGTGGCTTCCCAGTTATTAATTAGAATGGGACGTACGGCCTTCTTCCATTGACCTTGAATCAAATGCTCACGGTAAAGAGAATGGAAAGCCTGACTCATCCCGTTTAATCCGTGATCAGAATAAACCATGATGACTTCTGGGGTTTGAAATGAAGCTTGCGGTCTTAAATTCCACTTGAAGCCGAACGGATGAATTCCAACCGTAAGTCTTGCCATGTCGTAATGATCGACCTCTACTTGCATTAAAAAATTACTGCTATATACAAAATTAAAGCCATATACTTCCCCTGTATGTTCCGTTGCTTCTAGCCGCCTTAGTGCCAAGAACGGATTATGGTGGTGAGAACTGGCCCCGCGCAGACTAGAAATAGACTGAATGCCTGTTTCGAGTCTTCTTTCCTTTAGATGCCGTTCCCTTGACCATGTCCCCGCTAAATGGGTAAATACAAAATCTTTATCCGGAAGGTCGAGCGATGCTCCCATGAATCGATCAATAACCAGCTCTTCGGAACCCGCATTTCTTATCGAAGCACTTCTCGTGATGACAGGTTTGTCAAGGAAAATTGTATAATTTAACTGCAATTCCGCTTGCAGGAACTCATCTTTTAAGAAAATTTGAAGTGTACTTGCATCTTGATTGTCCTCTGTATAAGTTGCTGGGAGTCCTTCAAGACGAGGTTTCCCTTCAAGGATCTGATACGATTCATATGTGAAATTTGGAATATGATTTGCTGTGGTTTTACTAACGATGATTGCTGGTTCGCGAAAATCTGAATTTCCGTAGGCAGGGAATTCCTGACGCAGCGTCTCTAATCCAAATGCTGGGTCGTCAGCATATATATGCGTAGTTGCCCCTGTTGGCACATCATACGTTTGCAAATGGGAAAAGTCTTCTCTGTGGCGTAATGCCTTACCGTAATAAAGATGGCCGAGCTGCCCATTTTTCATGACATGAAAAATATAACTTACTTGGCCATTTGTTAAATGAAACTGCCTGTCCTTTTGATTCAAATGAATAAGCATCGCTTTCTCCTTCACCATTTTGACCTCTTTTCTAATATCAAGGGAAAGAGCTGTAAACCCAGACTCTTTCCCTTGTAAGTGTTAAATATATTGATTAAATTCTATTGATCACAAATTCGAATTCCATGTCTTTGTCAGCATAAATCAGGTGTTCATCATGCACCGGTGCACCCCAGCTGTCGTCTCCGCCAACGCCCATTTGCTTGCCTGCGACCGTCACAACGGTGTAATGAACATTTGGCAACTCATAATGATGTTGAGCATTCTCGAGTTCAAAAGCTGTATATGGCGAAAAGTTGCATTCTAATGGTTCAGCCTCCGCCGATATTTTTATTCCCTGTCCCTGTTTATTTGTTACCCTAACACGACGTACTCCAGTTCGGTTGCCAGACTCTTGCGGCATCACATATCCGGACAAATTATCTGATACTTGATTTTTAAAGATGCCCAGTCTTGCACCCATCGCACGGTCTGAGTAGTTCTCTTCAGGACCCATGGCGTACCATTCTAATTGATCATAATCTGCAGGCACCTTAAAGGATACGGCAAAAATCGGCATCTGCGGAAGATGGTTTGCGCCATGATAGACCGATTTCACACGGACACTGCCATCAGCAAAAACCGTATAGCTTATTTTCACTACCACTTCTTCACTTATTGATAATTTATAAGTAAAGGCAACGGTCACCTGACCTTTGTCATTTTTAAGATCAATAGCAACACATCTTCTGGTCAGACTGGCTGCGTACCAAAGCCCCGAATGGAAACCTTGGGAGTAGCCGCGGTCATTATCTGTCGTTGCCCGCCAGAATAATGGTGCTGGCGGCAGAGCAATCATCTCTTTCCCGGCGTAATTAAGCGACATGAGACTGCCCGCCTGTTTCGAGAACAGGATCGTAAAGTCCCTGCCATGGACACCTATATTGACATCGCCTTCGACGACTCTTAACTCTCCCTGAACTGCGGCAGACTTTTCTTCCGCCTTTACCTGAAACACAAATTGTCCAAATGCAATCTCATAACCAGCATCAGCCCAGAGTGTGTTTTCCTTTAAGACCAAGGAGGTTTGAATACAATACTCCCCAGAAGCACTCGTGATATCAGCAGGCAGCTTAAATTCAGCTCTTCCTGAACATTGAGGTCCTACATTAACCTCTAGCTTGTTTCGATACAATTCCTTGCCCTCAAGATAAAGGGCGTATTCTAATTCATAATCAGTTAGATCAGCGAAAAGGCTGTCATTAATAATTAATACCCCGGTCTGATCTGGGTTTAACTTAAAGTTTTGATATAGATATTTGACTTCCTGCATCTTAGGTGAAAGTTCTCGATTGGAATAAACGATACCATTTGTACTGAAGCCGTAATCGGTTGGACGGTCTTCAAAGTCACCGCCGGTGGCAAAAAATTCATTTCCATAGCGATCCTTTTTGATAAGGGACTGGTCAATATAATCCCAAATAAAACCGCCTTGATACATTGGATACTTCTTCTCTAGATCTGTATATTTGTACATCCCGCCAAGTGAATTTCCCATGGCATGCATATACTCACAGCTAATGTATGGTTTCTCGGGATTTGCATTCAAATACTCCTCAATATCAGCCGGCTTGGCATACATGCGGCTCTCCATATCACTAGTATCATTATATTCGCGGGCATGAAATACACCTTCGTAATGAACCAAGCGGCTTGGGTCCACTCTTTTGAAATATTTAGACACGTTAAGAATGACCTCACCCGCATAAGATTCATTCCCGCACGACCATATCAGGATGGACGGATGATTTTTATCCCGTTCAACCATAGAAACAGCCCGATCCATTACAATATTCTCCCATTCCGGCTTATTCCCGGGAATGTTCCAGGACGGCTCGACTGCCCCCATCTTTTGCCATGATCCGTGCGTTTCCAGGTTCATTTCATCGATAACATAGACACCGTATTCATCACATAAATCGTACCAATAACTCTGATTCGGATAATGAGACGTCCGGACTGCATTAATGTTATTTTGTTTCAGTGTTTTAATGTCCCAGAGCATGTCTTCCTTGGTAATCGCACGGCCGGTCCGGCAATTAAATTCATGGCGATTTACGCCCTTGAATACAATCCGTTCACCGTTAAGATGCATAATTTTATCGATAAGTTCAAATCTACGGAAGCCCACTTTCTGTGGAATCACTTCTACTAAATTGCCTTTTTCGTTATAAACCTGTATATAAAGCTTGTATAAATTCGGTCTTTCTGCGCTCCATAATTTTGGACCCTCAACATCCATTGCTGTTGACCATTTTCCGTCACCAGATTCAATCGTACAAGTAGATACTAGGCTGCCTTCTCGATCGTACAACTCTGTTACAATTTTTGAAGGTGAAGAGCTGCCAGACAATAGCTTGAGGTCTACTTTAAGCGTACCTTGCGTAAAAGCATCATTCAATTCCGCACGAACATCTGCATCATAGACATGAATCTCTGGTACAGTATAGAGATAGACATCACGGAATATTCCTGAAAAACGCCAGAAATCTTGATCTTCCAGCCAGCTTCCTGTGCTTCGCTGGTAAACTTCGACCGCTAATTTATTTTCACCTTTAGTTACAAATGGGGTAATGTCAAACTCAGCTGGCGTGAAGGAGTCCTCGCTATAGCCGACGAACTTTCCGTTTAGCCACACATAAAACGCTGATTCTACTCCCTGAAAAGAAATATACACCGGCTTATTGTTCATGTTTTCTGGTACAGTAAACATCTTCACATAACTGCCCACCGGATTATGGTCTTGTGGAATTTCTGGCGGACGAATCTCGTTTAGGCCGTCCCATGGGTACATGGTATTCACATATTGAGGTTTTCCATACCCCTGAAGCTGGATATGCCCAGGAACGGTGATGTCCCCCCAGCCAGAGCAATTAAAGTTCTCCTGGTAAAAATTCTCCGGACGATTGTTCGGATTAACGCTATAGCTAAATTTCCAATTTCCGTTTAGGTCATAGCGCAAAGCCATTGGACCTTCAAGTTTTGCTTGTTCCAGCGTTTCGTAATATATGTGATCGGAATGTGCAGGCAGTCGATTCACAGCAAACACATTCACATCCGTAAGCCAATCTAGTTTTGGAATTGTTGACATCATGATCACTCTTTTCTATTTCTATTTTTCCAAGTACCTACTATTTAACAGATCCCATCATACCGGCAACGAAATGCTTTTGCATGATAAAGAAGATTAGTGCTGCTGGTAAGGTTGCTATTACAATTGCTGTCATAATCATTCCAAAGTCAGGTGAGTAGCTTGAACCTAAGTTTGAAATTAATAGTGGGATCGTCTGGTTTTCAGGTGACTGCAATACAACCAGCGGCCATAAATAACTGTTCCAGCTTGCCATAAAGGTTATGATCGCCGCAGCAGCGTAAGTGGTTTTCATGGTAGGAACATAAATCTTAAAGAAACATCCTAATTCCGAGAGGCCATCAATTCTTCCAGCTTCAAGAATTTCTTTTGGAAACATTTTCGTGCTTTGTCTAAAGAAAAAGATCAGGTAGGCGGTTGTAACGGTCGGCAAAATGACAGCTGCGATTGTATCAATCCCAATGATCGAGAAGGATTGTGAGATGGAAGCAAACATTCTAAAGAGCGGTACCATCAAAGCCGCAAAAGGAATCATCATTGAAACTAGTAATATATTAAACACAAAATCCTTTGATTTACTTTTATAAATTTCAAATCCATATCCCGCCAAAGATGCAATCAGCATCGCAAGGATGGTTGTTAATACCGAGATTTTAGTTGAATTGATTAATGCAGGCACAAGATCAACAGTGTCCAGAAGATTGCGAAGGTTCTCCATAAAGTGACTGCCGGGAAGCATCCTTCCTTGCGTTACATCAACAGACTTGTTTGTCGAGCTTACAATCATCCATAAAAATGGAAACACAGAGACAATCGCTGCGATGGCTAGAACGGTATAACTGAATGTATTTTTTAGTCTACTCATTTTTATCACCTGCCGCTTTAAACTGAATGATCGAGAAGATAACAATCATAATTACGATTGCATAAGAGACGGTGGCTGCATACCCAAAGTCCGGAGTATATTTAAACGATAAGTTATAGATATACTGAGAAATAGTCATTGTTGCATTACCCGGACCACCCTTAGTAATATTCATGACCTCGTCAAATAACTGCAGTGTACCAATCGTTGAAGTGATTGATGTAAATAGAATAATCGGCTTCAACATTGGAATGGTTATTTTGAAAAACTGTTGAACTGGCGAAGCGCCATCGATTCTAGCTGCTTCATAGATGGACTCATCAACGTTTTGAAGAGCAGATAAATAGAAAATCATGTTGTAACCGGTCCAACGCCAAGTAATTGCCACAATAATCGCGATTTTCGCCCAAAAAGGATCGGTAAGCCATTGGATGGGTTCTGAAATGATTGCAACTTTCATTAACATCATATTAATAATTCCATCTTGTCCAAACAAATATTTAAAGATGACGGAATAGGCAACAAGTGAGGTTACACATGGTAAGAAGATGGCTGTACGAAAAAAGCCCTTAAACTTTAACGCTTTATTATTTAGTAGAACCGAAAGAAATAAAGCTAGTAAAATCATAACCGGTACTTGAATGATTAGATAAATGACTGTATTTTTTACCGTGGTTAGGAATGTTGGGTCTTTAAATAGCCGCGTATAATTATCGATTCCTGTAAAGGTTAGATTTGCACCAACACCTGTTTGAAAGGATAAAATAAGAGCCTGAATCATTGGGTAGAAGTAAAATAAAAGAATCATTACGGCAGCGATAATAACAAATGACCAGCCAATGATATTATTTTTCAGCCGAGTTTTGCGGCCGCCGGAATTTGATTTTAGAAGGGCTTGAGTGTGGTTTTCTTTCGCTGTTATCAATTCTAGTCAACTCCTTACATTGTGAGTTTAAGAAAAGAAAACGCCTCAGAAAGTCGCCTGATGCATCAGTTAGCTCCAATACATGAATGGCAGAGCCGGCGAAATTCTAAGGCATAATCTCTTTAAAAGTAGATTGTTACTTTCTAGCTTGTTGTGTTATTTAATTTGCTCTTCTGCTTGCTTTTGAGCATCCTCTAATACTTTATCTAGATCTTTACCTTTAAGGTAATCTTGCATTCCAACCGCTAAAATGTCTTCAATAGCATATGTGTGCATACCATAGTTAACTTGAGGAATTTTCTCTGTCCAAGCAGCAAAGTCAGAAACTACTTTTTGTCCTCCGAAGAAATCATCCGCAGCTTTATAAGCTTCGCCTTCAGCAGCTGGCTTGTAAGTACCAATAGCGCCCATTTCTTTATTTAATGTCTGATAAAAATCTGCATTAGATCCAAATGTTTTTCCTAAGAAGTCCGCAGCCTTTTCTTTACCATCGATGTTTAACACGTACCAAGAGCTTCCACCTAAGTTAGAAGCGTTCACGGAAGTTGCAATTCCAGATTGCTTTGGCATCGGAAGAACCGCCCATTTGCCGGCTTGTGATGCTTCAGCCTTGATGGATGGAGTAATCCAGTTACCAGTTGGAACAGTTGCCACGTCACCGCTGTTAAATCCTGCAACAAATTGACCCCAGTCAGAAACCGGTTTTACTAAATCTGCGTCTAAAATCGCTTTATATGTTTGGAATGCTTCCTTTAAAGCTGCGTTTCCTGCTAAGTCAGGTGTAACGCCGTCGTTCTTTAAGTACCAAGAACCGCTTGTTTGAATCATCATACGAATAAGACCAAGGTCTTTTGGATCCTGTGTAAGCATTGCTTTCCCAGTTGCTTCTTTAACCTTCTTACCTACTTCAATGTATTTATTCCAGTCCATGTTTTGTAAATCTGCGACTTTGTATCCCGCTTTTTCCAAATAGTCAGTTCTTACATAAAGTCCCGTTACACCTGTATCAAATGGAAGGCCATAATTTTTGCCATCCAAGCTGGTAGGGGCAATTTTATACTGTGCGAAATCATCCGCTTTAAAAGAACCCGTTAACTCATGGAACATATCTGGATACGCTTTAAGGAAGCTTTGCGCCCGATAATCTTCAATTAATACAATATTCGGTAATCCCTTTGTAGTCCCCGAACTTAAGCTGGTATTCAACTTTTGAATAATGTCATCTTGCGCATGTTCAATTACTTTAATGTTTACATCTGGATTTTCAGACTTATAAGCGTCTTTTGCTATATTCATTGCTTTAATGTTGAAATTTGGATCCCATGCCCAAACTGTTACTTCATTTGTATCTTTGCCTTTGTCGGAAGTCTCTTTATTTGATCCCGAAGAACAAGCAGTTAGCATCAGTATACTAACTAAAAAGAGTGCTAGTACTTTTTTCATTGATATTCCCCCAACATCCTATTTTATGTAAGCGTTATCCCACTTACAAATATAATGTTATCACCTAAAAGGACTGAATCGTTAGGACGATATTTTTATTGGATGGTAATATCTTTGTAACATGAACACGCTTCCATTTAATTCATTTGGATTATTTTTAGATTTTATGACTATTTTTACTTTATGGAAATCGGAAGCTCCAGTCGTACCTTTGTCCCTTCACCTAATTCGCTGGATATCGTGACCCCATACTGTTCCCCGTAAATAAGTTGGATCCGCTCATGAACATTCCGGACGCCAATTCCGGAAAACATTTGTTGTTTGCGCTTCGTATTAGGGAGTTTATTTTCAGAAGAAACCTCCATACCATCTCCATTATCAACAACTTCACAGATTAATACATTTTCCTCCTGCCAGACAAGAACATTGATGTACCCGCCAGGCTTATGATTGAAGCCGTGGAAGAATGAATTTTCCATAAAAGGCTGCAAAATCAGCTTGGGCACATGATACTCTATACAATCTGGCGCGATAAAATAGTTCACTTTAATCCGATTGCCGTACCGTTTTTGATTAATTAGGACATAATTTTTTAAATTATCGACTTCTTGTCCAATCGTATTTGTCTCACTGACATTGCCAATGGTATTTTGAAGCAAAGAGATCAATGCATTAATGGTCGCTTCGGTTTCTTCTTTACTACCCTGCTGCACCATAAATTTTATGGAAGTCAGCGTATTGTACAAAAAATGTGGATTGATTTGCTGTTGAAGTGCTGCTAATTCCGCATTACGCTTCTGCTTTTGAGATTCTACCAGCTGGTCGACATACTGATGGAGCTCATCCAGCATGGAATTAAAGGCATTGCCAATTTTCATGGTTTCATAGGTGCCGCTTGCAGAGACATATTGATGGAAATTATGTTTTGAGGCATCTTCAATCTGCTTCACCAGACTTGATAATGAATTGGTCAATCTCCTTGTGGCGAGCAGGACAATGATTAATGCCGCAAAGACAATTCCCATCGAAATGAGCACAATAGCTTTTTTATCAATTAGGTCTCCGACTGCTTTTTGCTTGTCAATGATATTAAACAAGTACATATCAAAAGAAGGAAGGTACTCCATTGAGATAATTTGATCCTTTCCCATAAAGGAATCAATAATATAACGGTCTGAGCTCTTTTCAATTTTAGTTGCATAGCTCAGAAAGCCCTTTGGTGCTTGTCCAATGAGCTTTGACAGATTGCTCGACACAATGACACCCCGCTTGTCTACAACAAACACATTATTGCCGGGGCCTGTATAGCTTGTGAAGAACCTTCTAAATTCACGTTCATCAAACGCAAAAAACATTGAACCATAAACCGTACCGTTGATTCGCTCCATTAGCACCTTTGATGCAACAATGAACTGGCGATTCGTTCCATCATTCCGCATGTCCAATTGGTAGATCAGCTTCTTCGGCTGCTTAAACGTATTACTAGTAAGGACACTAGTCCTTAACTCTTCATCCGTAATTGGCCAGTACGTACGATCCGTTGCAAAGCTGAACCCGTTTCTGCCCATAACAAAAATGCTTTCCTCATAAGCATCTAAATTGGTTTCGATCCGCTTTAACTGTTGACCTGTATTAAAATAGGCATTTAACTTCTCTTTATTGCTGAATTCCTCCGACATCAGAACTTTTTTAATTGTAGTGCTTTGAAGGAGATTGTTCGATGCAAGAACGACTGAATAATTAAAGGATTCGAAGCTCTCCTTTACCTGATTCATTACTTTTGAGTTCGTCACGCTAAACTTTTTAATAAAAAATTGCTCCGACATCCGAATGGTTGTCCATGTAATCGTGATCGAAACTGTGATAATCATCAAAACTGTAATGAAAAACATAACGATAAATAAACCGTTATGTTTAAAACGTTCGGGAATCAATCTCATAATTCACCATCTCTTATCTTAGTTTTTGCTGTCTTTTGTATTGGCTTGGAGACAATCCCTTGATTTTCTTAAAAACTTTACAGAAATAGCTATGATCCGAGTAACCTACCATTCCACTAATTTCAGAGATCGATTCCGTTCCCTCCATAAGCAGCTTCGTCGCTTCCTCAATCCGGATTCGATTTAGATATTCGATGAAACCTTCTCTACTATGTGTTGAAAAATAGTTAGAAAGGTATGATGGATTAAAATGAAAATGCTTTGCCACGCCTGTTAAGGTAAGCGGCTCGGCATAGTATTCTCCAATATACTCCATTAATTTTTTCATATTGATATCTTCCGGCTCGCTTTGCACCGAAAAAATGCATTTTTTCGCTTCTTCAATAAAATGATTCATTAATTCAACTGTAGCCGTTGCTGAAGGCGCTTCATCAATCGATCGAAAATAGGAATACTTCGCATTTTCCAGATCTGATACATCATATTTCATATTACTTAGGAGAATGGTAATGTTGAAAATAATGTTGCCAAAGAAAGCTTTATATTCAAGGACGTCCATCGTATAACAAGAAGACATGACTTGGATATGTTCTTGTAAATACTGAAAGGCTGAGTCAAAATGTTTTCGCTTTAACTCCTCGGTAAACCAATCCAAATTAAATTTTTCAGGTTTAGAAGGCAGGTTAGGGAGATCCTGCACCATTAACAATGGTTGATTGAAAAAATAAAAGCGATAATCTAACAATTTTATAAGACCTTCCTTGTACATGTTCCCTACTAATGAAAGGTCGGTAAACGCCTCCGTCAAAACAAGACTAATTCCCGGAATGCTTTGATCAAGTTGGCGTGCCATTTTAATGACCTCGGGAAAATTCTCTATATTCATATTCATTAAGTATCCAATGATGTTTTCTTCCAAACTTAAGGGCTCGAGAACAGCTTGGCTTTTGTTATGCTGAAATGCCTCTTCGATTTCCCTCTTGATACTAGTTTTGAATTCTGTACTTTTTTTAGATTGATGGCGGTTTCTTAAATCTACTCCGATTAAACAAAAGTGGCTAAACGGAAAAGCCTGAGATACTAAATCTGGATTATAATTTACTTCATATCCTGAAATAAGTTTATCGATAATCTGCCCAATCGGGAGATTTCCTGTTAATCTTTGGTCCATTTTTTGAAAGGCAGGAATTCGATTAGCGGCCGTTTTCAGTGCCTTTAAAAGGCCTTCTGCGTTAAGCTTCGGCTTTAATATATAATCAACAACACCGCTTTGAAAGGTGGAACGGACATAATCGAATTCGCCAAAACTGCTTAAAATAATGATTTCTTTATGAGGATATCTTTCCTTCACAATTCTGGTTAATTCCTCCCCATCCATGATGGGCATCACGATATCTGTAATGATAATATGCGGATCGGTAGCTTCGATTAATTCAAGGGCCTCTTGACCGTTTGAAGCCTCGCCAACAATCATAAAACCCTCTTGTTCCCAATTGATATAGTGCTTAATCCCTTGTCTGATTAACATTTCATCGTCTACAATAAGTGTTCGGCATAGTTCCCCGACTGTCAACGGAATCCCCCCAGAAGATGACCTGTACAATTCGATTTCAATATTTTAATTATACTATAAACAAACTCAATCCCTTTTCATAAAAATTGAACCAATTAGTTGCACTTTAATTAAACGTTTGATTAGTTACAACAAAAAAAGATAGCCTAAACGGCTACCCAATTTACTCTACAAACTGAATATTCACTTCAGATTTGCTATTCAATTCCAGATCTTTCGGAATTCGCAAATAGAGAATGCTTTGACCCTCATAAAAACTAGATTGATGTTGAAATAACGAAGGCTCACCCGTAAATTGGGTAACCGGAAAGATCTGATTAAAGATGGAGAAATTAAGTTTAGCTTTCTTTGAATTGTGTAAAGTTAATATATCCCCTGCTAATGTCAGACGGATTGGGTTTATCACCTTACTGATATCCATGTCATTTACACTTGATCTCGTTCTATAGTACACAGCTTCAATCTTATCATCATTCGTTTTCTTTCTTTCTACAAAAATCTGTGTCGCGAAAAACTCTTCGGTTCCAACTGATAGATTAAGTTTTGGCTCACGATACTCGAAATCCCATTTTTTCTCTATGGAGTTTCTACCGATGGTATTAATTTTTCCTGCAGCAGCTGCATCGAATAAAGTCGCCCCTTCTTTTTCTATAGCGTCGATAGGTGCTTTTTTTAAATCAGTCATATCTTTTCCGTTGATAAACGGAACCACAATTGTACAGATGAGTAATAGTGATATATATCCTCCAAAAATCCTTCGGGCCCAAGAGCTGGAAACAGATTTCCCCTTGTTATTGACTGTCCTCCTTATACCTTTGGCTGTGAAGATGGAGATAATAACGAGAATAAATAAAATGGGTAATAGACTCCCTATGTTCATCATGGTTATTGTTTAACCTCCAATCGGGTTGACAATACAAGGGCACTGGCAAAGACCAGCGTGCAACTAATAATGATTTTGGTCATAAATAATAGGATAGAAGATTCTGTAAAGATAAATCCGAAGAAGTTGCTCACGATCCTTGTATTCCCGCTAACCCCGCCAAGAAACAGGGCACCGAAAAATAACGCCGGCACTAGGACAACGAATACTTTATGAATCTGGACAAGCGTTCCGATCAAATATCCGAGCGCACAAAATAGGAAAATATAAAGGCTTGTTGTGCAGATGCCTAATATAAATTCATTAAGTGAACCCGCTGGACTTGTACTAGCAACCATAAGTTGACGATCAAAGATATACATTATCACCTTCAGTAAATTGGGTGACAGCATGGCTGTCAGCCCGCCAATGATGCTTGCTGTCAGCAAAAACAGTATATTAGAAAGGTTATGGCTTAGTCGGTTAGTGACAAAGGTGAAGTCATCATTCCGATACGCTTTTGTCGTAATGATGATCGCTATGATAAACCCCCATAGCATGGTGAAGAAAGCCACCAAATCAGCCGAATAATAATGAACCTCCACCTCAAGTGTTTCACTGCTTGATCCCGACATGCCCACGCCGTTTAGTGAAAAAAGGATTGCCAGCAGTTGGAGAAAAACAAGGTTCCAAAATACCTGAACATAGGCTTTCAGTTTATAGGAATATTGTTTTTTCACAATAGAAGTTAGACTAACCGTGGTTAAAGACATCATCAATTCCCCCTTCGGTTTTACTAGTTAGATAGACACACAAGTCACTAGCAGAAACTGGTGAAAGCTCAATCCCAGCGATACGAGCCCTCTGTACTTCTTGCCCAGAAAACTGATTCCTCACGACAACATACGATTGGTCAAGACCGATGGACTTTGTGTGAATGATTTCTTTATCTACTGTCCATTCATTGATGATAGCTGTCTTTCCTTGCATTCCAATCGACCACTCCTTAAAGTCTTCTGACAGGAGATGAAGATGCTCTTTTCCTTCTTTAATTAAAAGGATATCTTCAAGTAAATCCTCAACTTCATTTAAATGATGGCTTGAAATAATAATAGAGCGTGGATAGGAGATATAGTCTTTGAGCATAGCACGGTAAAAATCATGTCTGACTCCTGCATCCATCCCTGTGGTCGGTTCATCAAAAAGTGTTAATGGGCACCGGGCAGACAATCCTAAGATGCTATTGAAGGTACTTTTCATTCCCTTTGAGAGGTCTTGATAATAATGTGATGGGTTAAAAGAGAAATAGTCAAAAAGACGATTAGCTAACTCTGAATTCCAATTTTCATAAAAGTTTGCCGCGACAACTAGGATTTCCTTAAGATTTAATGCTGCAGGCAGATTCATTTGGTCATGAATAAAGATAATGTTGGCCGAAACCATTAGATTATTAAATGGCTTTTCGGAGAACACCTTTATCTCGCCAGATGTCTCCTTTAGATGGCCTGCAATGATTTTTAGCAGTGTTGTTTTCCCTGATCCATTTCTTCCAATCAGACCGGTAATTTTATTTTCTTCGATACTAAATGACAGGTTATTTAATGCCTTATTTCTTCCGTACTTTTTGGTCAACCCATTGCATGTAATAACACTCATTTCTCTTCCCCCCCTAAGTCTGCCGCTTTAATCATTTCAATTAATTCTCCATTACTTACGCTTAATCGTTCCGCTTCAAGAACAATTTCCTGAACTAACTTTTTTAACGTTTCATTCTTCCGTTTGGTCAGGATCATTTCTTTGGCAGCGCTGGTTACAAACATGCCCAAACCGCGTTTTTTATAAAGGATATTTTCATCAGCTAATATGTTGAGCCCTTTTGCAGCGGTCGCTGGATTAATATTAAAGATTTCTGCCAGTTGGTATTGAGAGTATATCTTTTGATCACTTTCAAAATTACCATTCAGAATCTCACGCTCAAGCCACTCCGATATCTGTAGATAAATCGGCTTCGTCCCATCCAAATTAAGATTCAAGCTATCACCCCTCTCCCAACATAGTGCATTAGTGTTGTAATGTAGTATATAATAATTAGAAATAAAAAACAATGGGCTAATTACCAATATTTTCATTTAGTGTAATCATTTGGTGTCATCGTTTGGTGTCATCGTTTAGTGTCATCGTTTGGTGTCAGGCACCATAAAAAGACATTTGTCTATGAGTGGTGCCTGACACCCTTTTCTGTTACTATTTTTGATAGTATTATATTTTCAGATTGTTCGATTTGAGTAGAGGATTGAGGGAAACTGCGTATGTTACGGAATAAGAATGTTTGGATTTTGTTGACAGGGGAATTTATTGCGGGGCTTGGTTTGTGGCTCGGTGTGATTGGTAATTTGGAATTTATGCAAGAGAAGCTCCCATCAGACTTCTTAAAATCGCTTCTTCTTGCTGCAGGCTTGCTTGCCGGGGTTGCGTTTGGCCCCTATGCAGGCAGACTTACCGACCAAGTAAGTAAGAAAACGGTTATGCTTCTGGCAGGATTTGTAAGGGCTGTCAGTGTTGTCTTCATGTTAATTGCGATTGCAACAGGTTCGATCTGGTGGATGGTTGTGTTTCTTGTCTTGCTGCAAATTTCTGCAGCATTTTATTTTCCAGCACTACAAGCAGCCCTGCCACTTATCGTGTCCGAAAAGGATTTGCTTCAACTAAACGGTATCCATATGAATGTTTCAACACTTTCCCGTATTATCGGCACAGCGGTAGCTGGAATTTTGTTGGTTATTCTGCCTTTATCGATGCTTTATGTTGGTTCTCTCGTAGCGTATATTGGTTTATTTATCCTAACTTGGTTCTTAAATATTGATGAATCAAAGGATCTTTTGATAGCAAAGAATAGCCGCACTGAAAAAACAAGCTTTAAAGACGTTTTTCCAATTATTAAAGGTCTGCCAATTGTCTTGATGACGCTTATCATGACTCTCGTCCCCGTCCTCTTTCTTGGTGGATTTAACCTTGTGGTTATTAACATTAGTGAACTCCAAGACAGTTCAGCCATAAAAGGCTGGATTTACACAACAGAGGGAATCTCTTTTATGCTTGGCGCTTTTCTCATTAAGTTGATAAGCGGCCGGACATCCCCCTACATTATCTTATTTGCCTGTTCGTTTTTGATTGGGGGTTCCCAGCTGCTTCTCTATTTAGCTGATGTACCGGTATTATCTGTCGTGGCTTTTGCCTTTTTTGGATTTTCTGTCGGCTGTTTTTTCCCGACAGCTGCGACCATTTTTCAAACAAAGATACCAAAGGAGTTCCATGGCCGCTTTTTTTCATTTAGAAACATGCTAGACCGTGTTACCTTTCAGATTGTCCTGCTCATTAGCGGCTTTCTCCTAGACCTAATCGGCCTTAAGCTTATGTGCGTACTGTTCGGCGGCATATCTATAATCATGACCACACTCTTTTATACCAGGCATAAATACCTTCAAAGCCGCCCAGTCAAACAAAACACATAACAACAAACAGGCAACATCCGACATATTGGATGTTGCCTGCTTATAGCTAAACGTCCTCCCTGGGGGGACAAATGTCCACAAGCGGTGCCTGACACCACTAATGACTCCACTTATATCAGCCGTTTAAAAATGGGTGGTGGAATAGATGGGCTTTAGTTCTTTTTCGGGTTCTATGTATGCTTTCGCGCTATTGACGGCGGTGGGGCCTTCGGAGAATCCGCCCGCTATCAGGTGTAGTTTGTTTTGGTAGTTTGCGACGTCTCCAGCTGCAAAAATACCCTCGATATTGGTTTGCATCCTACTGTCCACCTTGATGTTTCCGTATTCGAATTCTAATCCCCATCCCTTGATAGGGCCTAGGTCAATACAGAAGCCATGATTGACGAGAACTTCGTCCACGTCAATGATCTGAGTGTTGTTTGTTTCAATATCCTTTACGGTAACACTCTCAATTCGACCGTCCTCCCCATGTAACGCATCCAAAACATGCGGTGTCAAGATGGTCGCAGTTGATTTCCGCAAGTTACTGATGTTTCTCTCAAGTCCAGAAAACTCATGCCTTCGATGCACCACGGTAATATGACGTGCAATCGGGAGCAGCTCGTTCGCCCAATCAACAGCCGAATTACCACCACCAGAAATAAGCACATGTTTGTCTTTGTAGTCATTGAGCTTTTCGACTGCATAACGCAGGTTACGTCCTTCATATTGATCAGCATGTTCTACGTCAAGTTTGGCACTTTTTAATGTACCGAATCCAGTCGCTAAGATAATAGACCTGGTATGGTGTTTCTCACCATTGTGACTTGTTAAGAGGAACGTCCCATCTGCTAACCTTTCTAACCCGACTACTTGTTGATTTAAAACAATTGTCGGATCAAAGGTTTGCGCCTGTTCTACTAGCTGTTTAATTAAGTTTTCTCCTGAAACAGCCGGTATCCCGCCAATATCGCGGATCACCTTTTCTGGATAGAAGTAGGAAACCTTTCCCCCTAAGTATGGGAGAAACTCAATTATTTTTGTTTCCATCTCTCTCATTCCACAATAAAAAGCGGTAAATAAGCCAACTGGGCCACCACCGATAATGGTAACATCGTATAATTTCATTTCATCCCCCATCCCATCTATCCCATTTCACTAGAAATTCATGATTTTTCGATTGTCTAACTCCGGCGCTTTTTCAATTAAATCATAGCAAAGACAGACTGGTTTCTTCGTCCGTGGATCTTTAACAATTTCAGCATCGATTTGAAAGACCATTTTTAATACATCAGGTGTCATGACTTCGTCTGCGGTTCCCTCTTTGATAATTGTTCCCTTACTTAATGCAACCATATGATGGGAAAACCGTGACGCATGGTTCAAATCGTGAATGACCATTACAATTGTCCGGCTTTGTTCCTTATTTAATTTTTCTAGCAGCTGTAAAATCTCTAGCTGGTGCGCCATATCAAGGTAAGTGGTTGGCTCATCAAGCAGCAAGAGATCCGTTTCTTGGGCAATGGCCATGGCGATCCAAGCGCGCTGCCGCTGGCCGCCGGAAAGAGCATCAACTGGATGGTCAGCAAATTGACCAAGTCCGGTAACCTCTAGCGCCCATTCAATCACCTGTCTGTCGTTATCTGTTAGTCTGCCAAAGCCACTTTGATGTGGGGATCGTCCAAATGAAATCAATTCATAGACTGTTAATCCATTGGGTGCCTCGGGGCTTTGCGGAAGAACAGCCATTTTCCTAGCGATTTCTTTTGTTGGGACCTTGTGAATCATCTTTCCATCTAAATAGACGATTCCAGATTTGGCTGCATGGACACGTGCTAATGTTTTTAATATGGTAGATTTCCCACAGCCATTGGCGCCAATAATCGTGGTAATCTCCCCTTTTTTTATGTGTAAATTCAAGTTTTCAACGATTATCTTGTCTCCATAACCAATCTGAAGATTCTCGGTAGAAAGTGAAACCACAATCCGTTCCCCCTTTTTTTATTTGGCTTTCATAAGTAAGAAAATAAAATATGGTGCACTAAATATTGCCACTACAATTCCAACCGGTATTTGGGTTGGGGCAAGCAGGTTTTTGCCTATGGTGTCTGCCAATAAAAGCACAAACGACCCTAAAACGGCAGTAAGCGGCAAAAATAACTGGTGCTTTGGCCCAATTAATCGTTTCGCAATATGCGGAGCAACTAAGCCTAGAAAAGCAATTCCTCCCCCAGCCGCGACACTAAATCCTGCTAGCGCCACTGCTGCTAGAAGCAAGATTCTTCTTTCTTTTTCTACATGAATGCCTAAGCCCGTCGCGACCTGGTCACCTAAATTCATAATATTTAGGATGTGTCCTTTATATAAAGAAAAAGGAATAAGCAGCAAAATTAACGGAGCGAGAATGGCGACAAATTTCCAATTCGTTCCCCAAATATCACCAGAAAGCCAGACAGCTGCCTGCATGAAGTCTTGTGGATTCATTTTGAGCTGAAAAATTACAATGGCAGCACCAAATCCTGAATTCACACCAATTCCGACTAAAATTAACCGAACGGGATCAATTCCCTTTTTCCATGCCAATACGTAAATTAGAAAAGCCGCAAGTACGGCTCCTGCTAAGGCGAACAATGGCATTAAGAAAATGCCGAGTGTGCTCACACTGTTCATAGAGCCTTGAAAAAAGTAGATAAATAAGATGACCATGAATCCGGCTCCTGTATTTATCCCTAATATTCCAGGATCCGCCAGTTCATTTTTGGTCACACCTTGTAAAATAGCGCCAGAGACTGCTAGTCCTGCTCCAATTAATAGAGCCAAAACCATTCTTGGTAACCTAAAATCAATTAAAACGAGTTGGTCACGGGCCGTTCCCTGCCCCATTAATGTCTTGAAAACATCGATGGGTGCAATCCGTACGACTCCAAGGTTTAAACTTATGATAAAAGTGATAATAGTTAAGATAAATAAAAGACTAATTAGGACGATAAATTTTTTCTGTTTTGCTTTCGATTGATTCATTACAGCCCTCTCCTTTCCCCACGAGCCAGGTATAAAAAGAAAGGAACACCGATGATTGCCGTTACAGCTCCTACAGGTGTTTCAAACGGGGCATTCACCATTCTTGCTGCAATATCAGCAAGAACGAGTAACAATCCTCCAAGTACAGCGGAAATTGGAATAATCCAACGGTAATCTGAACCTATAATGAATCGGGTAATGTGTGGAATCACCAGTCCGATAAAACCTATAGCACCGGCTATCGATACAGCAGCACCGGTTAGTATTAATACAACAATCACGCCAAGTGATTTTACTAAAAGTGTATTTTGTCCAAGCCCTTTAGAAACTTCTTCTCCTAGGCTTAGGATGGTGATTGATCTTGAGATATAAAGGGCGAGTAATAATCCAAATCCTCCTGTGATCAATAGAATCTTAACGGATTCCCAAGTAACCGTTGTTAATCCTCCTGCATACCAAAAGCTCATGTCCTTTGCCACTTGTGTATGGAGAGCAATGGCGCTTGAGAATGCACTTAGCATCGAACCCACTGCCACCCCGGCCAGGGCGAGTTTTACTGGGGTCAATCCTCCCTTTGAAAAAGCTCCAATCGTAAAAACGAGGATTACGCCAAGACCTGCCCCTACAAAGGATGAAAAGGTCAACCCCATCATTGTCGCGGTTGGAATAAAGGCAAGGGTGATGACCAATGCAAAAGCTGCCCCATCTGTCACACCCATGATGGAAGGAGAGGCGAGAGGATTACGTGTTAAACCTTGCATTACCGCACCCGAAACAGCAAGGAATGCCCCAACTAATACAGCACCGATCGCTCTTGGCATCCGAATTTCTTGAATAATTTGATGTGTGGTCATGTCAGGATTAAAATGGAAGACAGCCTCCCAAACAGTAGCCATTTTTATATCCGCTGCACCGTAAGCAATAGATAATCCCATTGAAATTAGGATTAGTATCATTCCGGCGATTAATACGAAGGTCCCTTTAATGGATGTTCTTAAACTTTTATGATGAAGAGCTAACGAATCGCCTTCGTGCTGCTTTGCTTTTCCAGTCAAAAACTAACACCTCTATCTGATAAAAAACGAAAAATTGGGTATATTATTAAATCGGTAATAAAAATAGCAAAAGAATTGATAATCATTATCATTAAGTATAGAGAGTAACCACTTATTTTTCAATACGTTTACAGTATAAAAGCAACTCCCAGATTTATCCTTCAAACATTTTTCACAAATTTACCTATATTAAAGAGGTTTGTTGATTGACACTTCAAATGAAAATGATTATCATTACCATTATAATAGGTATTCACGATCATAGGAGGTTTATTCATGCTTAAAAAGCGCTTTTATTTATCTTTTACGCTATTACTGATGTTAATTTTGGTAAGTGCTTGCAGTAATTCTGATAATACAAAAACAGAAAAGACTACAGAAAAGGGAAATGCAGAGGTGACATTAACGGATGCGAAGGGTGAAGTGACAATCCCTGCTAATCCAAAACGAATCATCGCTCCTTATTTAGAGGATTCACTCGTGGCATTAGGGGTAAGACCTGCTGCACAATGGTCAATAGGTGATACGGTCTTAGATTATTTACAGCCAGAGTTAAAGGAAGTGCCCAAAATCGGCTGGGATCTCCCTCTAGAACAAGTAATCAACTACAACCCAGATTTAATTATCTTCAGTTCTCCAAATGCCATTCAAAAAGGACAATATGAAGAGTATAAAAAAATCGCTCCTACCTACGTTTATAAGGACGAAGTATATGCTGATTGGCGTAAACAACTGACCCAAATGGGTGAAATCTTAAGTAAACAGAAAGAAGCAAAAGAGGCTTTAGCCAATTACGATACGAAAGTAGCAGATGCGAAAACAAAAGTTCATGATGCTATTGGCGATGAATCAGCAGCTATTCTTTGGGTTATGGCCGATAAGTTTTATTTAATGGAAAACAATCGTTTCAGTGCCAATGTCCTTTATGGGGATTTAGGCATTAAACAACCTGCATTCGTTGAAAGTCTTGGCGGAGCTGCTATCCAGTGGGATCCAATTGCTCTGGAAAAATTACCAGAAATCAAAGCAGACCACATCTTCCTTCTCAGCAAAAAAGGCGAAGCTGGGTTAGATATTTTAGCAAAAAGCTCCATCTGGAACGGCCTTGATGCCGTAAAAAATGGACATGTATATGAAATGAATGACCCTAGCAACTGGACTATCAACGGTCTAAAAGCAAGTGAAAAAACAATTGATGAAGTAGTAAATGCCCTTAAAAAGTAATAGTCAAAATGCCAGAAAGGCGTCATCCAATGTTAGGATGACGCCTTTTACCTATTATCAATCCTCCAATATATTAAGCTTCATCAATGACAACGGAACGAAAATCCAAATCCAAAGCAGCTGAAATTTAACCCTGAGTATTTCAGCGGGTGTCAGGCACCACAAAAATACAAACGTCCACACTTGGTGGACGTTTGTGAATTGGGCCAATGCATCTTAGGAAACACGCTTTAAATGTTTAAATTGCCCTTTGGATAGTACTGATTTTTCGAGCCGGTGAGCCATGATTCCTGCTAAGACTGCTAAGATGATGTCCTTTGGCAGAGGCACTATCATCCATAACCAAGCCATTTTGTAAGTAAATCCTTCTGGTGCAGCTGCCCACAGCTTGTAGGCAAAATACATCCAATTGGTACCGAAGAGGTAGTTCACAGCCATTCCGATTAGGGACGCAATAATAAAGGCTGGCACAGTTTTCTTCTTTTCAACGATTTTACCAATAATAAACGCTGTGAAAATATACGATAAAATAAAGCCGAAGGTGGGACTGAAAAATGTGGAAGGTCCTGCACCAAATCTAGAAAAAACAGGAACGCCCACAAGTCCTACTAGCATATAAACAATCATAGCTATTGATCCTAAGCGGCTCCCCAAAATAGCACCTGCTAAAATAGCAAAGAAAGTTTGCAGTGTAATTGGAACTCCGCCCACCACCATAAAGGGGACCAAAGAGGTGATGTTAGCCCCTATTGCCATAAGCGCCACAAACATTCCCACTAGCGTTAAATCCAACGCTCTTAATTTACGATTCATACTCCCACCCCAATAAATTGTTATAACTTTAAAATAAAGGGTGACGCCCTATATTGTCAACTGCTTTTAATTTAAGGTTAACAATAAAAAGTGTCAGGCACCAAAGAGGCTCACTATCCTCTCCACGCGGACAAAATGTTAGATTTGTCCACGCATGGTGCCTGACACCCACTTCCAACACTTATTTACTTCGTTGTAATATCCTTCAGGATGGCGTAGCCATTGTTTACTTTTAGGTTTGCTAGTATTTCTCCTTTTGCTGAGGCTTTTTCCCATTCTGTGCCTGTGTTGTCCTCAAGGTAGTAGTTATCCAAACCGTATCGGATAATGGCAATTTCTTGGCCTTGGTTGTCTTTATCGATATAGCTGATCGTTCCATTGAGGAATTCTCCCTTATTCGGTTTAGTAAGGGTGACTTTAATAGGTGTGTGGACCCCATTCTTTTTCTTCATTAGAACGTATACCTCAAACTCTCCACCACGGTCCTGCAATCTTGTGAGCACTGATTGTTCCAACAATTTTATCGGCACCTCTTCTGCTTCATACCTTAGAGTCACATAATCGCCTCTAAATACATCAGATGGATCCAATGGTTTCGTTTGAAGAATCATTTCTTCGCCCGTTAACAGGGTATAAAGGGGCTTGACGCACATGCCTAATAGAATGAGCACAGGCACGCAACACGCTAATACTAACTGTTTTGCCCGCTTATTCATGCACATTCACCCCTTTTTTCCTTTGTTTTTCAAAATAAAAGCCGAAACCTAGCAACAGGATTCCTCCGATGATAAAGACAAACGATTTTGGTAAAAACTCAAGGGATAAATCAAGGTAAAAACGGAAAATCATTACGCAGAGTATAATGATACTGAGCAGGCTTCCTCTATTGATTAAATACAATACATAAATCAGGTAGAGGATAGAAAAAGGAATATACAGCCAATCGAGCGGCCAGCTATCTTCAAAGGATAACAACAGTGCGGCCGCACCATGGACGAGGTATCCTAATACAACGTAAGTATCTTTAACTTTCCCTTTCGAAAGGACAAGTGCGACTCCAATGATCAAATAGATTAGACCGTACACGTAGGCAAAATCATCATAATTATCATACGGATTGATAAAGTAACTAATAATCGTGCCGATAAGTGCCAGCGACAGTAAGCCATTGACAAAACCAGTCAACTTTGAAAAACCTATTTTTTCATTAAGTATATATATTGCAGCAATCCACAGCAGTGTCCAATAAGGAATATTTATACCTTGAAGATATTGCCCATCAAGCATGTATTTGAGGACGAAAAGGGAAGATGCTAGAAGAATCCATTTATCCCGCAGTACCCAAGACAATGGCAAGATCCCCAGCGACCACCATAAAAAGGCATTTTGAGAATTGGTTCCGAGATGAAACATTTGCTCGACAAGAAAAATCCCCGCACCAAATACCAGACAGCCTAAATAATAAAGGCTCCTTGACGTCTTTGGAAAGTTCTTCTCCATTTTATACCCCGTAAGATTACAGGCTGCAAACAAAACGATGATTAAAAGAAGTTTCACCGTTCTTCCTATTTCATCCCAATTGCTTGCGATAAAACTGAGCACACCAGCTCCAATTAAAACCGTTCCAACATACAAAAGTGTTTTCGTAAATGAAAGTTTTTGAACCTCGTAAATTTCTTCTATCTCATGGGCCATGCTTGCTGGCAGAATCTCTGAATCTTCTAGGTACTTAAGCTCACGCTTTAAAAAATTCAACTCATTTTGTTTTATAATACGCTTCGTCAACCATCCCACCCCTTTTCGTATCTACTTTTTATAATTGCTCCCCTACAGCTATTTCCAAACAATTTCTATACAATTAAGTTTATTCGACAAGTAGTATTTATATCCTTTTAAAAAATAGTGCTCGACTTGTGACACAAGAAAGTCCTTGTTTATTGGTGAATCAATAAGGCATTGCTATAATTCCTATCGTTCGATAATAAACAGTCCGGATTAAATTTAAAGTATGGTTGTTTTTTTATAAAGTCTAGTATAGTTCTTTATATAGTTTAAATATTTACATTTATGTAAAATTCCTTATGAATCGCCAAAAAAGTATCTCCAAAAACTTATAAGATACGACAACATTAGACAGGATATTAAATCATTATAAAGAGGGATTTTGTCATAATAGTATTATGCGATAGTTCACTTATACTCATAGGCCCCCCTAAAATCGACAGTTTTCTCCTTGACCTAAAACTTTTTTAATGGATAAATTTTCCTAAATAATTAATCTACTAATATAACATTCAATTCTTCGAACAACGAAATTTTTGTAGGACGAATTTTGGATACGACTTAGGCATTTCGACAAGGTATTCTGAAAATTAACTTTAATATTGGCTTGTATCATCAAAATTTAGTTATGAATCAGGAGGCGTCGTAATTCCGTGAAAAAGAGACAAAAATGGAAAAAGAATTTAATGGTCATGACTGCCATGACCGGATTAGGCTTTTCGGTATTTTATCCAGACTTTAGTACACCGACCAGCGCAGTTGGACAACCCGATCTACCGCTGCCAAAGGAGGAATCCTTCTTAATTGTTCAATTAGAGGTTCCTAATCAGAATGCAAAGGATAAACTATTGGAGCTTGGCATTGACCTCACTCACCGTGCCAGTGAAAACAACGGAATTTTTGAAGTGGATGCAGTAGTCACACCCACAGAGATTGCCATGTTAAAAACATTCGGAATAAAGGTGAAAGACACACTGGTCACAGAAAAACAGTGGAAGACCAGAGTTGCGGAGAGAGAAGCCGCTTTACAACAAGAGACAAACTTGACGGCTGCTGAAGATTCACTTAAAATCCTTCGCGCCAATCACTACACAAACCAATCTGAAACCTTCCTCTATATCGAGGCGAAATCAACTGCAGGTGCTTCAGCCAGCACCGCATTAACAGCCACTTGGACAGAGAACGGCGTTGAAAAGTCGGCCACACTTTCCAGAAAGGTAGATGCTGGTGAATACTTATATCACTATCTTGAAGTACCCGTAAGCACGATTCCAGCCTCTGTAAAGTTAGAAAGCAGCCTTGGCGGAACCGCTTCAAGTGCAGTTACAGAATGGCTTGGTAAGGACAAGCCTGGGAATCCGCAAACACACTATGTTAAAGATTTTGTTGACCATTATATGGATCCAACTGAATTATATGAACGAGCTGAAAATCTAGCAAAAGAGTTCCCTGATTTAGTAGATATTATTGAAATGCCTAATAAAACAAATGGATACAGACGCCTTGCACAAGCCCAAATCGGCAGCACTCAGGAAAACTATGTTGTCGTTACATCCAAAGCATGGGGCCATGAAGGCGGTAATGATATTTCAGTTGAATTCAAGAACCCCGGAAGTAATGATTCGTCCTTAAAAATTAATGTCGAAGGGAAGAAAGTTCTCGTCGATTTAGCAACTAACTCTTCTGGTCAGATTATTAGTACAGCAAAACAAGTGGTGGATGCGATAAATGCTGATTCTTCTGCAAGTGCACTCATCACCGCGAATACATATCGCGGCAACGCTGGGACAGGAACAGTTTCATCCGCTACTGTGAAATTAACGGACGGTTTAAAAGCACCAGCAAATATTTCTCGTGATCCTTTTACAGTAAAAGCGATTCGTATCGGGAAACATCGTGACGGCTCCAAGCCAGGAGTATTGGGTTATGCTCAAGAACACGCTCGAGAATGGGTTACACCACTCGTTACAATCGAAACAGCCGAGCGGTTACTCCGTAACTACGCTCACGATGGCGAAACAAAAAAGCTTGTAGATAATTTGGATATTTTCCTAGTGCCGTCTACCAATCCCGACGGTGCACATTACACATTCTATGATTACAATATGCAGCGAAAAAATATGACCAATTATTGTGGGCCTGCGCAATCGGACCCTAACAATCGTAACAATTGGGGAGTCGATATTAACCGTAACCATTCTGTCGGGTCTGCTTTTGATGGATTTATTGGTGCATCTACAACAAATTGCACTAGCGGAACCTATGCAGGCCCTGCGGAAACCTCCGAACCAGAAGCTAAAAACATAGTTTGGTTAGCCGATGAAAATCCTAACATTAAATTTGCCATGAATATTCATAGCTATGGGGGTTACTTTATGTGGTCACCTGGTGCCTACGATGCAAATCGTACCACGCTGCCACGTCCAACTGCCGGTGAGGAAGCCTTCTACTGGGCCGCTTCCGATACGATTCTAAACGATATTCAGGATTATCGAGGTACAGTTATTCTACCGAGCCGTACGGGCCCAGTTCCAGATGTTCTTTACTCTGCAGCAGGAAATTCCGCTGACTACCTATGGTATGAAAAAGGGATCTATGCTTGGGATTTCGAAGTAGGAGCAGATTTATGGGATAAGGAAACACAAAAGTGGAAACCAGTTGGCTTCCAGCCATCTTTTGAAGAAGGTCACGAAGAAGCCATGGAATTTGCCAACGGTTTAATAGGTATGTTTAAAGTAGCTTACAATCAGTCGAAAGATCATCAGCGTCCAACTTCCAAAGTTGTACCCGGCGGCGGGAAATTCACTGGACCAGTAGATGTTACCTTCGAGACTAGTGAGCCTGCAACTATTTATTACACCCTTGACGGCAGACGCCCTACTTTTGAATCTGCTAAAATTAATTTAAGCGGAGTTCGTGAAGATGCCGAAGCTCTAAAAATTGCAAAAACGACAACCTTGAAATGGTTCTCTGTGGACGCAGCAGGAAACATTGAGAAGAATTATAACCCAATCAGTAAAGATAAGAGTAACTATAATTCTGCTACAATTACAATCAAGTAATTTAGGAATGGGCTGACCTTTTGGGGTCAGCTCTTTTTTATTTGTCTTAGGATCAAGTACAACAAAAAGGCCTGGTTCATTTCCTTGAACCAGGCCTTCGCTTAGGTTATTTTTCAAAAATGGCATTCGATAATAGACGGAATAGGTAGTCTGTGTGATCACGGAAACCTGCTTCTAATCCAATTAACGTTACATCTTTATCCTTCTCTTTTACCATTACAGCTTGACCCTCGGCACTGCTATTATTCCTCCAGTGACCTGCCACAAAGAATTTATCAGAGCTTTCAAGAGTTGCTACAACTTCATCATTATCGGTACCAGTATACCAAGCTGGACGGTAGACGAAACCAATGTCATCTTGACTATAACCTGCTGTTAAACCTGTTCCCGAGTAATCTACCATTACGATTCCGTTGCTATTAGACCCACCAGAATTAATAACATCATCTGTCAAACCAAGTGTTTTTGTTGCTCTAGATGAACCAGCCCCCACAGCAATATACTTGCCGCCCTTGCTGACAAAATCATTAACATTTTCCTTAAACAAATCAAACTGCCCAGCATTTTGGAGGCCGAATTCTTGGTTTGCGGCTGATAGTTTAGTAGCAATTAAATTTTCTGTGCCACTGTATATAAATGTATCGAATCCGCCTAGCCCTTTTTCTGCGACTTCCACTGGTGTCACTTCTGTCACATCAAAGCCAAGTCGTTTCAAGGCAAGCTTCGTTCCGCTGTGTGACTGGACTTTGCCCATTCCGCCATCCTTCAAAATGGCTACCTTCAATTTGGTTAACCCCACTGCATCAGCTGGCACCTTATCTGTAGATGCAACCTGTAATCCCGAAGCTTTAACTGCTGCTGAAATTTGATTTGCCGCTGCTTCTGTGTAGAAGTTCCCAGCTGCATCACGCTTTACACGAACACCTTGTTGTAACAATGTATTTGCTAGATTAACAGCTTTAACGGAGCTGTTTGGAATCAAGAATGGCCCCTTACCAGAAACAGATCCTTGGCCTGTGATTTGGTTAACCTTAGTTGCTACTACATCAACCGTACTTTGTGTTGGCACTGCTTCAAAGCCCCAAAGTTCTGGTAAACTCCAAGCAGAAATATCATACATAGCTGTCGTATCGTTAGAGATATCTTCCCCATCCCACAGCATCGTATTGGCTAGACCAGCCTTTGCTTGGTCCATCTGAACAAGATAGGTACCTTTTGGATAAGTCTTACCATCTGCGGTAAAAGCTTTCGTCGCTTGAACCACATCAATATCATTATTGATTAAGTGATTAACAGCCTTATTCGTTACAGTTGGGTCCTTCTCGTCAACTGGTAGGATATAGGCTTTCGGGAAGAAACCATCTTGATGGAATGGATGGTCAAAGTTAATCCCGCGTTTGAACATTTCGATTTGGTCTGTGATCATGCCTTGTTTATTTTCTGTTGCAAATTTTAACGCGCCTAATATGGCATTATATTGCCAGCGCACACCATCTAAGTCATTCGTCGGTGCCTCTAATGTATGTCCGTATGCCCCATGGTACATGGCATACATTGGTGTAAAGATTGGCGGATAATCATCCCATCCAGCATCATCATCACGTTGTGGAACGTAAACACCTTCCATGGTTTTATACTTGTTTCCAGTGTAACTATCCTGATCAGCCATGATTGAGGCTTCCATAGCTTCCGCTTGTTTGTAAGCCCACTTATTATAAAGATCATACTCATAGTTAGGGTTATGCGGCGGTGTACAAGGTTCGATTAATCCTTGTAAGTTAGGACCATAACCACTTACGTATCCGTGAGTATCAAGGAATACCATCGGATTCCATTCTTTAATGAGTTCAACCGTTTCCTTCGTTTCTGGTTGTGACTGTGTAATAAAGTCACGATTCAAGTCGATACCCTCTCCATTAAAACGAGTAGCATTCACACGTCCATCAGGATTTTGTACAACATTGAAGATAAGAATATTACTTTCTAAAATACTTTTAGTCTCTTTGTCATTTTGTGTTGCAAAGCGTTCAATGAGCTGAAGAAGTGCGTCGGACCCTACAAATTCTGTTCCATGAATGGAGCCGTTTATCATAACCGGAACTTTAAAGCCCGGATTATTGGCAATCCAATCTTGCGCCTTACCAGGGTTTTTAAACATTTGTTTTCTTAGGGATTGAATTTTACCAAATTTCCCTTGCGTAGTTGGATCTGCAATCGTTACAACATATAGAGGATGGCCATCCGCTGATTTTCCACGTACCTCCACTTTAACTCTATTAGACTGCTTTTGGATGGCATTTAACTTTGCACCGATTTGTGAAAATTTAACAAAGTCGTAGTTCTCACTATTAAACAAGCTCCCATTTTGTTCTTCATATGCATTCGCGTTTGTCCATTTTGGTCCCTCCGCAAATCCAACTGTCCATGGACCCGACGTTAGCAAGCCTACCGCCAATAGGCCCGCAACTGTTTTCTTTTTCTTCATTTGTAAACCTCCGCTTATGTATCATTATTAGTTTTTATGTATTTTTATTATGTGGAATTAATTTTATTACGAAAACTGAAATAATCCTATCCTACCAAACTACCAAACAAAGGAACCCATACATTACCAATTGTGGGTAAAAAGCCCTGTTTTGGTGTCAGGCACCACAAAAAGACACTCTCAATAATTTGTCCATTCCACGCGGACTCGGTTCGTCAGTTTAAGGAACAAAAGGCACCTCTATTTTATAAGGGTGCCTTTGTTTTCTCATTATATATTTGTGTTCAACGCTCCACTTGAAAAAGACAAATGTCCACGAGTGGTGCCTGACACCATTAGTTTGTTAATATTTTTTATCACGGCAAAATTTGCAAACTTTGATGGTTTGGTTTGTTTCTGTTTGATGTGGATATAGTAGTTTGATTCTAGTTCTTTCACATATCGGGCATGTTCCGCGCCCATTTGAAGGCAGGTAGCTTATTGTTTTTCCTCTGTTTCTCTTTGCCATCTCCATCCATCCCTATTCTTAATAGATTCTTTTCTTTATCTAATGATGGACTGGCATAAATATTGTTAGGCATATAATTGTTTTTAGAAAAAAGATTGCTCAAATATTCGTTTTGGTAAAAGTAAGGCATTTGTCCACGAGCGGTGCCTGACACCCTTACAAGACACCCCTACATCACTAAAAGAATCCACCAAATTGAATCATTCTATATCATTGCTCACTGACGCCCTAGACAACCATTAGGCATTTTTACTTGCCTTTCTACATACATTTCTAAGAAGATCATTTATTTCAATGGCTGCACGACTATGTAACACTTTCCATAAGATAGGAATAAGAGGCGGGACTAAACTTTTTCAAATGGAAAGGAAAGATGTGGTGCTTCAATATGAAAAAAAACAGAGCTTATCACGATTCGTTTCAAAATCTCCAAGAAAATGGGATGTCATTCGAGCAGGTTTTTGAACGAATTGTATCATTCATGAAGGTAGATCCTAATGGAAACTATAAACTAATGGTCGGCACAGATTCTCAAGTCCATAGATCTACGACTGTCTTTATTACCGGGATTGTCATTCAGAATAAGGGGAAAGGTGTTTGGGCGTGCATAAGGAAGGTAGTCATCCCAAGGAAAATGACACACTTGCATGAGCGGATATCTCTTGAACTATCGTTGACCGAGGAAATTGTTACAATGTTTACCGATGAAAGGAAAAATGAGTTAATCAATCTTGTCCTTCCCTATATCTACCAAGGAGCAACCTTCACCATGGAGGGGCATATTGATATTGGTGAAGGAAAGCGGAACAAGACGAGTGAGTTTGTGAAAGAAATGGTCACCAGAATCGAATCGATGGGCGTTGAACCAAAAATCAAACCAAACGCCTTTGTTGCTTCCAGCTACGCAAATCGATACACAAAATAAGGGTATCAGACATCACAAAACAATGTGGTGCCTGACACCCTTTTTTATTTGTATTTTTAATAACACTCCAGTTCTACTTTCACTGTCGTGCCTTTGCCTATTTTACTTTCGATATTCATGGTACCATTATGTTCCTGGATGATTTTATTGCTAACGGTTAGGCCCAGTCCGATTCCCTTGTCCTTTGTGGTATAGAACGGTGTTCCCAAAAAGCGCATAAGTTCGTTATCAATTCCAATCCCTTCATCTGAAAAGCGTATCTGCACACGATTGTCTGCAACTCTTTGGACTTGGATATTAACATTGCCTCCAAATGGCATCGATTCAATCGCATTCTTTAAAAAATTAACAAAAACCTGTTTTAATTGATTGGGATTACAATTTAAAAAAATATCCTTTTTCAGGTAATGGTTTTTTATCTGAACATTATGCAACAATGCTTGTGGATGTAAAATATTTACGGTACTCTCTAAGATCGTATGTAGACATTCTTTTTCAAACTGAATCGCCTGTGGCTTCGCCAACGACATAAATTCATTAACGATGATATCAATACGATCTAGTTCGTTCATGATGATTGATAAATATTCATCTTGTTTAGTTTTTGTGATGGTCTCTTTCAACAGCTTTGAAAATCCCTTTAATGAAGTCAAAGGATTCCGGATCTCATGAGCAACTCCTGCAGCTAATTGGCCGATAATTGAAAGCCGATCTAAATTTCGAAGGGCATCATCATTTTTAACTCGGTCCGTAATATTTCTTCCAACCGTGACATACGAGTCAACTTCTCCTTCTTCATTAAAGATGGGAGAAATCATTGTCTCTGAATAGATCACGTCATTATCACCAGTTCGGACCTGCGTTTGGAGCAATTGAGGTTCCTTTGTTTCTATCAGGCGCTGACACACTTTTGCAAAATGGTCAATTTCCTCTGGTACGATAAGGTCATAGACGTTTTTACCTAATAATTGGTCAGGAGTGTACCCAATCCCTTTTTCATGGGATGGAGAGGCATATATGACCTTTCCTTCTATTGTATACACCTTTATCATATCCGTAGTATTTTCAGTAATTAACTTGTACAACTCACGTGTTCTTTTTAATTGTCTTTCAATATTAATATGCTCCGTAATATCCCGAAAGATTGCCAGGACGGCAATAATTTCCCCACAACGATTTCGAAAGGGAGAATACGAAACGGCGATATCAAGAATGGTTCCGTCTTTATGGTATTGTTGAGTAACCATATCGGAAAATGCTTCACCACGCTTAACTAGCTCTATCGTTTCATTCACTATGTCCGGATTAGGAAATTCATCAATTTTCCTACCTATTACGTCATCCTCTGTATAGCCAAATATTTTCGTATATACATGGTTCACACGAATAAACCGATTCTCCATATCAACCATACAAATCCCGTCTGCCGTACACTCTAAAAATAAGTCAATTAAATCATCCGGATTATACACCACAGAATCCTTCTCATTCCTAAAAATCGGGAAAAACTTTGACATAGAGATCTCTCCAAACACATCAATTATACTCTTAATCTCCATTTTACAGAGTTTTTCAATAAAGAAAAGAAGAATTTTTTGGTGTCATTTATGGTGTCAGGCACCATCAAAAGACACTTTGTTCATTTCGTCCTCCAGACATGGACAACTACAAGGAGGTGGTGATACACAAAAGAACGCTTGGCCCACTGGGGGGTGGTAGTGTCTTTTTCTTTTTATGAAAGACTGTTTTGAATTGGATTAATCGACTGGGCGGTCCCCAAATTCATAGTCAAATACTTAAACAACCTGGTCTTGCATGCCGACAATTCGCTTATTTCCGAGGAAACTATACATATTTCGCATTACTCTTTCCAAAGATCGGATAAATCCTCATTATTTTACGTAAAATGACAAAATCCTAACAAAGAATAAGCACACAGTTTAGACAGATTTTTCTATCTATCAAACTGCGTGCTTACATTCTATTAGCTTTCTTTCAAAACAATTATAAGGCACTCTCGATTTCTTTAGCCATAGATTTGATAGATTTTAAGCCTCCACCGCTTAGGTACCAGGTGTCTGCATCAAGATAGACAATCTTATCATTCTTAAAGGCCGTTGTTTTTTTAACTAATTCATTTTCAATAATTTGTTTTGCACCAATTTCACCGCCAACTGCTGTCGCACGGTCGATCACAAATAATACGTCAGGATTCTTCTCCATAATGTACTCAAATGTAATGCTCTGTCCATGTGTGGATACTTCGATATCTTTATCGGCTGCTCCAAACCCAAAGACGTCGTGGACTACGCCGAAACGGGAACTTGGTCCGTATGCACTGACTTTTCCTTCATTTGCTAGCAGAATAAGACCTTTCTTATTAGAAGCCGAAGCTTGTTGATTTAACTTCTCAATACTAGCATTAATATCTTTTAATTCGCTTGCTACCTTGTCTTCTTTCCCAAATAGCCCACCAATAAGATTCATGTTTTTCTCAAAGGATTCCATGTAATTTGCATAATCGATGCCAACATAGACTGTTGGTGCAATCTCAGCAAACTGATCGTATAATTCTGCTTGGCGTCCTGAAATAAAAATGACATCTGGCTGCGTCTCATGAATAGCTTCGAAGTCCGGCTCTTTTAAACTGCCGACATTCGTATATTTCTTATCCTCATATTTTTTCAAATACCCTGGAATCGCAGTTTGTGGTACTCCTGTGACATCGATACCTAACTCATCTAGAGTATCTAGGACACCAAAATCAAACACGACTACTTTTTCAGGGTTCTTCTTCACTTCTGCCTCTCCATATTGATGCTTAATCGTCATTTTCTCTGCTGGTCCCTTGCTGGCAGATGCCGTTTCAGTTTGCCCCTTTTCCTTTGAACCACCACATGCTGCTAACACAAGAATCATTGCAAACACTAGCGTAAATAAACTCCATTTGTTCATTTAAAACTCTCCTTTATTATGAATTAAAATAAACACAGATTCTGCAGTTATTCATTTCCTGGATTGGAATTTCCATATCGTAAATCTCACTTAATGCCTGTGATTGAATAATCTCCTCGGTTGGCCCATCCTTCACGACCATACCATCCTTCATGGCGACAATCCGGTCAGAATAGACCGATGCAAAGTTTATATCATGGAGAACAATAACGACGGTCTTGCCAAGTTCATCGACCAATCTCCGTAAGATTTTCATTATCTGAACAGAGTGCTTCATATCCAAATTATTTAACGGCTCATCGAGAAGAATATACTCTGTATCTTGGGCAATCACCATCGCAATAAAAGCACGCTGGCGCTGACCACCAGATAATTCATCTAAAAAGCTATCCTGCATTTCAGTTAAATGCATATACCATATACTCAAGCGATTGGTTGACAATTCGTTCATCGTCCTCCGTTAACCTCCCCTTTGAATAAGGGAACCTCCCAAAGGAAACAAGTTCTCGGATCGTGAGGCGGACGTTCATGTAATTCGACTGCTTTAAAATTGAGACCCGCTTGGCAAAATCACTCGATTTCATCCGGCGAACATCCGATTGATCAATCAGCACTTCACCCGTATCGGCATCGAACAAACGGCTGACCATTGACAAGAGTGTGGATTTCCCCGCGCCATTAGGACCAATAAAGGATGTTATTTTTCCAGGTTGAATATTGATCGTGACATCTTTTACCACCGGTTTCTTGCCGTAAAACTTTGACAATGACCTCACTGTTATCATGCAGTTTTCCTCTCCTTTAGCAGTAAATAGATAAAATAGACACCACCGATAAAGTTGATAATGACACTTAATGTCGTCGAAAAAGTAAAGACCCGTTCAACAAACCACTGTCCCCCGACAAGTGCGATGATACTCATGAGAACCGCACCGCTTATCAAAGTTTTGTGCTTGTATGTATGAAAAAATTGATAGGACAAGTTGGCAACAATTAATCCAAAAAATGTTATCGGTCCCACTAATGCGGTCGAAATTGAAATAAAGATGGCAACAATGACAAGCATTTGTTTCACAAGGGAATCATAGGGAACCCCTAGATTAATTGCCGTCTCCCGCCCCAGTGATAAAACATCGAGATACTTCATATACCGCCATGCATAAATCAGCACAAGTACTACGATAACAATCGCCAGCCACACTAAGTCTGAGTTGATATTATTGAAACTAGCAAACATCCGATCTTGGACAATCTGAAACTCGTTCGGATCAATCAGCACTTGTAAAAATGTGGAGATACTCGAAAAGAATGTCCCAACAATAATTCCAATCAGCAATAAAAAGTAGATTGGCTGACTGCCCTTTTTAAACAAGAAACGATATAAGAAAAGGGCAAACACAATCATCACGGCAACGGCAAGTAAAAAGTTTATTTGTTTATTGACGACAATCAGATGGGATGAACCAAGGAAGAAAATAATCACCGTTTGTAATAATAGGTACAAGGCATCTAGTCCCATGATGCTCGGTGTTAAAATTCGGTTATGTGTAATTGTTTGAAAAACCACGGTGGCATAGGCGATGGTAAAGCCCGTTAACAGCATTGCAAGAACTTTTGTTACCCTCCTTGGCAGCGCATAATCAAAACTTCCATTTAAATCATGAATTAGGTATATGGCACAGCATCCCGCAGCAATCAATACGAGACAGGCCATTCTCAACGGATTACGCATAGGCCTTCCTCCGAGATAGCAGATATAAGAATGTGCCGCTGCCGATCACACCAACCATGAGACTGATTGAAATCTCATATGGATAAATGAGCAACCGGCCTAAAATATCACAAACTAGAAGGAAAATCGCCCCTAGAATGGCTGTATGCGGCAGCGTTTTTTGTAAATGGTCTCCTTTAAAAATAGAGATGATATTAGGAATAATTAAGCCGAGAAATGGAATGATCCCAACGGTCAGGACAACGGAAGTTGTAATTAGAGCAACGAGTATCAGCCCGATATTTACTACACTTCGGTAGGCAAGGCCTAGATTTTTCGAAAAGTCTTCACCCATACCGGCCACGGTAAAGCGGTTGGCATAAAAATAGGCAATGACTAAAATTGGGATACTTATGTAGAGGAGCTCATATCGACCTTTCATAATCATTGAAAAATCCCCTTGGAGCCAGGCCGACATATTTTGAATAACGTCTGCTCGGTAAGCAAAAAATGTGGTAACCGAAGACAAAATATTACCGAACATTAAGCCAATCAGCGGAATATAAATCGCATCTTTAAACTTGATTCGGTCGAGAATCTGCATAAATAAAAAGGTTCCCCCAAGTGCAAAGACAAAGGCTACTGCCATTTTTTCCAGCATAGTAGCATTTGCAAATAACAACATAGAGACAAGAATTCCAAGTCGAGTTGCATCCAAGGTTCCAGCTGTGGTCGGTGAAACAAATTTGTTTCGACTCAACTGGTGCATAATTAATCCAGCTATACTCATTCCTGCCCCCGCGAGTAGGATTGCAGCGAGTCTCGGCACCCTGCTCACCAAGAAAATTTGCGTCTCCTCTGTTTGAAAGTCCAGCAGGTCTAATGGCGATAGACTGCTCACACCAACAAATAGCGAGATTGCGGATAAGATTATTAATGCTAATAATAAATATCGTTTCTTCATAACTATCCCCATCATTTCTATCATTCTAGCGATCTCTCGTTAACTACAATGATAATGAAAATCATTATCACCTATTTTTGAAGTTGATTATAACATTCAGAAATTTTAAGTCAATACTAATTGAGAACTTTTTTCAATTAAAATGCCAAAATCATACATTGTCCCAGATTTTAATTCCTAAACCTTCATACCTACCGAATAATAAAATTATCGGTTCCATACTCATATTGGACTTCCTGACCCTCATAAATTGGGCATTAGGAGGTGAGTGAAGTGAAAAAATGGCTGGTGGCAATATTTTTGCCCATTTTGATTCTTTTGTCTGGATGTTCCAGCGATCCTGTTCAGGATGATTTACTTAATTATGTAAATAAAGAAATGAAGGAAGCGGCGAAATTAGAAAAAACTGCCGTTTCGGCCTATGAAGGGGTTTCGGGTACAAACTATCAGGATGACCAGACCATGTACGATGTCTTAAATCGTGATGTCATTCCCAATTACAACGAATTTATTAAAGAATTAGAGTCTGTTAAGATTGAGACCGATGAGGTAAGAGAAATTCATGAAATATATATTGAAGGGGCAGATATACAATTTAATGCCTTTGCTATCATTAAACAGGCGATAGAAGAACAGGATGCTAACCTGATTCAAAAAGCTAATGACATGTTGGCGGATGCACGAAAACATCTTCGAGAATATCAAACTAAATTGAATAAATTAGCTAAGGAGCATGATGTAGAAATTGGAAAATAACCATCCTCTCCGATATATTCCATAAACAAAAATAAGGGCAGTCCTTTAGCTTTTATTCAACACTAGAGGACTGACCTATTCTGATGACGGAACTTTTCGCATGAGAGGTAATTCGAAATAAGTTAACAAGCGCCATACCCATTCCAATGGCCCGAATCTAAAGAACCGAAGCCACATTGTACTAAAAATAAGCTGGACGACATAAATCGCCACACATAGATAAAGAGATTGGATATACGTCAATTGATTGGATAACTCAAAAACTTCACCTGCGAGCAGGATTAATGCTGTTTGTGATACATAATTGGTCAGTGCCATCCGTCCGTAACTTTTTAAGGGTGAGAGAATCGACTGGATGACGGGAAAGTTCAGAAGAACAAGCAACAGTCCAACATAAAAGGCAGATACAATCGGACCGATCATGATTCCAATCCTTAAGAACTGCTGCGTTTCTTGTGACTCACCACCTGTTCCGACGGGATGCGGTGCAAGCTGATATTGATAAATAAGCACTGCCACACTTAAAACAAACATCACTCCTGTAAAAAAAGTGGTCGCTTTCCAGTGATTTGTCATCCGTTCAAATAAACGAAACTGCCCGGCAGCAATTCCCAACATCATCAACGGAACTACCATAAATATTTTTTCACCATACAAACTTATGACGAGCAACATAGCCAGTCCAAAAACAAGGTTCACAACCTTGTTCACTCTATAAAAAGGTAAAATAATCAGTCCGCACACAGCATAGATCGCTAATGCTTCCCCAGGCTGGAAATGCAAATGGACGGCACCTAGTAAAAATAACACGACCATTCTTCGCAAAAACAACACATACCCATTTTTCCCCTTCGCCATTGCTCTCGAGATAAAAATATAGAACCCCACACCAAACAAAAAAGTAAAAATCGTATAAAAGCGCCCCTCCACAAATAAGTATAAAAACCTCCAATACGTTGCATCGCTGGTACTGGAAAGGGGTAGTCTCACTGATAATAATGGAATAATATTAACCAACATAATTCCCATGAGGGCAAAGCCACGTAAATAATCAAGTACATCAATCCGCTGGTTGATTTCCTTCGAATTCATCTATATCAACTCCACCATCATTATAACTGTTTATCCTCCTTTCACCTATTGAAATTAGATAAAGGCTGACACAAAACAATGTGTCAGCCTTACTATTTTTCGCATGTTGACTTTATTTTATTTTACTCCGACCTAAATAACCTATACCAAACATATTCCTTTTTCATACCTTAATAAATAAGCAGAAAATGTTAGAAAGGAAACTGGAGGTATACAGAGTTATGTTGGAGCTAAGGCAATCTCAACATGGGCGAGGGATTTTTGCTACACGTGATATCAAGAAAGATGAGTTATTAGAGGTATCACCTGTTATCATTTTCCCGAAGGAAGAGTTTAAGTATTTGGAGAAAACAACTTTAATCGACTATGTCTTCTGGTGGGGGAAAGATTTTGATGAATGTGCATTAGCACTTGGAATTGGTTCGCTTTTTAACCATTCCAGCCAACCGAACGCGATCTTTAAAAGAAAGCTAAAAAAAAGCACCATTAACTTCTATGCCTACACCGACATAGCAGCTGGCGAGGAGATTCGCATTAATTACAATGGTGACCCTGAAGACAAAACGCGATTATGGTTTGAGGAAAAATAAAACACACTTTTCAGATATCGAGAGCGAGTCCAGTTCCTAATTAAAAAAGGGATTGGACTCATTTATTTAGGACATATTTCCCCCTTTTAAATTGACATTCATTTTGAATTATATTATTCTAGTAAAGCTATTTATATAAAACCTATAAAAATACTAGGAGATGTAAGAAACATGAAGAAATTCGCACTACTTTTTTTAGCCCTCCTTCTTACCGTTGCTTTAGGCGCTTGTAGCAGCAAAGAGGAAAAGGTAAGTTCTGCTAAGAGTAAAAACCTTTATGAGCAGATTAAAGCAAAAGGTGAAATTACGATTGGCACAGAAGGTACGTATGCTCCTTTTACTTTTCATGATGACTCTCAAAAGCTAACAGGCTTTGATATAGAAATTGCTGAAGAAGTATTTAAAAGATTAGATATTAAACCCGTTTTCGTTGAAACAAAGTGGGATGGCATGATCGCTGGTCTTGATGCTAAGCGTTATGACATGGTTGCAAATGAAGTGGCTGTTCGACCTGACCGTTTAGAGAAATACGATATGTCCGAACCGTATATTGTCTCAAAAGCAGTTCTTGTTGTACATGAGAACAATAACGATATTAAGACACTTGATGACTTAAAGGGTAAAAAAGTTGGACAATCATTAGACAGTAACTACCGTAAAATTGCTGAAGCACATGGCGCAACCAATACAGTTGTTGAAGGATTTAATCAAGCCATCGACCTAATCACTTCAAAACGTATTGATGCAACAATTAACGATAGCCTTTCATACCTAGACTTAAAGAAACAGCGTCCAGATCTTCCTATTAAAAAGGTTTATGAAGAAGCTGACGCAACAAGCAATGCCTTTCTTTTCCGTAAAGGAAATAAAGAACTAGTTGATGCGATAAATGGCGCTCTTGCAGATATGAAAAAAGATGGTACGTACCTAGCAATCTCTAAAAAATGGTTTAATGAGGACGTATCTAAGTAAAGGAATGGAACAATATGTTTGCAGACCAAGAACGAATAGATCGAATTATAGGAATCCTTAGTGATTCCTTTTTTCCTATTTTAAAAGCGGGAATTCAGTTTACGATACCATTAACAATTATCACCTTTATTCTAGGGCTGATTTTAGCCTTTTTTATTGCACTTGCACGGCTATCCAATCTAAAAGGCTTAAACGCTGTCGCCAAATTTTATGTTTGGATCTTTCGCGGTACTCCTTTACTCGTACAAATCTTTATTCTATTTTACGGATTACCTAGTATGGGAATAACACTTGATCCATTTCCGGCTGCAGTCATTGCTTTTACGTTAAATAAAGGTGCTTACAGTTCAGAAATTATCCGGGCAGCGATACTTTCCATTCCAAAGGGGCAATGGGAAGCCGCTTTTTCAATTGGAATGACCAAATCTCAGGCGATGAGACGCATTATTATTCCTCAGGCCATTCGTGTATCATTGCCGCCGCTCGGTAACTCTTTTATTAGTTTAGTAAAAGACACCTCCTTAGCAGCAACCATTACGGTTACTGAACTATTCCAAAAGGGTCAACAAATCGCGGCTGCTACCTATGAACCACTGTGGATTTATATTGAAGTTGCCTTTATCTATTTAATCTTCAGTACCGTTCTTTCTTATTTCCAGACTAAGATGGAGATTAGATTTGAGCGAAGTGTCGCTAAATAATGGAGGTGTTCCAATGATTCACATAGACAATTTGCATAAAAGTTTTGGACAGCTTGAGGTATTAAAAGGGATTGATTTGACCATCCCAACAGGAAAAACAGCCGTGATTATTGGTCCTTCCGGTTCTGGAAAAACAACGTTACTGCGTTGCCTTAACCTGTTGGAAGTGCCTAATCAAGGTTCGATTAAACTTGGGGAACAATCGATAAATTTTGAGCAAAACCATAAAATGAAGGCAAAGGAACTTGTTTCTTTTCGTAAAAATACGGGTATGGTCTTTCAAAACTACAATCTTTTTCCACATTTGACCGCTCTTGAAAATGTAATGGAAGGTCAGACCACTGTTCTTAAAAGGTCAAAAGCAGAAGCAGAAACGAAAGCAAGAACCCTTCTAGATAAAGTTGGTCTGAAAGAACGTGCCGAGATGTATCCTCATCAATTATCTGGCGGACAGCAACAACGTGTGGGGATCGCCAGAGCTATGGCTATGGAACCTAAAGTTCTGCTTTTTGATGAACCTACTTCTGCATTAGATCCAGAGTTAGTTGGCGAAGTTTTAAAGGTTATGAAAGATTTATCCAAGGAAAATATGACAATGGTCATTGTAACCCATGAAATGAACTTTGCTAAAGATGTGGCCGACCAAGTCATTTTCATGGACCAGGGAGTTATCGTAGAAAAAGGAACTCCTGAAGAGGTATTTGAGAACACCCAAAATCAACGGACTTTACAGTTCTTGAATAAGGTCGCTTCACGATCATAGCAGAAATACGGTTGCTAATCCTTTACACAAGAGGCTCTCCCTAATGAAAATTAGGAAGAGCCTTTTTATTTACATATCCTTATGATCCAAGCATGAAGGCCATTAATGATTTATCTTCTTTAAAATTCCAATCAATAAAGATGTCTCGTACTGATTTTTTAAAAATGTCCTCAAATCTGCCTTCACGGTGGAAATATACTTTTTCTAACTCATCTTTTGTGAATCTAAGTTCTTTTTCAAACCCTTTTTCAATAAGTGCCTTTTCAATAGGGACAAGTATACCGCTTCTTTCAACTAAATAAACGGTTGGTGAAATGGGATAGGTATGGATATGATCAGGTACTTTTTCAACTAAGCAGCTTAGCCGCCCAACCTCCGATTCTAACCTTTGCATATCTATATCCGCTTGACTAACCTGACCTATCATTTCTTCTAATACAAAAATAAGAATGCCCGTATTATTTGGGAAGTTCCAATCATGATAGTATTCTTCTACATTGACTTCCAGAGTCACTTTTACTACCCCTGTTATTTCATCCAAGACATGGTTAATAATAGCTGCTCTTATATCGCCAACATACCTATTCTGTCCCTGTTGTAACAAGATTTCTTCCATTGGGGTTAAAAACCCGCGAATATACGTGACGAGGTGATTTTTAGACAGGGTGGTCCGACACGTCTGCGGGCCTTTTCCAAAATTTTTTCTTAACAACTTACTAATATAACTACTAATAAATTCTTCCTTGTTTTGGTTAATCATCCATTTCTACTCCTTAAGCAGATACAAATCAATTCATCATTTATTATGTACCAAGGCTCAACTTGTTAAAAAAAAACATGCGGCAAGCAGGAAAATCCTTTTGCCACATGTTTTCGATTCATTGATATTCTTTGTAAAAAACAAAAATGAGATAGTTTCGGTTCTTTTCATAATCCCAAACAATGAATATATCTTCAATGATGCGATTAAACAGATCCTCAAATATACTCTTATTTTTCAAATAACCGCTTTTGATTTCCCTTGCTTGATGAAACAGCAGATCGAGATTTCCTTGTTCATATGCTAAGCTCTCTAGTTGCAAGAGGACATCTCTCGCTTCAATCGCACAAATATTTTGTGTAAACTTTACTACCTTTAAACCAACCGGTCGTTTATGATAACGGGTCCCTACAAAATCAATCAAGTTAAACAGAGTCTTCTCAAAGTCTTCTTCCATTTTAACTTCATCACTAGATGGAACATTTTCTAACAGAATAATTCCTGTATTCGAATCATAATTCCAATCATGGAAAAAATGATCAATTCCCCCTCCAAATACTTTCGAAACTTCATGTTTAAACTCATTGATGACCGCATTGATTACGGCTGAACGAAAATTATGGACCAACATCAACTGATCATTTTCCAACAAGACTTCCTCTGCCGGCGTAATAAAGTTTCGCATGTATATATATAATCGGTTTCCTTTTGACATCATCGTACAAGTTTCTGGACCCTTACCAAATCTGCGCTTGAGGAGCTTACTAAATGTACTGCTAAGATATAGCAAATTCTCTTGTGTAGATTTACTCATTAACTTCTCCTTTCAGGAAAATAAAAAGACCTAACTTCTAGGAAAAGAAGTTAGGTCACGGCTAAGACGACTATTTTTATAGTTTCTTCCATTTACCATACAAGTGATTAGGATATATTTGTGCTGGTTATATATAACTGCCATAACTAATGACTGCAAGACATTAGACCCTAACATTTTAACACGATATTTCCCCAACTAGCAATCATTTAATTTAAGACAACATTGGTAAACTTACTTCGATACAGGTTCCCTTATTGCTGCTGGTAATATGAATTTTCCCCTTATGCTCCTCAATAATTTGAAAACTTACCGGCATTCCGAGCCCCGTCCCATGTTCCTTCGTTGTATAAAATGGTTCATTTATTCGGTTAATCATTTCGGGAGGGATGCCGCATCCTTGGTCGATGATTCGAATCTGAACACGCTTCCCCTTGGTAATGGACCCTTCTATTAAAATCCTGCCGCCATCTGGCATAGCCTCAATTGCATTCTTAATATAATTGATAAATACTTGTTTTAATTGATTTCCATCCCCTAAAATGGATTCTTCGAGGAAGCAGAACTTTTTTTCAACTTGAATATTATTTAATAACATTTGTGATTCCATTAATGATAGGACTTGATCCAATAAGGACTTAATCGGCAATTTTTCATACTTTTTTTTGATCGGTGTTGCCAGTACCATTAGTTCCTTGAGAATTACTTCAATACGCGTAACCTCTGACTCTACAATATCAAAATACATAGACTCCCCATGATAATCCCTAGCCATTAAATGTAAAAATCCTTTTATCGCTGTGATCGGATTTCGTATCTCGTGGGCAATTCCTGCCGCTAATTGGCCTGCAACCGCTTGCTTTTCCGATAGTAATTGTCTTTCTTTTTTAATTAGAGTGATATCTTTTAAAACCACATAAGACCCCACCACTTCCTTATTAAAGAGGATTGGAAATGTAGTAACATTTACATCCATTAATAATTCGGGTCTCATATTAATCTTTGCATCAAAATTTGTTAGTTTTTCCCGGCTCTTTTCGAAGAAGAACGTTTGTGATTCATTCAAACATTTGGAGAGGAATATATGACTCAACCTCATCTGTAATAATTCAGGTATGGAGCAACCTAAGAGAGTTTCGCAAACATCATTCACATACACCAATCGCCCATCCATATTTAGTATAAAGAATGGGTCTGCATTTTTTGATAAAACAGAGAAATCCTTATCCACATTGACATCGATATATATTTGAAGCAGAAAGTTTAGACGTTTTATCTCATCCCTCTCCATTTTCCCCCACCTCTCTTTAATTCTCATATAAAAAATCAAAAAGCCAAAATAAGCGTATAGTTTCTACGGCTTATTTTGGCTTAAATTCTAGCATCAATAGGTCTAGAGATTCATTGCCTATAAAAAGAGTTCACTGACCTTTTTCTAACACTCACAAGTAGACTAGAGCATATATCCCTATATCCACCTTTAATACTATACCCATTTGTAAAAATATTCAATTAATTTTTTCTGTTTAGTCTATTTGCTTTTTTATTAACCCAAATATTTATGGTATAGAGCCTTTGCTGTGGAAATATCCTTCGTTCCATGCACTAAAACCCTTCCGTCTCTAAAAACTACTAATCGGTGAGGATTCACAGTATACGATAAAAGGTAGGGATTTCGCTCCACGGCTCCTCCTCGAATCGCAAATAATTTTTCTAAAGCCTCCAAATCACGAACCATTGGAATCGCAGGACGAATCTGAACTGAATCTCTTCCACATAGGACGGCTGTCTTTGTTTGATTTTCGAATGATAAATAAGGGTAAGTACGTTCTTCCCCGCAAGAAGGACAATCCCTCTTTTTCAACTTATCTACTTGTATGGAACTATATTGGTTTTTCCATAAATCAAAAGAAACAAGTTTATTTCGCAATGAATCCAAGTCACTCACCAAGATTTTCAATGCTTCACTTATTTGAAAAGAAACGACCATGTTCACAGCTGGACTAATAATTCCAGCTGTATCACAGGTTAATCCTCCTAGAGGAACGGTCTCTACTAAACAAGAAAGGCAAGGTGTTTTCTCAGGAATGATCGTGTAGGAGATTCCATAACTTCCAACGCAAGCACCGTAAATCCAGGGGACACCATACATTTGGGATACATCGTTAATGATCATTCTTGTTTCGAAATTATCCGTTGCATCCATAATAAGATCAACGTTTTTGGCCCAGTCTTCCAGCTCTGACACAGAGGCATCCGCAATGATTGCCTCTATTTTCACAGAAGAGTTTATCGCTGTTAAGCGGTTTTTGGCCGCTATTACTTTAGGAATTCGATTTTTGGCATCTTCCTCTGTATATAACTGCTGCCGCTGTAAATTGGACCATTCTACATAATCACGATCAACAATGGTTAGTTTACCAATCCCAGCGCGGGCAAGTGCTTCGGCACATGCTGATCCGAGTGCTCCCATTCCAATTATGAGTACATGTTTATCGGAAATTCGCTGCTGCCCGTCTTTTCCAATGGGTGAAAAAAGTTCTTGTCGTGAGTACCGATTAATCACCCGATACTCATTCCTTCCTTTGGACTGCTTGCTGAAGCATATCTCTTTTTCTCGATTCGGCCAGCCTCATAGCCTAAACGTCCAGCTTCAATCGCTAGTCTCATTGCTTTTGCCATTTTTACCGGATCCTTAGCCGCTGACACAGCCGTATTTAATAAGACGCCGTCGGCTCCTAATTCCATCGCTAAAGCCGCATCGGCTGGTGAGCCAATCCCAGCATCCACAATAACAGGGACGACAGCCTGTTCGATAATAAAGCTAAGGTTTACGGGATTGATGATACCTTGACCAGATCCAATTGGCGAGGCCCCTGGCATGACAGCATGACAGCCTGCTTCTTGAAGTTTCCTAGCTAAAACAACATCATCTGAGGTATAAGGGAGGACAATAAATCCTTCCTTTACTAATTCTTCTGTCGCCTTTAGGGTTTCAATCGGGTCAGGAAGTAATGTTTGATCACAGCCAATCACTTCCACCTTAATCATATCGCAGAGGCCAGATGCTTTTGCTAATTTTGCGATACGGACGGCCTCTGCCGCTGTTTTCGCACCTGCTGTATTTGGCAGCAGCGTATATTTATTGGTGTCTAGCTGTTCTAAAAAATTGGGCTGACTTGATTCAAAAATATTCATTCGTCTTACCGCGAACGTGAGGATTTCTGCTTTGGAAACTTCCACTGCTTCCTTTTGGATGTCGTAGCTTGGATACTTTCCTGTTCCTAGAAACAAACGAGATTGAAAGGATAATGAACCTATTTTTAACATGTCAACCGCCTCCTACAAAATGGACTATTTCAATTCGATCTTTATCTGCTAATCTAGTACTTTGGTGATCTATTTTGGTTAAGATTTCACCATTTACTTCCACAACAATGACCTTATCCTGGATTTCATAATGCCTGAGAACATCTGAAACAAATACAACATGCTCTGGTAATTGGATATACTCGCCATTTAATATTACTTCCATTTTTAATCTCCTAACCAACTGTCTCTTTGTGTCTTTCAAGGTGAAAAGCTGCGAGAAGTGCCTCATCTTGCTGTCTACCTGCTAATAGGTCAGCTACTAGCTTCCCTGTAATAGGGCTTAATAAAATCCCATTTCGAAAATGCCCTGCTGCAACGAACAATCCCTTACAGCTTGGATGCTCGCCAATATAAGGGATTCCATCGCCTGTCTGCGGTCTGAATCCTGACCACACTCGCTCCCATGCTGCTTCCTTAATCTGAGGGACTAGTTGAGTCGCTCTTTCTATTAATGAAGCAATCCCTTCGGGGGTAACCTTGTTATCAAAGGTATTTTCAATCATGGTAGCACCAATATAAATTTCCCCATTGCGTTTTGGTACCAGATAACAGCGTTTGTCGGAAAAAATAGTCGTGTTAATAATCGGCTCCTCCGTTCGAACGGAAAAGCATTCTCCTTTAACAGGATACACGCTAATGTCCAGCCCCGATTCACGCATTAATTTCGCTGCCCAAGCTCCGGTGGCCACGACAACTTGTTCACTATGTATGACACCATTGGTCGTTTTAACCCCTTTAACCTGACCGTTTTCAAAAATAAATGAAAGAACCTCCGTATTTTGACGAATTTCCGCTCCGAAATAAACAGCCGCATTTGCAAACGCTTTTGTTAACTTTGCTGGCTGCACATGTCCATCGTTAGGGAGATACATACCTCCAACAACACTTGGTGCCAAAGACGGTTCCATTTCTAGTAATTCCGTTGAATCCAGCCATTTTATCATTGGATCCCAATTCCTTTGATAGTTGACCTGTTTTTTTACTTCTATTGCTATTTCTTCCGTTTCTGCAATCTTCAGCATTCCTTTATTCACAAACTCGATATCAATTCCTGTATATTCATATAACTCACTTGATAGTGTAGAAAACATTGCTTGACTCTTTAATGCCAATTGGAATAAAGGACCATCTTGTTCAATCTCCGCTTGTGCTGCCAGCATACCAGCCGCCGCACTGGAAGCTTGGCAAGCCAATCTATCCTTCTCAATTATGATTACTTTTTTGCCCATTTTTGATAGTTGATAGGCAATAGAGGATCCGTTAATCCCCCCTCCGATAATGGCAACATCAAATGAATTTCCCACTTGTTCCATCTCCATCTCTTAATACATTTAAATAAGCCTTTACTGCTACTAATGGATCGCGAGCTTCTAATACTCCTGACATGACAGCGATTCCTTTTGCCCCAGCATCTAGTACCCGCCCTGTATTCTCGGGAGTTATGCCTCCAATGGCAATAACCGGAACCTCTAATTGTGTAATCCTTGATAATTCATCAAGACCTCTAGGGGGCATTCCTGGTTTTGATTGCGAAGGGAAGACATGACCGAAAAGGACGTAATCAGCACCCTTTTCTTTTGCTTTTTGTCCCTCCACGTAGGAATGGATGGAACTTCCTACCCTAAGCTGAGGAAAATTCCCTTTGACAATGGCTGCATCTAAACTATGAAAAGCTAATTGAACCCCGCCAGCCTTTGTAACTAAGGCAACATCCACACGATCATTGATGATAATCTTTAATAACGGCAGGTTTGTCATTGTTAGAAGTTCCACTGCTTGAAAAAGTTCCCTCGCTGTTTTTTGTTTTTCGCGTAAGTGAATCGCGGTTACATACGGATGAATATCCATGACAATTTCACATAGCTGCTCGATCGGCATTTGACCATTGGATATAATATGTAACTCTTTAACACTAGTTAAAATACAAGTCACCCCCTATAATCCAGAATCTGAAGCTCAATGAAATAAAGTGAAAAACAAAAAACCACTTCCTTTTGATAAGAAAGTGGTTGATAATTTGAAATATAAACATGATCCTTCAAATATCCATGTTTCCACTTCCCTACGCTGGTATAACCCAGATCAGGTTCATAGAGTCCCGAAGTATCACTTCAATCTCAGCCCTTTAAAAAGGCACCTCTAGCGGATTGTTATCTATTCATTTTTAAAAATTCCCTTGCATGGATAATGTTAACACGTCGATTAGAAATGTCAAATAAATTCTTTTTATACCTTTCATATATTCTGATCTCTCACCTATGCATGGAAAAGGATTATTTTACTATGGTTAGTTTTTGGCCAATGTAGATTGGTTGATTAGGATCGAGGTTATTGGCTTTAACGATGGAGTCAATCGTAACCCCATTCTTCTGGGCAATTTTCCAGAGAGAATCGCCCGCAACAACGGTGTAAACAACAGTTGATACCGTTGGGAGGGTTACAGTAAATTTTGCTACATACCCAGAATCCAAAGTACTGCTGTCTTTCTTGTATTCGATTGAATACCAGTCTCCGATTGCGGAATAAATTTTTATATCTGTATTCATCGGAAGCACAATCTTTGTATCATACTGAGTTCCAGGATTGGTTCTAACATTGACGTTTGTCCTTGTCCTCGCCTTTTCGATTGCTTGAATCTCCTGATTGGATGGAACTTTAATTAATGGTTTGGAGACATATCCTTTCAGAACCGCACTGATAATCCTGTACTCAATTTGATACCAATCACCCGTTTCTCCCGTTATCACCACTTCTGAACCAGCAGGGATTGTTGTTAGGATGGTGCTTTGAGTGGTGGCTGCCGAGCGTAAGTTGGAATTTTTCAAGGTTAAACCGAAACCTTCTGTAATCAGAATGGATTTGTCACGTGCTGTATATTCATTCTTATTCCCAGCTAGATCGGTGAGTTTTACAATTGGATAGTAATTTCCACGGATTACATTAAAGCCACGGCTGTTTTTTCCATCCCAATAAAAATTCGCTGTCCCCTTCAAGTAGCGTCCTAACCAAGTCTTAACTACCCAGCCGCTTTCATCAACAATGGTTACCTCCATATCTGCCGTTTCACTTATGGTAATGGGGATTCTAATTTGGTTCTTTCCATCTTGAAGAGTAAGTTGGTTAACCGGTTGCAAATCAATTGTTGCTGTTGGCTTTTCTGTATCTAACTGGGATGTTTTTGGCACAGCGTACGTATATAGAAATTGATTCGTCTCTGTTACAAAAATGGTGTCCTTGATGACGCCGATTGGGCGCAAGCCAGACGCGCCTGTAGTAGGTGTTAGTTGAAGAGTGGAATATATAAGCTGACCATTTGCGCTATTAAAGAATTTAATTTTGTTGTAATTTCCCAAAATAATTCTATCGGAGGCTACGACCATTCCACTTGCCCCTTTAATGGTCTGAAGTCCACCAGCAACAAACTGTTCTGCATACAAGGTCTTCCATTTCTGTACTCCGGTATTTTTGTCTACCGCGATAATATTGGCCTCATCAAGAACAATTAAAGAATCACTCACTACAGAAAGAGGCTGTGTAAACATACCCGTAGGGCTAAACTTCCATAATGTTCTTCCACTTGCAGCATCTAATGCCCAAATATTTCTTGTTGCCGCCGGTTTCGTTTCGAAGTAAAGCTTTCCATCTTTATAGACTGGGGCCCCATAAATAGGGAGGCTTGAATCCAGATCAAATGTCCAAAGCACCGTGCCCGTCGATGCATCGAATGCATACATTTTGGATGTCATTTGAACTGGATTCCGTATATTTGCAAACAGTCGATTATCACCAGCAGCGAAAACCCCTTCCAACCGCTCTTGGAATTTAAGGGGATAACTCCATCTATTTTTACCCGTAGTTACATCTACCGTACCAATTGCATCGAAACCTTCGGTAGTTCTCGTTAAATAATATAAGGTATTCTGGTCAATTAAGAGACGATTCGCAAAGCTATCAACGGTCCAAAGTGTCTGTGGAGAGGTACCGTTATCCTGTATCGCATAAATTTTAGTCATCGTTGAAGTGTAAATCACTCCGTCTCTTGCTATCAAGTCAAGAAACCCATTCTGCTCTTCTATTGAAAAATTCCATCTCTCTTTATAGGTATCTAAGTCAGTGGCAGAGAGTACTTTTTTTGAAATCCGTTCCGCCGAATACAGCTGATTGCGATTTACACTAAACAACGCAGAAGCGTTATTAAAGGGATCTTTCTTTAACGTCAATAACGTCAAATCAGCAGGCAAGGCGGCACTAGAATAATTGGTATTTCCTTGGTCAGCTAAATGCATTTCCCAGTTTTGGTCATCTGCCCTTAGGTTCTGATTCCTTAGAAGTCCCTTTAATTCTTTTATTCTTTTTCTTAATTGTTCATTTTGAGCCTGTAATTGCTTGTATTGTCTATAAATATCTGAAGAATTATTTCTATAATCATGATGGAACATCATTTGGGAACATCACACCTCCATTATTGTGCTTGCATCATTTTATGCACATTTGCCTAGGTGGTGATGTTTAATTAAACAACCCAAAGAGCCTTTCCCAAAAATGGAAAAGGCTCTTACAGTTTAAATCGTTTGATGCTGCTGTTGGCGGAGTTTCCGGGCTGCTGTCACCAAATTTTTAAGCGATGCAATGGTTTCTTCTTCATGACGTGTTTTTAAACCACAATCAGGATTCACCCAGAACTGTTCTTTCGGAATAACCTCGACACTATCTTCTAATATCGCACTGATTTCTTCCACACCTGGAACTCGTGGACTATGAATATCGTACACTCCTAAACCAATCCCAAGTTCGTATGGATTATGCTTAAGAGATTGAATCAACTCTCCATGACTTCTAGACGTTTCGATGGAAATAACATCTGCATCAAGGGCACGAATAGGCTCAATAAAGTCATTAAACTCGCAATAACACATATGGGTATGAATTTGCGTTTCATTTTTCACACTGGAGGTGGCTAACTTAAAGGCATTAACCGCCCACGCCAAATATTCCGACCATTTTTCTTTACGTAATGGCAATCCTTCACGCAATGCAGGTTCATCGACTTGAATTATCGCAATGCCTGCATCTTCTAACGCTTGAATCTCTTCTCTCAGCGCTAAGGCGAGTTGGCTGGCTACTTGTTCACGTGAAATATCATCACGGACAAAAGACCAATTTAAGATGGTGACAGGACCTGTTAACATCCCTTTCACATACTTAGACGTTAATTGCTGTGCCGCTTCTACCTCCTTCACGGTCATTGGAGCGACCCACTCGACATCACCAAAAATAATTGGTGGTTTTACGCAGCGTGAACCATAGGATACCACCCATGCCTTTTCTGTAAAAGCAAACCCTTCTAGTTTTTCTCCAAAATACTCAACCATATCCGTTCGCTCAAATTCACCATGGACGAAAACATCCAGTCCAATCTCTTCTTGAATTTGAATCCAACGAGCTGTTTCACCCTTCAAGAACGCTGCGTATTCAGCGTCAGTGAGTTCCTTTTTCCGCCAGGCCGTGCGTGTACGTTTTACCTGATCCGACTGAGGGAAACTGCCAATCGTTGTGGTTGGAAAATCTGGTAAATTTAATGCCGCCTTCTGTAGAGGCTGGCGTTCATTAAATGTCAATGGACGGGCAAAATGTTCGGGTTTTACTTGTAATTCAAGCCCCTTTACCCGTGTATTTTTCCTCGCCTCATGCTGCGCTAATGCTTGGGTCGCTTCCATACTTTGTGACACACTCTTATTTCCTGCCCACCCCTCGTCACACACATAGGCTGTTAACTGTGTTAGCTCTACAATTTTCTCATCAGCAAATGATAGAGCATTTTTTAAAGTGGCATCTAAACGAGTTTCTGCCTTCGTTGTCACAGGTACATGCTGTAAACTACATGAAGACTGGATCCAAGCTTCTTTTACACCGCTTAATAATAAAGCAGCTTTTATATTGAATACTTTTTCAGCCAAATTTGCACGCCAAATATCCCGTCCATTTACGATGCCAATTCCTAATACTTTGTCTTGTGGGAAGCCGTGTTTTCGAAGTGAAGCCATATTCTCTTCAGAACCATGGATGAAATCAAGTCCAATCCCCGCAACCGGTAAATGAGATAGCTCTTCATACACTGATAGTCCTTCAAAATAGGTTTGTAACATGATTCGGGCAGCTGGTACTTGTTCTGCTAATTGTTTGTAAATCTCCTGGACTAGTTTTACATCATCTGCTGTAAGTGAAAGGACCAAAGCGGGTTCTTCCACTTGAATCCACTGAGCACCTGCATTTACAAGTTGCTGCAATACTTGTGCATAGAGCGGTAGAAGTTTTAAAATAAACAATGCTTTCGATTTGGCATCGTATCCTTTCGCTAATTTCACAAAAGTAAAAGGACCGATTAAAGTAGGCTTTGTCATTAGACCTAATTCCTGTTTGGCTTCTAAGAAATAATCTAAGATGTAATTCTTCGTTAATCTTAATGACTGGCCTTCATACTCAGGAACGATGTAGTGATAGTTGGTGTTAAACCACTTTGTCATTTCACATGCTACTACATTCTTTCCCCCGCGTGCCATTGCGTAATAGGTTGATAGATTTACTTCATTGCCTGTCCACTGATAACGATTTGGAACCATTCCGAACATTGCCGCATGGTCTAGCATCCGGTCATAAAAGGTAAAATCACCAACTGTTAGTAAATCCAAGCCTAATGATTGCTGGCGTTTCAAATTATTTAATCGAATCGTTTTCATCTCTAAACTAAATTGCTCCTCTGATATCGCGGACTTCCAATAAGATTCTACACACCGTTTCCACTCCCGGTTATCACCAATGTACGGGTAACCAATCGCTGTACTTACTAAATTCATTCTTCATTCCTCCTTATTATTTTTACAAAATTCCCAAATACAAAAAAGCCATCTCCGCAAAATGGAAATGGCTCTACAATCAAGTTAAAGTTATGTTTAAATGACATGCAAAAACATTGATACTCATAACTCGTTTGTCGTACAAATGAATGTCACCACCTATTTCCACGTAGGTATTTGGTGTGTACTGGAATTTGGCAGGTCTCCTGGCTCATCATCATAGTTCCTCACACCTTCCCGTCGAATAGACAGTGGTATTTGTGATTCACTCCGATTTACAGTTGCGGGACAGCGACGGAATTACACCGTTCTTCCCTTTTAAGCCAAGCCTTAGCTTGGCACCAATTCTTACACGATATGGAATTTTCACTAACTATAACATATTATAAATTTGGTGTACATAATTTTCTGAAAAAGGGTCAGATTAACATGCTTAGAATTTAATTATTTTGCTCTAGACATTGATAAACCGCCATCATTTCTCGCTTATTCAACTCACGAATACGATTAAAAATAGGAATATCTGCAACTGCCTCCGTACATAAACTTTCAGCAACAACATCACTTACGTTACCAGTTAGCCATGTTTGTACTTGTATGCCCTCGACTATTTCCTTTCGGCCCTCTTCATTGATGCCGCTCGCATGACAACTCACACATGGGATCGTTAATTTAAACACGCCATCATGGAGATTATCTTCAGAAATTACTTTCTTTCCTTTACAGAATGGACACGGATGACCTGCTTTAATCTTATTAATCTGGGTGACAATTTTTTTGTAACCAAACGCTTCATAGACATATGTTAGTTTTTTGTATTTTCCATTGGCAAAATACTTATCAATAATGGTTTCTCTAGTTTCGTCAATATTGGCAAAATCACAGATTGTGATCAGATTTTTGCTGCTTATTGCCTCGATATTGCCTTTAATTCTATCCCAGAATGGTAAAACATTTTGTAATACCATTTCATAACCGGCGAAGCTTGCTAGTTCTAATTCAAGCATTTTCAGCGATACTTGTGTTTCCCTAGGAAGTAAGGAGACATCTTCCGTAAGTGCCATATCGCCGCCAACAATTGCTTTTAGTTTTTCAAACTCTGGTAACTTCCCTACTGTTTTAATGACCTGATCAATAGGTTGATGAATAATCTCGCGAATATCCGTGTCACCAAACTTTAGTTTTTTATGGTGGTTTAGCACGGTTCCTTGACAGATTGGACAGGCAATCATCTCTTTTGATGCTTTCATATGCTCTTTAATAATGGATTTCGAAATGAACATATACCGCCCAATGATGATATTGAAGCCTTCCCATTTTCTCTGCGTCTTGCCTGCTTTATCATAAAATGACTTTTCCCAATAGCCGTATAAAAAAGTATGTCTTTCAGCTTCTGTCATCTCATTGTAGCTTTTACTAATATCATGACCAAGTTCATTCTTGATCTCATCAAAAAGGAATTGCAATTTCGGATATTGATAATATTTTAAAACTTCCATTACATCTGGATGTAATAAGCCTTCCCAAAATGGCACTGTTTTGTCTTGAATGACCACATCAAAATCAAACCTTTCGATTTCTAGGCGACCCGAACAGCTTGGACAGTGATTTTCTTGACTAAAGAAATCGAAGCTCCTTGTATCTTTAATGGTTGGATGTGCAGCCACAATATGGTTGATCAATCCACCGATTTCATAGAGAAAACTATATTGACTATACAAATGTCTTTCAAGGTCAATCGCGATAACGGGTGCGATTTTATCAGATTCATATTCACCATAAATCAAACGGGCCATTGATGATAAGCTTTTCAAGATACCGCCTTTATAGACGTTTTCTGCGTTTTTAAAATAGCTAATATGATTTTCTTTTAAGTAGTTAATGCCCTTCTTTGAATCTAGTGTTGAAGAAATATGCAAGGAAGAAACACTATTTGTCCAATTATGTTGACGAAAATAATCATCATGACTGATGACATCTAGATACCTGACAGGTTCCAGCTGTCTTTTCCCAAAATCAACGATAAAATCAGAGCTTTCTAGCATATAGGCATTATGTTCAATCATCATGATGGAGATAGATTCATCTTTTAGTATTCCCCTGATACTATCAATGAATTGGTTTAAAATATTTTGTGATAACCCCTTTGAAGGCTCGTCAAAAATAAACAGGGTATGTGGGTTTCTTGCGTTTGAAAACAGCTCAGAAACTAAATGAACACATTGAAATTCACCGGTCGATAAGGACTGTGTTTTCCTTTCTAGTGTCAAATACCCAAGTCCAAGTTTGATTAATAAGCTCAAGCGTTTATGAGCGATGTCTTCATTTGGAAGGTCCTCAATAATGTCTTCAATGGAGCGCTGAAAAATATCATCAATTTCGTCGCTGTATTTCGTGAGTTTCCTTTTAATATCAAGAAACGTCGCAACGGTTGACCGGCTGGTAATCGATTGATTTCGATCCTGCCCTACCATGACCAGTTTATCTTTTGGATATCGCTTTAGAAAATCCTTAGAGATACACTCATTGACAAGGGTCGATTTACCACATCCAGACTCACCCGTAAAGGTTACAAGTCTATTTTTCGGAATCTGAATTTCAGCCATTTGAATATTACGACAGTAAAGGTTTTGAAATTGATAGTAATCTATTGGCATTGCCTGATTTCGTTCCCAAAAAACAGGTTTGGGACGAGGTGATTCTTCGACTATTTTCCCGCCGTATTTACCACTGCCAGGTCCAAAGAACAATTGCTCATCAGCCGTATCTAGCACCGTATCAGAATGATCAATGAGCCAAATCTGATTCTTATAGCCCAATTGTTTAATCTGTTTTAAAATTTTCAAAAGGGTTTGATGATCAAGACCAACAGAAATTTCATCAATAATAATCACAGTATTTTCACTAGCTGCCATGAATTCAGCCAAGTAGAGCCGTGTTATTTCCCCACCTGACAAGGTACCCATGATCCGATTTAATGTTAAATATCCAATATTCATATTGATAATATTTTTAAGAATATGTTGTTTCGCTTCGCTAATATGTAATTCCTCTGAAAGGGAAAAAATCGATTCAATGCTTAAGTTGTTGATATCGGAAATACTATGTGGTTTATTCCATAATTCTATTCTTTTTTGCTCAACTTCCGGATTATAACGCCTGCCCTCACACTTTTTACATTCAACATTTTTCGTGGTACCGCGTCCTTTACACTCAGGACACCAGCCTAGTGCATTATTAAAGGAAAAAACTTCTGGCGAAAGATGAAATTTTTCAGCAAGCCTAACGCGAATATCTTTAAAAACGCCCGTATGTGTGCCAATCGTTGAACGCGGATTAGAAGAAATCGATGATTTCCCTAAAAAAAGAACTAAAGGCATGTCTTCCATCTTGATGGCACTAAAATTCGTTTCCATTATATTAGGAAATAAATACTGGTATTCAGCCTTAGGCAATAAGGACACGAGCCGCTTCTTAGATTCTTCACCAATGGTTTGACAAAAAGTGGTTTTACCAGATCCGGACAAACCAGCAATTCCGAGCGTCTGATCTTCCGGCAAGACAGCATCTAAACGGTTAATATTGTTGGCAATCAATTGATTTATCTTCATCGGATTTCCAACCCCCTTCTCTAAATCTAGTATTGCCATATTAGCACAACTTCAAATGAACATTCTATTCATTTTGTCGTTTATTATCCTCTTAAATTAATTTGGGGCATACAAAAAGACGCCTTCTTTCTTCAAGAAAAGCGCCCTTTGATTAGATGGGATGATCTTTAAATGTCTAAGTTTAGTAGGTGTTTTTTGTGGGATAAAAGAAATTCTGAAAATGGGCTGGAGATGCATGCATATTGTTAAATATGGAAGTAGTATTAGTCGCGAAATGGAGGAATTCAGAAAACAGGCTTAAAAAATTTTAGCCAAAATACACTCTTACATTCTTTTCTTTTCGTGCTGTTGCTAAACAGTTTAGTATAAAGTTCTTGATTTGGTTTTGATCCCAATTGATCAAATCACTTTCTGATTTGGAATCGTCATTATTATATAATTTCTTGTAGGCATTCAGAGCCTTTTCAATTTGTTGTATTGAAAAAGTAGCACTGCCGCCAGACCCACTAACTCCTGCATAGTAATGATTTGCATCAAGTAAACTATACAGTATGGTTGCATTATAATTCCCCATGCTAAAACGTGCATAAGCAATTTCTTCTCCTGCTTTATTGTATCCTGATATATCGTGGCCCATTTATTTAGTCTCCTTTTAAATATTAATTTGTAAACATAGAAAGCTTATAAATGTAAATAAGAAGTTTACATTGCTTACCACTCCTTTCAAGTTTGTTTATAGATTGAGATATTTTGGCTGAAACATAAGGATGGAAAAAGAATGGTCAGGAAGAAAAATGTGAAGATGCGATTAAGAGGTGTGCAGAAACGTTGGATAATTAATTAGTTGTTATCATTCTTTAAGGATTTCAGGGGATCATTGTTTTGATGGGGAAAATTATGAAGGATTGAAGTAACAAAATTCATACCTCCATTTGCTACCTCCTACAGATAAAATAATATCACATTAGAATTCTCTTAATTTTAGTCTTTTCAAAAGGTTTTCTACAATTGTGTGAACGCTTTCTTAATTCAAGATCCTTAAGCTGCTGATTCCCGCATCTAGGATTAAGAGGGTCCTCACTTTTCGGTTGGGGATCAGGTTAAGCAACTGAACTGATAAATAGACGGAAATATTCCGCTTAATTAGAAATTATTATTAAAAAAAGCAATAATAGACGGAGAAATTCCGCCTATTTACTTGAAATACGTGAAAATGGGGGATTTTTCCTCGCATAAGCGGAAAACCTTCCCTTATTTACCCTGAAACGAGCTCCATTCTGCATATAGCCGGAAATTCTCCGCTTATTTTACCTTTGCTATCTGATTTTTTAATAGCTTCCTTTTATCATTCGCTAATAGAAATGAAAAGTAGTTACCTAGTTGAGCATTAAACCCATAATTGTAAAAATAATACATAAATTCCATTTGTTTTATGTTAGAATAGTTAAAGGGTAATAAACCACTTTAGACCTGTTTGCTCAGCAAGAAAGGGAATTTATTATGCAAGGAAATATTTTGATAGGAAATAACCTTAAAGATAAAGAGGAAATAGCAACTTGGCTTATTGAGAAATATGAAAATGATGTAAAAAGATTAGCCTATTATTATATGAAAGATATTGAGAGTGCAAAAGATATTTCGCAAGAAGTCTTTTTAACCTGTTATAAGCAACTACATACCTTAAGAGGTGATTCTATTAAACCTTGGATCTATCGAATTACTGCAAACAAATGCATAGATGTTCTAAGGAAAAGATCGTATAAACAGTCGTTAATTGCTTCTTCGTTAGTTGAAAATATGCCTTCAATGGAATTCACACCAGAATTTGTAGTATTGAATAAGAATTTAATACTGGAAATTATTACTGAAATCAACCAATTACCTGAAATCTATAAAGAAGTAATAACTCTTTATTATTTAGATGACTTAAGCTATAAGGAAATAAGCAATAGTTTAAAGGTAAATTATAGTACGATAAAAACAAGATTACATAGAGGGAAACTACTATTAAAAAACAACTTACATGCATTGCAATTTGAATAAGTTGAAAAATAAAATAAAGAGAAGCTACAATCATTGTAGGTTCTCCTATCTTGTTCTTGTATAAATTTGATTATTTTAACCCAACAATTTTCCCATAGGATATAATTGTTAATCCGCAAATCAATGCTACCACGATGAAGGTAAATAGGAAATACACCGGAGATCCTACTGCCCCGAAAGCCACCTCATTTTGAAGCGTTTCTATATTTTCCCACTTATTATCAATAACGGGCTTATAACTCCTTGTTTTAATATAGCCAACTACCAAGGTTCCAGCTATATAGATTAAATGAATTACAAAAGAAATAACTAATGATTGAATAATAGTCTTCAATTAAAAACACCCCTTCATATCCTTAATTTCCATAATAAACCATAAATGATATTTCAGTAAACAGCACTTTCAAGGAGAACTATATTCCAATCATTTATTGATAAGTTTATTCTTTTTCCCCGGGGAGTTCAACAGTGAACGGTTGTAATTCCTTAGCTGGGACAAAGCTTGAGAAATCGAATTGCAAGATTGTATTTTCAAGCTTGAAGCTCTTTATTTTTTCTTCCCCGTTTAAATAGAAGGTAGATTGGAAGTGTGCTGTCTTCTTATCAATGGTTTTAACTTTATTCAAACGGATACTATGATTTTCAGGCGGCACTGGATTTTTAGGATCAATTTTCCGGATATAATCCTTATCTACCAACAGCAACTCATACTGCAGGTTATTTTGAAACAACTCAAGCTGGTGCTTGCTTAATCCCTTTGAGATTGACAGCCCGGTGAATTGATAATCGATTATGAGTTTATTTTCTTTTTGTGTAATGTCATTTACCTGCATGCCTAAACCAAGTCGTTTACTATTTAATGTAAAAGATTTTTTATCCAATAGCTGTTGAACTTTAGGGTCCGCAATCGATAGTGTCGGATACAATGTTAGAGAAGAGATATCCTTATCCACAATCGTCATTCCTCTTCGGATAGTACTATGTAACCCATCCTTCTCTGTAGATTCGGAAAGCTTTGTTCCATTGTCAAACCGGTACACCTTTCCTTTATCATCCACGGCTTTATAAATATAGATGTCATCGTCCTGGTATTTCTTTACTATTTCATAAGTAAGAGCCGAGGACGCTTTTGCGGTTAGTATTTTTTCCAACTTGATTTTCACCCCATCATCGGGGTAGCCCTGTTCCTGTTCGATCGCCAGTGTAGTGTTTTTGTCCTGCTGAAATGGAATATCAAAGTTCCATTCACCCTTAATTCCGTTGATAGAATGTATGGTGACCGGGAGAGTAAACTGGTCTCGTATTTTTCCATATGGATATTCTGTTTTCCATTGAAAGTTGTATCCGTTTTTCACCTTTCTGATATCGTACGACATTCCCAGCCATGGATCGCGATCCCCTTTATTTCCCTCAAAGTTTACATCAAAGCTGACTTCCCCTTTTTCGTTATGTCCCCTTTCAACACCCTCATCGACAAATCCGGTAATGGAAATAATGTTGCCGTCAAAATAAGAACTGGTCAGTTTCACTGTTACTCCGTTCTTCGTTTGGGATTGATTTAATACAGTAACAGCATCCTGATTTGCCAGATTTACACCCGTTGAATCGTCAAATTCTTGAAAGAGGGCGCCTATTAAAGGTGCATTTGCTAATACTTTGTTCATAGTTGGGTTGATAAAGCCTGATGCAAGCGTAATCCCAAGAAGCGCAGCCGCAGTGGCCGAACCTGCCAGAACCTTCTTTTTCTTCGAATGTCTACCCTGGCTTGCTTTTGTGAGGCCCTTATCAATTGCTTCAAACACTTTTTCTTTTGGCACAGGTATTTGTTCAATTGCTGCCTTCATTTCCTTATTATCCATGGCACTTGCCCTCCTCCTCGTTATAAGACTTTTTTAATTCGGCTTTCCCTCTGCTTAAATATGTTTTTACGGTACTTTCAGGAATCTCCATGACACTGCTAATCGTTTTAATTGAGTAATCGTAATAGTAAAAAAGTATTATCGCTGTACGGTAATTCTCTTTCAGCTCCTTAATTGCATTTAGCAGATGTAAGGATTCTTCAATGTATACATTTGCTTGGCCAGGCAGATTCGACAATATTTCATCACTCAGCGGAACAACATTGTTCTTTCTCTTTAGAACCCTGCCTGAACAACGAATGACAATCCTGGTAAACCAGGTCGAAAAATACTCTGGATTTTTTAACGAATGAATAGATGTAAAGGCCTGATAGGTTGCCTCCTGGACAACATCCAACGCATCTTCTTCGTTATGTACATAAAGATATGCAGTCCGATAGATTCTTTCATAATGCTCTTGAACTAACTTTTCAAAGGCGCCCTTATTACCCTTGATTGCTTTTTTTACTAGCCGGTGGCTTTCCGTTTCCATCTTCTATGACCCCCTTTACTAATTAGTGGAATGTATACTCAAAAAAAGTTTCAAAAAGTTAAAGTTTTTTTAAAGAAAAGCATATCATGCAAATAGAATCCTAAGTTCAAAAAAATAACAGAAACCATACTTGGTTTCTGCCAATTTCAATCTATTTTAGAATGTCCCAACGCCCAAAGGGTTAGTTGCCTTCCTTTAAAATGAGTTGTGCGACACACTCCACATGCGTCGTCATCGGAAACAAATCAACCGGCTGCACTTCCACCGTTTTGTATCCTCCGTCCTCCAATATCCGCAAATCCCTCGCTAGGGTAGCTGGATTACAGGATACATAAACGACTTTTTTCGGCTTCATCTCGATGATTGTTTGAAGCAAAGCTTCATCGCAGCCTTTACGCGGTGGATCAACGACCAAGACATCCGCGGCATTTCCTTCTTTATACCACTTCGGAATCACAACCTCGGCTTCCCCTGCAGCAAACTCGGTATTTTCCATTCCGTTTAATGCGGCATTCCGCTTCGCATCCTCAATCGCCTCTGGAACTACCTCTACACCAAATACCTTCCGTGCTTTTTGTGCTAAAAATAAAGAAATCGTTCCGATCCCACAGTAGGCATCAATCACGCTTTCTTCTCCGCTAAGGTCCGCGTATTCAAGCGCCTTATCATATAAAACCTTTGTTTGAACAGGATTAACCTGATAAAAGGACAGGGCGGAAATTGCAAATTTCACATCGCCAATATAGTCATAAATGACTTCGTTGCCCCATAAAACGTTCGTTGTCGCCCCCATAATCACGTTCGTCCGTTTGGAATTCACATTATGGATAATCGACTTGATCTTTGGGAGCCGCGCAACGATTTGCTCCACTAGCTTGTCTTTTTGGGGAAGGTCTGTCGTCCTTGTGATAATGACCACCATGAGTTCGCCTGTTTGCTGACCATAACGGGCCATAATATGTCTGAGTACACCTTTATGTGATTCCTCATGATAGGCAGGAATCCCTAACTCACTGCAAATTTCCTTCACCGTCTGAACTGCTTCATTTATTTCAGGCAGTTGAATGACACTTTCGTTCGTATCAACAATTTCATGGCTCCTTGGTTTAAAAAAGCCCGCAATCAATTTACCATCCTTTTCCCCCACCGGCACCTGTGCCTTGTTGCGGTAATGAAAGGGCTGATCCATTCCTAATATGGGATGTACAACGACATCCTCTAATTTACCAATCCGTGTAAGTACCTGACGAACTTGGTTTACCTTATACCTTAGCTGACCTTCATAACTAAGGTGCTCGAGCTGACAGCCTCCATATTTATGGAAATCTCGGCTGTCAATCTCGACTCGATCAGGGCTTTTTTCATAAAACTCCACCAACCGACCAAAGCCATACCCTTTGCCCGTCTTAATAACCTTCACTTTTGCCTTTTCGCCCGGCAGTCCGTTGGGAACAAATAACGGGTACCCATCAACCTTGGCCACACCCGCCCCATCATGGGTTAGATCTTCAAACACTACATCTATAAAATCATTTTTATTAACCGGTAAGATTCTGCTCATTCGTTTCTTCCTTTTCACATTTTGACTGCTAAGATTGTAACACAAAGCATGGTTGATTGCGAAACTTGGCCGTGGCAAGCGCCTTTTTTTCAAAAAAACCAAGAAATTTGTCAGAATGTTTTTATTTTCAAATATAATAAAAGTGTATATGATTAAAACAATCTCATTATTGGAAGGAGTGGATATTGATGAAGATGAAAAATAACCTCACCATTCCGTTGCTCCTTGCCTTCCTTGCTTTCACCTTTCTTCACTTTTCATATTCACTTTCCCACTCTCATACCAATTTCAAGGCCATCATCAACCTAGATGATGCCAAGGTGAAAGGGCAATGGGACGATGACAAGAAGCTGCCCATGGACATACCCATTCTTTTTGTCCTGCCGGTCATCCTAGCTGCGGTTGCCGCTCCCCTTGTTTATCTATCCATCATTTTTATCAGAAGCTTTATTTTTCTGATACCGAAATTTCATCAATCCAACTATGTGATCGACGCTCCCGAATCATTCTGATAACAATCAATGATAAGGGAGGAAATTATAATGTGGATACGCTTTGTTATTATTGGCTTTTTTTCCATATCAGCCGCAAGCATGCTTACCTACCAGGGAATTGAAATCTTCCATGCCTTTACAGATTTCTTTAAGCATAAATAACCGAAGGGCAGCCTCCGGCGGGGATTAATTACTCCCCCTTAGGAGTCTGCCCTTTTTAATTAAAAGCTCTCTTCTTGATCGCCTTTCATGGCCGCAACTTTATCTTTGACCTCTTCAATATTCCTCATTTTGTTATCCCAGCATTTTTGACTTAAGTCAACCGGATACTCTGCCGGATTGGTAATCCGCTTATACTCATCCCAAAGGGCAACGAGGTTTTGCTTTAAATAATCACGGGATTCTTCCAAGCAAGGTACTTCATAAACAAGTTCCCCCTCAGAAAAAATTCTCACATGTAATTCTTTTGCAGTAAAGTTGGTCACCACTTTGTTCATGAACGTATGGGTTGGATGGAACATTCGCAGCCGTTTTTCAGGGAGCCTTTCATCGGCTAGTGCAATATAATCCCCTTCGGCGTGGTTGTTCGTATTATTGATAATTCGATAAATCCTCTTTAATCCTGGTGTTGTCACCTTTTCCGGATTGGATGAGATTTTAATCGTATCTTCCATTTTTCCGTTATTGTCCTCAATGGATACAATTTTATAAACCGCCCCAAGCGCAGCTTGATCGTAAGCTGTAATCAGTTTGGTCCCTACCCCCCAGCTGTCAATTTTGGCACCCTGTGATTTCAAACTCATAATCGTATACTCATCTAAATCACTGGAGGCAACAATCTTTGCATCAGTAAATCCAGCCTCATCGAGCAATTTGCGTGCTTCTTTCGAAAGGTAAGCAAGGTCACCGCTGTCAAGGCGGATTCCGATAAAATTAATATTATCTCCAAGCTCCTTAGCCACTTTGATTGCATTTGGAACACCGAGACGGAGTGTATCATATGTATCTACTAGAAAGACACAATCCTTATGTGTTTGGGCATATTTAATGAAGGCCGTATATTCATCTTTATATGCTTGGACCATCGAATGGGCATGCGTTCCCGATACAGGAATACCGAACAGCTTTCCCGCTCTGACATTACTTGTTGATTCAAAACCGGCAAGATAGGCTGCTCGGGTTCCCCAAATCGCCGCATCCATTTCCTGTGCCCGTCTTGTGCCAAATTCCATCGCTACTTCATCGCCTACCACTTGCTTGATACGCGATGCTTTGGTCGCAATTAATGTTTGGTAATTCACAATATTAAGCAAAGCTGTTTCAATCAATTGAGCTTCTGCAAGGGGGGCTTCCACCCTGATGATCGGCTCATTGCCGAAAACAAGCTCGCCTTCTTCCATGGCACATATAGTTCCTGTAAATCGGATATCTTTAAGATATTGAATGAAATCCTCCTGATAACCCACTTCATTTTTCAAATATTCAAGATCTTCCTCGCTAAAGCGGAAGCCTTTAATAAACTGAATCACTTTCTCCAATCCAGCAAATACAGCATAACCGTTCCCGAACGGAAGCTTACGGAAAAATAGTTCGAAGACCGCTCGTTTATTATGTATTCCATCTCTCCAATACGTTTCCACCATGTTGATCTGATATAGATCCGTATGCAGAGTTAAACTATCATCTTGGTAAAAGTGTTTCATCATCTGACCTCCGAAGTACTATTTCAGCTTTTTCATCATTATAACCAATAATGCACCTGGAAGTCTATTTAACTTGGGCTCCTAGCGATTGTTCAAAATGTCCAAGTGCCCATTCGTGACCTGCCTGATTTTTTTGGATTAGATTCACAATCCCATACGAGAAAAGGACCAGTAAATTTTTAATTTACTAGTCCCAACCGATATAAGGGAATTTTCGATTTATAGGTGGAAGGTATTTCCTGCCCCTACTTTCCTTTCCTCTATATTCCTCTTACCTTTTGAATTACTTTCTTTTAATTTCTCCTCCCAAAAATCAGCACCTTTAATGCCGAGTTTAACAGGATCGAAGACTGGTTCAATTCCCGCTTTCCTTTGTTGTTCATAATCTTTAAATACTTTTAAGGCCGTTTTCGTTAGCATTAAAATAGCCACTAGGTTTAGCCAAGCCATGCTTCCGAAGCCAAAGTCACCAAGTCCCCATAATAGGGATGCGTTTTCAACACTTCCAATATATATCATTCCTAAGAAAAGAATCATTAAGCCTGCTTTAAACCCTTTTAAATTTCTATTTCTTCCAAGGTAAAAGAGGGTTGTTTCAGAAATATAGTAGTAAGCCATTAGCGTTGTAAAGGCAAAGAAGAAGATCGCAATCGCAACAAACAATCCACCAAATCCAGGGATAACGCTTTCTACAGCAGCTTGTGTCCACATCGGACCAGCCTCCACACCTGGGATGTTGTCAACAATCGAAGACTGTCCTTCTGGAGTAATGTTGTACATGCCGGTGATTAAAATCATAAGTGCTGTAGCTGTACAAACAACGATCGTATCAATATAAACAGAGAATGCTTGAACAAGGCCTTGTTTTGCCGGATGAGATACAGCAGCGGCGGCTGAACTATAAGTTCCTTCCCCTACACCAGCAACGTTGGAAAATACAGCTCTCTTAACACCCCAGGCAATCGCTGCACCGAACATACCGCCAAACATTTCATTTGCTCCAAATGCACTTGAAATGATTAATCCAAACATTGCTGGAATTTCTGATGCATTAGCAATTAAAAGAACGAACGTGACAATCACATATCCTAAAGCCATGAAAGGTACAACTTTATCTGCAACAGACGCGATTCGCTTAACACCGCCAAAAATAATGATGCCAAGTAATGCCACAAGAATGATACCAGTGATGCTTTTATTGAGACCGATTGTGTTCTCAAATCCAACAGCAATCGTGTTAGCCTGAATACCTGGAACTAATATTCCGTAACACAGTGTAACAACAATCGCAACCAACACCCCGAACCACTTCATTTTTAAACCTTTTTCAATAAAATAAGGAGTTCCGCCTCGGTATTGGTTACCATCTTTTACTTTATAGACCTGAGCAAGAGTAGATTCAACAAAAGCACTTGCTCCTCCCAATAAAGCCATGATCCACATCCAGAAAACTGCTCCCGGACCGCCAAATGCAATCGCAGTAGCAACTCCAGCGATATTTCCAATACCGACCCGACCAGCTAAAGCCATACAAAACGCCTGGAAAGAGGACACACCAGATTCCGGTTCACCCTTATCAAAAAGAAGCTTAATCATTTCCTTAAAATATCTAATTTGCACAAAACGCGTAATAATAGAAAAGAATAATCCAGCACCAAGTGCAAATGCTACCAACCCCAGACTCCAAACCATACCCGACGCTTTATTCACCAATTCTTCCATCTTACCCCTCCTATGTAAGCGATTCAAAAAAATAGTTGTATTACTTTTTAGTTTTTATAACATTAATAATTTTCAGACAGAAAAAGTTGTGGAAAGGGACATGGGACAGACTTGCTGTCCCGCTCCCATTCATTTATACACTTGTCCCATTGTTTCTTAAATTGATCCATCCTGTTTGATGCTAACAAATACACTTTTCACTTCTGTATAGTTTTGTAAGCCATACTCTCCACCCATTTCGCGGCCGATTCCTGATTGTTTGTAGCCACCGAAAGGCATAGTTTCCCATTCAAGACCAAAATCATTAATCCAGACTGTTCCTGATTGCAGCTTGTTTGCAATATAATGGCCCTTTTTCATACTTTCTGTCCAGACACTTGCAGCTAAGCCATAGTCACTATCGTTTGCCCGTTTAATTACCTCTTCAATCGTGTCGAAAACGAAAATTGACATGACTGGACCAAAGATTTCTTCACGAGCAATAACCATATGATCTTCCACATCAGCGAAAATGGTTGGCTGTACAAAATATCCTTTTTCAAATACTTTTTCACCGCCAGCCACAAGGCGCGCCCCTTCTTTTTTCCCTTGTTCAATATAATTAAGAACGGTCTTTTGCTGTTTAGCTGAAACGAGCGGCCCCATTTCTGTTTCAGGATCCATACCTGGTCCAACCTTCAGGGATTCTGCCCGCTCTGATAAAGCTTCTACGACACGATCATAAATGCTTCGCTGTACAAATACACGTGTACAAGCACTACAGTTTTGCCCATGATTGTACATCGTTCCGTTAAAGGCCCCTTCAATTGCTTCTTCAAGATTGGCATCTTCTAAAATAATGGCTGGTGATTTTCCGCCAAGCTCTAGCGTAACGCCTTTAATTTGATCTGCAGCCTTTTTCATGACTTCTTTTCCGACAGCTGTTGAACCAGTAAATGCTACTTTATCAACATCTTTATGAGTGATGATTGCTTCTCCCACAATTCTACCTGCTCCTGGCACAATATTCACAACACCATCTGGAAAACCAGCTTCTTTAAATAACTTTCCTACGTATAGAAGAGATAGCGGTGTTTCAGTTGCTGGCTTAATAACAACCGTACAGCCAACAGCAAGTGCGGATCCGAGCTTCCAAGCAGCCATGGCAAGTGGAAAGTTCCATGGAATAATTTGGCCAACAACCCCAACCGGCTCATGTACAGTATAGGTTACATAATCCTTTGAAATAGGAGTTGTCTTACCTAATAGTTTCGTTGCCCAGCCGGCATAATATCTAAAATGCTGGATCGTTCCGTCGACGTCATCTGACAGAGCGACTGTATATGGCTTTCCGTTATCCAATGATTCTAGCTGTGCAAGCTCTTCTCGGTTCTCTTCTAATAGATCGGAAAATTTATAGATTAGATGGGAGCGCTCAGCCGCATCCATTTTTGTCCATTCCCCTTCATCAAATGCCTTTCTTGCAGCAGCTACCGCAACATTAATATCTTCCTCTTGCGCCTCACATACTTCCGCAATGACCTCTTCATTTGCAGGATTAACGACGGAAAACGTTTTACCTCCAATCGCTGGAACATATTCACCATTTATATATAGTCCTTTTACACCTTCTAAAAATTCCTGCACTTTTGGTTTTAATTTGTAGTTTGTCGTTTGCATGTATGTTCTCTCTCCTTCACTATTTTAGTTATTTACTGTTTCTAAACTTGCAAGTAGGCTTTTTAGCTTTTGATCTTCCTCAGGCGATAGACCTAAACGAGGGTAACGCGCAGGTCCTCCAGCCTGACCAGCTAATTCCATGGCTCTCTTCACAATCTGCACATACTTTCCAGATCCTTCAAGGAACGCACAAAGCGGTAAAATTCGATCATTGATTGCCCATGCTTCTTTTAACTCATCGTTTTGGAAATGGTTATACATGTCTGTAACCAGCTTTGGCACGATATTTCCTGCAACAGAAATCCATCCAGTTGCTCCAACTAAGTAAGACTCCATTACAAGCTCTTCAGCGCCACAGAATACTTCAAAGTCTCCCTTGCCTTTTCTTGCAAGATCTCTTACCTTGCCAATTTCACCGCTTGATTCCTTAATGTGGGTCACATTCTCACAATCTCTACCGATCTGAAGCATTAAATCTGTGCTCATATTAACGCCAGAAGTAAATGGGTTGTTATAAAGCATGATTGGTAGATTAACAGCACTAGATACTTCTTTGAAATGATGGTAGATTTCATTTTCCTTTGGCTTCATGTAATAAGGGTTAATGATTAGAGCACCATCAGCTCCATGTGCTTCAGCCTGCTTTGTATTCTCGATTGTTTCTTTTGTTGTTTCAGCAGCAGTACCCACAATAACAGAGATGCGGCCGTTGACTTCCTTCATAACAGTTTCTACCATTTGGTATTTTTCTTCTTTTGATAGACTGACAAATTCACCAGTACTCCCATTGATGACGATACCTGCCACACCTTGATTCACGAAGTAATTAACATTATTCTTTACTCCGCCCCAATCGATTTCTTGCTCCTGTGTCATTGGTGTAATTAATACTGGATAAGCTCCTCTAATTGTAGTCATTTTAATTTCCTCCTGATTAGTTAATAGTTTTTTATTTTAGTAAAAACCCTGCTGATAATGGATCTGTCGGGTCTAATACATATGTCTGCATACCCGTAATAAATCCACGGGCTGAAAACCTAAACTTGTAACCGGTTTCAATTTGTTCTGAAAGTTCTGCTGTCAATTTCCCATTAAAAATGCTTTCATTTTCAATTGGGTTATCTGCAGATATATCGCCATTTCCTAATAAATAGGTACTGCAGGCAGCTACAGTTCCAAATCCTGGAGAACGCACAATATAACGATCCGGACGGAATGTTACCGTTTTGATTTTGCCTTCACTTTTTTGCGAATGATCCAGCAGGATCACTCGGCTGACAGCATGTTGGCCTTCTAAGGCTTTAATCGCTTTTTGTCCCCATTGATTAATGTCAGTAAGGTTCTCCATTTCAATCTCAAAAGGCAGCTCTACTTTATCAAAAATCGCATAAAGCTGATCGGCTTGAACAAGAGCAACGTCTGTCTGTAAATCTAAATAAGACACTGCCACATGGGTCTGTACAACCTGGTATGGCTCGCTTTTTAACTCAACTAATTTCACTTCATCGTCTTCCAAAACAGCAGTAACAGTAACAACACCACAGACTGTTTCAATACTGTATTCATTTGAAGGCTTTGCCTTTAATTGGCCGCACTCCAGCAATGCGGTTATGACAGCAACAATTCCACCATATTGCATTGGAACGGTTCCGTTATGATCGAAAAAGACAACAGCTACATCGGCGCCGCTTTTAAAAGGCGGAACGACCAAACAGCCATTCAGTCCGGCAAATCCGCGGGGCTCATTTAATAGAAGTTTAATTTCCTCCTCATAGACAAGCGGAAATTGCTCATTCAGCTCTTTTAAACTTTGATAATGAACAAATGGCGCATCCTTAATCATACGATAAGCCTCGCCCGCTACGTGTACATCGGTTGCTGTATAAGTCTTTTGAATTTTCATTTCACATCCTCCATTTCATGTTCCATTGGGGGAATAAGTAAAAAGCCTTCTTTAAGCGGATCCTCCTCGTTATAAAAGAACCGGTGCATACCCATTAGCCATGCTGAACCAACGATTCTTGTAATAACAGCCTCCACACCCTGAACGTGTGTTGTTTCAAGGACTCGTCCACGGAATAAAGAGCCTACAATACTCTCATGCACAAATTCTTCGTCCATACCTATCTCCTTTTTGGAATAGAGGACAGATAATTTGGCCGATGTACCTGTACCGCATGGTGAACGATCAATCCCGCCTGGAGGAACGATCACTGCATTTTTCACATCTGCTTCCTCATGAGTTGGCTCAGTAAAAAACTCAATATGAGTCAAGCCGCGTATAAATGGATACTCCGGATGAACGATATCCGTTGTTTCGTTAATCGTATTCCTAATTTTGATGGCTTTTTCAATAATTTTTGATGCATTCTCCGGAATCAGCTCTAATCCAACAGATGCGGCATCAATAATTCCATAGAAATTACCGCCATAGGCAATGTCTGCTTCAACGATTCCAATTCCCTCGACCTTAACTGACACATTCTTTAACAGGAAGGCAGGGACATTACAGAAGGAAACTTCTTTTGCCTTTCCGTTCTCTACCTTAATCTCAGCCTCCACAAGGCCTGCTGGTGTATCAAGTTTGATTGAAGTCACTGGTTCTTGAACAGGGATTAGTCCCGCTTCAACTAATGCTGTACAGACACCGATCGTGTCATGACCGCACATGGGCAAATATCCGCCGGTTTCGATATAGATCACACCGATATCTGCTTCCGGATGGCATGGATCTGTCAACAACGCACCTGACATCACATCATGTCCTCTTGGTTCATTCATCAGCACCTTACGAATCCAGTCATATTCCTTTTGCATATGTAACATTTTTTCGGACATTGTTGCTCCTTTTAGCTCTGGGAGTCCACTAATCAATGTCCTTGTCGGATTTCCACCCGTGTGTGTATCAATCGTTGTAAAAACTCGTTTTGCTTTCATCAGCTCAGCACCCTTTCCTTAAATCGGGAAAATTTTAGCGGTTCAATTGGGATGCAAGTCTCCTTTTTATTCAGCATTTCCTCTATGACTTTACCAGTTACAGCAGCAAGACTAATTCCGTCTCCTTCATGACCGGCTGCAATGTAATAATTTGGAACCCCTTCAACTTCTGACACAATCGGTAAATGATCCTCCGTCCAGGGGCGTAAACCTGCATAGGACCGTATAACCATCATGTCAGCCATTTTCGGATAAAATCGTATGGCACGATTGGCAATGCATTTAATAATTTCATTGTTGACTTTTGTATTAAATCCAACAAATTCACGGCTGCTTCCAATCAAGAAGTTTTGACTTTCTGTTGGTTCGAAAACAAGGGCCACGCCATATTTTTCAGTAATCGGATCCACCTGGCGCTTACCGCCAAATTTTGATATTAAATAGCCAAATTCCATCACTTTTCTTGGCCCGACAAATTCCTGGCGTGATGCGACAATGATGTGGCCTTTTCTTGGTTTAATTGGAATGGACAGATCCAGCATCTCGCCAATATATGGAGCCCATACACCTGCAGCATTAATAACATGGTTAGCGGTAAAAACTCCATTAGATGTTTCGACAGTAAATGTACCGTCCGGCTCCCTTCTCATTCCAGTAACCTCAGTTTGTTTATGGGCTTTAGCACCCATTTTCTTTGCACCATCTAGAAGGTTAAAGGCAAGAAGATATGGGTTAACTGTTGAATCTGTTGCACACTCTAAACCGCCTAATAAATCATCAGCAAAATACTTTGAATCTTGGCGGATGTCCTGACGATCCAACATCCTGAACGGCAAACCGGCCTCTTTCTGACGGTCAACCCATTTTTGCGCGGCTTCCATTTCTTCTTCTGTTTCACAGACAAGGATGCTTCCAGGCGCGCGGTAATCAAAAGGTTGTTTCAATTCTCTGCTTAATTCATCTACTAATTTCTGGCTGACAAGTGACATTTGACTGTCAAACCCAGGATCTTTATCAATTGCTAAAATATTTCCATCACAGCGGGATGAAGTCCCACTGACAAATTCTCCTTTTTCTATAACGGTTACATCTCGTCCAGATTTAGAAGTATAATAGGCAATTGCACAGCCAATGATTCCCCCGCCTATAACCAGAACATCACAATGATGTCTCACAATACCAACCTCCCTTCGTCTCTATACATGATTTTATTAATGCAAATTGCGTGCCAACTTTTGTAAATGTTTAAAAACAACAAAACCCAAGCTGTTTTTACAATTATTCGGAATATTTACTTTGTATCCGTTTGCAAATGTCAAATTTATTGATAAACTAGTGTATAAAATATTAAACAGTGTAAAAATATTTTTACACTTCAAGGAGACTGCTATGTTTGAATTACCGTCAGTCAAAGAAATAATTGAAAATCATTTTATCCATCTAAACCAAGCAGATAATGAAGACGCCTTAGCGGCGGTTTATTTAAATGATCCCTTCGCTGTATTAGTTGAGGCATTCAAGCAATATCCGGCTGTTGCCGTCAAGGACTCATACGGTCAAACGCTTGGCTGTATCAAAAGTGAACAAATCATTGGTTTTTTGCATGATTCCTACAATCAATTAAAGGCTTTCTATGAAACGGTGATTGACACGATGGATGCTTCTGTCACAGTGGTTGATGCTGGTGAACGTGTCCGCACATGGACACAAGGAGCAGAAAAAATTTTCTCTGTTAAAAAAGATGAGATTATGGGCAAACCAATCATAGAATTCTTTGAACATAAAAATCTAGAAATCTTGGAATCCTTACACAAGGGGAAAAGAATTCGGGGAAAGTACCACCAGGCAAGATCTAATCTATTTGTTCTTATAAATGCAAACCCTGTTTACTTTAATGAAAGTATTATTGGGGCAGTTGTTTCCGAAACCGATGTGACAAGCCAAGTTGTTCTAAATGAAAAATTGTTTAATATGTCAACAGAAGTTCGCCGATTAGAACAGGAGATGGCGAAATACAAGCCTTCAGATCCCTTTAATAGCATTAAAGGGAAAAGTACTGTGATGGAGAAAACGGTGCAACTGGCGAAAAAGGTGTGCACAGTTCGGTCAACTGTATTGATCTTAGGAGAAAGCGGGGTCGGTAAGGAGGTCTTTGCTAAAGCTATTCATGAGACAACCGAAGGGGCTGACGCACCATTTATTTCTATCAACTGCGGAGCTATTCCTGAAACGTTATTTGAAAGCGAATTATTCGGCTATGAACGCGGTGCCTTTTCCGGTGCTGATCATAGAGGAAAAAAAGGAAAAATTGAACTCGCAAAAGGCGGCACTCTATTTCTTGATGAAGTTGGCGAAATGCCTTTAGACATGCAGGTCAAAATGCTTCGAGTGCTTCAGGAAAGAAAGTATTACAAAGTTGGCGGCGAAAAGGAACTGGAAGCTGATTTCCGGGTCATTGCCGCAACCAATAGGGATTTAAAGGAATCAATAAAAGAAGGTCAATTTCGCGAGGATTTATATTATCGGCTCAATGTTGTCAGCTTAAAGCTTCCTCCATTAAGAGAACGCAACGAGGATATCGTTGAACTGATTCATTATTTTTTAAAAGATTTTTCACTGCGCTATCAGCGCCCTATCCATCAGTTTCCACAGGAAGTGATGAAGGAATTGTTTCAATATGATTGGCCAGGCAATGTCCGGGAGCTGCGTAATGTCGTAGAACGTCTTGTTGTTTTTGCTACAGATGGCGTCATTCGAAAAGAATATTTACCATTTCATTCGGGATTGATCCACTCGGCTGGGGCTGATAAGGACACTCAGGAAAACTATATGGAAGTGGACACAGAGATTTTGCCGCTTCAGGAGGAAATGGACCAGTATGAGAAGCAGGTGCTTGAAAAAGCATTGACATTAACCCATGGCAACAAATTAGAATGCGCGAAAAAACTGAGAATCACCCGAGCGACCCTCTACAATCGTCTAAAACGCCTCGGCTTAGGCTAATTTTAAATAAGAGCTTCAAAGTTGGTACGATTCTTGCATTATATTTTTACATATAATTAAAGAGGGGGATTTTCCAAATGACTAACAAAGAAGCACTTGTGATCTGTCGTTGTGAAGAAGTTACCTATGGGAAGCTCTTCGTAACAGCGGATGAATATCAATGCACAGCCAGGGAACTAAAGCTTAGAACAAGAGCAGGAATGGGTTTCTGCGGAGGACGTACTTGCCGAGTAACGGTCGATCGGATCATTGATAGTGTCGTACCGGATAAAAAAGAAGCCGAAATCCCACTTAAATATCAGCCTCCAATTCGCCCTGTAACTTTTGGAACAGTAGGTGAAAATAATGACTAGAATTATAGATCATCCTATTTTAGGAAAATTAGACGATAGAAAAAAGATTCCTTTCTCATTTGATGGAAAAGAATATGAAGCACATGAAAATGAAACAATCGCAGCAGCCATTCTGGCAAACGGTGTGAGAACACTGCGTGTTCATGAGGAAGGCGGAACACCAAGAGGGTTCTACTGCAATATCGGTCATTGCATGGAATGCCGTGTAAATGTAAACGGTCAGGCCAATGTAAGAGCTTGTTTAACTGTTGTGAAGGAAAATATGGTTATTAACAGTGGGAAACAGCATCCTAATATTGTTAAAAGGATGGTGGAGAAGCAATGATAGATGTAATCGTAATTGGAGCTGGACCAGCTGGTTTAGCTGGTGCCATATCCTGTGCTGAAAATGGCTTAAAAGTAACCGTCATTGATGAATTTGTTAGACCAGGTGGCAGATTACTCGGCCAATTACACCAGGAACCGTCTGGTGAATGGTGGAATGGAATAAAAGAATCAGAGCGTCTGCACAATGAAGCTCAAAAACTATCAGTAGATATCCGCTGCGGCGTTTCTGTATACAACCTAGAAAAAGATGAGGTTTCATGGAATGTTCATACCAATATAGGAACACTAACAGCTCCTTATGTGCTAGTGGCAACTGGTGCAGCTGAGTTTCCAATTCCTGTGCCAGGTTGGACTCTGCCAGGCGTTATGTCCATTGGCGCTGCACAGGTCATGACCAATGTACATCGTGTCGAGGTCGGAAAAAAAGGCATCATCATTGGTGCAAACATTCTAGCATTTGCGATTTTAAACGAGCTGCAATTAGCTGGAATTAATGTGGAACGCATTGTTTTACCTGAAAAGAGCCCGCTAAGCAAAAATGCCGGAGAACCAGAGGAAGTCATGAAGTCGCTTCTAAATGCAGCCCATCTTGCTCCGTCAGCAATGTTGCGTTTTGGCAGCGGCTTTATGAAGAATGAAGGATTCCGCAAATTAGCAATGAAGTTTTTCCCTAAGAGCGGTGTTAAGGTAAATGGCACACCATTGCAACTTAGAAAAGCAGCTCTTGAAATTCTTGGCAAGGAGCACGTAGAAGGCGTCCTCACTGCAGATATTGATGAGAATGGAAATGTAATCAAAGGTACAGAAAAAGTATATGAAGCCGATTTCGTATGTATCGCAGGCGGCTTGTACCCATTAGCAGAGCTTACAGCGGTTGCGGGTTGCCCATTCGAATACATTCCGGAACTAGGTGGACATGTTCCGCATCATTCTGAAAAAATGGAAACTCCACTCGAAGGATTATTTGTTGCTGGAAATATCACAGGAATTGAAAGTGGGAAAATTGCCATGGCCCAAGGAACAACAGCTGGCATTTCTATTGCAAAACACGCTGGAAAAGGTAGCACAGTTATCAACGAAAAGCTTGAACAGGCAATGAAGAACGTTCATACTGTCCGTCAAAACGCTGCCATCCAATTTAATCCTGAAATTGCAAAAGGACGCAGGAAAATCTATGAGCTTTGGGACGATCTTTATAGGAATGAACAGGATTCCTTACAGGAGATCGGATGAATAAAGTGATTCTGGAATTACGAGCATATACTTACCATTGCTTCTCTCCTGCCCGCTGACAAAACAATCTAACCGACATAGTTAAAATTAACAGAACCCACCACGCCTCTTAACAATGCGGACAAAGGTGGGTCATTTTGTTTTTAGAAGAATGTACAAGAGGATGTCTTTCTCTAATAAAACTTAAGTTCTTTTGTAGTTGTTAGTTTGATTGGGTATCTTACAGCTAATTTTTTGTATTCATCTTCTGTAACTTCTTCAAAACCTGCTATGGACGATGTACAATCTTCTAAAACATAAATTATATAATCATTGTGATTGACCTTCTCAAACTCTTCTACAATCTGTTTAACCGTCTCTAGAACACAGTGAGACTTTGCCTCCCCACCAATAACTATCCTTTTATAATTCTGCAATTGACTTAGCAAATTTTTGTCTGTTAAATCTGTTTTTGAATATTCGGGTTTCACTATTCCATACATTTCGGATATAGGATTTAACCCTTTTGTCACGTAGTGTACATCCCTCTCTTTGTACAAAGAAAAAGCAAATAACAAATTAGATAATTGCGTTTCAATTGCAGCACCAAATGTACCTTGGAGACAATGGTAACTCCAAATGATTAAGGATTTCTTTCCAGTTGCCTCAAGTTCACGTAGATACTCTATACTTTCTTTTTCTTGGTAAAGGGGGCTCCAATTACCTTCCAACACATCTTGATAGGTAATAACAGTAAAGGGCTCTGGGTTCTGTCCTTTATCATTCACCCACCAAGCAGGATGAAATATTTGCTTCGGCTGATGAATATCTAAGCTCATAAATATGTCATCAATCACATCAATATATTCATAAACAAACTTGGCAAAGTTTCTTACGTCTTGATAAGAGTTTGCAACACCTAAATTCCCTTCTTCCAAGAAATCATTTTGAAAATCAATACCTATTACAGCCACTTCTTTATTAATTGTTGGATGAGACTTTAAACGTGCTAAATTCGGTTTATTTGTATTCGCTTTCCCTACTAGGTTAACATCAAATATTTCTTCAAATAAAATATTCAATTAGTTCACTCTCCTTAAAAACCCAATGTTATTAACTTCTTCACTTTGCGCCGCCCTTCAACAAATTTTTTGCCCATGATACAAAATATTCTAGGGCTCTTACACTTTTTCCTTTTTAAAAAGCTTTGTTATAACTGTTTGTTGATTGCAATATTATAGCGTCCTTTTAAAAGAAAAAGCCCGTCCCAATGGAACGAACTTTCTTAACTATATCTTTTCCCTGCTTCCCAATCTGTTGGGCGGTCATTCGGGCGAATATCTTCAAGTGGCACAAACACCTCTAGGTGGCGATAGAGGTTTTCAAACTCAGCCGGTAACAATCCGCCAAATTCCCCATCCAAGTTTAACTGAACTTTTTCCGTCGCATGAACTTTAATCCGGTTTGCCTGTGTATAAATGACATTTGGATCATGAATATGCTCCCCTCGAAGAGCTAAGGTCGCTATCCGAATAAATTCAGCAAGATTTGTCTTCTTCAAGATCAGAAGCGAAAATAATCCATCGTTAATGGAGGCATCGGGTGCTAGTTTTTCAAAGCCGCCAATGGAATTGGTCAGCCCGACAAGAAACAGCATCGCTTCGCCTTCAAATAACTTCCCATCATACTCAATCGACACCTTCGACGGTTTAATGGAAGGAAGCATTTCCATCCCTTTTAAATAATAAGCCAATTGACCGAGCATTGTTTTTAATTTACTTGGTACTTCGTATGTAATCTCGGTGATTCTACCGCCGCCAGCAATATTAATAAAATACCGATCATTGATGCGCCCAATATCGACTGGAATCATTTCCCCTTTAGTAATGATATCTACTGCCGCTCCAATTTCTCTTGGAATTTGCAGAGCACGGGCAAAATCATTCGTCGTTCCTGCAGGAATAATCCCTAATTTTGGACGATATTCCTGCTCAGCGAGACCGTTAACCACTTCATGAATAGTTCCGTCACCGCCAGCTGCAATAACAATATCATACTTTCGCTCAACAGCTATCCGTGCTGCTTCCGTCGCATCCCCTGCACCTGTAGTCGCGTGACATGATGCTTCATATCCAGCCATTTCTAGCTTTTGAAGAATCTCTGGAAGATTCCGCTTTAGAATTTCACGTCCTGAGGTAGGATTGTAAATCAGTCTTGCTCTTTTCATCGTTTCATCATCCTATTTTTGAAATCAACATCGGTAATAGCTATCCGCTCACTTCAATATTCTACCAATTATTATTCTTACTTACAAACTTCAAGACATGCGTATATACTAAATTACCTTCAAACATCCATCTTATATCATAACGTTTTTTTATAAATTTGCAAAAATAGACTCAAGATTTTTTTACTGATTCGTTTGCAGACTAATATCATAGGCATCCGTAATACTGATGTGGTACTTTCCTTCGCCAGACTGATAAACAGCATCTTTCCGGCCGTTATCTATTCCATCAGCCGTCTTCACCTCTGACACTTTCCAGTCTCCATCTTTCCCTCTTACCTCACCCACACCCACTGCAGCAATCTTTAAATTACTTTTTGCGGGTACATCAATCGCAAGGGATGAAGCTCTCTCGATACTCCAATCGTTCACAAGAGAGCGTGGTTTTAAGATAAGTGAATTATCACTGCCGATCACTTCAAGCTTCACATCATTTGGAATCAACAGCGTCGCCGCAACCTCTCCATTTGCATGGAATGGACCAATTTCGTTAGGAAGTGACTTCATGCTTAAATAAAGTGTATCCCCCTTTTGATTAGCGGAAACCATATCCTCTGCATTTTTTAAAAGTTCTCCTTTTTTGGAGGTTTGCACCCGATAGGTGCCGAACATCGAAACCTGTTTTTCATTAGTGGACTCGACCGTCATCTGATGGTCAACCGTCCTAACCACCACTCGTTTGATACTATCATTCATTTGATAGGAAAAAGCAGGCAATTCAAACGAGCGCTCTTCCCTTGCCATCACTTCTTCCGCTTTATCCAAGATGCCTGTCGTACTGACGATAGCAAATGCAATTCCCGCCATTCCGATGACACCTACAAAGAAGATACTAAGGAAATCATACTTTAGCACCGGCTTTTCCTGTCGCGACAAAAATAGGTAAAGGAGAATCTCTATCCCGAGCACGACCAATAATAGCGGCCACCAAGCCGTCATCACTTGGACAAGTTCTAATCCCAAAAACTTTGAAAAGAAGAGAAAGAGGCCAAGAAATACAAGCGAGGCCCCCATTGAAAATGTCCCAACACGCCAAGTTCTCATGCTTCAATCCCACCCTTTCTTTTTCTAAAAAGGAACCCAATCCCCAATCCGATGATTGCTGCGCCAGCAATGGCTTTTCCCCACTTACTCATGCTTTTTTGCCTCCCGTTTTTGTTTGCTCCCAGATAAAAGCTTAATTCCCCCGCCAATCAACAAGATACAAACAAGCCCTGTTTGAAGATATCCTTGTACCCAATACATTACATCGATTTTTACCAGCCTGTTAAGGAAGGATGAAAAGGCAGGCAGCAAGACGTTCATCACTAGATAGTAAAGCCCCATTAAGACTAGGCCAATCCCAACCCATTTTTGATGATTAATGAAATACGCAATAATTGGGACATCTTCAATCGTTTCTTCGCCGTACCTTGATACCTTTTGCATCGCATCAAAAAAACTATAAAACCAGATAATCGGAATTAAAAATAAGAAGATCCCAAGTCGTAACGTATCTAAAATATAAATAGAAAACAGAAACGCGGCCATTAATTGGATTCCGCGGCGCTGTAAGCCAAGATACAAATGTCCTGCTCCTGGAAAAATGGCAAGAAAGGTGGCAATCGATTTGCTCTTTTTACCATCTTCACGGCGCATCTCAAAGTCTTCAAATATTGTACGGTCAACAAGTTCCTCTCCGCGTTGTTTTTTGTTTACCTGCTGGACGGCATCAAAAAATCCATACACCCAGATAATTGGGAGAGCGGCCAGAAAGACCATAAATTCAGCTCGGTTGGATAAGGCTGTCACAAATATGACCATGACTCCTAATCCTAGGAATGTCGCCAAAAGCGTTAATCCCCTGGTCATTAATCCAATTTGGAAGTGGCCTAAGCCCGGTATAAATGATAGAACAATCGTATAAAACCGTTCTGAATCTTGGGTAGCCTGGTTCGGCTGCCCTTCTAGATTAACTGACTTCAGAGCCTTCTTATGCTTGGAAACCTGCACCCCCATATCAATAAAACTGACAAGATAAAGGAATATTCCTAACATAAAGGTCACGATAGCAACTTCCTCGTTATTTGTTAATAACCCAATAACAGTGACGAACGCCAAGCCAATCACAGTCAATAGATAAAGTACGCCGCGAAACATATTACCGAAATAAATATGGCCTAGACCCGGAAATAGGGACAAGGTCAATGCCTTTGTCGGATTTTTCATTTCTTATTTGCCTCCTTTTTTTCTAGTGAATCCATCCATGCAAAAGTTTTATTAATAACGCCCTCCGTCACCGAAGGCTTCTTTTCCTGAATTTGCAGCTTATCAATCGAATTCGCATACGCCGCTAGCGACTGAAAGACCCCTGAAAAAGTTAATAATAATGTCGCAGCCGCGGCCAATAAATAATGAAACACCGCTTGCTGATAAAAAGGTTTTTCCTTCATTTTGGTGTCAATTTTGGTGTCAGGCACCGAAGGAACTATTGAGATAGTGTTTAGGTTTCTAACGGTGTCAGGCACCATAGTTTTCTGCTTCGAAACCTCTGCCATGACCAATTCGGTAAAGCCACTGCTGTCTGAGAGAGTTGGAAGGGATGGTTCACCGGCTTCTACAGCTAGTAAATATTGGGTAAGGCATTGATCACACGTGTATAAATGGTTTTCTAAGTCCTCTTTGGTCTTCTCATTGACTTCGTCATTAACGTATTGCAACCACTCTTCAAAACTGTAATGCTTCATGAAAAATCATCCTCCTTCCAATTCTTTCTCATCCAATGGCGGGCCCGGTACAGCTTCGTTTCAATTGTTTTCACCTGTACATTTTGTTCGTCAGCCATTTGCTGATAGCTCTTTTCAGCGATGTAAAATCCGTATATCACATCACGGTAATTTTCGGGCAGTTCATCAAGCTTTTTCCTAACGAGCCTTCTCCGGTCTAGTTCGAAAATCTCTTTCTCCACACTGTCTTTCGGCGACCCTGCTGACTGCTGCTCGAGGTCTTCTGCCACTTCCTCTCGTCTTCTCACCTGTTTTCTTTTTACATCTATCGCATGATTAACCGCAATTCGCGTTATCCACGTTTTAAATCCTTGATTTTGGTATTGGGGGAGAGAAGTATAGATTTTCATAAATACTTCCTGTGCAGCATCTTCTGCTTCCTTTTGGTCACGAAGCACAGCAAAGATGGTCCGGAACACATCGTTGCTGTATTTCTCAACCAAAAGTCGAAAAGCCTGGTCACTGCCGTCCAGCACATTTTCTATTAAGGCTGTATCATTAATCGTTCTCTCCCCCTTTCTTTTTTTTGTTTCTACATAATAGACGAGAGGATCGAAACCTACCCCTACACTATTTTTAAAAAAATTTTTTTCAATTCTCTTCATCATACCATGAGATTGAACCTAAAAACCGTGCGGGCAGCGCCCGCACGGTGTTATCATATATAAAAGGAGATTACTCTTTAATTTCCAATCCTAACAGCCTCGCAAATCCTATCGCCTGATCGGCAGAAACCTTGCAACCGGCCACACTATCCAGTGATAGATTTAAACGGTTAAACGTACAAGTACTCAGGTCCACACCAGACAATGTCGTTCCAGTAAAGTTCACATCATCTAGATCGCAATCTTTAAAGTCAAGTTTATTAAATTTAGCTTCGTAAAAATCTGCACTGCGAAGGGAGCAATTCTCAAACTTCATTTCCTTCAAGTCGGCATAACCAAACGAACCCATATTCAGATTGCAGTTTTCAAACAAGACATTTCTAAGGGTAGCATCTGCAAGATTTAATCCTAATAGTTTGCAGTCACGAAACTCGACCCGATGGATGATTCCATCCGTAAAATCCACATTGGATAGATCGCATCGTTCAAAAATCACATCGGTTAATTGAACAAAGCGAAACGATCCATCGAGGAAGGTCACATTTTTAAATACCACCTCTTCGAATCTCACTTTTTCAACCTCCTCTTGGGAGATCGAACAGTCGCTAATGATCGCCATGTTAATATATGAATCTTCTCTATCGTTATAATCAAATGGAGTTAAATTGGAGGGCATTTTCGGTTTTTGAATTTTTAGCTTCTGACTCAAATCGATCATCCTTTTCATGGGTATTAAAGGTATTTCATCTCAATAGAAGAACTAGACGGCCCATTAAGGCCACCGGAATATCTGCTCAAGAACTTGCATAAGTATTAGCAACTTGGCCGAAATAAATCTATACCATCTCTCAAATGCTCCCTTTTCTTTACAGAAACTGAGAATTCAACAAAATACTACCACTGATATATGATAAAATCTATTAATAATGCAATTTTACTTAAATAATAGCCAAGGGAATGATGCATATGTTGTGGTTGTTGCTTTTGGCTTCCTATTTAATCGGAAGCGTTCCCACAGCTTTGATTGTGGGCAAGTTGATCTTTGGTGTGGATATCCGCGAACATGGCAGCAAAAATCCAGGGGCTACCAATACCCTAAGGGTTCTTGGTAAGAAATCTGCCATTTTCGTCCTGATTATTGATATTGCAAAAGGGGCTTTGGCAGCATCCTTGCCTATGTACTTTGACTTAGACGCAAATCCCCTTTATTTTGGTCTAACAGCTGTTGTTGGTCATTGCTTTCCAATTTTTGCGGGCTTCAAAGGCGGAAAGGCAATCGCAACCACCGCCGGGGCTTTGTTAATCGCCAATGTCTATCTCCTGATCATCGCGTATGTTGCTTTCTTTTTAGTTATCTTTTTAACTAAGTATGTATTCTTTGGCTCCATTACGGTTGGCATTAGTCTTCTCATCTATTCTTTAGTATCTTCTAAGCTCGAAATGGAACTTATCTTTATATTTTTCTCGCTATTCTTGATTTATTTGCATCGCTCCAACATCCGCAATTTTATTTTGGGCATCGAGCCCAAAATAAATGATAAAAATTTGATCAATGACCGTATCCCGCCAAAAGGCGGCGGCTTTAAAATGTAATTAAAAAGATCCCCTCGAGTCAAGATACAATGACCAGGGGATCCTCTTTTTTATTTTAAAAGTGTCGCTAGGATACTATTGGCAACGGTTTGCCAAATGGAGGCATCTCTTTGATAGGTTGCTCTAAGGCTCTTAAACAATTCTGTTTGTTTCGCTTGAAAATCCTCTGCGTCCTTTTCTGGCAAGGCAGCACGCTTTTCCATTACGAAAGCCTGCAACTCAGGTGCTCTTGGCCCCCAGACACCAACCTCATTTCCTTCTTCATTAATAAAAATAAAAATAGGAATGGCTCTCGACGTGCCATTGGTTAAGTATTGGTCCATTAACTCCAAATTCGAGTCGCGGAGCACAAAACGAACTTCTATCCCAGCCGCTTCAGCTATTTTCAGCAAAATGGGGTTATTCAGCATCGCATCGCCGCACCAATCTTCTGATAGAACAATCGCACGTAAGTTTTGCGGCCTTAATGCCTCGAGCCGATTCTTATCCTCTTCCGTTAAGGTGAAGCCCTCATAGATCGTAAGCATTTCCTCTTTATTGGTAGTCATAGCATTTATGTACCCATCAACAGTCAATCCTTTTTGAAACCATTGGTTTAAATCCATTTTTTCTGCACCTCTCTCATTTTCTCCTATGATAGTCGTTTTAAGAACTTGTTACAATAGAACTGCTTATGGAAAACACCATTGTTATACTACAAGCATTTTTTCCTATTTCAAAAAAACTATATTTTTACACTAGTAATAGAAATTTATAGTTGATAGAATATTTTATATATAGGAAATATTATTATAAATATTTTCTACGATAAGACAATCAAGGAGGAAACCTATGTCTAATGAATCACTACAACTACTTTCGATTGGAATCTATATTGCCGCTATGCTTTTTATCGGTTGGTACTCTTATCGAAAGACTAGCAATCTTACAGACTACATGCTTGGAGGGCGGTCTTTAGGACCCGCTGTAACTGCTTTAAGTGCAGGGGCAGCTGATATGAGCGGATGGCTTCTAATGGGATTACCCGGCGGAATTTATGTAACCGGTTTAGCAGATGCGTGGATTGCCGTTGGCTTAACAATTGGAGCTTATCTTAACTGGCTATTGGTGGCACCTCGCTTGCGTTCTTACACACAAGTGGCCAATGATTCAATCACGATTCCAAGCTACCTAGAGAACCGTTTTAAAGACAACACAAAACTACTCCGTATTGTTTCAGGTATTGTTATTCTTATTTTCTTTACTTTCTATGTTTCATCAGGAATGGTTTCTGGATCTGTCTTTTTTGAAAGTTCATTTGGCACAAGCTACCATACCGGACTTCTTATTGTTGGCGGTGTTACGGTTGCCTACACCTTATTTGGTGGATTCTTGGCGGTAAGCTATACAGACTTTATTCAAGGTTTAATGATGTTGATCGCCCTTGCTCTTGTTCCAGCAATTGGTATCTTCCACACAGGAGGCCCTGCTGAAACGATGGAAACGATTCGCGCGATAGACCCAACAAAACTTGATTTATTAAAAGGGACAACCTTTTTAGGCATTATTTCAGCAATGGCCTGGGGGCTTGGCTATTTTGGACAGCCTCACATCATTGTCCGCTTTATGGCAATCAAAACAATTAAAGAAACAAAAAGCGCCCGCCGGATTGGAATGGGCTGGATGATTATCTCGCTTATTGGTACGATCTTTACAGGATTTATTGGTATTGCCTTTTTCCATAATAATCCTGAGCATGTCTTAAAGAATCCAGAAGCAGTTTTCATTGAATTAAGCCAAATTTTATTCCACCCTCTATTCGCAGGATTTGCTTTAGCTGCCATTCTTGCAGCGATTATGAGTACGATTTCTTCCCAATTAATCGTCACTTCCAGTGCACTGGTAGAAGATTTATACAAAATGGTCATGAACAAAAATGCAAAAGACAAGCAACTGGTCTTCTTAGGAAGAATGGCCGTCCTTCTCGTTTCAGTCATTGCTGCGGCACTAGCATTCAAGCAAAATAGCACTATTTTAGATCTTGTCGCATATGCATGGGCAGGCTTTGGTGCTTCCTTCGGACCAGTGATCTTGCTAAGTTTATTCTGGAAAAAGATCACGAATTGGGGTGCCCTTTTCGGGATGATCGTCGGAGCGCTTACCGTTATCATTTGGAAGAATGTCGGCCTTGGTGACACGCTTTATGAAATTGTCCCTGGCTTTGTTTTCAACCTTATTGTCGCTTACATTGTGAGTTTACTGACGTATCGAAAAAATGATGAGATTGAAAAGGAATTTACGGAAAGTGTTCGCTTGTTAAAAAGCGAAAAATAATAATACGCTCGGATCCCATTGATCCGAGCGTATTTAATTAATACCTCGCAGCAGTGCAATATACATGGTCATCCGTGTACCTCACTTTTTTAGATATTCACCTTCCTAAAATCTTACCATTTATTCGTTGCTTTAAACTATCAACTATTCCCCGGTTTGAAGGATAATATGAGTCATTGGGAGAAAATTAGATAGATAATCATTTTTTATGGAGGGATTTGCTCATGGTTCCACAAAGAGTTAGTTTGCTTACAATTGGCGCATATGATTTGCCTGTACTTAGGAAATTTTATCAAACGTTAGGATGGGAGGAAACGGAAATAAGCTCGGACCAATTTGCTGTCTTTAAAACGGCGGGCGTCTTGCTTTCGTTATACCCGATTGCCGAGTTAGCAAAGGATGCCGGCATTGAATTCACACGCTCTCCTGAGAGCTTTCATGGGGTGACCTATTCCATAAACGTAGATCAACAGGAACAAGTTGATACAACGATAGAAACCATTCGCTCAGCAGGGGCAAAAATACTGCGGGAGCCAAGTGATGTCTTCTGGGGCGGACGGATTGCCTATTTCGCTGACCCCGAAAATAACCTCTGGGAAGTTGCTTGGAACCCTACAGCCACTTTTGATGAGCGCGGTGCGATGATATCTTTTTAATTTCTATCATTCTACAAACTTTTCAGCGTTTATTTTGAAAAAACCCCATTATACCGGGGTTAATAGCAAAGTTAATCAAACGTTTGATTAGTAACATTCTAAACTAACCAAACGTTTGATTAGTTAGCCGCGAAGACATATAACTAAAGAGTTTCAGCCCATTATTGTGAAAAACCTTTGTCGAACCAGTTATCATTTTTCACACCAAAAATAAAAAACTTGTCGATACTAAGATTTCCTTAGGGAAATTCTTTTGTTTCGACACCATTCCTGATAATTCCTTACTAACCAAACGTTTGATTAGATACAGGATAAACCCTTTTAAGATATAGGCTTTTTCCCGGGAAATCGAGAAAAGAATGTCGAATTCTGCTCACCAAAATAAAAAGCTGGCAGACTGTATTCTGCCAGCTTTCGTATTAACGTTTTTGTAGTTCTTGCTGCAACAACTTATTAACAATTTGTGGGTTGGCCTGACCCTTCGTAGCTTTCATTAACTGCCCTACTAAGAAACCAACAGCTTTATTTTTTCCATTCTTAAAGTCTTCAATTGATTGCGGATTCGCATCCAATACCTCTGAAATGACTTTAAGAAGGGTGCCTTCATCAGAAATTTGAACAAGTCCCTTGTCCTTCACAATTTGCTCCGCATCGCCGCCGTTTTCAATTAATTCCTTAAAAACAGTTTTAGCAATTTTCGAAGAAATCGTGCCGTTCTCGATCAACTTAATCATGCTAGCTAGACCTTCTGGAGTTAAGGCTACTTGGTGAAGTTCCTTTTGCTCTGCGTTCAAGTAGGCAGAAACATCTCCCATGATCCAGTTCGATGCAAGCTTTGCATCCGCTCCGCCATTAACGGTCGCTTCGAAGAAATCCGCCATTTCTTTCGTAACCGTTAATACCTTTGCATCGTAAACTGGTAGTCCAAGTTCGTCTATATAACGCTTTTGACGTTGATCCGGCAGCTCTGGAATTTCCGCACGAATGCGGGCTTTCCAGTCCTCATCAATGTACAAATCCATTAAATCCGGCTCAGGGAAGTAACGATAATCATCCGAACCTTCTTTAACCCTCATCAACAGAGTAGCCCCCGTTGCTTCATCAAAACGGCGTGTTTCCTGCTCAATCGTCCCACCTGCAGAAACTACTTCTCGTTGACGCTTCTCTTCAAATTCAAGACCTTTGCGGACAAAATTAAAGGAGTTAAGGTTTTTCAGTTCTGTTTTTGTTCCGAATTCTTTTTGTCCCACGGGACGAATCGAAATATTCGCATCACAACGGAGTGAGCCCTCTTCCATTTTACAATCGGAAACACCTGTATATTGAATAATCGATTTTAATTTTTCAAGATACGCATAAGCTTCATCAGGTGTGCGGATATCCGGTTCGGAAACAATCTCTACAAGCGGAGTGCCCTGACGGTTGTAATCACATAGTGAATACCCTTTGCCATGGTTCAGCTTCCCGGCATCTTCTTCCAAGTGGATGCGCGTAATGCCAATTCGTTTGGTATAGCCATTTACCTCGATATCAATATAGCCATGTTCCCCAATTGGCTTATCAAATTGGGAAATCTGATAGGCCTTAGGATTATCCGGATAAAAGTAGTTCTTCCGGTCAAACTTCGTATGAGTAGCAACCTCGCAATTAATCGCCATCGCTGCTTTGATCCCGAACTCTACCGCTTTTTTATTAAGGACTGGTAATACACCAGGGTAGCCAAGGTCGATCACGCTTGTATTTGTATTCGGTTCAGCCCCAAAATGATTTGGGCTCGACGAGAAAATCTTAGATTCTGTTTTTAACTCTACATGGACCTCAAGTCCAATCACTGTTTCAAATTCCATTTTCTTCACCCCCTATAATTCCGGCTTTTCTTTATGAAAGTCTGTTGCCTGTTCAAATGCGTGTGCTGTACGATAAATCGTTGTTTCATCAAAATACTTGCCGATGATTTGTAATCCTAACGGTAACCCGCCATCAAAGCCGCATGGAACTGATATTCCCGGTAAGCCTGCAAGATTAAGAGGAATGGTTAAAATATCATTAATGTACATCGTTAATGGGTCTTCAATATTTTCACCAATTTTAAAAGCAGGTGTTGGTGTCGTAGGTCCGACGATCACATCATATTTTGCAAAGATATTTTCAAAGTCTTGCTTGATCAATGTCCGTACCTGCTGTGCTTTTTTGTAATAAGCATCATAGTACCCTGAGCTTAATGCAAATGTACCAAGCATAATCCGGCGTTTTACTTCATCACCAAAACCTTCTGCACGGGATTTTTTATATAAATCGATTAATGTTTCAGCATCCCTTGAGCGGTAGCCGTAACGGACTCCGTCGAAACGAGCAAGGTTGGCTGATGCTTCTGAGGAAGACAGCAAATAGTAAGCAGCCAGTGCATACTTCGAGTGCGGCAAGGAAACCTCTTCCCATGTTGCACCAAGACCCTCGAGTACTTTTAAGGCATTTAAGACGGACTGTTTTACTGATTCGCTGACACCTTCACCAAGATACTCTTTTGGTACAGCAATTTTGAGGCCCTTCACATCACCAGTTAAACCACTCGCAAAGTTTGGTACATCCACATTTGCAGAGGTCGAATCCATCGGATCAAGGCCGGAAATGGCTTGAAGCAGGTAGGCATTGTCCTCCACAGTTCTAGTAATTGGTCCAATTTGATCAAGGGATGAAGCAAAGGCAACGAGACCAAACCGGGAAACACGTCCATAGGTTGGTTTCAATCCTACGACACCACAAAAAGAAGCTGGCTGACGGATCGAACCGCCCGTATCAGAACCAAGCGAAAATAGGACCTCTCCTGCTGCTACAGCTGCCGCTGAACCGCCTGAAGAGCCGCCTGGAACTGTCTCAAGATTCCATGGATTACGTGTCGTTTGGTAATGGGAATTTTCGTTGGAAGACCCCATGGCAAACTCATCCATATTTAACTTCCCAATCGTTACTGTTTCTGCTTGTTGCAGTTTCTGAACAACGGTCGCATCATAAATCGGATCAAAGTTTTCAAGGATTTTACTCGCACAAGTTGTCCGAAGTCCCTTTGTAACTAAGTTATCTTTTAAGCCAATCGGCATCCCAAATAGCAAACCTTTGGCAGCCTCACTATTGATTTTCTCATCTAATGCTTTCGCTGATAGACGTGCCCGCTCTTCATCTAATGTTAAAAACGCCTGAACCTTATCTTCAACTTGTCCAATTCTCTTATAGGATTCATCGACAAGATCGGAAACTTTTAGTTCCTTCTTTGTAAAAAGTTCATGTAGATCTGAAACTTTATAATCAAATAAACTCACCTTTTAATCCTCCTTCCCCATAATCGATGGTACTTTAATTTGTCCGTCCTGATGCAGAGGTGCATTTTTTAGTACCTCTTCACGTGATAATCCAGGTTTGGATTTATCTTCACGCAAGACATTTTTCATATCCAGCACATGGTATGTAGGCTCCACATTTTCCGTGTCCAATTCATTTAACTGCTCAGCAAAGGTAATAATCGCATCCAGTTGCTTCGTAAACATGTCTGTTTCTTCTTCGGTTATGGCCAATCGTGCCAGATTGGCTACATGCTTTACCTGATCCTTTGAAATTCGTGACATAGTATAACCCCCTATCCCTTCAATCTTGTCATATCAATACTAATGATGATACCAAACTTTTCCGCTTCACCGCAATGATTCCTTCATCAGTATGGGCAAGGGAATGAATTTTTGTTCATAATTCTTGAAATTTCAGTCTATTTTTCTCTTAATAATGCAAATTTTTTCTAAAAAGTTTATCACAGACTTTCTTGGCAACTTCCCTTATAATGGTCATGGATGGGAGGGCTTCTGAATGAAAAAACGTAAACGAAAGAAATTCAAAACCTTTTTTGTGCTGTTCATCCTTTTTTGCGCGTTAGCTTGGTTCCAAAATTATTTTCAACAACAAGGCTCCCTTGATATAGTGAATAACGATCCATTTGCTGATGTAAAAAAATATCAACCCCTCATACATGATGAATTAGCGAAATATCATCTCGAAAATCATACAACAGTTGTTGTCGCTCTAATGCAGCAGGAAAGCCGCGGCAAAGGCGGGGACCCTATGCAGGCGTCCGAATCGGCAGGGTTGGCAAGAAATACAATAACAGATCCGCAAAAAAGTATTCAGGTTGGTGTGAAACATTTTCAGCGCGTCCTCAGTTATGGGAATAAGAAAAAAGTAGATTTCCAGGCCATTATCCAGTCCTATAACATGGGAATTGGCTACATTGACTTTGTAGCCCAGCATGGAGGAAAGCATAGTGAGACGTTAGCGAAGGAATTTTCTCTCCAGCAGGTAAAAGAAAAGCCGACCATTTATACATGTGGCGGCAATAAAAATAATTTCCGCTACCCGTACTGTTATGGTGATTTCACCTATAGCACAAAGGTAACCAAAAATATTCAACTGTTAGCAGACAGCATTCCTGTTACGGGTGAAGAAAAAACCACGGGTGAATCGTTTTAAGGATTCATCAGTGGTTTTTTAATTGATATTTTCGGTCATATTCTTCTTTTTAAAGCGGCTGAACAGAAGAACAAGTTTAATTGGAAAAAGCCCTAGGATTCCACCTAGTGTATTTAATATTAAATCGTCTACATCAAAGCTGCCGAATTCAAATATCAGCTGCAGGAATTCAAATGCCAGACTTAAGCCGAAGGTGGCAAGCATGACGGCGCTAAGTTTTTGAAACCTCTTCGCCAGCAATGGTAGGATAAATCCAAACGGCATAAAACCAATGATATTCCCTGCCAGGTTTTCAATCCGAATAATTAAATTGATGTCCGCTAAGAAAAGGTAAAAATTAATCGTTTTAAAAGGGACGAAATTATTCGACCGCCAATGATATTCATCATAAGTAAAGTTGAAATGATTTATAATCTCAGATAACGGTATGTATTTAAACAAAATTAATTTCGAAAGAATCGCTAAATATAAACAAAGAATTAGGAAAAGGGTCATTTTATAAATAATTTTCATTCATCACTGCTCCATTTATTACATATCAAAAATAACCTTACCATATTTTTTATGCGTCGTGGGGTCAAAACTGGAATTGGAGGAATTTAGAATGGCAGAGCATATATTTCACTTAAAGGCGAACTGGCCAGGTTTACGGAACGATGTTGGAGAGATTGAGGCAGGGAATTTGGTCACAAAGATTTCCATACCGCCAGAAATGGATGGACCTGGTATTGGCACAAATCCAGATGAGATGCTGCTGGGGGCTGCCGCGACCTGCTATATTATCACCCTTGCTGCGATGCTGGAACGGAGCAGTTTAATGAAGGAAAGCCTAACAATGGAGTCGGAGGGCATCGTCGATGTTACCAAGGGGGTTTTTACCTACAAAAAGATTATTCATCGTCCGTATCTTGTCCTGAAATCAGGTGCAGCGAAGAAAGATGTCGAGATGGCTGTGAGGCTCGCCAAAAAGGCGGAGACATCCTGCATGATCAGCCGCGCGATTCAGGGGAATGTGGAGATTGAGCTGCAGGCTGCGGTGGATGTGGCAGTTGAGTGAAAAAAGTGAAGTGATAAAAATAGTTTGTTCTCTAGGACGTGGCTTTTGGTCCCCATGACTACCACATGAGGACCATCGTTTCAGCGGTTAAATAATTTTGAAAAGAATCCCTTGCTCTTTTTACCTTCATCCTTGATTATTTTTGGTTCCTTGTTAGTAATATATATATCTTCCTTATCAATCGCGTGGTCCATGGCTAATACTAAGCCGATTTCCGAGTCGTGGTCTTTATTGGTCACCAGAGTATGTTCAACTTTATATTTTGTGGCTAGCTTTACGTATTTCGAAAGGGTTTCATAGCTCATATTTCCATTTAAGAAAAGGCGGGACTGCGGTTTTTCCTTCATCTGCTTCTCAACTTGGGGATATACGTTTGCTTCTGCTACTTGGCTTTTTGTCAGAGCTAAGACAATCCGCTCTCGGAGTGTACCTAAGAATTTCCGCCGCTCATCTGGTTTTGTTTGTAGCGGTCCATAGATTCCCTGCTGTAAAACCTCGTCAACGGTTTGCTTTTTCAAATAAATCAACTCCATATAAATACTATTATTAACTATGATGATACCCCAAAAAACGTTCCATACCAAAAAAGGGGGGTTCGAGGCAGGCAAATTAGTCTATTCGAGAGTAAATTTGGCTTATCCGCCAGTAAATTCAGCCCATCCGCTAGTAAACTTGGCTTATCCGACAGTAAACCCACCCCATCCGCTAGTAAACTTGGCTTATCCGACAGTAAACCCACCCCATCCGCTAGTAACCACTCCTTATCCGACAGTAAGCTCATCCATCACCGCTAAAGTGAACCCAGCAAAAAATCCTTCCCCCCCAAAAAGGAGAGAAGGATCGACTCTTAGTTTTTGCCCGTAAACTGTTCGGCTTCCGTTGAGCCTTTTAATGCGGTTGTTGATGAAGTCCCGCCTGTAATAACCATGGAAACTTGGTCAAAGTATCCTGTACCTACCTCACGTTGGTGACGTGTGGCCGTGTAGCCGTATTTTTCGCTGTCAAATTCAGCTTGCTGCAATTCGGAGTATGCTGCCATGCCGCGCTCTTTATAACCGCGGGCCAACTCAAACATGCCGTGGTTTAGAGCATGGAAGCCGGCAAGAGTAACGAACTGGAACTTGTAGCCCATTTTACCAAGCTCGACTTGGAATTTTGCAATTGTTTCTTGATCGAGTTTCTTTTTCCAGTTGAAGGATGGTGAACAGTTATATGCCAGCAGCTTACCTGGGAACTGTTCATGAATGGCTTCTGCAAATTGTCTTGCTTCCTCAAGATTCGGCTCTGACGTTTCGCACCAAACAAGATCTGCATATGGCGCATAAGCCAGCCCACGGGAGATCGCTTGGTCAATCCCCGCTTTCACGCGGAAGAAACCTTCGCCTGTACGTTCACCCGTAATAAACGGGGCATCATTCATATCAATATCACTGGTGATTAAGTCGGCTGCGTTAGCGTCAGTCCGGGCAACGAGTACGGTTGGAACCCCCATAACATCAGCAGCGAGACGAGCAGCAATCAGGTTGCGAACCGCTGTTTGTGTTGGCAGCAATACCTTCCCGCCTAAGTGACCACATTTTTTCTCAGAAGAAAGCTGGTCTTCAAAATGGACGCCTGATGCACCTGCTTCAATCATGCCTTTCATTAACTCGAAACAGTTTAATTGGCCGCCAAAACCTGCTTCTGCATCAGCGACAATCGGGGCGAACCAATCGACTGAGTGATCGCCTTCTGCATGGTGGATTTGATCTGCACGCTGCAAGGCCTGGTTAATCTTTTTGACCACATTTGGTACACTGTTGGCTGGGTATAAGCTTTGGTCAGGGTACATGTGTCCAGACAGATTGGCATCAGCTGCTACCTGCCAGCCGCTTAAGTAGATGGCTTTTAGCCCAGCTTTTACTTGCTGAACCGCTTGATTACCGGTTAACGCACCTAGCGCATTTACATAGTCTTCCTCATTTAATAGCTTCCAAAGCTTTTCGGACCCTTTTCGAGCCAATGTGTGCTCAATATCAATCGACCCTCTGAGTTTGATAACATCCTCAGCAGTGTAAGGCCTCGTAATCCCTTTCCACCGGCTATCCATTTCCCAGCTTTCTTGTAATTGCGCAGCTCTTGAATTTGTCATTTTCATATTCCCCCTATTAATCTATTAAGTATATTTTTAAAACTAGATAAGCTTATACCCAGACAAAGTTAAAAATTCAGCAAACTCCTCATTCAGAATCAACCGATCAAACAATTCAACAGCTTCGTCGAATCGGCCGCCCTCAAATGCCGGTTCACCCATTTCCTGTTTAATTTTTTCTAATTCCTCCAGTTTATATTTCTCATACATTTCCACTGTGACTTTCCGTCCGTCGTTCAGAATCCCTTTGGGGTGGCGAATCCACTGCCACAGCTGGGCCCTTGAAATCTCAGCGGTTGCGGCATCCTCCATCAAGTTGTGAATCGGGGCTGCACCATTGCCTCTAAGCCACGAAGCTACATATTGAATCCCGACATTGATGTTCAAACGAACTCCCTCTTCTGTAATCGTCCCTCCTGGTGACTCAAGCAAATCTTGAGCGGTCACGGTAATCTTCTGTTGTTTACTCGTATGGATTTGGTTGGCCATCGGCATTTCGCGGTTAAATACCTCCAGAGCAACTGGGACCAGGCCTGGATGCGCAACCCATGTACCATCATGACCGTCACGGGCTTCGCGCTCTTTATCAGCACGAACCTTAGCAAAGGCTTCTTCATTAGCAGCCGGGTTATTGCGAATTGGAATTTGGGCAGCCATCCCGCCAATTGCTGGTGCATTGCGGCGGTGACAGGTTTGAATCGTTAGTAACGAATACGAACGCATAAACGGGACGGTCATCGTTACCTGTGAGCGATCGGGTAAAATAATATCCTTGTGTTGACGCAGTTTTTTCAGGTAACTGAAAATATAATCCCATCTTCCGCAATTCAAGCCTGCGGAGTGGTCTTTTAGCTCAAATAAAATCTCATTCATCTCAAAGGCACCCATGATGGTTTCTAGTAATACTGTCGCTTTAATGGTTCCATTCGGAATCCCCAGTTTCTCTTGTGCAAAAACAAATACATCATTCCAAAGCTTTGCTTCCAAGTGACTTTCCAGCTTTGGCAGGTAAAAATACGGACCTGTTCCCCTCGCAAGCAGTTGGTTCACATTATGGAAAAAGTACATGCCAAAATCAAAGAAACTTCCTGAAATAGGCTTGCTATCTAGCAAAATATGCTTTTCTTCTAAATGAAGGCCGCGTGGTCTCACAAACAGCACGGCTGTCTCGCCCTTTAGTTCATACTTCTTGCCATTGGCATTTTCAAAAGATATCGTCCGATTTACCGCATCTCTTAAGTTGATTTGTCCTTCGACGATGTTTTCCCAGGTTGGTGAAGTGGCGTCCTCGCAATCGGCCATAAATACTTTTGCGCCCGAGTTCAAAGCGTTGATTACCATTTTCCGTTCAGTCGGTCCGGTAATTTCTACCCGGCGATCTTGGAGATCATCAGGCAAAGGAGCAATCGTCCAGTCCCCGTTTCGTATATGCTTTGTCTCCGGGAGGAAATCAGGTAATGTTCCATTATTTATTTCCGCTTGGCGTTTTTGCCTGTACTGTAACAGTTCAACTCTTCGTCCGCCAAACTTTCGCTCCAACTCTTCAATAAAATTTAATGCCTCAGCTGTTAAAATCTCTTCGTACTGGGCTTTCATTGCCCCTACCACTTCAATACCTGTTGTTTGCGTCGACATGAACTACATCACCTCTTTGTTATAATACAGAAACAATCTACGTTTTGTATTATATAACACAACTTTCAAAAATGGAACTACTTTTCTGATAATTTTTATAAAAATAGGTAAAAACTACCTAAGGCTTGTACCAAAAGGATAAAAGCCTAAAAAAAAAAAGAACGTCCGCAGACATTCTTTTAATTGCTATTATGCGTTTCTTTACAACATGCTTCATATAATCGGATAAAATCCTCTTCCCGATGAACACTAGTTAAGAACTCCGGGCTCACTATAGATTTTAAGAGCTCTCTCTTCAAAGATGGATTAGCTACTTCCTTCAAAATCCATTTTCGTTTCGAGGCGAGAAAGTCAAGATAGCCCTCATAGGAAGCATCAAACTGCTGCTCGAGCTGGTCTCGAATTTGGCTCGCCAGGGTTGGACTCGCCCCGCCTGTTGAGATAGCAATGCTCAAAGACCCTCGTTGAACGTGTGCGGGGACATGAAAATTGGAGCCAGCTGGATCATCAGCAATAGTTACCAATTGATGGGTACCTGCTGACTCCTGAATCGACTGATTGATCTCCCGACTATTTGTTGCCGCAAAAATTAGGAAGGCATTGGCAATGTCACTGGCCGAGAAGGTCTTTTGTTTCCATGTGATTCTTCCCTCATGACTAAGCCTTTGGATTTCATCTGTTGCATCCGGGCTGATAACAACCACTTCAGCACCTGTTCCTAGCAGGCCAACCACTTTCCGTTCGGCTACTTTCCCGCCTCCTGCCACCACTACGCTTTTCCCTTCTAATCTTAAGATCACTGGATAGCCTGTTTTCACCATTTACACTTCCCCAACAGGTCGTTCGGCTAAATATTCAACCAAAGCTTCCTTCGTTGCGAATGCCGGCATGCCGTGTGAAGGAAGGCCTGAACTGACAACGGCCTTTTCCGTTTGTCTTCCCATACTGACCACCTGCAGCCCTTTCAATAGTTCAAAGGCATTCAAATCACACTCTCGTAACGCGTTTATAAACAATTCAACCGAGGCACTGCTCGGGAATATCATCGTATTCAACTCTGCTTCATCTAACATTCTTTTAAAAAGAGGCAAAAACTGCTCATCTAGCTCTTTTTTGCTGGTCACCATGACGTCTCTCGCATCCGTCTTTTTTTTCAAAATGCTATCATCTCCGACAATAAGCAATGAGCTGGATTCTTGCATCTCCTCTGCATGGGCGGCTATAAAACCATGCTTCTTAAGTGCATTTTTCGATTTAAGAGAAGCTCCATAGAAGTCCGCACGAATGGTTCGGATATCGACTCCATGATTGACTACCGCAGTAAAAAATTCATCGACACTTTCTGGAGAAGTGAAGAGAATTTTTTCGTAAGAAGCCACCTTGGTTAAATCAACTGGCAGCACGGTTTTTTTCCATTTTGGAAACTCTATGACATCAGCTCCACCATCCATTAATGCTTTTGCTAATTCACTAGAGCCCTCACTTGTACGGGCCAGCAGAATTTGCCTGCCATACAGGGGCAATTTTTCAAACCAACTGATTTTTTCACGGAGGGATATGACTTTACCTACCAGAATAATCGACGGATTACTAAACTTAGCCTCTACGACCTTTTCAGAAATATCAGCCAGCGTCCCTTGCAATGTTTTTTGCCGGCCAAATGTACCCCATTGAATCAAAATAACAGGGGTCGACGATGGTTTCCCGTACGTGATGAGATTTTCGCAAATAAATGGTAAGTTGCCGACGCCCATATAAAATGCGATCGTATCGACACCACGGGCCAGTCCTTCCCAGTCGAGCACTGGTTTTCCCTCTTTCGATTTATCATGGGCAGTGACGACTGCAAATGATTCCGCATATTCACGGTGGGTAACAGGAATGCCTGCATAAAGAGGGGCAGCAATCCCCGATGTAATACCAGGAATGATTTCAAAAGGAATCTCATGTTGGGCCAGGGCTGCTGCTTCTTCGCCCACTCTGCCAAACACACCAGGGTCTCCGCCTTTTAAGCGGACCACCCGATGACCTTCCAGCGCCTTCTCCACCAATAGTTCATTGATATTTCCTTGGCGGATAATATGGCGATTCGGTAATTTTCCGCAGTAAATCAGTTCGCAATCGGCTGGAGCATATTCCAACAATTTTGGATTGGCAAGCCGATCATATAATATGACCTCTGCTTGTTTAATGGCCTCCATGCCTTTTAAAGTGATTAAACGTACGTCCCCTGGCCCTGCTCCTACTAAAAATACTTTTCCTGTCTTCATTCTGCAGCAATCCTTCCCATTTCCTTCTTATCTGACAATAAACACGATATCGTCCTCTAATTCTACCTTAAATGTCCGCACTTGACCTTCATCCGGTGCCTGTACTTTACCATCTTTTAAAGAAATTTTCCAATCATAAACAGGGCAATATACATATTCACCGCTAACAAGACCTTCTGAAAGAACACCGCCTTTCGGATGTGGGCTCCGATTTTCGATCGCATAAACTTCTCCGCTCGTTACTTTAAAAAGCGCGATATCAATATTATCGATCTTAAGCGAATAGCCTGACCGAACCTTAATATTTGAATAGTTTGCTACTGGAATCCGAGTTATTGTTTGAAGCATAATGAATCACTCCCCCACCTTGATTGTATGTTGTGCATAATATTTATCTTGGATTTCCTCACTTTGAATCGCTTCATTCCAAGGCTCAATATATTTTTTCAATGTTTTATCCATGCGCTCGTTTAAAGCCCTTCGCGTTTCTTCGTTAGCGAGCACTTCTCTGACATGTTCTAAACCAACACGTTCTACCCATTTTGACGTACGCTCCAAGTAATTGGCCGTTTCACGGTAATATTGAATATAAGCACCTGTCATTTCCATCACTTCGTCCTGTGTTTTCACCGTACATAACAGGTCACCAGCACGGAGGTCAACCCCGCCGTTACCAGCCACATAAATCTCCCAGCCGCCATCAATGCCGACAAAGCCAATGTCTTTAATGCCTGCTTCGGAACAGTTTCGCGGACAGGCAGATACGCCCATTTTGACTTTATGCGGGGTATCGAGGCGTTCAAATTTCTTTTCTAATTCAATTCCAAGGGCCATGGAATCTTGTGTGCCATAGCGGCAGAATTGCGCGCCGACACAAGTTTTCACCGTACGAAGTGTTTTTCCATAGGCATAACCTGATGGCATGTCCAACTCTTCCCACATGGCTGGCAGGTCTTCTTTTTTCACCCCGAACAAGCCAATTCGCTGCCCGCCTGTCAATTTCACGAGTGGTACTTCATACTTTTCGGCAATCTCAGCAATTTTCTTCAAATCAGCTGCCGTTGTTACCCCGCCATACATCCTTGGGACAACAGAATAAGTTCCATCTTTTTGGATGTTAGCATGCATTTTTTCATTGACGAGACGAGAGTCACGATCATCTTTGTATTCATCCATATGAATCATACCTAAGTAGTAGTTAATGGCAGGACGGCATTTGGTACAGCCTTCCTCATTGTTCCATTCCAGTACGTTCATGACTTCTTTCACACTTGTTAAGCCTTTTTCTTTGATTTCAGCCACTACTTCATCACGACTTAGGGTTGTACAACCGCAAAGGCTAGTCTTCTGTGCAGCTGCCTCATCAAATTGGTCTCCAAGTGTGTGAGCCAGAATACTGCTGACCATTGGTTTACAACGGCCGCAAGAGCGTCCGGCATTCGTACAATGACTCACTTGGTCTAAAGTGGTTAAGCCCTGTGTTTTAATCGCTTCAACAATGGCACCTTTTGTGACTCCATTACAGCCGCAGACTAATTCATCATTCGGCATGGAAGCCACATCGTCACTGCCGCCTTCTGCACTGCATACTGTATGGAAAATTGACACGCCGCTGATATCTTCCTTTTTAGTCAGCATCCGGTATAGTCTAGTACTATCTTTTGTGTCACCATATAGGACGATCCCTACAATCAAGTTGTTTCTAGTAAGCACTCGTTTATAGAGACCTTCGTACTCATTGTAGATCATGATCGATTTGGTTGTACCATCCTCAAAGATTTCTCCAGCAGAGAAAAGATCAACGCCCGCTACCTTTAACTGAGTACCTGTAACAGAGCCTTCATATGGGTTCGTTTCGGCACCACAAATGCGGCTGGCAAGGATTTTTCCTTGTTCATATAAAGGCGCAACCAAACCATAAACAATTTCCCGATGCTCCGCACATTCTCCGACTGCATACACATGTGGGACACTCGTTTCCATAAAGTCATTGACGACAATGCCGCGATTTACATAGATTCCGCTGTTTTTTGCCACTTCCGTATTCGACTTAATTCCAATCGCCATGACAACCAAGTCTGCTTCCACTTGTGAGCCATCCTTAAAGCGGAGGCCAGTAACACGCTCGTCACCGAGAATTTCCACCGTTTCCTTTTCCATTAAGAAATTCATGCCTTGTCCTTCAAGTTCCGCCTTAAGTAGTGAGGATGCAACTGGGTCCAACTGGCGCTCCATTAGATGCGGCATTAGATGAACTACATCAACGGTCATTCCTAAGTTCAGCAAGCCTCTTGCAGCTTCTAGTCCGAGTAGTCCTCCGCCGATGACGACAGCCTTTTTATATTGCTGCGCTGCTTTGATCATCATTTCACAATCATGGATATCACGAAACCCTGTCACACCTTGTTTGTCTGCGCCTGCAATTGGCAGAATAAAAGAATTCGAGCCAGTAGCAATGATCAAATCATCATACTCGACTTTCCGGCCAAGATGACTAATTACTCGTTTTGTGTCCACATCAATGCTAACAATGGATTCGCCAGTGTATAATTGAATATTATTTTCTTTATACCAATCTATTGGATTAATAATGATATCTTCAAAGTTTATATCCCCTTGAAGGATATTTGATAGTTTGATCCGATTATAGTTTGGATACGGCTCTTGGCCAAAAATTGTGATCTCTAAGGGTTCAGCAGATACTTTTAGAATCTCCTCAATTGTTCTAACTCCTGCCATCCCGTTCCCGATCATCACTAGTTTTTTCATTTTTGGATCGCTCCTTATATGTTAAATCTATATTTTTAAATATTATAAGATTTTCTTTATAGTTACATTGTAAAGGCTAGTGTTGATAAAAATTGTGAAGTACGTCACATTCTAACTTTAACTTGTGAATAAATTCACATAACTGTCAAAATCTCGCTGTAAACAAAAAAAAATAGCACACATTGTATGCTATTTTGGTTAAACAACTTTTTTCTCTGTTTTTTGTAAAGGGTATGGTTTAACCCATAAATTTATTGATGGTACCAGTACTCCAATGACAGCGACCGGAACAAGTTCCCATAATTCCAGCGGCGGTGTGATGAGTATTCCTGAGATATGAATCAGATACAGGGCGATAAAGTAAGCGATGCTGCCCACAACCCCGGCTAATCGAGAGTATTTTCTAATTAATAAGAAGCTTAATGGAATGAATAATAGCGTGATTGGAACATAGGAGGTAGGGTAACCAACGGAGTAAAAAATGGCTTTTCCGACAAATCGAAATAAGATATATAGTGCTGTCGCCATAACTGGGATCGTATAATCCCGGCAAAAGCGAATAATTAAAATCGTTAGGAGAGCAACCATTAGGATGGAATAGATCGGATATACCCATTCTGGAATGCCGCCAAAAATCTGGGAGGCCGGGTCTGAGATTAATTCAAGGATTTCTTTTGAAGCAATTGACCTTCCATGAATGTATTGATCATAGGAGATCGCACCATTTTCCTGCTGCATATTCGGAAACATTAAGCATTCAAGGAGATACATCGCAAACCAAGTATGAAGGGACTTCCATGACGGTTGAATTTCTCTCGTATGGATAAAATACCCGCGCCATACGCCGATGATCATCATACTCGTTCCGATATAATAAATAAAATGAGTCGGACTCCAGGTAGTTAAATCAATTCCATACGCAATATGGTACGTAAAATCTAAGGGAATGCCAATTAGAAATAAAACATATCCAATTGTAATAAGATTCCTTGAAAATCGGTCCATAAAGTGTGGACTCCGCCACTCTTGTAATAACAAAAAGGCCCCTAAGATAAATCCAATCGTATTGACAATATGGGGAATAGAGTATTCCTCAAATAAATATCTAAAATGATAGGAAGCATCCCATGCAGATCCTATGAATTTCAATAGAAAGGCAAGTACCCACAAACGGTAATATTTCAATGATAACATCTCCCCTCTTTCCCTCATCCAAGCAGGTCGAATATATCCCCAAAGATGGCAATTAGGATATAATTGATGGCTAAAGCAATTGCAAACGTTATTCCCGAGGCTCGAACAGGCTTCTGTCGAAATAATTTATAAATAAATACAATCCCTGCTGTAACAACAAAAACATTACAGAGTAAAAAGGTCCACAGTAAACTTTCACTGTGTTCGACGGTTGTGACGTGAAATAGATACAATGGAATCAATTCTATAATCCCCCATACTTTACTTCCTTTTGCCTACTCCTATTTTATCATTATTTATATGCTAAGGAACTTACTAATTACATAAAATTCTTGCAATGGTTGAATTAGGTAATGTATTTTATAGAAAGTAAGTTTGTTTATGAATGGAGGAATTCCAACTGAAAAAGTCCATAATCGTTATTTCCCTTTTGTACATGGCACTTTTATCTGCTTGTAATCCGATTAGAGTCCCGAAGTCGTCGGGGATGGACCATGGAATGAGTGCCACTCCAACTGATGTCATTCCCACAAAGTCTGAATGGAAAATCGAGGATCATCCCAACGCAAACAAGGAAATACCCATTTCAGTGTTCATTAAGGATGAATCAAATAAACCAATTCAATCGTTTGATACGGTTCATGAGAAAAAAATGCATCTCTTTATTTTTAGTAAGGATTTAGCTTATTTTTCTCACATCCATCCAAATTATAAGGGGAAAGGCGAATTTGCTTTTACCACAAAGTTCCCTGCCGGCGGAGATTATATGCTTCTGTCTGAATTTACTCCTAAGGGTGGAGGGGACCCTAGCGTAGAAAGTCATTGGGTCGAAATTGAGGGGAAGACCACAAAAGAGCAGCCCCTCGTCCCGGATCAGAAGCTGACCAAAGTCGTCGATGGAAAAAAAGTGGCGCTTTCCTTTGACCATTTGATGGCAGGAATGACGGTTCACATGAATTTTACAATAAGTGACGCTGCCAGCGGCCAACCGATTAAAAACTTACAGCCTTATTTAGGCGCCTTGGGGCATGCCGTTGCCATAAGTGATGATGTGGAAAAATATTTGCACATCCATCCGATGACAACGGAAGGAAACGGTCCAAAGGTCACCTTTATGACCGTGTTTCCTGAAAAGGGGATCTATAAGGTGTGGGGCCAGTTTCAACAGGATGGGAAAGTATTTACCGTTCCGTTTGTGATAGATGTGGCAAAGTAAAAACAAACCCCTTCTCGTTCTCGAGAAGGGGTTTCACTTTTATTATTAATACATTTCAGAAGTTGTTTTTGCCTGCATATGAAGCAATAAGTAGTCAGGACCGCCTGCTTTGGAGTCAGTACCGGACATGTTGAAACCGCCAAATGGCTGATAACCAACAATCGCTCCAGTACAAGAACGGTTGAAGTATAGGTTCCCAACATGGAAGTCTTCACGAGCTTGCTCTAGGTGTTCACGGTTCGTCGTGATTACAGCACCAGTTAAGCCATACTCTGTGTTGTTGGCAATTTCAATAGCATGAGTGAAATCCTTTGCTTTAGTAAAACCAACAACTGGGCCAAAAATTTCTTCCTGCATGATGCGTGCATCTGGAGCAAGATCCGCAATAACGGTTGGTTTGATGAAGTAACCTTTCGAATTATCTCCTTCTCCGCCAGCCATTAACTTACCTTCTTGCTTGCCGATTTCAACGTATTCCATAATTTTTTTGAACGCATTATTATCGTTCACAGGACCCATGAATGTTGCTTGCTCGGTTGGATCTCCAACTGTTAATTGGTTCGTTAATTCAACCACACGGTTCAAGACAGTATCATAAACATCCTCAACGATAACTGCACGTGAACATGCTGAACATTTTTGACCTGAGAAACCAAATGCACCGGCAACGATAGATTGTGCTGCAAGCTCAAGATCTGCTTCACTGTCAACGACGATCGTATCTTTACCGCCCATTTCAGCGATTAAACGCTTCATCCATACTTGACCTGGGTTCACTTTTGAAGAACGTTCGAAAATGCGAAGTCCAACATCACGTGATCCAGTGAAGCTGATAAAGCGAGTATCTTTGTGGTCAACTAAATAATCGCCCACTTCCGCACCACTGCCTGGTACAAAGTTTAAGACGCCCTTAGGAAGACCTGCCTCTTCCATTACTTCCACAAACTTCGCTGCAACCACTGGAGTAGTAGAAGCTGGTTTTAATAGAACTGTGTTCCCAGCTACAATCGCTGCCACTGTCGTACCAGCCATAATCGCTAATGGGAAGTTCCAAGGTGAAATAATAATTCCCACGCCTAGTGGAATATAATTGTAACGGTTAAATTCGTTTGGACGGCTATTTACTGGCACACCATCTTTAATGGCCAGCATTTGGCGTCCATAATATTCAAGGAAGTCAATCGCTTCAGCTGTATCCGCATCTGCTTCTCTCCATGGCTTACCTGCTTCTTTTGTTAAAAGAGCAGAAAACTCATGCTTGCGGCGGCGAATGATCGTTGCTGCTTTAAAAAGCACATCTGCGCGAACTTCTGCTTTTGTTTTTTTCCAAGTTTTAAATGCTTCAACGGCTGCTTGCATCGCTTTTTCAGCTAGATCTTGGCTGGCTTTTGACACGCTGCCAATGATTTCTTGCGTATTGGAAGGGTTATAGGAAACGATTTTATCTTCAGTTTTAATTCTTTCTCCGCCAATAACTAGATCGTAATCCTGACCTAAATAACTTTCAACTGTTTCTAATCCTTTTAGATAGGCCTGGCGGTTTTCCTCAATTGTAAAATCTGTAAAGGGTTCGTGTTTGTAAGGTTGGACCATTTCTTAAACCTCCTATGTATTAAAAACGTTTACAATCCACTTTTCATTCTAACATGTTTCTTTTCTTTGTAGCAATTGATAGTCAATTCTAAAAATAGAAGGCTTTCCTTGCACAAAAGGCAGTGGATTTTCCTCAAATTTTGTTATTTTTCCATGTACATTTAATCAATCGTTTGATTAGTTTCTTTATCCATGCTTGGAAATAAAAAAAGAACCAGCATAATGCCGGATCTTATTGATAAATATGGACAAATGGTTCGGTTTCATTCGCCTTGCGTACAATCAAGGCTTCTGGTCCGTCTACTGATGTAACACTTACCGTAACGGATAAATACTTAGGAAAATGTTCCATGACAAGTCCGGTGACATATTGAGCAAAGCCAATCCCTTCCGTTTTTCCATAGAATTGAATCGGGATATTAATATTCAAATCCTGCAGTTGATCTCCGATATAAAAGGCCCTTCCGATTACGCCATTATAATTAGGAAAGTACTCTTCCACATCCTGCTTAAAGTTTAAAAATGCAGTCAGGTCATCACGGTGTGCATTCTTTGCTTCGTTGGAGGGAAAAAGAAAGTACTTTTCATTTACCTTTTCCCAGCTGTTTAAGGCCGCACTGCCTTCGTCGATAGTGGCATAAGTAATGAAGTTACCAGGAACAACAGATGATTTGCTTGCCTGTTCAAACAGGGCAATCGTAATCGGAACATTCTTTAAGTTTTTCATGTTCCTCATGCGCTTTACTACTTCTGCTGCAATTTTCTTTCCTTCCCTGACGAGTTCTGAATGAGGAATTTTTTGCTCAAAGGTATCCCCGTCTGCTGTTTTTTTATAATAATAAACGGAATTTAAGGCAAGACCAATCGTAACACCACCGAGCGTTACATTCCCTTTATCATTTTTTATTAAATAGTCGTGCTCTAATATATGAGCTAAATAAATCGGCGAGCTCGGTTCACCTTTTTTACCTGTGTCAACAGGGTTTAGGCCGGTATTTTTGGCCTCTTTAATTTTCTTGTCTGTTAACTGTGCTTTTGTATATTTACGGTTTAACCAACGTCGTATTTCATCTTCCTTGATTTCCTGTCCTTCTCGAAATAAATATTTTTCCGTATCAAACGAATTTTGGGCAATTCGCATGAGGCCCATTTCAAACTCGTTTAAGTCATATCTTGTATTTATATTATTTACGACCAATCCGCGCGCTTCCCCTGGTTCAAACGGCAATATTGTCCGATAATAGCTGTCTGAAATATTATATTTTGGAATAATTGCCTTCCCTTCCACTTTCTCCTTTGTTTGCACCGTTTCATTTTGCTTCTCAAAATTTGGTGCACAGGCACTCAGAAAAAAGACAAGGGAGAGAGCGAGCAATGAGAATTTTCTCACGTTGATACACCTCTTATTTATTTAATTCAGCTAGGAGTTTCTCCTCGTCCCACACTTCAATTCCTAGTTCTTGTGCTTTGGTTAATTTAGATCCTGCATCCTCACCTGCAATAACCAGATGTGTCTTTTTGCTGACACTGCCAGCCACATTTCCACCAAGCGCTTCGATTTTATCCTTCGCTTCATTTCTGGATAATTGTTCGAGCTTTCCAGTGAGAACCACTGTCTTACCTGCAAAAATGGAATCAGACTCATCCGCAGCAACGGGCCTTGCACCCTTATATTCCATATTGACACCGGCTGCGGCTAATTCGTTGATTAACTCGACTGCTTCTTCTTTTTCAAAATAGGCAACAATCGAATCCGCCATTTTATCACCGATTTCATTAATGGCCAGTAAATCATCTTTAGATGCCTGTGCAAGTTTGTCCATTGTACCAAATTGCTGCGCGAGCGTCTTTGCAGCTTTGGCCCCTACATGACGAATCCCTAATCCAAATAAAAGTTTTTCTAGTGAATTTGCTTTTGAAATTTCGATCGCTTTGATTAGATTCGTTGCAGATTTCTCCCCCATTCTTTCAAGGGCTAACAGCTGTTCACGGGTCAGTTTATAAATGTCAGCAACATCTTCAACTAATTTTTCGGCAAAAAGCTGGCTAATTACTTTTTCACCAAGGCCATCGATGTTCATAGCGACTCTTGAAACAAAATGAATTAAGCCTTCCCGAAGTTGTGCCGGGCACTTAGGATTGATACAACGCAAGGCTACTTCGCCTTCCAAACGGACCAGTTCACTTTCACACTCCGGACAATGCGTTGGCATGTGGAATTCCACTTCTTCGCCCGTACGCTGATCTGCCAAAACATTGACCACCTCTGGTATAATATCGCCTGCTTTTTTAACAACGACTTTGTCACCTAGTTTAATATCTTTTTCACGGATTAAATCTTCGTTATGCAGAGAGGCACGTTGAACGGTTGTTCCTGCCACTTTAACAGGCTCAAGAATCGCCGTTGGAGTAATCACACCGGTTCTGCCTACACTTAACTCGATATTTAAAAGGGTGGTGACCACTTCTTCTGCAGGGAATTTATATGCAATTGCCCAACGCGGGCTTTTTGCAGTCGTTCCGAGTGCTGTTTGATGGGCATAGGAATCTACTTTAATAACAATCCCGTCTATTTCATAAGCAAGATGCGGACGCTTCTCCACCCAGCTGTTTACATATTCAATGACTTCATCAATGGAAGCACATTTTTTTCGCTCTTGATTGGTTTTAAACCCGAGACGATCTAGGTAATCTAGACCTTCGCTATGTGAATCGATTCCACTGCTTTCACTAATATTACCGATTCCATATAAAAAGACATCCAGCCTTCTAGATGCTGCTATTTTAGGATCCAGTTGTCTCAGCGACCCTGCCGCTGCGTTCCTTGGATTCGCAAACAACTCCTCACCGCGTTCTGCTCGCGCCTGATTCAAGGCCTCAAACGAACGTTTTGGCATAAAGGCTTCCCCGCGTACTTCCATGGACACATTTTCACGCAAACGCAGCGGGACAGACTTAATCGTTTTTATATTAGCCGTGATATCTTCACCAATGGTCCCATCTCCACGGGTTGCACCTTGGATAAAGAGCCCATCCTCATACCGTAAAGAGACAGCAAGACCGTCTATTTTCAACTCACATACATAGGAAGAATCCTCACCGACCGCTTGACGTGTACGGCGGTCAAAATCCTTTAAGTCTTGTTCATTAAAGGCATTGCCGAGACTAAGCATCGGGGTACGGTGCTCGACTTTTTCAAACAAATCGAGTACGGCACCGCCAACCCGTACTGACGGGGAATCAGCTGTTTTTAATTGTGGGAACTTTTCCTCAAGCTCCAATAACTCTTGCATTAATTGGTCATATTCAGCATCTGGTACGGAAGGTTTGTCTAACACATAATATTCATAGCCATAGTGGTTTAGCAGGCTGCTTATTTCTGCAATTCTCTTTTCTGCAGTTTGAAGGTCCATATATCCAGTCCTTTCTAAAAGGATTTTCATGAGCAGCTCCCGAGCGGCTCATGAAATTTTTCTCTAGGTATTTATGCTTTCGTAATCGGAGCAAATTTAGCTAACAGACGTTTGATTCCAACCGGACTCGGAAAAGCAATATCGAGCTCCGTTCCCTCCCCTTGTCCTTTTACACTGACAACGGTTCCTGTGCCCCATTTTCCGTGCTGGGCTTTATCGCCCACCTTCCAGCCGAGTTCCTCTCCTCCAGCAGACGCAGCGGAAACAGGCCGCATAACTGGTTTTCTTGCCGAAGCCGGTGTACTAAATGAGGTCTTCGGCATTCCGAATGAGGCGCTTCGCGCAGAACCAAATGATTTACCAGTTGATCCAAATGGCGAACTCAGCTTTTTCTCTGCCGGTTCAACTCCCTCTATCAGGTCCGCAGGGATTTCCTTAATAAAGCGGGAAGGCGGGTTCATATTGGTCCGTCCAAATAATGTCCGCATTTGGGCATTGGTCAGGAACAGTGTTTGCTCCGCTCTAGTGATTCCTACATAGGCAAGACGGCGCTCCTCTTCCATTTCTACTTCTTCCATCAACGAACGGCTATGCGGGAAGACTCCTTCTTCCATTCCGATTAAGAAGACTACTGGGAATTCAAGACCTTTTGCCGAGTGAAGGGTCATCAGCGTAATCGAATCAACCTTTTCTTGGGTATCTTCATCAAGGGCATCAATATCAGCAACAAGGGCCAAATCAGTTAAAAAGGCGACTAGACTCTTGTCTTCACTTGCATCTTCAAAGCTTTTTGTTACTGACAATAATTCCTCAAGGTTTTCAAGACGGCTTTGTGCTTCCAGCGATTTTTCCGCCTTCAGCATTTCACGGTACCCTGTTTTATCTAGAACTTCTTCAACGAGTTCTGTAACAGAAAGATACTCTTGCATGTTCGTATAATTACCAATTAAATCACGAAATTCCCGTGCTGCCTTCGTGATTTTCGGGCTTAGTCCTAACAATTCAACAGATTCAAGTGCTTGATAAATGGATATATCATGCATATCAGCAAAATTGGCGATTTTATCGAGTGAGCTTGATCCTATTCCGCGTTTTGGCACATTGATAATTCTGCGTAAACTGATATCATCATCAGGATTCGAAATTAACCGTAAATAAGCAAGCATGTCCTTAATTTCTTTTCTGTCATAGAACTTTGTTCCGCCGACGATGGAGTATTCGATATTCGATTTAAGAAGGACTTCCTCCATCACACGGGATTGAGCATTCGTACGATAAAGAATGGCAATGTCGGTCAATTTGTGCTCATTATTCCGAGTTAATTCTTTAATTTTCCCAGCAACAAATTGCGCTTCACTCTGCTCGCTGTCGGCTCGGTAATAAACCAGTTTGTTTCCTTCTGGGTTTTCGGTCCAAAGATTCTTCGCTTTTCGGTTCAGGTTGTTTTCGATCACTTTGTTGGCAGCTAGAAGGATTCTTTTTGTAGAGCGGTAGTTTTGCTCTAGTAAAATAACGGTTGCATTCGGATAGTCTTTTTCGAATGAAAGGATATTAGCAATATCCGCACCGCGCCATCGGTAAATAGATTGGTCCGAATCCCCGACTACGCATAAATTTCTAAAACGACTAGCCAGCTGCTTTACGAGCAGATACTGGGCTTTGTTCGTATCCTGATACTCATCAACATGGATATATTGAAATTTACGCTGGTAATATTCCAGAACATCCGGAACGCGTTTGAATAATTGAATCGTCATCATAATGAGGTCATCAAAGTCGAGTGCCTGATTTTTTCGCAATCTCTTTTGGTATTCTTCGTACACCTTAGCGACGACATCCTCAAAATAGCCTCCGCCTGCTTTCTTATATTCTTCCGGGTCAATCAACTCATTTTTAGCTGAACTGATTGATCCTAGAATCGCACGGGGATCAAATTTCTTCGGATCAATATTTTTTTCCTTTAGGATTGTCTTCACCACGGATTGCTGATCGGTAGAATCAAGAATCGTAAAATTCCGGTTGAAACCAATTCGGTCGATATCCCTGCGTAAAATTCTTACACACATCGAGTGAAAAGTGGAAATCCATATTTCTTCGGCAGCTCCGCCCATCATTTTTCCAATCCGTTCTCTCATCTCTCGAGCGGCTTTATTTGTAAATGTAATTGCCAAAATATTATAAGGATTCACCCGTTTTTCTACGATTAAATATCCAATTCGATGAGTAAGCACCCTAGTCTTGCCACTTCCGGCTCCAGCCATTAGTAACAGCGGCCCATCGGTTGTTTTCACAGCACTTTGCTGTTCTGGATTCAGTCCGTTTAATAGCTTATCACTTAAATATTGCATATTATCCACCACCAATACAAACATTTGTTCTTATTTTTATCATAACTTTTTTCAGCTATATAAGCAATGATCTATCGATTGACCTTTACGGTTTCTAGCGCTAGATCAAAATTTTCATAAATTACATTACCCACGACAATCACGTCTGCATGTTTGGCCATTTCTGCAGCCTGTTCAATCGTTGTTATTCCGCCTCCATAAAAAAGAACCGTCTTTTCAAGCGACTTTTTCACGTCAGCAATCAAGTTAACATCCCCATATTTGCCGCTATATTCGATATAAAAAATGGGCAGATGAAACATTTTTTCTGCCATAATGGCGTAGGCATTTACCTCTTCATTAGTTAAGTTGGCATTCGCATTTGTCAGTTTTGCAGCTTTGCAGTCATCGTTCAATATGCAATAACCTTCCATGACAATTTCTTCCCAATCCATAATCTCACCAAATTCACTAACTGCTTGATGGTGTAGTCCCGTAATCCATTTAGCATCCCTGCTATTTAATATGGTTGGAATAAAATAAAGGTCGAACCCTGGTGTAACTGTCTCAATTGTTGAAACCTCAAGGACACACGGCACTGAATATCTACGAATTCTCGCCATTAAATCGAGGACATTTTCAAGTGTAATCCCATCTGTCCCCCCTACAATTATTGCGTCCGTTCCAGACTCACAGATGATTTCTAGATGATCATCCGATAGTTCTTTATTTGGGTCGAGTTTGAACACATGCCGCCACTCGCGAAAATCATACATCAAAAAAATCCTCCCACACTCATCAATTCCATTACACCATTATAGCACTAGCCGAATCGATAAAAAAACAATACATTAAATCTAAATTTAACCAAATTAAAAAGCGGAAGCGCCTAGACCAGGGGCTTATGACCCGAGCCCCTGGCGCTGTAGCTAGATTCCAAAAAAGAAAAACCGAAGAGCATTCTCTCCGGCTTGTTTATTCTTGTTCAGTTTGTACTTTTTCATTTTTCACACGTTCTAGCACCATTTCGTAGGTATCATTTCCATAGTTTAAACACCGCTTTACCCTAGAAATGGTAGCTGTGCTTGCTCCAGTTTCTGTTTCAATTTTATGATACGTATTCCCTTCGCGAAGCATTCTTGCCACATCCAGACGCTGTGCTAATGATTGTATTTCATTTATCGTGCACAAATCATCAAAAAAACGATAGCATTCTTCAAGATCTTTTAATGAAAGAACTGCCTGAAATAACTGGTCAAGTTCTTTTCCACGTAATTTATTAATTTGCATTTTATTACTCCTTTAGTTGTTGACTGTGTTTTAAATGTCTGTTGATTTTCACTCCAGGAGCTTCGCTTTCCGCAAAAATCAACATGTTTATAAAATTAGAAAAGTTCTTATATTTAGTTCTAATCAAGCGAGATGCTTTTCTCTAGACCTGGATTGGTTGGAATTACGTTGATCCATGTTTTTCCTTGTACCAGTGGAACATCTGCGCCATTTTTGACGGGAACAATTTCTCCGTTCTTATTCTTCCATTCCACTTGGTTAACCTTCCCCTTTTGCAGCAGATAGGCTTTGCCGCCAGATTCAAGATCAATTTCCCTACGCCCATACGAATCGATAAATCGATGCTTAGCTTCAACAATAAAGATATTATCCACTAACACAGGCTCTTTTGTTTCTAAATCGATCGTTTGCTCATCTCCTGAAAACCGCTTATATTTGCCAGTGGCTGCATCAAATTCAAACTTGGAGTTAGAAATGCCGCCATTTGAATATTTAATTTTCACAGATTTTGCATCGGAACCTGTGATATTCTTCAATTCATCCTCTGTCAAAAAAGTAAATGGGGCTGGACCTTTTTCCATGGAATATTTCTTCTGCTTTGCACCTTTTAAAATATTTTCATACGTAATATAGGAATTATGAGGTGCTTTACGGGTCTTCGAACGTTTAAAGAGCGTACCGTCATAGACGATTCCATTTAGGTTATCAATATAGTTCCTATTAAGGAGTTTCTTTGCCTCCGGGCTATATCCATGAGCAATGTAGAGAGCGTTAAGTCCCTTGGCCAAGAAAATATAATAGTCCCTCGCACTCCTTACAGGACCGATATTCTTAGGTTTTTCACTCTGAAAGACGGCTAGGAAGCGTGTAATATCCCCTTCTGCAAGAATTTCATAAATGAGATCTGCTTTGGTTAGACCTGATTGCGGTCTTGCTTTTGGGTGATTATTAATCATAACAGCTACAGCTCTTGTATCAGTACTTGTTTCAGATCCTACCCCGGTTAATGGATAGGAATAGGGGGCAACTGGTTTCTCTTCTGGCTGCTCTTTCTCTGTTTCTGTTTGTGTCACTGTTTTTTCCTTCTCAACAGGTTTCTTTTCCTTTTCCTTGTTACTACATCCAGAAAGTAGTAACAGGAAAACTAACATGAAAACAGTCCATTTTTTCATTTTCATGAACACCCCTATTTACTTTCTTTTCACTTTCACACTTTAACCCTTTACTCACTTACAGTTTAACGCATTATTGACGGAAAGAGTACTGTTTTATTCATTACATCGTACATTCCCTGTGGAGTAATCCGAATGTACGGCAAATGTGTCGCAGAAAAGAAGGCAAGACTATAAATAGGATCAGAAAATCCATAGCCCCGCTCTCTTAACTCAATCAGCAGCTGCTTTTCTTGGCAGATTAGCTCTTCAATCGGAACGTTTGACATAATTCCATGTAAAGTTAATGGCAGCTCGCAAACTACGTGACTATTCTCAACCATCACAATACCGCCGCCTAATTCTTTTATTCTATTAAAAGCATGAAGCATATCTTGTTTATTTTTACCTATTAAAATAATATCCCCTGTGTTGGAATAGGAACTTGCCAAAGCCGATAAATTGTTAGCAAATCCTTTTAATAAAGTATTAATTCTCCACTTCCCATTTCGGTCCATCAAGGTAAAATAGCATTCATCATGATTCGATGATAATTCATCTCCTGAAGCATCGATTGAAATCGAATAGGGCTTTGTGATGACCGCATTTTCCATCTTGATTCCAAAGGGCATTGAAAATTGCAAATCATCTAACGTCAAGTCCCAATCCACTTCCAATGGTTTTAGTCCATATTCGTCCCATGTAATTGGAGGATAGGCATCCAAAATTGAATTTCCATCCCTTTTCACCCATTTCCCTTTTGCGAGAACGGATTTAGGTGTTGGATCCTCAATACTCGTTAAAAAGTTAATATTGGCCACCCGGCCAGTCGCAATTGTACCATGGAGATGCTCAATCTTGTAATATTGAGCAATATTAACCGTGGCCATATTATAGGCATCAATGACTGGAACACCTTTTTCAATGGCAATACGAATCGTCATATCGGTGACTCCCTGCTCGTAAAAAGTCGAGGAAGCACCGTCTGTATTTAGCATTAATCGATCATAAGCATCAATACCCATACGCTTCATATCGTCTAATATATTTGGTAAATCCGGTCGAATCGAGGAATGCCTTAAGGACACCATATACCCCTGCATTAAGCGATTGTATACCTCTTCACCCGTCATCGCTTCGTGGTCACTGTCTGCCCCAAGCAGCATCATTTTTGCCAATGTTTTTTCCGAAGCTCCAGGGAAATGTCCTTCAATTTGCTTGCGCATCCGTTTCGCTTCTTGAATCCAATGGAGCATCATATCATCGCCATCAAGCAGTTTCGGCCAGCCTGTCAATTCCCCGCCCTGCAGAACCGCATCGTGCTCGAGCCATGATTTAACATTACTATGTGAAAAGATTTCTTCTTCATTCAAAATTTCAGTTTGAGAATCAAAACGGCTCCACCAAAACATCGTTGTTGGAATTGAACGAAGATCCTTCAGTAATGAAAACGCTTTCGTTTTATTTAAATGTAAAATAAGAGCCATATTATCATTGATTAATGTTGTCGTCCCAAACTGGGATGCATATGCTGCAAGCGTTAGGGGATTATATAATTGAAACGGATGAGCGTGTGGTTCGATATAACCGGGAACAAGAATCTCATTGGTACAATCGATGATTTCACAGTTATCAAGTTGAGCTGGTAAGTTTTCGCCCACATAAATAATCCGATCTTCATATATCCAAATATTCGCTCTCAACCACTTTCGAAACGTCTGATTTAAGTACAAGGCGTTTTTCAATAAAATGGTTGGAGACGCTTTTCCATCTAAAATGGAAACATGCATGCGTAAGTGTTTATTTTTCCAGCGGTAGCGTTGTTCTAGCATACGTCTTCCTCCCTTTTCAAAAAACTTTCTAATCTATATAAGAATAAGTTGAATTAACACTAAAGAAAGCCCTTACAAAAAATTCTTTAGATACTATACTATCATATTTTGCTGTTTAACGCATTAAAGAATTGCTAAGAATGGTAAATATTTTGTGAAGGAGTGAACAAAATGAATGTGAGACCAAATATTAGTATTATTAATGCTTTAATTCGTATCACCCTTGGATTAACAATTCTTTCTTGGACTACCTCCAAGCTTGTCAAACACCCTTGGCGCGATTCTTATTTATTTGTTGCTATGTGCGGGGCTATGAAGGTGGCGGAAGGAATTGTCCGTTTTTGTCCCCTTACTGCCTTATTTGAAAAATGCCAATGCATGATTTCTGAGCATGATCAGGCAATGGATTCAATGGATGGGATGGAAGGATTAACTAGCCAAAATGGCGATGAAATGTTGCCTTATAATCCAACTTAAAGTGAATTAGCGGTTATTCTAAAGGGCTGACCCTCAGTGGTCAGCCCTTCATAGGAGTTGAGTATTCATGTTTTGGGAGTATCTAACGGATATGTCGTTCATTTTAATTGCCATAATTGGCAGCATCGTGGCACTTCTTTATACATTTATCCGGCGAACTAGTAAAAGACGAGCTCGTTAACTCTTCACGGGGTGAATTGCTTTTGCCCCGATATCTTTTCTATAAAAAACATCCTGTGACGTTAACTTTTCAAGTTCATGATACACTTTTTCACGTGCTTCCACTAAGCTTTCAGCCTTAGCCCCAACTAGAAGCACCCTGCCTCCTGCAGTTACAAACTCACCTTCTTCATTTCTGGCGGTTCCAGCATGAAAAGTAAACACCTCAGCGGAATTGAAATCAGTCAATCCAGTTAGCACTGCCCCTTTTTCATAAGCCTCAGGGTACCCTTTTGCAGCAACTACTGTACCAATCATTGTTTGCTCATCCCATTCTAAAACCGGTGTTTTACCAGCTAATAATTCTAAGATGACTTGAACAAGATCCGATTTTAATCTAGGTAAAACAACTTGTGTTTCTGGGTCACCAAAACGAGCATTAAATTCAATTACCTTTGGCCCAGATTTAGTTTTGATCAAGCCGGCATAAAGGACTCCACAAAAACTTCTTCCTTCTTCGACCATCGCTTTAGCTGCGGGAAGAAGGACCGTTTCAACCGCCGTTTGAATCGTTTCCGCACCTATCTGAGGAACAGGGGAATAGGCTCCCATTCCGCCTGTATTTGGACCAAGGTCCCCATCATAGGCCCGTTTGTGGTCCTGAGCAATTTCAAGTGGAACGACTACTTCTCCATTTACAAATGCCATCAATGAAAATTCTTCACCTGCTAAAAACTCTTCAATTACCACCCGAGAAGAGGCAGCCCCAAATTTTGCATCAACGAGCATTTCTTCTATGCTGGAAAGCGCTTCTTCTTTCGTAAGCGCAACCGTGACACCTTTTCCCGCTGCCAATCCGTCTGCCTTAATGACAATCGGTGCCCCTTTTTCTTCGATATAGTTACGGGCTTCCTCATAGTTAGTGAACACAGCATAGTCAGCGGTAGGAATTTGATATTTCTCCATTAGTTCTTTTGCAAATGACTTACTGCCTTCAATCTCGGCTGCGTTAGCACGCGGACCGAATACAGCCAAACCAGCTGCTTCAAATTTGTCCGCCAAACCTTCAAGCAAAGGAACTTCAGGTCCAATGATCGTCAAGCCGACACGGTTTTCCTTGGCAAATTGAAGCAGTAATTCATGTGCTGACTCTTCAATTGAGACAAGCTCCGCTACATCGGTCATTCCGACATTCCCCGGTGCAACAAATACTTTTTCTACATTCACACTTTCACTTACTTTTCGGCAAATTGCATGTTCTCTACCGCCGCGGCCGATAATCAGTACGTTCATTCGAAAGCCCTCCAACCGATTAATGTTTGAAATGTCTTACGCCCGTAAATACCATGGCGATTCCATATTCATCTGCTTTTTTAATTGAATCTGCATCACGGATTGATCCGCCTGGTTGAATAATTGCTGTAATACCAGCTTTTGCTGCTGCTTCAACGGTATCGTCCATTGGGAAAAAGGCGTCGGATGCAAGGGCTGCTCCCTCTGCTTTTGAACCGGCTTGCTTAAGGGCAATTTCCGCTGCTCCTACTCGGTTCATTTGCCCTGCGCCAATCCCAATTGTCATATCCTCTGCCGTCACAACAATAGCATTGGATTTCACATGTTTAACAACCTTCCAGCCAAGTTTTAATGCTGCCCATTCCGCATCTGTTGGTTGTCGTTTTGTTGCGATCGTAACATTCGCGTCTTCCAACGTGTAACGGTCCTGCTCTTGAACAAGCAATCCGCCTTCTATTGTAGTCATTTTAAACTCAGGTTTTTTGGCATCATTAAATGGAATAGTTAACAGGCGAAGGTTCTTTTTCGCTGTTAAAATCGTTAACGCTTCTTCCGAGAAAGATGGTGCAATAATAATTTCTAGGAAAATTTCATGAAGCTTTGCAGCTGTTTCGGCATCCACTTCCCGGTTAAAGGCAATAATTCCGCCAAAAATTGAAACAGGATCGGCCTCAAATGCTTTTGTGAATGCTTCAAATCCAGTTTCACCTGTTCCGACACCGCATGGATTCATATGCTTTACAGCTACTGCAGCTGGGTCTGAAAACTCTTTAACAATCTGCAGAGCTGCATCCGCATCATTAATATTGTTATAGGAAAGTTCTTTTCCATGAAGCTGAACCGCATTGGCGATCGAGAACGTCGAACCAAGTGGCTTCTTGTAAAAAGCAGCTTTTTGATGTGGATTTTCTCCGTAACGGAGTGTCTGCTTAAGGTCATAAGTAACCGTTAAGGTTTCAGGTGTCTCTTCTTGTGCTAGGTTTGTCATGTATTCAGCAATCAATCCATCATAAGCGGCTGTATGACGGAATACCTTAGCTGCCAGCTTTCTTCTTGTTTCTAGTGTGGTTGTACCATCTGCTTTTAACTCCTCAATAACCGTTGCATAATCGGCAGGATCAACGACAACTGTTAAATATTGATGGTTTTTAGCTGAAGCGCGCAGCATTGATGGGCCGCCAATATCAATGTTCTCAATCGCATCTGCTTCCGTTACATCTGGTTTAGCGATGGTTTGCTGGAAAGGATAAAGATTGACGCAAACTAGCTGTATAGGCTGAATTCCGTGCTCGTCCAGTTGTTTTAAATGATCAGGATTGTCATGCTTAGAAAGCAGGCCGCCATGGATAAATGGATTTAACGTTTTTACACGGCCTTCTAAAATTTCCGGAAAACCTGTTACATCACTAACACTCATTACAGGAATTCCCTGCTCTTGAAGAGCTTTTTTTGTACCACCGGTTGAGATTAGTTCAAACCCTAGGCTGACTAGTTCTCTCGCAAAGTCAGTAATTCCATTTTTATCAGAAACACTAATTAACGCGCGCTTTTGTGTCATTGATTACATCTCCTTGTGTCAATAGCATTTGAAGTATGGATGGATAAAGCTTATGTTCGCTTTTCTGGATTTTTTGCTGCAGACTCTCTCTTGTCTCATTTTCTTCAATACGAACCCGTTCCTGAATGATAATGGGGCCTGTATCCATTCCCTCGTCAACAAAATGGATAGTAATTCCGCTCCACTTCACTTGAGCGGCCAATGCCTGCCCGATTGCATCCTTCCCTGGAAAGGATGGAAGCAAGGATGGGTGGACATTGACGATTCTTCCCTTAAACTCGGCTAACAATTTAGGACCAATCAAACGCATGTATCCGGCTAGGACAATGAATTCTACACCATAGGACTTTAATTGAGCTAAAATTTCTTCTTCATAATGTTCTTTACTAGGATAATCCTTTGCGCTAAAAATAAAACTTGGAATTTTCGCTGTTTTGGCTCTTTCGATTGCATAAGCGCCCGGTTTGTCACAAACTAAAAGAGAAATGTCTGCATCAAGGTCGCCCGACTGGACTACATCAATAATCGCTTGAAAATTACTTCCGCTCCCTGATGCAAACACCGCGATCTTTTTCATAGGCGGCCACCCTGAGCTTTGATGCTGATTCCTTGATTACTGGTAACAATGCCAATTTCGCAGGCAGTTTCCCCAGATTGTCTAAAGTGTTCTAACACTTCAGCTGCATCTTCACGATTTACAGCAATTACCATACCAATACCCATGTTAAAAATATTATACATCTCTTGGTAATCAATTTGTCCATGGGAAGAGATTAGTTTAAAAATGGGTGGAATCTCCCAGCTTTTTTCATACAGCTCGGCTCCTAGACCTTCTGGTAACATCCGAGGAATATTTTCAATAAACCCGCCGCCTGTAATATGAGCCATTCCCTTTAACTGGAACTTTTTCAATGCGGACAAAATCGGTTTTACATAAATTTTTGTAGGCTTGAGTAACTCTTCTCCTAATGTACAGCCAAGCTCATCGACGAAATCTAATAACGACCAGTCATTAAACACTTTTCGTACCAATGAATAACCGTTGCTGTGAATGCCGCTTGAGGCTAAGCCAATCAGGACATCACCTTCTTGAATAGTTTCACCCGTGATAAGCTGTGATTTCTCACTAGCACCAACCGTAAATCCGGCAAGGTCATACTCATTTTCACTATATAATCCAGGCATTTCCGCTGTTTCACCGCCAATGAGTGCACAACCAGCCTGCTCACATCCGTCCGCAATCCCTTTAACGATTGCCTCAATTTTTTCAGGCTGTGCTTTACCACAGGCAATATAATCTAGAAAGAACAAAGGCTCAGCGCCTTGAACGACAATATCATTGACACACATGGCGACCGCATCGATCCCAATCGTATCATGCTGATCCATCCAAAAAGCAATCATTAGTTTCGTGCCCACCCCATCGGTGCCTGACACCAAAACAGGTTCTTTTAATTGCAGTGCGGATAAGTCAAACATACCGCCAAATCCGCCTAGGCTGCCAAGGACGCCAGCCCGGGCTGTTTTTTGAACATGCTTTTTCATTCTCTCTACCGCTTCATAGCCGGCTTCGATATTAACTCCTGCTTGTTTATATGCATTTGCCACGCTGCTCGCTCCTTCCTACTTCTGATAATAATATTGGAGTGTATCTGGATAAATTTCCGTTGGATAATTCCCTGTGAAACAGCCTAGGCAATAGCCATTCGTGCCTTCTTGGCCTAAGGCATGCATCATGCCCTCCACACTAATAAAGGTTAATGAATCCGCACCAATAAGTTCTCTTATTTCCTCGACACTTTTATCAGAGGCAATTAATTCTTCTTTTGTTGATGTATCTATCCCATAAAAACATGGATTCTTAATAGGCGGGGAGCTGATAACCACATGTACTTCTGTCGCCCCTGCTTCTTTCAAAAGATTAACAATTCTCCTGCTCGTCGTCCCGCGTACGATTGAGTCATCAACCATGATCACTCGTTTCCCTTCCACAACTCCACGAACAGCTGAGAGTTTCATCTTAACCCCTTGCTCCCGTAACGATTGAGAAGGTTGAATGAAGGTTCTACCGACATAACGGTTTTTGATTAAGCCCATTTCATAAGGAATTCCTGCTTCTTCAGCATAGCCAATCGCCGCTGAAATACTTGAATCAGGAACACCCGTAACAACATCGGCTTCGATTGGTACTTCTATTGCTAATCTTTTACCCATATTTTTGCGGGCGGTGTGGACATTGATTCCTTGAATATTGCTGTCCGGTCTTGAGAAATAAATATATTCCATCGTACAAATCGCTTTTGTTGAACTTACCGCAAATTGTTCAGACACTAGCCCCTGATCATTGATTATTAATAGTTCTCCTGGTCGAATATCGCGAATATATTCCGCACCCACGACATCAAAGGCACAGGTTTCCGAAGCAACAACATAGGCATCACCTAGGGAACCAAGTGAAAGAGGTCTTAATCCGTGCGGATCTAATGCCACCATTAATTCGTTTTCAGTCATAATCAGGTATGCATAGGCGCCTTTTAACATAGAAAGCGCGTTTTTAGCACGGTCTTTTGAATCAGTGTAGCCGCTTCTTTTCATTAGATGTGCTAAAACCTCGGTATCTGAGCTTGTTTGAAAAATGCTCCCTTGAGCTTCCAACTGATGTTTTAATGAATTAACATTCACTAAGTTTCCATTATGGGCCAGCGCAAGGCTGCCAGTTTGTGAATGGAACAAGAGCGGCTGAACATTCTCATAACCGCCGCCTCCTGCCGTTGCATAACGAACGTGACCGATGGCTGATGTGCCTGTCAGTTCCTTCATCGCTTCCGTGGTAAAGATCTCAGCAACTAACCCTTCACCTTTTACCCCTTTAAGCTGTTTGCCATCTGAGACCACAATTCCGGTCCCTTCCTGGCCGCGATGCTGCAGGCTGTGAAGTCCGTAATAGGTTAACTGGGCTGCATCCTGGTGCCCCCAGACACCAAAGATGCCACACTCTTCATTTAATCCCTTGATTTCAGGTAACATGGGATCGCCCCTTTCCAGGCCGCTTTTAATTCTTCAATCGAAGCTTCAAGTACAGTTGACTCACCATTTGTAATCTGCAGTTTTGCTGTCTCGTTCACTGTTCCAATTTGTACTGCATCTACTAAACTTTCAAACTCATCTTTATGTTCAGGTTTAACAGTCAATAAGAAACGAGATTGTGTTTCACTGAATAAAGCTGAAACTGAATTTCCAGCGATGGTTACTTCTGCACCAAGTTGTTCATTTGTGAATAGACATTCAGCTACCGCAACGGCTAAACCGCCTTCTGATAAATCATGCGCGGATTCTACTACTCCAGCACGAATCGCAGCAAGAACCTGGTTTTGTCTCTCTTTTTCGATTGTTACATTTAATTCAGGGGCTTTACCGAATACTTTTCCGTTCAGAAGCTTTTGCAGCTCACTGCCGCCAAATTCGTCCTTCGTTTCCCCTACTAAATAAATAAGGTCACCGTTCTGTTTGAAGTGCTGTGTTGTAATATGATCAAGATCCGTTACTAAACCAACCATTCCTACTACAGGTGTTGGATAGATCGCTGTGCCGCTAGTTTCGTTATATAAAGAAACGTTTCCGCCGATAACTGGTGTCTCAAGGACGCGGCAGGCTTCGCTCATGCCATCGGCAGCTTTTTCAATCTGCCAGAACACCTCAGGCTTTTCTGGGTTACCGAAATTTAGGTTATCTGTAATCGCTAAAGGCTCTGCACCAGAACATACAATATTACGCGCAGCTTCAGCTACGGCGATTTTCCCGCCTACTTCAGGATCCAAATAGACATAACGTGAATTACAATCCGTTGTCATTGCCAGTGCTTTTCGTGTGCCGCGGATTCTTACAACCGCTGCATCAGAACCTGGTGAAACGACCGTGTTTGTACGCACCATATAGTCATACTGCTCATAAACCCATTCCTTGCTCGCCACCGTTGACTGGCTTAACAGACTTACTAACGTACCTTTTAAATCGTCTACCTGAGGAACTTCATTTTCCATCGCTTGGAATTCAGCGTAATAGCTTGGTTCTTTTGATGGCTTATGGTAAACCGGTGCTTCTTCCGCTAGGGCATCAGCCGGAACATCCGCCACGATTTCTCCTTTATGGAAAAGGCGCATCTGTTTATCGCTAGTAACCGTTCCAATCCCTACAGCCTCTAAACCGTATTTTTCAAAAAGCTCAACGATTTCTTGTTCTCTACCCTTTTTAACAACGATAAGCATCCGTTCTTGGGACTCAGACAGCATCATTTCGTAGGCAGTCATGCCTGTTTCACGCTGTGGCACCAAGTCCAAATTCATCTCAATACCCATCCCAGCTTTGCTGGCCATTTCTGCAGATGAACTAATAAGTCCGGCTGCACCCATATCTTGAATACCAACAAGGGCATCACAATGAATCAGTTCTAAGCAAGCTTCTAACAACAGCTTCTCCATGAATGGATCGCCAACCTGAACCGCTGGACGGTCTTCACTCGATTGTTCCGTTAATTCCTCAGAAGCGAATGTTGCACCATGGATACCATCACGGCCGGTTTTTGCCCCCACATACATCACCGTATTTCCTTCACCATGTGCCTGCCCTTTTTTGATGTCTTTATGGTCAATTAACCCAACGCACATCGCATTAACTAGAGGATTTCCATCATAGCAAGGATCGAACTGGATTTCGCCGCCAACCGTCGGAATACCAATACAGTTTCCATAGCCGGCGATACCAGCAACAACCTCTTTGAATAAATAGCGTACGCGGGCAGAATCTAGTTCACCGAAACGCAGTGAGTTCAACATGGCAATTGGACGTGCTCCCATCGAGAAAACATCACGGATAATTCCGCCTACACCTGTTGCTGCGCCTTGATAAGGCTCAATTGCGGATGGATGGTTATGACTCTCAATTTTAAAAACAACCGCCTGCTCATCACCGATATCAACGATACCAGCACCTTCCCCTGGCCCTTGAAGAACCTTTTCACCTGTAATCGGGAATTTTTTTAGGATAGGCTTTGAATTTTTATAGCTGCAGTGTTCCGACCACATAACCGAGAAAAGACCTGTTTCGGTATAGTTTGGTGTGCGGCCAAGAATGTTTTCAATCATTGCAAATTCTTCATCGGACAAACCCATTTGCTGATATATTTTTTCTGCTTTGATCTGAGTAGGATTTGGTTCAAGCGTTGACAACATGTGCTTCCCTCCAAGCTTTTACAATCGATTGGAACATCTTTAAACCATCGGCGCTGCCTAGTAATTCATCTACGGCTCTTTCCGGGTGTGGCATCATTCCAAGGACATTTCCTTTTTCATTGGTAATTCCTGCGATATCTGCAAGACTTCCGTTCGGGTTCTGGTTATAAGTAAAGACAATTTGATTATTTTGTTTCAGCTTCGCAAGAGTTTCCTCGTCACAATAGTAATTTCCTTCACCATGGGCGACAGGGATGACAATTGATTCGCCTTTGCTGTATTCAGTCGTAAACATCGACTGATTGTTTTCTACCTTCAACTCCACTGGCTTGCAAATAAACGATAGGCTTTCATTTCGTCTCATTGCACCTGGCAGTAAGCCTGCTTCGAGCAGAATTTGAAATCCGTTACAAACGCCAAGAACCGGCTTTCCTGCTTCTGCAGCTTTAATGACTTCCTTCATGACATTACTAAATCTAGCAATAGCCCCCGTACGCAAATAGTCACCATAGGAGAAACCGCCTGGAAGCAGAATTCCATCAAATTCTTCTAAACTCTCAGAATCATGCCAAACATATTCAACCTGCTCTCCGAGTTCATCTTGAATGGCATGGAACATATCAATGTCACAATTCGATCCAGGGAAGACGATTACTGCAAATTTCACAGTGTAACACACTCCTCTACTTCGTAACGGTAGTCTTCGATAACCGGATTAGCTAAAAGGTTTGAACAGATCTCATTGATCACTTCATTAATATCGCGCTCGGATTTTTCAATTGTTAATTCCATATATTTACCGATTCGGACATCGGCTACTTCCTTATAGTTCAAAGAGTGTAAAGAGTTGGTTACAGCTTTTCCTTGCGGGTCTAAAACACTTTCTCTTAATGTGACAAATACCTTTACTTTATACATGCTGACGTCCTCCCAATCTCGCTAAAATATTTTCATAAGCATCTGTTAAGCTTCCTAAATCACGTCGGAATACATCCTTGTCGAGCTTTTCATTTGTTTCTTTATCCCACAGCCTGCAGGTGTCAGGCGAGATTTCATCGGCTAATAATATTGTGCCTTCAGCGTCTTTACCAAACTCAAGTTTGAAATCGATGAGACGTATGCCAAGGTCATTGAAAAAGCTTGATAAAACTGTATTAATTTGGAGTGCCTTTTCTCGTAAAATTGCTGTCTCCTGAGTAGTTGCCACTTGCAATTCAAGGATGTGATCAATTGTTAGGAGTGGATCACCTAGTTCGTCGTTTTTCAGGTAAAACTCGACGATTGGAGTTGATAACTGACGTCCCTCTTCAATTCCCAATCGCTTTGCAAGGCTTCCTGCCGCAATATTTCGTACAACTACTTCAAGTGGAATGATCGATACTTTTTTCACTAGTTGTTCCGTTTCAGAAACACGCTCGATAAAGTGAGACTCAATTCCCTGTTCTTTAAGTTTTAAAAATAACAAACTAGTAATCTCGTTATTTAAACGCCCTTTTCCAGTTATATCAGCCTTCTTTTCTCCGTTAAAGGCCGTTGCTGAATCCTTATACTCAACCAAAACAATCTGTTCATCGTCTGTTGCGTAAATTCGTTTTGCTTTTCCTTCGTATAAAGGTTTTTTCATGGGAAACGCCTCCTATTTTGCAATATTGGGAATCTTCAGGATAGTTAAGGTGTCAGAAGCCCTAAATAAGTGAACTATTTTTTTGAGAATGACTATTGGCTTTCTAACTGATCCATTATTATCGAGTTTGGCAGCCAATAACCCTTATTGGCCACCATAACTCTGCCTTTTTTGCTTGCTCGGTCGTCAATAGACCTTATTCATTCAACCCTAAGCGATCAAAAATCGTATCTACATGTTGCAGATGGTAGTTATAATTAAAGCAATCAGCAATTTCAGCTTCTGATAGCAGTGAAGTAATCTTTTCCTCTGATTCAATCAAGCTGCGGAAAGGAACTTGCTTTTCCCATGCTTCCATCGCTTTTGGCTGAACAGTATCATACGCTTCTTCACGAGATAAACCTTTATCAATTAACGCAAGTAATACACGTTGAGAATAAATTAAGCCAAGTGTCCGGTCCATATTACGCTTCATATTCTCTGGGTAAACCGTCAAGTTCTTCACGATATTACCAAAACGATTCAGCATATAATTCAAACCAATCGTTGCATCAGGCAGGATGATCCGTTCCGCTGATGAATGTGAAATATCGCGCTCATGCCAAAGCGGTACATTTTCATAGGCAGTAAGCATATATCCTCGGATTACACGTGCAATTCCCGTCATATTCTCGGAACCAATCGGATTCCGCTTATGAGGCATTGCTGAGGATCCTTTCTGACCTTTTGCGAAGAATTCCTCTACTTCACGAGTTTCACTCTTCTGCAGCCCGCGAACCTCCACTGCAAACTTCTCAATGGAAGTAGCAATCAACGCAATCGTTGACATATAGTGGGCATGACGGTCACGCTGTAAAGTCTGCGTAGAGATTGGTGCTCTTTGCAGTCCTAATTTTTCACAAACATACTGTTCCACAAACGGATTAATATTTGCATAAGTACCGACCGCACCAGAGATTTTTCCAAACTCGATTCCTTCTGCTGCCTGCTTAAATCGCTCTAGGTTCCGTTTCATTTCTTCATACCATAGAGCAAGCTTTAAGCCAAAAGTTGTCGGCTCAGCATGGACCCCATGCGTCCGTCCCATCATGACAGTAAGCTTATGTTCAATTGCTTTATTTCTTAAAATCTCAATGAAGTTTTCCAAGTCCTTTTGTAAAATCGCATTGGCCTGCTTTAGGATATAAGATAGGGCCGTATCAACAACATCCGTTGACGTTAATCCGTAATGCACCCACTTCTTCTCTTCTCCTAATGTTTCAGATACCGCGCGGGTAAAAGCAACTACATCGTGCCGTGTTTCTTCTTCAATCTCTTTAATGCGGTCAATATTGAAGGAAGCATTTTCGCGTAATTTCTTCACATCTTCCTTTGGGATGTCACCTAGTTCTGCCCATGCTTCACAGGCTAGTATTTCAACCTCAAGCCAAGCATTAAAACGGTTTTCCTCTGTCCAAATTGCTCCCATTTCCGGTCGTGTATAACGATCAATCATGTTTTATCCCCCGATCTTTTCTTTTACTGGTTTCCAGATGCTGCTCTCGTTCATTTCTGCAAGGGCCGCCTCGACACTTTCGCGCAAAATAGTCACATGGCCCATTTTCCGCTTGATTTTCGCCTCTTTTTTTCCATATAAATGAATCTTCCAGTCATTCAAGGACGGAATTTCCTTATACAGTTGTTCAAGATGCTCTCCTAATAGGTTGACCATAACAGCCGGTTTTAATAGCCCCGTTCTTCCTAATGGCCAATTACAAATGGCTCGGATATGCTGCTCGAACTGTGACGTTTCGCAAGCCTCGATGGAGAAGTGCCCAGAATTATGCGGTCGTGGTGCTAATTCATTAATATAAATGGTTCCATTACTAGTCAAGAACATCTCAACAGCCAGCGTCCCGACTAATTGTAACGAATCAGCCAGCTTATTTGCCAGTTGAACAGCTTCACTTTGTAAAACTTCTGAAATTCTAGCTGGAACAATCGTTGTATCTAAAATATTATCTTTATGAATGTTTTCAGCCACTGGTAAAAATGTTGTTTCACCATCAAGCTTGCGTGTTACAATCACTGAAATTTCTTTTTCAAAAGGAATCCACTTTTCTAATACACAGGCACCGTGTTTTAAAAGGGGTTCACCCTTAGATAAATCCTGCTGGTCCCGAATCACAAGTTGACCTTTTCCATCATATCCGCCTCTTGCCGTTTTCAAGACAGCCGGATATCCGATGGTATTTATCTTTAATAATAATTCCTCAATGTTATTAATCACTTCATATGGAGCAACCTCCACACCCGCTTGTTGGATTGCTGCCTTTTCCTTAATCCTGTCCTGTGTGATGGTTAATAACCGTGGACCTTGCGGGACATTTGCCTGATTACATAGCCACTCAAGTGTATCTGCATCAATGTTTTCAAATTCATAGGTTATGACATCACTAACTTCTGCTAATTTACTAATAGCTTGGCGATCATCATAGGCACCAATGACCTCAATATCGGCAACCTGTCCACACGGAGAGTCTGTCGTTGGTTCTAATACCGCAATCCGAAAGCCTTGAGCCTTTGCTGCTAGAGCCATCATTCTGCCAAGTTGACCGCCGCCGATAATTCCAATCGTTGATCCTGGTAAAATCGTTTGGTTAGACAAGTTGATCACTACTTTCTAGTACTTCTTGTTTAGTGGCTTCTCTTCTTGCTGCTAATTTTCCAGCTAATTCAGTGTCACCCGTTGCTAAGATTTGTGCTGCTAGTAAACCAGCATTCGTTGCACCTGCTTTGCCTATTGCCACAGTTGCTACGGGTACACCACCTGGCATTTGGACGATAGACAGTAATGAATCTAACCCCTTTAAGGCCTGAGTTTGGACAGGAACCCCGATTACTGGCAAAGTGGTTTGGGCTGCTACCATCCCAGGAAGATGGGCCGCTCCGCCAGCTCCGGCAATAATCACCTTCAAACCTCTTTCTCTGGCCTCCTTTGCATATGTAAACATCAAATCAGGTGTCCGATGAGCAGATACCACCTTTTTTTCATAAGCAATGTCTAACTGGTCGAGAATCTCACACGTATGTTTCATTGTTTCCCAATCCGATTTACTTCCCATGATTACTCCAACAAGAATGGACATCGAAAATCCCCCTTTTTTTTCCAAAATAAAAACCCGAACAAATAGCTTCTCATGTAAGAGAAAGCCATTTGTTCGGGCATAGTGGCAGTGGATACCAAATTAAGGTTCCTGCCCTTAATTATACCGAACATATTGACTTTCCCTCATAGTCCAATAATTTACGGTTATTGGGTAGAAACTTATGGGCCATATTCCCATGGATATACGAGGGTAAAGATAAATTGTTATTGATTAATTCACTTCTATATCTTACAATCATCTTCGGAAGGTGTCAACCAATAAATCGAACATTATTTTTAAATACCACCATAATGTTCGTGTTTTACTCTATTAAAGTGCCTTCGAAGATAATTTGGCGGGCAATTGGTTCATAAATAGTCTCATTGCCTTTTTTTATTTCTTGAAATATCGGCTTTTCCGTTCGTCGTACAGGCGTATAGCCCAACTGTTTCATTCTATTCAAGCAGTCCTCAATATTTTCATTTGATTGTACCTCAAATTGCATTTTCTTTTTACCCATTACCATTAAGTACCTCTCTTTCCACTGTTATTTTCCCTCTTTTAAAAAAACATCATCAAACTGCTTTACTAACATTGTGTCCTCTGCCAATTTTATTTCATAATCAAAAAGTGTTTGAGCTATAATCCTCCTCGCTTCTTTTGCTGCATCCCAGTATAGAGTATCATTAACAAGGCCTGTAACCGTATATTCAATCCCTCGGTATCCTGAATTGATAGTGGTCATCCCATATACTTGGAATGGTTCTATTGGACAATTAGCGAGGTCTAACTTTAAACATGCTTCGTGCAGCTCATTGATTTTTTCACAGGCGATCTCAAGAATTTCAAACACCCTTTCAGGATTTTCCCGATAGCTTACCACTATTCTTTCAATCACCCGCATTTCTTCAATATTGTAGTTATGAATCTGTTTTATTTCACCATTGCTGATCGTTAAAACCTTGCCGCTCCATTCTCGAATCTTTAAGAATCTTAGTCCTATATCAACAACTGTCCCATTGAAGGTATTATTGATGGTGATGAAGTCACCTTGATGCAACTGCTTTTCATAAATCAAGAAAATACCTGATAGAATATCCTTAATGATGCTTTGCGCCCCAAACCCAAGGATTACCCCGAGTATACCTGCCCCAGCCAAAATTCTTCCAAAATTACTAACATATTGAGATATGGCAAAAAAGATGAAACAGAGAGTTGCTGTATATCTAGTTAAAGAGCGAATCATGCTTTCAATCGTCTGCTCTATCCGTTCTTCAATGAAATCAGTTTTTAGAAAAAAATTATGAACGGTTTTATTTATGACAAAAACAATGATCCATGCAATAATAGCTGCTAAAAAAATGCTTGTCAGTTTATAGTGATGAAGCAAATACATCCAATCCATCAAACCACCCACTTGTCTTCCAATCATACCTAGTGTTAGTGTTTGCAATATTTGATGTTAAAAACTATCGGTGGAAAAATAATTTAATTTAAACCAAAAAAGAACAACCTTTTCAGGTTGTCCTTAATGTGCCTGGCAACGTCCTAC
>NZ_NUZU01000218.1 GCF_002567005.1 Bacillus sp. AFS073361
CTTTTGTCTACAATCTGAGATTAATTGAAGATTAATCTTTTTGTGATTGTTTAGCTCCGCACCTGTTTTGAATGTTTTAAATTTGCTAAAATTTATATAATCATTTTTTAGAAAAAATTTTGAGATAAATCTACATCCCCCAGGTTTATCCTATTTTGAAAGGAGATAGGCAAAAAATGAACAGTCCGATCTAAGTTCTCCCGTAAACAATACTAAATTTGAAATATCGGGGGGATTTAGAATGAAATTGAATAAAAATTTTACTTTGTTACTGTTGGGTCATTCGCTTGCAAATATGGGCGATGTCCTATATATCGTCAGTGTTATTAGTGTGATATTCAACTTAACAGATTCTGCAACAGTGTCATCATTCGTTCCATTTACGATTACTTCATCTATGTTTGTTTCCAGCATGTTAACTCCTCTTTTAGTGGGAAAAGTGAATTTAAAATGGTTAATGGCTTGCTCACAAATTGGAAAGACGATTCTGCTTGTTATTTTGGGTTTGATGATAGTAGGTGTTACATCATCTAATTATTATCTAATCTTCTTCATAATTGGATTGATTGCGCTTCTTGACGGTTGTGCAAATCCCATAAGACAAACATTAATTCCACACTATGTTAACAATGATGATTTAATAATAGCTAATGGAATTGCTGAAACAGTTACTCAAATCATCCAAGCAGTAATGTGGTTCGTAGGAAGTCTGTTTTTAATAATATTAAGTCCGCAACAACTCATTTGGCTCGTTGGATGTTTGTTCGTAATTTCAAGTGTTTTGCTAAGTTTATTAGAAACTGTTAGTCATACCTCATCGGAGCAAAAAGGGAAATTAGAACAACTCAAAGAGGGCTGGAAAACATTATTAAATACACCTGTATTGAAAAGAATTGCTTTGATAGACACGTTAGAAACCATTGCAGGGACGGTATGGATTGCGGCGATTTTATATGTTTTCGTTAACGATGCTTTACACGTTGATGAAAAGTGGTGGGGGTTTGTCAATGGTGCTTTCTTTCTAGGCTTAATCATAGGAAGCATTTATTGTATTAAATATCCTAGTTTTGTGGAAAAGAACCTGGGTACTTTAATTTTTGTTGGATCATTCACTGGTTTCATAGTCACCATATTTTTTAGTCTAAATAGTAATCCGCTCATGGCCTTATGTCTATCGCTCTTTATGGGGCTATTTGGACAAATCAAATACATTCCTCAACAAACGGTTATACAAACTAGTGTAACCAAAGAGCAGTTGTCTACTGTATATACCTCATTAAGTGCGATTGGAACGGGGATATTTGGGGCTGGCTCTTTGGTAATGGGGATATTAGCAGACTTGTTAGGGGTAAGAATGGTATTCGTATTATCAGGGGCAATACTAGCTTTGGTAAGTATAATTGTTTATAAGAATAAACAACTGTTTATTAGAAAGGTATTTCAAAAATAACATTATGAAGGAAGGATTTTAATTAACAAAATCCTTCCTTCAAAAATGCGAATCAATAGAGAGAAAAAACTAACTGGAGAATTTTCTGGTTAGTTTTTTGTCGTTAAAAAATAAAAGTAAAAAGATACATTGGGAATGAAAACTAAGTGCAGGGGCAAAGTAAAAGAGTTTCATAAAATCAATTTAGGTGATATAAATGCCTTTCAAGTTCTGGAGAACAGGATATTACTATTAGTTACTATAAAAGTATGGTGGATCCAAAGAAAATAAATAACCTTCTTCTTCCCGCAATTCATGAAAATATGGAGAAGATTAGTGGAATGAATGATATAAAAAAGTTTATTCCATTTGAGGATCGCTTAGTTACAACTAATCCATTAGATGTGGAAGAAAAACTAATTAACCGGTGTAGGCTTGTTGAATTTTCAAAGTAAAATAATAAAGGGAGCAGAACAAGACGCATGGATTTCAGTTTTATTAGTCGGAATCAGTATTCATCTCATTATTTGGTTACTGTATTTCCTATTAAAGAAATCAAATAATGGGGATATTATGTCTTTACATCAACAAATATTTGGGAGATGGCTAGGAAACATATTAAATATTTTCTTTTATGGATATATGCTTTTAATTGTTGCATCTATCATTAGGTCCTATTTATCAGTGCTGATTACTTGGGTTTTTCCTAATACCCCTATCTGGTTTTTATCACTTACTATGATTTTTGTGATTTCATATTTAGTTGTTGGGGGCTTTAGGGTTATTACCGGTATTTGTTTTTGGGGGATGCTAATCCCTTCGCTCCTTCTGTTAACGGTATATTTTCCACTCCAATATGCTTACTGGACGAATTTATTACCCGTTTTTAATCACAGTTTAAGTGACTATTTGGTATCAGCAAAAGAAAGTATTTTTATGTACTCAGGACCAGAATTTTTACTTATTTATTTTCCTTTTATTAAAAATAATCAAAATTCCCAAAAATGGGCTCACATTTCACAAATGTATACAACTATTTTATATTTAGTGGTTACCATCATCTCCTTTGTTTATTTTAGTCATGGGCAGCTTGAACATGTTACTTGGCCAACCCTCATGATGTCAAAAATTATCCGCTTTCCATTTATCGAAAGATTTGAATATATCTTTATTTTTTTATGGCTATGAGTAATCCTTCCCCCTTGTTGTATGGCATTGTGGGGGGCGATTCGAGTTTTGAAAGAATCGTTTAAATTTAAACCAAGATTTTCATTATGGATATCCATTATTATCGTTCATTTCATGGTGATTAATGTCAAAAGTAAAGTAGATGTTGAGGAAGTAGGGACTGTTATGAACATAGTCACCACTAGCTTTCTGTATATTTATTTACCCATATTGTTTGTGTTTTATCTCATCTTACAAACCTTTAAAAAAGCAAAGAGTAAAACCCAACAACAGTGAAAGACCTACCTAAAAGGACAAAGGGTAGGTAACTTTTTTGTCTATAAACATAGCATTTAGGACTGATTTTCGATAAAATAAACATTGCTGATTTTCACAATAGTTTTTCATAAATCATCAATGTGAAAATGTCCTTGTGTTTGATAATAAGTTATTAATCATGATATAAGTTTATAAGAAATGGACTTTTGGCTTTATATTTTTTGACCGAGTGTTTGAAGTTGATCCATAGTGAGAGGAATTGAGTTTTGAAATGATAGATAATTTTTGGCGTGATTTACCACGGCCATTTTTTGTACTTGCCCCAATGGAAGATGTGACAGATCTTGTTTTTCGTCACGTCGTAAGTGAAGCCGGCCGACCGGATGTGTTTTTCACAGAGTTTACTAACTCGGATAGCTATTGTCATCCAGAGGGCATGAAAAGTGTGCGTGGCCGTTTAACTTTTACAGAAGATGAACAGCCAATTGTAGCTCATATTTGGGGGGATAATCCCGAATATTTCCGTCAAATGAGTATTGGTATGGCAGAGCTAGGATTTAAAGGCATCGATATTAATATGGGCTGCCCAGTACCGAATGTGGCATCGAGGGGGAAAGGCAGTGGTCTTATTCTGCGCCCAGACGTTGCGGCAGAACTTATTCAAGCAGCAAAAGCGGGCGGGCTGCCTGTCAGCGTGAAAACTCGACTTGGCGATAAGGATGTCAATGAGTGGGAGGAGTGGCTAACGCATATTTTAAATCAGGATATTGCGAACCTTTCGATTCATTTGCGGACAAGAAAGGAAATGAGCCAAGTAGATGCCCATTGGGAGCTAATTCCGGAAATCAAAAAATTACGTGACCGTGTCGCACCCAATACGCTACTAACAATCAATGGAGACATTCCTGACCGTCAAATTGGCCTGCAGCTTGCTGAACAATATGGTATTGATGGCGTGATGATCGGACGAGGTATTTTTAAAAATCCATTTGCTTTTGAAAAAGAGCCTAGAGAGCATAGCAGTAAAGAATACCTAGATCTATTAAGGCTACAGCTTGATCTTCAAGATCAATATGCGGAAGTACTGCCACGTTCCATTACAGGGCTTCATCGTTTTTTCAAAATTTATGTTAAAGGGTTCCCTGGAGCTGCTGAATTAAGAAATCAATTGATGAACACGAAATCAACAGATGAAGTGCGTGCATTGCTTGATAACTTTGGAAAAGGGACGGGAATATTCTAACTAATCTGGCTGCGATGTTGCAGCCTTTTTCTTATTTGACTAAAGAGATCTGTAAGAATGGTAAAACTTTAGACTAGATTGACTGAAAAATGAATGTGTGATAAGTTTTACATTATAACTGACGACCGTTCGGAAGGTGGTATTTATGACTTTTAATCAAATTAAGAATGTTGCACTGAATCATTTTACGAATAAGGGATATGAGGGAACATCGATGGCACATATCGCTGATGATGTAGGAATCAAAAAACAATCCATCTACACTCATTTCAAAGGGAAAGAAGAACTTTTTTTACAGGTTTACCGTGATGTTTTTGATGCCGAATTAAAATTCGTTATTAATTATATAGACAGTAACAAAACACAACCGATTGAGGAATTCTTATATAATTTTCTTTTGCTATATAAAGAAAGATATGAGAAGAACAACATAACAAAATTTTGGCTTCGAATCTCTTTCTTTCCACCTGCTCATCTTTATGAACAGGTTATAGATTCTGTTTATGAGTATCTGGATAAGGTAGAAAAACATCTCCTTTTGGTCGTTGAGAAAGCTATGTTGGAGGGAGAAATTAGCTCAACCATTGACTCACAACGAGCTACTTCTGCATTTTTAGGAGTGTTAGATGGAATATTTGTTGAAATGTTATATGGAGGTTCCGAACGATTAATGAAGAGATTGGATGCCTCTTGGTATCTTTATTGGCGTGGACTTTCGAAGGAATAAGGATATTTTTTGGGGGAATAGGTTATGAAACGAAACTGGGTATTTGTTGTATTGGCTGGTCTTATTGAGGTGTTATGGGCATTAGGATTAAAGCATGCGAGTAATTGGCTTTCTTGGGTTGGTATTGCTCTCCTTATATATATTTCATTTGTGTTATTAATAAAGGCAATAAAAAGTCTACCCGTTGCTACTGTTTACGCGGTCTTTACTGGAATTGGGACAGCTGGGACTGTTGTGGCGGAGATGTTGATATTCGGAGAGACCTTTAGTTGGACGAAAGTATTATTTATTTTCTTACTTCTGTCTGGTGTTGTAGGCTTAAAGCTTGTCACAACTGAATCTAGTAAGAAAGAAGGTGCAGTGTAATATGGCTTGGATGTATCTCATATTGGCAGGAGCTTTTGAGGTGGTTGGGGTTACAGGTATGAATAAAGTTGTTAAAGACAAAAACATACAGTCCTATATGGTTCTGTTCATTGGATTTATTTTTAGTTTTAGTTTTCTAGGTTTAGCCATGAAAACCCTCCCCGCGGGAATTTCTTATGCCGTTTGGACAGGGATCGGAACTGTAGGCGGGACAATTATTGGAATGCTTTTTTATGGAGAAGCAAAGGATTGGAGACGTATTTTATTTATAGCTCTAATATTAGTAGCAGTCATTGGATTGAAAATGACATCGTAGAATTTAGCAGTAGGTACCATTAGTTTATTGAACTCGAAGAACAAGATTAATTATGCAACGGAGCTGTCATTGTAGCAGCTTTTTTTGTTGGCTAATATATTGTAGCTGTGATGATGAAATAAAGTCTTAAATGTATAACCATATAATAAGTATAGAAAGTGAAAAGGCGTTTTCCACGTTGTTTTTATTTAATATCTCCAACTTTCTTCCTTTAAATAATAGGCTGTTTTCGGAATAATTTGTGTTTTTGGAACCGGTTTAATCATAAAAATCTAAAGAAGGAATTATCATTCGGACATGAGTGCCTTTGGAATCACCAGAGCTGTCCGAAGACGACTGATGTTCGGACATGAGTGCCTTTGGATTCACCAGAGCTGTCCGAATAGGCCATGAATCGAACACAGCAACAAAGTTTACGATAAGAGCCAAATAATAAAAGGGAAAAGACAAGGTGAGTGAATTTGTTGAAAAATAGATTTAAATTAATCGATTTTCTTTTTCGTCAAGCGAAAAAAACAAGTCTTCACACAAAAATGATTACAGTATCTAGTGGAGAAAGGATAACCAATTTAACCGTTCACGTTGCAGATACTCAAGAAAAAAGAGATAAGGGCTTAATGTTTGTTAGAAAACTACCCGAAAACGAGGGGATGCTATTTGTGTTTTCAGGAAAAACATATGGCGGTTTTTGGATGAAAAACACCTTAATTCCTTTATCTATTGCATTTCTTGATTCAGACGGGAAAATTCTAAAAATTTTAGATATGGTCCCTTGTAAACAGGATGAATGTCCTACTTATGATCCGGAACTTTTTTATCATTATGCAATCGAAGTTAATCTTGGATGGTTTGAAAAGTATCAAATCAAAGTAGGGGATTATGTAAACCTTGATTAAATCACCACACCTCTATGAGTTCTTAGACGTGTGGTGATTTTTATGCCCATTTTGGTTTCCCTTATCTATTCTTCTCCCTCAATAAGGCTGCGTAGCTTGCCGCCTTATCGGGTGGAGCAGTGAGGGATTTCTCATAACCTTTTTGGAAGCTTTTTTCGTACGCCCTTACAAACCTTTGTCCTAGTTTCCGCTGGGCGGCCTGTACCGCATCCATTTCCGGATGAGCATGAAGGTAGTCGTAGAATTTCTCCCCAGACGAAAAAGAGAGGTATACCTGTCGGAGAAGTCCTATTTTTATGAGGGGCCGTGCTATTTCCATCTTGTTGTCAATGCTTAGTTTGGAGCGCGGCATCTGCTGCCAAGCACGGGAGATCCTGAAGTTGTGACGGTCTTCAAGCCCCGAACGGATTCCTTCATAATATCCTTCTTCCATCCCCATCTGGACGGGGTCCGGCGGAGGCATGCCGTCTGTTTGAAAATCTCCGGTGAAAAGAAGGCAGGCAAATAGGAAAAAGGCTATAAGTTTCCGTGTCACAGCTTTTTCCCCCTTTCTGGTTATTCTCTACTTTAGTTTAACCAGGCATTACCATCCTATGTAGAAGGTAAGGAGTGGAATCAGATGAATCTATTCTGGTTTCAGTTTAGTTTTTTTATTTTAGCTGCTGGGTTTTTGGGAATATCCCCTTTTTTAGATTTATATTTCGACAATTTTCTGCATTCAAAGAAGTGTAAAAAAATTCATTAGAGATCAGAATTATAAAAAGTTTGTTGATTTTATTGACTTTGCCAGTCATCACAGTTGCTAGAGATGATATCAATTTTGGTAAAGTTGTGAATTTGTCAAAAATTGTCCTTTTTTTTAGCTTTAATAACTTTCGCATTATTTGTAAAATATAAAAAAGTTAATAAACAATTGCAGGAATAACTAAATTTATTAGTAAAGTGGAATGAGAAGTTAAGATTATTAGAATGAAAAAAGGAGAAAGAACAAAATGTACAAGTATACCATCTATGTAACACATCAAGGTAAAATTTATCAAACCAACGTAATAGCTACCAAAAACCAAACAGAAGAAGAAGTTTATCGTATAGCAAAAGAACAAGTTCTTAAACAATGGGAAAATTAAAGAATCCAGGGATTAAAAGGATTCGAATAGAACTACCATTTGTATATAGATTTTGGATAGCTTCCATTACTTAAATATCGCGCTGCTAATAGTGGCTTTGAAAGATTTTATGAAGAATACTAATTATTATAAGAGGAGTTGGTAGGTTTATGAAGAATACTAATAACCTTACTATGGAGGAATTGGAAAGACGTATTGCTCATTTTGAGGAACGTCTAATGGATTTTATTATTACCGAGGAACAAAGAGAGTTAATCAAAGAAAGTTTAAAAGAACTAAAGAATGCTAAAGAGCCCAAGGCTTCCTATACTTTTTAAATAATATAATACATATAAAAAGGACTTTACAATGATCTTCAACAATCGGGCGCTTTTCCGGAAAGCGTCTTTTTTTAATGAGTTTTAGGCTATTGATAAAATCTTATCTTTGATCTTTACTTTGGTTATACTCATTGATAAGCAAAGTAAAGAAAAGGAGCTATTTTATCTATGGAAAGAATAATATTGTGGTCACTGCTCATAATCGGGATCACGCTATTGATTTATAGCTTAAGAAAACCACCTATCATAAAATGGATTGTAATTTTTGCATTGTCTTCATATTTTTCAACGTTTTTTGGTGTTCTTGTTGTAGAAGAGGAAATGCTCGAATATCCAGTGAGATTTTTAAGTAACTATTTTAGTTCCAGTCTTCTTTATGAATATCTTCTATTTCCAGTTGTTTGTATTTACTTTTATCAAACAACTTATTGTTCGAGATATTTCAACATTGTACTACAAGGTATTTTGTACACCACTGTTTTAACGATAATTGAGATTTTGTTTGAAAGATATACCGAGTTAATTAAATACCATACATGGACATGGAAGTACACATTTATCAGCACCTTTCTTCTAATGTTGTTTATCCGTTTCCTTATGCATTTGATAAACAGGAAAGAAAGAAAATTATAGGTGCGGAAGGGAAAGATCAGTGCTGTCAATAATGGCAGCTTGTTTTTAGGTATAACTCAACACAGCTGAATGGATTGTCCTATGGCCAGACAACCCATTTTTTCTATTATTTATTTAATTCAACCGTTTCATTAATATCTGTCGATTTAGAACTTTGTCCTGTCATGCGTTTATAGAAAAAGGCGATTTTCTTCGTAAAATTACCGGTTTCCCAATATTCAGCTGCTTCCGCATTTACCTTTATCAAAATAACGTTGGGATCATCATAAGAAGTTTGCATGATTTTTTCATTTGCTTTGCTCCACAATTCCTTTTTCTTGCCTAAATCCTCAACGATTTCTGCTCTTCCACGGACGGAAACATAGGATTTTCCTGCATAAGTCACATTAACATCTCGATCATGTAAAATTTCTTCATATTTATTAGTTGCTTTCTAAGTGAAAAACCATAAGTCACCATCAAACTCTATTTCTTGTGTTTTCATAGGACGTGAAACAAGCCCTTCTTCAGTTACCGTAGTCAGCATGGCCGTGTCTACGTCTTTGATTAACTCTCTTAATGTTTCCATTTCTTCTTGTTTCAACATGTTAGACATTTTCATCACCTCATTAAAGTTTACAGAGGTATGCTACCCTTTCCACCAACATTTATTCAGGTATGGCAGATACACTGCTAAAAAGTGGCAGTGTGTGTTTGAAGCTTTCGTAAAGAAAGAGTAAATAAAAATAAAAGGTGAGAGGATGAAGAAAATTTGGAAGGAAGTAACCATATTATTCAGATAAAACCTTGGGAGGATAATGACCTTGATTTGCTTTTTCTTATAAACGCTCCAGAAATGATGCAGTATCTTGGAGGTCCAGAGAGTAAAGAGCAGATTTTGAAGCGACATAAACGATATCTTGAACTGGGTAATAGAGGACGTATGTTCAGTATTAAATTGTTACCAGAATTAGAACCAGTAGGTTCTGTGGGTTATTGGCAAACTACTTGGAATAATGAAAGTGTATATGAAACTGGATGGAGCGTTCTACCCTCTTAACAAGGGAAAGGAATAGCTGTAAAAGCGGTAAAGTTAGCAATTGAAGAAGCATCTAGTGAGAACAAATATACATACATCCACGCATTTCCATCGATTGATAATCCTGCTTCTAATGCAATTTGTCGAAAGCTTGACTTTCAGTTTATCTCTGAATGCGAATTTGAATATCCTCCAGGAAGATTTATGCGGTGCAATAATTGGAGTTATAACTTAATTGGACAATAGCTGAACTTTCAGTTCTTAATTTTTATAAAAGATCCAGATATTTAAGACCCAATTGATAGGTATGGAGGGAAGGAGCAGGGGCGAATAAAACAAACCATTTAACAGAGCCGTAAAAAAGACTGCCGGAAAATCCCAAGTTTTTCGGGTTTGTCGACAGTCTGACAACTTAATATTTAATAATAGTAGGTTGGTTCGTTAATTCCTTTTCAATTCCCTTAAATGAACTTAAAACATACCGTTCTCGTTAGGGGATTCCTCAGGTAAGGGTTGTCCGATATCCCACAATTCAACGATTTGGTTATCTTTGAATCGAAAGATATGGACCACTGCCCCTCCGAGATCCTCTGGGTGCTGTCTTACATGTGAATGAACGGCTACGGTATCTTTCTCATGAATCACCAGTTTGACCTCAAAGATTTTGTTCGGATTTAAAGCTGCATTTTCTTCCATTGCAAGCATGAGCGAATCCGCATCTCCGCTGAAATAGGGGTTATGGTGACAAAAATCGGGACCTACGTAACGCTGGAATGCTTCGCGGGCCTTCCCAGATGAAGCGAGCTGTAGAAAAGACACGGCCATCTCTTTGAATGAGAGGTTCGTTGTAATTGATTGTTCCATAGTCATTTTATACCTCCATTTTCCCTCTTACCGATGTTGATCGAGAAGAATTTGATTTCCATCTGGATCCTCAATGATCATATGTGCGGGTCCAACAGTGCCTTCATCTGCATCAGTCAGCATTTTTATACCTTCAGACTTTAGTTTCTTTTGGATGTCTCGAATGTCTGTAAACGTTTCGAGATTCTCTGCATTTTGATTCCATCCTGGATTAAATGTCAGAATGTTTTTTTCAAACATCCCTTGAAATAGCCCGATGACGCAATTTTCATTCTTCATAATCAGCCAATTTTGAGTAATATCACCGCCAAAAGCTTGGAATCCTAGTTTTTCGTAGAACGACTTGGATAAATGAATGTCCTTCACGTTTAAACTTACAGAAAATGCTCCTAGTTTCATATAATCTCCTTGTTTAAGTAATGTGGGTAAATCAAATTATTTAATTTAACTATAAATGAGAATGTTGAAATTCACAACATTTTCCATTAAGTGTAATGGAAAATCCCATAGCAACGATCACTTCCAAAGTATTAAAATTGAATTTTATCTGGCTGCACGTTATTAAAAGCATAATTTTACTTATTTTCACTATCGTCTATCCATTTATCAAATTTAGATTCAAAGTTGGCGGTTTAAGCTGTATTTAGTTAAAGAGAACGTTCCAAGCTGGTTTGGCGGTAATTCATGGGTGGGTAAAATTGATGAGATTTCAGCGGAACTACCAGTTAATACAAGCGTAGAAGTACGTCTTTCAAATTCGAAAACCAACAAATTAGGACCAGTTATTTTGCAAAACACCCTTCACGGATGCCATAACTAGGAATAATATTCCTCCTGTTATGGACAATAAATTTCCATAAAAATTTTAGAGCATTCCTTTGAAAATAAGGAGTGCTTTTTAACTTTTTATCAGATCGGAAGAATGCTTTAACCAATAAAAATATAATTATAATCATTAATTATTTATTGTAAAACGATAAAACGGATGGTAAAATCATTTCAATAGAAAAAGAAATATCGCTTTTACAAAATTAGAATCAAATTCATAAAAGGGGAGTTCCGCATGAATTTAACCATCCAAAGTGATTCTCAGAAAAAACCTTTGAAGATACAAATGATTAGATCGCTTAAACAACTCGTTCGTTTTGGCTGGGAGCAAGCCTTTTCATGTTTGTTTCCTGTCGTTATTTTTGCCTCTTTGGCTATTACACAAATCATCCCACTTCCATTTCTGCCGCGGTATGACTGGCTGCTCATTATTTGCCTTCTGATGCAGTGGGGGATGGTGCGCTCTGGGCTTGAAACTCGGGATGAACTTAAGGTGATCACTTTGTTTCACCTTATTGGACTTACTCTTGAACTTTTCAAGGTGCATATGGGCTCTTGGTCTTATCCGGAGGAAGGATTTTCTAAAATTTTTGGAGTCCCTTTGTATAGTGGTTTCATGTACGCGAGTGTAGCAAGTTTTCTTTGCCAGGCGTGGAGGAGGCTTAAGGTTGAATTGGTGAAGTGGCCGCCGTTTTTGCTGGTAGTCCCTCTTGCCGCTGCGATTTATTTGAATTTTTTCACCCACCATTTTTGGTTGGATGTTCGTTGGTGGTTAACAGGACTTGTCATCATCGTTTTCTGGCAATCGTGGGTCACATACGAGGTTGGTGGAACGCGTTATCGCATGCCTCTCGCGCTTTCATTTGTACTCATTGGATTTTTTATATGGGTGGCTGAAAATATCGCAACGTTCTTTGGAGCATGGGAATATCCAAACCAAACCGATGCATGGAGTCTCGTTCATTTAGGAAAGGTGAGTTCTTGGCTCTTATTAGTAATCGTTAGCTTTCTGATCGTAGCGACCTTAAAGCAGGTTAAAGGGGAAAATTCCAACAGGATAGGGAAAAGCAATAGTAACATAAGAAATAGAATCCACGATGAGATAGAATAACCATTCAGACTGATCTTCTTAATAATAATCCCTTAGGTATTAAAAACTTAAGGGATTTTTTATCATTAGAGCGAATGGTTAATGGAATCTTAACCATGCATATAAGATTCAATCAAACACCCATTGACAAAATGAACTGTAACGATTATATTTACAGTATGATAACTGTAATGGTTTTTGTTACATTTAATATGTTGGGCAGAATATTACTAAGGAGTGTGTATGGCGATGGTAACTTTGTTTACGACACCAAGCTGTGGGTCTTGCCGAAAAGCAAAAGCTTGGCTTGAGGAACATCAAATAGACTATATAGAAAGAAACATCCTATCTCATCCTCTTACAATCGATGAAATTAAATCGATTCTTCGGATGACAGAAGAGGGGACGAGTGAAATTATTTCAACGAATTCAAAGGCGTACCAAGATTTAAAGGTAGATATTGATACACTTCCGCTTAATCAATTGTATAAATTAATCATCGAACATCCCAAAATGGTACGCCGGCCAATTATCATGGACGAAAAAAGATTACAAGTGGGCTATAACGAAGATGAAATTCGGAGTTTCCTTCCGCGGAGAATTCGAAACTATTTGTATAACGAATTGCAGAAAGAAGCAAATTAAGGCAAAAAGCATGGTCTTTACAAGTAAAATTTACAAAAGGAGGAACAACAGATGATTGAAGTATTCGTAAAAGTATTATATAAAGATCGAAATTACCATACCAATGTCATAGTGGAAAAAGAGATGACCTGGGAAAAAATTAAACAGATTGCTGAAGAACAAGTAAAAAAGCAATGGGATGTTTAATGTAATAGACATAGTTAACGATATGCTTGACTAGCTAATCTGTAATGTTTATTATTACAGTAAGTTATGAACTTTTAAAATAGATGAGAAGTTTTTTGTCTTAGGAGGCAAGCTAATGAATAGTGATTTTACTCTTGCCATTCACAGTTTAACATTTCTTGCGTTACAGACGGACCGCATGTCCACTAGTGATGCGATCTCTGAAAGTACTGGCGTCCATCCGGTTCGCATTCGAAAAGTTCTAAGTTTATTGAAAAAACATGGATTTATTAAATCCAAAGAAGGAACGGGCGGAGGATTTCTTTTTGTGCTTGACTTAAGTGAAGTAAATCTTTGGGATATCTATAAGATCACCTCTGAAGGGGCTCTGCAGCCCAAATGTCCTGAATCCAATGAAAAATGTATTGTCGGGGCAAATATGCAAAAAGTCTTATGCAGCATTTTCTTTGGTGTAGAAGAACACATGGGAGAATATTTAAGGGACTATACAATCAAAGAAGTCGTGGATCTTGTTAAAAAGCGCCAGTGACCGATAATTGGTTGAATTTTTCTTTAATGGAAATGTAATAAAAAAGATTACAGATTAATTTACGATGCATATCCTGGTATTAAACGAAAAAAACAAGAAGGTGAAAATCGATGTTCTTCTATAATAATACAAATCTAAAAACGGGTGATTGGATTAAGGCAGAATCCCGGGAGGGTGAATTAATTATTGGTTATATTGATTCACTTTCACCGGAAGGTCTAGAAGGTGTTGTGAAAGTAACCGTTGTTACGAGTGACAATAAGCAAGCAATTGGAAAAACCATCCCTATTCTAAGTAAACGGGTGAAAAAACTGCCCGTTTCAAATGTAACCAATAAGGCACAAATTGAATTTCTCCTCGATCTGGCTTTATCAACGGGAGATAAGGAATGGTTTTTGGCGCTTTCTTCAGAGTTAAACGCAATGAAGCAGCTTGCAAATGGAGTACATTAAGTCTTACTGAGATTCAGGGCAGGTTTGAAAAGAGGACAATAAATCAGGAAAATCAAATACGGATAAACTATATCCATAACGAAGGTAAAGTGATATAAAAGAACTTAGTGTCCGCATATCTCCTTACCTTTTATTTAATGTTATTTAGTATGGGAGGATATTGAGCGGTCAATAGATGAAGGCGGTTCCTCCATCCAACCATGCTTCATTAAAATCGATCCCCCATCTTTTGCAAAATCAAATTGGATCTCTCAAATTCCATTTTGATTTAAAATATTTGGTAAAACTTGATAAAGAAATATAGGCACTTTATAACTTATTTACAGGAGTTTTTTTCCTAATAGAAAGGTTTTTTCTAACATTTATAGAACATGTTCTATAAATGTTAAGGTGGGTGTTTGGATGCTTCAACACGAATATGGATGGGTTTGACAGACGAGAGGAACACTGTTAGATTTTTGTGGGAAAGTAGATTCTAATCATTTTACACAAACAAATGGTTTTGGTTGGCAAAGTGTAAGAGACACATTGGTTCATATAGCAGATTGCTATGTTGCATGGCTTGGCTCATTTGTTTTGCTGAAGACAAATAAACCACTTACTCCAAGGGAAAAATTACATAATCTCAGTTTAGAGGAAATAATATCACGATTTGATCAAGTAGATTCAATGGTAAATGAATTAATTGAACAACATGGACATAAATTAAACGTGCCAATTGAAAGAGAAATCCCTTGGAGAGAAGCATCTGAACTAGTAACTATTACTCCCGGTAAATTGCTAATGCACACTATAACACACGAGTTTCATCATAAGGGACAAATAGTAGCCATGCTCCGTCAAATGGGTTATGAGCCCCCAAATACAGATGTTTTAGGAACAGAAGATTAATATTTTCTAGACGTAATTGGGCGATGTATAATGGACATTGCCTTTTTTGTTGAATAAGTTTGTGAAAGTTCCATTTCCTCCAAACAATCCAGATAGTGTTTATTAATCTTTCACAGATATTTCATAGTTCCTTGGAAGACAGTGGTAAGAACAGCTTAACGCCCCGTTTATTAAATGGCAGGATTTTTAAATCTGCTATTAAATGACTGATGTAACCAGCCAAACACGAATAGAAAACACCATCAATCCCGATTGAAGCTTGGAAGTTGGAAGCAATAATCCCAAAGAACACAGTGCCTAAAACCGAATGAGTATAGCTGCGATGAGAAGTAAAGGAGGCAATGACTATATAAATCCCTAGCAGAATTAACCATAGTTCCCCTAAAGAGAATCCGCCCGCCAGGACGGCAATTCCTGTGATGGTTAACATATGTCTTTGCTTAATGAAGGATGCAACCAAGACGATCAAACAGCCGATTCCAATCCCCAGACATCTATCTACCATTGTTTTTTCAAAGAAACTATATAGAATCATAATCATTCCAATGATCATCGCAGAAAGTCGAATCACCTTATGCGACAAAGTAATTTTTTCACGAAGCTTCCCGTCAATATCAAGATCAGGCATTAATCCTGAGACGCTTCCTAATCCTACAAACAAAAGTGTCGCAGAAGGAGAAGTATGAAATGTATTCGCAACAATAAATCCAGTTGCTGCCCCAATTACTGCGTGTGATGTACCATTCAATTAAATTCCACCTCTATAAATTATTTATGTAGAAAATCAAATCTGACATAACTATTGTACAACGAAACATTTGTTCTGTTTAGAGATTTGTAGATTTTAAGTAAACTTTATGGATAATTAACATCAGCAGAAGTAATGGTAGTTAAAATAACAAAAAACACGCTGTGCAACTCAACGTGTTTTTTGCAAACTTCTTTTTTGATCATTATGAATCGACATTATTAATTGCCAGAAAGATTTAAAAATAGTCCGTCTAGCGGGTGCGGATAACGAAATTGTACTACTTCTCCCTTTGGAATTTCTGGTTTGACAACTACCGTGTGGCACTTTTCTTGATTTTCTTGAATTTTTGCTATTATTTGGTCTAAATTTCTCCCATCAAAATATGGTGGATAGTTTGAATCTAATTGCATACATTTTCTCTCCTCTTAATTGAGGCAGCACAGCCATCATAGTATAGAACCTTAGACCTGTAACTTTGCGTCCCATTCTTTCGAAAGGTTTGCCTTTATCTAGTTTTGGTATTAAAGAACTAGATTAATAGTACTATAAAAAATACAAGAAACGAATATAAATAATTCGAAAAAATACGACAAATAATGATAAAATCCAGTGATAAGAGAATAAAATACATTTTGCATTCAATTCCCTGCCGGGGTTCGTGATTCATTTCGGGTAGGGTGGGGGAGTTAAGCTTTATTCCTTCTTTCCATTTCCTCCGAAAATAATTTGACCTTCTGCATTATAAACTGTTACCTTTACTGGCAATGTAACTTTATCTTTCTGAAAAACAGCATACCAAACCCATAAGTGATCACGAACCAAAAACCTGTTTGGCTGGATGTTGCCTTCACTATTTATTACAATGGTTTTCGCCTCGTCTTCTGCAAAACCATATATAACCGACAAATCTTTTTGGATATGATTTTTAGCCCGCCAGTCTATTGGTCCTCTCTCGACTTTCTCTTCCTTGAACTCCTGGAAATCCATCATTGGAAAAATGAATTGTTTAAATTTAGTAAACTCTTTATTTGTAAGCACAGGCGAGATTCCAGAACTGTTCTCGGCAAAAACTAAATTAGAATGAGCATCAAACAAAAGAATTTTTTGGCAATCTCCAAATTGTGCTGTTACTTTTTCACAGATACTTTCTTCCAAGGAGGTAGTAGGAATATTAAGTTTAGCAGGAATTGCAGGTTTTGTTGGCCGTGATGACAAAAAATAAATTACCGCACCTAACCCTATACAGAGTACAGCTATTAAAATTTTTTTATTCATCCCAATCTCCCCTAATTGAAAATAATTTTTAAGTACTAAGTCAATTATATGATAAACTACACGCTGTCTAAGACATAGATTTAATATAAAGGGATTTTAATTGGAATTTAATGGTATAATGGGGGTGGCTGTAGGATTATGGGTATGAGGGAGTATCAATGTTATCGCGTCTCATTCAGTTTGGAATTGCCATTATGGGTCTCGTTTTCTCTTGTAACCTAGGTGCGTTTCTTCATATGTAGAACGCTTTTTTATTAACGCAGCATGGCTGTTGAAATTTGATAGAGTATTGGCGGATGCTTTCTGCCAACGTTCACCTAGGTTCAGGTGTCCGATTAAAATGGGCGATCCGCCTTTTCTATTTTTTAACGGTTTTCAATATATTTTACAACATCACCGACCGTTTGGAGCGTTGCTGCAGTTTTTTCACTAATTTCAATCGCGAATTCATCTTCAATTTCCATCGTCAAGTTCACCATATCAAGCGAGTCTGCTTCGAAGTCGTCTTTAAAAGATGCCTCTAATTTGATATTCTCCATTTTCACACCGAGTTGATCGGCAATAATCGGCTTTAACTTTTCAAATATGGTCATTGGGTATCCTCCTAAGTATACATAGGCACCATTATAACAATCATATTCTAAGTGTAAAACATAAAAGTATTGCCAATTCCGGCGGACATGTGACGAATGAGTAGGAAACAATTCGTATGGAATAACTTCCAATGGATCGGCTGTCAAAGGAAACACCAATTATCAGCTAAGTTTCACAATGGATAGTGATGCGGCATTTATACCTTGTCCCCCTAAAACCGGTAAAAGTGTATCTGTGGTCGTACCAATATTTCTTAGCTCAATGGTGGATTTTTTGGAAACATGGATAATTGCTTGTCCTATAAGCATGAGAGTCGCATTATTCACTTGCCTTGTTATGCCAAACTTTGTGAGATTTTCTGGCTCAGAAGAATCGCCTAAGAAAATACCATATACAGAAGTGGAAGCAGGTCCATCTATGAGTAATGTATATTCGATCTTATAGTCTCCCGATTTCAAAACTTTTATTGTACTGCGATTCGTGGAAAATCGTATATTTTTTAATGAACCATGTTGATTAAATCGTATATTTTCCTGGGGATTTACTAAAATCGGCTCGGTTCCTACGAATGCAAAATAGCCATAAGCTGCTGAAGAATCTTGCCTATTTCGATCAGACATTATTAAATCACCACCTTTTTAATCTACTAATATAGGATATTAGAGATTGTAAGAAATGCTTGTACAATTGTGTAACTTGAGATTTCTATCCTCATTTGGGTTGGCACGAGATGTGTATTCTAAATTGTGAAACAAAAGGAAGTACTTTTAGTTGCAAAACGTATGTTAACTGTTAATAAATCGAAAAGATAATTGTATAATAATGGTAAGAGGGGAGAGAGTATGGTGAATACATTTAAAGAGAAAAGAAAGGCCCGAAGAGACAAGAGGAAAGAAGAAGGGAAGGAATCCATTTGGTGGGAAGTCCTTGATATCTCTTTGGATTTAGTGGAATTAATTGGGCCAATTCTTATTCGGTCTGCTCGGTCAGTTACTAAATTTTTGGACCATCATTAATTACATACTAAGTGTTTATAATTACGTGCTGCTTGAAAATGATCATCATAAGTATATGGCTTTAGCTCTATATAACAGGGGCTAAGGCCTTTTTCTCGTTTTTTTAGGGGCTAGTATACTTGTACATCTATTTTCCTATGATATATAAATCATAATTCTTAGGCAGAATATTTGAATGTTACTCAAACATATATTATAATTTAGTTATGTAACATTGAAGGAGAGTAATGATTCGTTGGAAACAGTGGATGCACTTAGAGACTTAGAACAAATAAATGCCATGAAAAATTACCTTATGGAACATTCATATAGGGATTATTTATTATTTGTTGTTGGAATAAATACAGGGCTTAGAATATCTGAACTGCTACTGATTAAGGTAAAGGAACTTTTTAATGGGGATGGGGAAATGAAGGATTTTTATCATTACTCTGAACTGGAGAGTGAAAAGAGGAAGTCGGTTTATTTAAACAAAAGAGTGAAAGAAGCGGTAAATTCTTACTTAGACCAGGTCAACAGTGAACAACAAATTTATTTATTCCAATCTCGTAAATTTAAACAACCGATTACACGACAACAGGCCTATCGAATCATCCATGATGCAGCTGTTAAGGTAGGTATTGAAGGAAAAATCGGGACGAATTCACTAGCAAAGACCTTCGGATATCATGCCTTTAAACAAGGTGTCTCGATTGCACTCTTACAAAAACACTTTAACCATTCCACACCATCGGAGACACTTAAATTTTTAGGAATAACAAAAGAAGACCTGATTACCACTCAGATCGATGTAAATTTATGAGTAGAAAAAATCTATTGGAGAAAAAGTCAGAGATACAGTTGAAAAGTAAAGGGAAGAGAGGAAATATATGACTACAAACAAAATACATAAAACTAATAAACTAAAATTTATTCTGCGCGGATTAATGGTCGTTATCGGGGGATTAATTGCTGCCTATGGACTAGAAACGGTTCTTATTCCTAACCACGTATCAGATGGAGGAGTGACGGGTCTTAGTATCGTTGGATCAGAACTATTTGATTTACCATTGGGTGTTCTCATTGCTGTGATCAACATTCCCTTTATCTGGTTGGGATATAAGCAAATTGGAAAAAGTTTCGCGTTATTTTCGATTATCGGGATTGCTTCCCTAGCGGTTGGAACCAGTCTCTTGCACCATACGCCTGCTATTATTGAGGGAGATACATTGTTAGTGACAGTGGTTGGCGGTATTATCCTTGGATTTGGGATGGGGTTAGCCTTAAGGAATGGCGGTGCATTGGATGGAATTGATATGCTGGCCGTCCTCCTATCTCGAAAATTACCGTTTGGTACCAGTGACCTCATTCTATTCTTAAACATATTTGTATTTATTTTTGTTGGCATCGCATTTGGTTTACAAGGGGCGATTCTATCGGCCATTGCTTACTTTATTGCTTCGAAAGTGATTCACATTGTGGAAGAAGGGTTAAGCGGTTCTAAAACCTTCAATATTATCACCACCCAGCCTGAAATAATGGTGGAGACCATCTGTGATCGTTTAGGCCGAAGTGCAACGTATAAAGAAGCTTATGGCGGTTTTTCCCATGAAAAATTTAAAGAAATCACCTGTGTCATTAACCGCTTAGAAGAAACAAAATTAAAAGAAATCATCAATGAACTGGATCCAAAATCCTTTGTTACCGTTTATGATGTAGCAGAGGTGAAGGGCGGTAATTTCAGAAAGCACAACATTCATTAGCTGAATGGGCGAGATCAGAACCTTGAAAAGAAAAGAATGCACAATTTGTCGATAAATAGGTGAAAAAATTAAGATAATAGTTTATAATCATTTAGTCATAGAAATTAATATATCATTGCATGTATGCAAACGAGGTTCTAGCCCCCCTCATTAAAAAAACTAAGATGAAGCAGTACTTCTATCTTGGGGTACTGTTTTTTCTATTTGAAAGGAAGTATAGAAAGAAATGTTGAAAAATGAGAAGGCCATTGTTGTATTTAGTGGTGGACAAGACAGCACCACTTGTTTATTTTGGGCATTAAAACAATTTAAAGAAGTAGAAGTCGTTACGTTTGATTACAATCAAAGGCATAGTTTAGAAATTGAATGTGCCAAAAATATAGCCAATGAGCTTGGTGTAAAACACCATATTTTAGATATGGCCTTACTAAATCAATTAGCCCCTAATGCGTTAACGCGTTCAGATATTGAAGTGACTGATGGCGGTGAAGGGGAACTTCCCTCCACATTTGTGCCAGGTCGGAACCTATTATTCCTAACTTTTGCAGGTGTTTTAGCTCGTCAAGTGGGAGCGAAGCATTTAGTCACAGGTGTATGTGAAACAGATTTCAGCGGTTACCCGGACTGCCGTGATATTTTTATTAAATCATTGAATGTTACGTTAAATCTTTCGATGGACGATAACTTTGTCATTCATACCCCGTTAATGTGGATCAACAAAGCACAAACATGGGCACTAGCGGATGAATTGGGCGCATTAGAGTTTGTTCGTGAAAAAACATTAACTTGCTACAACGGTGTGATTGCGGATGGATGCGGCGAATGCCCAGCCTGTGTGTTACGAAAAAGAGGGCTTGAAGACTTTTTAAATGGGAGGTTTTAGCGATGGGTTTTCGAATCGTTGATAAACTTCAAAAAATAAATGAGGACATTCATCCACATCAATTAAAATATCATCATAAACGTGTACTTGTAAGCAAAGAATTCACCTTCGATGCTTCGCATCACTTGCATTGTTATGAAGGGAAATGCAAAAATTTGCACGGCCACACATACCACGTTATTTTCGGAATCAGCGGATTTGTTGATGAACGCGGCTTAATGATTGACTTCGGTGATATTAAAGAGATTTGGAAAAATGAAATTGAAATATTCCTTGATCATCAATACTTGAATGAAACCTTACCATACATGAATACAACCGCAGAAAATATGGTGGTTTGGATTTATGAGAAAATGAAGGAAGCATTAGATACAGAAGAGCGGATGGAACAATATCATGGAGCAAGAGTGGAATTTGTCCGTCTCTTTGAAACTCCGACCAGCTATGCAGAAGCTAGAAGGGAGTGGATGGAGGAATGAGCAAGATTCCTGTTCTAGAAATCTTTGGCCCAACCATCCAAGGAGAAGGGATGGTCATTGGTCAAAAAACAATGTTCGTTCGGACCGCCGGCTGTGATTATTCTTGCAGCTGGTGTGATTCTGCCTTTACATGGGATGGCAGCGCAAAAGAGGATATCCAGCAAATGACTGCTGAAGAAATATGGGTTGAACTAAAAAGAGTCGGCGGCGATAATTTCTCATTTGTGACAATCTCTGGGGGAAATCCGGCACTTCTTAAAAATTTAGATGTGTTTATTGATTTATTAAAAGAAAAAGACATCAAGATTGGGATCGAAACACAAGGGAGCAGATGGCAAGACTGGTTCTTAAACGTTGATGAACTAACGATTTCACCGAAACCGCCAAGTTCCAATATGATCACCAATTTTGAAATCTTAGATTCTATTTTTCAAAATTTAAACGACAATGATTTTAAACATCAAGTGAGTTTGAAAGTCGTCATCTTTGATGAAAACGATCTTGAATATGCGAAAAAGGTTCATCATCGTTACCCAGAGATTCCTTTTTACCTTCAGGTTGGTAATGATGATATTACGAATATGAATAACAATGAATTGATTCAAAAACTTCTGAATAAATATGAGTGGTTAGTTGATTGTGTGGTTTTAGACCCAGCGTTGAATGATGTTAAAGTATTGCCGCAATTGCATGCCTTGCTTTGGGGAAATAAGCGAGGCGTGTAAGAGGTTAGAAAGAGAGTAGGGATAGAATGAGAATCATAATATATTTAATTTCCATCGTAACGGCGAACGTGGTTACGGCAGCTTTTGCCCCATTGCAGATGGGGGTATTTATTGTCCCTATGGGTACCTTATTTATCGGAGCCACGTTTATCTTTCGAGACTTGGTTCAAAATAAATATGGCAGAAAGAAGACTTATATTTTCATAGGAACAGCTTTATTCCTTTCTGCGGTTGTATCATTCATTTTAGGGGATACACTGATTATCGTCTTAGCTTCGGCTCTCTCGTTTGCCGTGGCAGAAACAACAGATACAGAGATTTATACAAGATTGAAACTGCCGATGAGCTGGAGAGTTTTTTATAGTGGAGTCGTCGGGGGCTTATTGGATTCGGTGATCTTCGTCATCATTGGCCTTAGCCCGCTTGGAGCCAACTTCTTACCATGGGAAGCCGTGCCAGCAGCTATTCTTGGGCAAGTCATCGTGAAATCGATCATCCAGGGAATCGCAGCAGTAATTTTAAGCCAGGTAACTAACTCAATGACTAAACATGCACTGTCAAAATAATGTAAAATAAAGCTCCAAACCATGTTCAATCGGTTTGGAGCTTTTTGATAATCGCTGCAATTTATAGTAGATATAAAACAACTTTAGATCGCATAGGATTGTTTTGATTTAAGAAGATATTGTTCGATAAACTGAGCTAATCCATCATTTTCGTGGTGTCCTGTAATAAAATCAGCCGCCGCTTTAACCTTTTCACTTGCGTTCCCCATGGCTACACCAGTACCTACATGACGAAGCATCTCGATATCATTGGGTCCGTCTCCAATAGCGACAACTTCATTTGGACTGATTCGATATTCACGAAGGAGGCTTTTTAAAGCAGACCATTTCGAAACATTAGGTGCAAGCAATTCAAACCCGTCATTCCAATTGATGACTTCTGCTTCCTTGTTAAACAAAGCGGAAATGTTTGGACAAGGTGTACCTGTTCGAACACTATATTTAAGTACATCTTGATAATTTGCCTGTCTTAAATCTCCAATATAATGTGGCGGAATCCGCCCCACTTGTGTCCAATAATCAATTTCTTCATTTGTCTTCTTGCAATAAACACCATTTGCTGTATGGATAATAACATTCCAAGCACTTTCAGCTGTCACATGGTGGAATCGTTCATCGTTCAGTCGGACGGTTTTCATTTGTATTGTTTTTCCTGAATCTGCATCGTGAATAGCGGCACCATTCAAACAAATCATCGGTGTTCGTAATCCAAGTTCTTTATGGTAAGGAGCAGTTACTTCATAGTGTCGACCAGTAGCCAGAAACACCTTGACCCCCTGATTCATGAGCGTATTAACGGCTTCCATATTTCGGGTGGAAATGTTATTTGAGGCTTTTAATAGTGTACCATCCATATCAATAAACATTGCACGCATATTCATATATACTGCCTCCTCATTTGTTGTTAATCCAATCTTAACATCTGAATATTAAAGTCTTGTAAACTCAGTGTATAGATTAAATTAAGTTTAAGTGGAGGCAAATGATGAATCTAAAGGCGGATGGGCTTATGTAACCTTCCTTAAACCCTTCCATTCATGAATCTCTTGAATACCTTCCTCACAAACTCCAAAGGAACGCCAGGAACAAGTTTTACACACAATTTGAATATCGGAGGGGACAACAAACTTTCTGATGCATGATTCAACGTCTTCCCAATTCAGAATTTCTCCGACTTTAAGCCCTATTTTCTCTAAAATTGCCTGATCTCTTTCATAAATATTTTCGTCCTGGCAGTGGTATTGACCAGAGTTGGGGTATTTTTCACACAACTGATCGGGACCCTTAACAATATGAATTAACGTCTTTGGGTTATTTCTCAAGGTTTGATGCAATCGAGTCATATTTTTTACGTATTCTTCTGAATAGCCCATTCCCCGATAGCCCAACAGGCAAAAAAGATGATGGCCTCGTAGTTTAAACATCTTTCTCCTCCTAGTTTATAGATGTTAACTATAAAAAACGTCGAGTTAACATTGCTTTTTTTTCATCATACCATATCATACTTAAACAATTGGACCCTTTTTTGTTTCATTTAGGGGAGTAAAAAATTCTATACACATAAATGTGTGTGCTGGTTTTATAAATTTTGTTCGAGGGATTCTCTTTTCTGTTTGCGTGCGACTGTTTTTTCATAAAAATATATTTTAAAATACCTTCATGGACTAAAGTAGGTTCCTTAATTTTTAGCGGATTTATTACACAAACAACTGGTTTATTTCTGCATTGTATGTGGTGATTGTTCCTTTTATTGCATGGATTTTTATTAGGAGGTAAAACATGGATTACATTTCACCGAAAGAAGGGGTGTTAAAGCATATTTTGCCTATGTAAGAAGGAAAAGCCGCCAAATTGGCGGCTCTTCACGTTTAATGTTGGACTTGCTTTTGATGTTCCATTACCTTCTTGTGTGAAGGAAGGAAGAGAGTACAAAGGAGGTTTGCGATCCCAATAAAAAACACGAGGATAAATACAAGGTGCATCCCATGGGCGAGCGCCTCCTGGATCATCGTCATAACGTTCGCAGGCAGCTGATGAAGGGTGTCTGAGCTTAAGAGATTACTAATATTGTCTCCTCCACTCCAACTTCCCCCTGCATGTTCTTTTCCAAACGTAATCAATGAGTTGTTAAAAATAGTTCCAAATATAGCAACCCCAACCGTTTGGCCAATGGACTTAGTAAAGCTGTTTGATGCGGTTGCGGCTCCACGCATTTGCCAGCCAACCGCTGATTGAACGAGAACGGTGGTTGGGGTGGTCGCGTAACCCATGCCCAGACCGATCACAATCATAATTCCTACAAAATACCAATACGGAGAGTCAAGTTCCACAGCAAGCAGCCATGTTCCACCTAGGGCAATCAAAACAGCACCAAGAATGGCTGTAAACTTTGAGCCAATTTTATACATATACCGACCGGCAAAAGTTGCACCTAAAGGCCAGGCAATTGACATTGGCATAAGTGTCAGTCCTGAGCTCGTCGCACTGTGGCCAAGAATCGTTGAGTTCCATGCATATTTTTGTCCCGGACCCGCATTTAATAGTGCATATAATAAAGTGGATATCCCGATGGTAAAAGTGATAGCTCCTAAATAATCAATTTTACGGTCCTTTTTCAATTCAACGGTTTCGTGGAAGAACACGGTGATTAACACGAGCGAGACTAAACCGATCGGCAAATTTATATAGAAAATCCAACGCCAACTGATTTGGTCCACAAAGAATCCGCCTACCAATGGTCCAAGAAGACCGGCGATTCCCCAAACCGAACTAAAGACTCCCTGCATTTTGGCTCGTTGTTCACCGGGAAAAAGGTCACCAATAATTGTAAAGGTTAACGGCATAACCGCACCAGCACCAATTCCTTGAAAAGCACGGAACCAAATTAATTGATTCATCGTTTGGGCAGCTCCCGACAACATCGAGCCGACCACAAACAAAATAACCCCAAAGATAAAAACTTTTTTTCGGCCGAATAAATCAGCCAATTTCCCGTAAATAGGCGTCGTTACAGAAGTGGTAAGTGTGTAGATGGCAAATACCCAGCTGATTAATTTTAAGCCGCTGAGGTCACTGACAATTTGAGGCATGGCGGTACTGACAACCGTGACGTCAATGGCGACTAATAGGATCGCAACCAGCATCGCAACCGTAACCATTTTACGATTTGTCGTTGATTTTGACATGTTTTGTCTCCTTTATTTAAAAAAATGAAATAAAAAAATAGAAAATTTCTTAACTTTGTCAAGTTGTTGACTAAATTAGTTTAAGTTACCTTTGTAATATAGTCAACAACTTGACTATATTAATTCACTGATTTAGTATAATCAATAATAAATAGACGCGGAGGTTTGTATGGAAGAAGTAAAAACGAATATAACGTTAGATATCTTTAGATTATCTAATCTCCTAAGCAGACATGGAGCTAAGATGGTCGCTGAAGTTGGACTGAGCAGCATACAGCAATGGGTGATTCTAAGGACGATCATAAATAGGGGAGAAATATCCATTGGGGACCTTAAAGAAGAATTGCTTGTAACGAAACAAAATATGACCGGGATGATCAATCGTCTGCAGCAATCCAATTTAGTTACGCTTTTCCAAGACCCTGAAGATAAAAGACGTACACGAGTAAAAATAACAGAGGAAGGGATTCGTGTGTATGAGCAATTGAAATCGTTACGGAATGATTTTAATGCCCAGTCTTATCATATATACAATGATCAAGAGATAGTGGTTTTAAGTGAATTACTCAATCGGCTCGTTGATCATTTGAAATAAAAACGTCTGCCCTATTGTGTACTTTATTTGAAATGATGAAGGAATAAAAGTTGGATGAGCCGAATAAATCATAAGGATCATGATTTTGTTGAATTTTCAAAATAAATGATTTGAATGATGAAACTAAACAGTGAGGAGATTGGTTGAATGCAAGTTGTAACCCAAATGTTTTTAGACCAACACGACATGCATTGGCATGAGAATGATTGGTTTGCATCCATGGATCAAGCGCTTCATGGAGTCATCGCAGCTGAGGCAGCATGGACAAGTTCGGGAATCAGCAATTCAATTTGGCAGATTGTTAATCACTTGATATTTTGGAATGAAGACGTAATCCATCGAATTAAAGGTACAGAGAATCAGCAAAAGGCAGAAAACAATGTAGAGACCTTTGGAAAACCGGGGGATCCAGAAGACGAAATTGGGTGGGCCCGGACAGTGCAGCGCCTTAATGAAGTCATGAATAAATTAAAAACGGTGATTGCGGATCTTGACGATGAAAAGTTAAAAGCTCCATATGCTGCTAACAGATATTCTATCGAGCGTTTACTTAGTCATATCATGATGCACGATACGTATCATATCGGCCAAATTGTTCTGTTGCGAAAGTTGCAATCCTCTTGGGGTGGCGTTGACTGGTCCTAAAGCACCATAATCTAGCGGCCTTCCTCGCCAAGCCGTAGAAACAGGTGTGTTAGTCAAATTCATTAGAACGTATTTGCAGAGTAATCTTTCACATATTTCACTGTTCAACATCGGGCGCTTTTCTTAAATAAGAAGGCGTCTTTTTGTGGATTAAATATTCGAATAATTATTGATCGTTATTGATAAATTTTAGGGGGAGCAAAATTGCGTAAGAAGGTTTTGTTATTAAAAAGTTTTGGTTTAGCTTTTTTTCTTGTTCCAATGTTTATATCCAGGTTGAATATCGTTCCCGATATATCTTGGAATATTCTTTATTCTACATCTGGAACAGCTCTTATTTTTCTAATTGTAGTAAACATTATGGAGTGGAAATATCAAAAAGGAAAAGAAAATATAGGTAAATAGTAAACTGGTTTCATTTCAAATTAAGCTGCCATAAGGAAGGAAAAATGCGATGTTTCTAAGCGTTATTTTTTATATGTCAATTATTGTGAGTTTAATGCTTGTTACGCTTGGCATTAAGAAGAAAAATACGAAATATATCTGGATCGCTCTCTTTCTTTCTATCATTTCAACGATTTTAAGTTTGTGGTCGATTTGGATGTTTATTATTATTATTCCTTTCTTTTGCGTAGCAGCAATTTTAGGAATAACGTATTCAAAACGATGGTTTTTAGTATTTATTGCTGGAGTTTTAGCTTGGGGATTATTTTTATATTTTTATTAAACCACAATAAGACTTTTTTATGGGCTGGCAATTTTATAAAAACTTATTAAATAGAGTTTTCCAGCTTTTGCGGGGTAATATAAAAGGTGAGGTGAAGACTACGAGTGGGGTCTTTATTTTTTGACGTGATAGGTGTTAGCCAAGTTGTATTACTTGATGCCAATCATGTCTTTATATATATAATAAGAAGGGGAAATAAACTAGAAAAGGTGATAATATGAGTCAATTATCTGAGTTATTATCTAAGGAACATAATCAGAATGTTGAGGAATTAAAAGAATTGCTTCGAATTCCAAGTGTCAGTTCTTTATCCGAGCATAAAGAGGACATCCAAAAAGCAGCTTCATGGATTGCCAATAAATTAGAAAGCATCGGAATGGAACATGTGGAAATCATCCAGACAAAAGGACATCCAATTGTCTATGCGGACTGGATTCACCAGGAGAACGCCCCAACTGTCTTAGTGTACGGCCATTATGACGTGCAGCCGGTGGATCCTCTTCACTTATGGGAAACGCCTCCGTTTGAACCAACGATTCGTGATGAAAAGATCTTTGCCAGAGGGGCAACCGACGACAAAGGGCAGACATTCTTACATATCAAAGCAGTGGAAACACTTTTGAAAACAGAAGGTAAATTACCGGTAAACGTTAAGTTTTGCATTGAAGGAGAAGAAGAAATCGGAAGTCCTCATCTTCCGCCATACTTATCCGAAAATAAAGAAAAATTATCTTGTGATGTAGTAGTTATTTCTGACTCAGATATGTGGGATAGAGGGGTTCCCGCCATCACTTATTCGTTAAGAGGTCTTTGTGCACTGGAATTTTCGTTAAAAACCGCTAATTCGGATTTGCATTCAGGCATGTTTGGCGGAGGAGTTCAAAACGCTAACCATTTATTAGTCCAGCTCCTATCGACCCTTCATGATGCAAACGGAAAAGTAAATGTAGATCATTTTTATGATGATGTTGTTCTTCTTACAGATTTTGAAAAGGAACAAATTAAAGCGTTAGGATTTGATGAAGACAAGCTAAAAAAATCATTAGGGTTAACCGATTTAACCGGAGGGGAAAACAATTTCCCATACCCTGAGAAAATCAGCTCCCGGCCAACCTTAGAAATCAATGGATTATGGGGAGGATTTCAGGGGGAAGGAACAAAAACAGTCATCCCGAACGAGGCACATGCCAAAATTACTTGCCGTCTCGTCCACAATCAAAACCCTGAAAAGATACAGGGATTGATCAAAAAACATATAGAAGAACATGCTCCAAAAGGCTGCACGGTAACCGTGTCTCTTCAAGATACGGGGAATCCATTCTTAACGCCGATCGACAGCCCAATGATTCAAAAAGCGGCCGAAGCGTATGAAACGGTTTATGGAAGAGCACCAGTATACAAAAGAGAAGGGGGTTCGATTCCGATTGTATCGGATTTCAACCATTCTCTAAATGCGCCTGTTGTCTTAATGGGATTTGGATTGCCAGATGAGAATCTACATGCACCGAATGAACACTTTAACTTGGAAAACTTCGATAAAGGGATCTTAACGATTTGTTCGTTTTTAGAACTTCTTAAAAAGTAAAAAAGAAAGGGCGATGACAGATAGATGTGTCATCGCCTTTTTTCCATATTATTGGTCTAACGTATCTGATACGTGGATACCATGCAGCCTTTGTTTTTTTGCTTTGCGGAAATGAAATAATTCATAGAAGGTTGGAATCACAATCAGTGTTAAAAGGGTGGATACGATGAGACCAAAAATGACGACCACCGCAAGTCCCTTTGAAACAAGATTTAAACTCATCGCGGATTCATGTGCAACCAGAAGCGGAAGCATCGCAAATACAGTAGCAAGTGCTGTCATCAGAATTGGTCTTAAACGTACCTTTCCCGCTTCCATAATCGCCTCGCGAATACTCATACTCTCCTCATTATGACGGATTCGATCAACCAGCACAATCGCATTTGTAACAACAATTCCAACTAGCATCAACATTCCAATCCCAGAAGAGATATTAATGCTAGATTGAGTGATCACCAACCCTAAAAGTGAACCTATAGCTGCAAGTGGCAGAGAAATCAGAATAGCAATGCTTGCACGGAACGACTTTAAGGTAACCAACAAAATCATAAACACAATACCAATCGAGAACATTGCTAGTTTACCGAGTTCTACTAAATCATCTGATGACTGCATGGCAGAACCAGTGATTTCTGCACTTGTTTCTTTGCCAAATGTATTATTTTTGTCCCATCCAGCGATCTGTTTTTGAATTTCGCCTGCTACGTCCACCATTTTATCTGAATCCACAAAAGCGTTTACTTGAAGATAATGATGGCCGTCTTTTGAATAAATGGTACCTGGTTCCTTACTCTCTTCTACTTTAGCAAAGCTTGATAAAGCCACTGGCCCATTTGGTGTCATGAGCTGCAAATCTTTTAAATCATTCACCGATTGAATTTCTTTGATGGCCCCCAATTTAACGGTCGTGGTCCGACCATCTATTTTGATGCTTCCAATCGCAGCAGGCTGAATCATGGCATAAATAGACTGAGAGATTTCCTGTGCGTTGGATAACTTCGAATCCACGGTAATCGTAACCGTTGGCTTTGTATTTTGATCGTTACTTTCCACTTTTTGGACGCCATCAATAGTATTAATTTCTTTCTTGACGATGTCAGCTGCTTTTTTTATGTCCGCTTCATTCTTGCCAATCACATCCACTGAAACCGTCGTTTTATTCACTCCCAACAAACCAGCAGTATCAGCAGTCAGTTCCGCATTTGGAAACTGATCTTTTGTTTTTCGAATCTCTTTTACAAATTTGGCAGAATCGGTCCCTTCCTTAGGGAAAATCATAAATTGAACCACATTTGCATCTTGCAGATTGCCATATTGTGCGGCAGCTTCATTGACTCCTGCGATCGCAATACGGTTTTTTACCCCTTGTTTATATGCAAGAATGCTCTCCATTTTCGAAATCCCGTCATTTATTTCACTTATTGGGGTTCCGTTATGATAGCGAAGACTGATGGCTATGTAAGCAGAATCCTTCTGATCCACAGACCCTTTAGGCATGCTGACAAACAGCCCAACTGACCCGGCCACTACTAGAACTACTAGTATGATAGGAAGCCATTTATGGTTAAGCGACCACTTCAATATAGTTGGGTAGAACGAATTGGTCTTGTGTTCTTTCACCTTTACCTTTTTCATCATGCGACCGCTGAGCACTGGTACGACGGTCAGCGAAACAAGCAATGAAGCAAGCAGGGAACAAGTGATTGTAATCGCAAACGGGGCAACCAGGTCTCTTAAACCTCCCGAAACAATCATCATTGGGAGAAATACGGCCACCGTTGTAAGGGTGGAGGACGTAATGGCTGCGCCCACTTCTTTAACAGCTTCGATAAGAAAGGCAGGGGTTAGTTCATGATCTTTCTTTCTTCGATAAATATTTTCAACGACAACAATACTATCATCCACCAGTCGTCCGACTGATACCGCAATCCCTCCAAGGGTGAGGATGTTTAACGTAACGCCAAAAAATGAGAGTAAAATCATTGTGATACAAAGAGAAAGTGGAATGCTGACAATCGTGATCAGGGTCATTCGGAAACTGCGAAGGAATAACCAGATAATAAGAGTCGCAAATAATGCTCCGGTCAATACTTCTCTAGTCATCGAGTTAATTGAATCAAGAACGGTATTCCCTAAATTCATAAAAATAGTAGCTTGTAGTGTTCCTTTATAGTCTTTGTTAATTTGTTTAACCGCATCTTCTACTTGTTTCCCGAGGGTTACCGCATTGGAGGTTGAATCCTTCTGAATTACGACGTCGATAAAATTCTTCCCGTTCAAATGGGTGATGCTTGCGGTATCTTTTTGCATGGTTATTTCAGCGACATCTTGCAGTTTGGTCTTATTATTTAACTGAATGTTTTTGAGGTCATCAACGGATTCTAATTTTCCTGTTACGATGATACTTGTTGCTTCGTTGTTTAGGTTTTTTTCGCCCACTGCAACCGATGCATTTTTTCCTTGAAGAAGAGTGTAGAGCTTTTCAAGCGGGTATTGTGCGGCTGCTAATTTGTCAGGATTGACTTTGATCAGCACTTGTTGATTGCTGCCGCCGTTGGTGATGACATTGCCGACACCTTTTAGGTCTTGGAACATCGGCATAATCTCGTTTTCTACTAGATTTAGCTCATGATTGCCAATTTCCTTGTCAAAGGTGAGACCTAGTTCCACAATTGGAATTTCAGATGTGTTCAGGTTAACGACGTAAGGTTTCATGATTCCATTGGGGAGATGAACCATGGAAATTCTTTCTTGAATTTGCTGTTTCGCTTCTTTCACATTAATGTCAGATTCAAAGGTGACGGTCATCTGCGTGAAGTTATTTCCTGTTTGCGCTGCGACATTTTGTTTTCCTCTGACGCCATTTAATGCTTTTTCAATCGGCTGTGTTACCTGTTCATCCATACTTACAGCATCCATGCCGTTTCCAACCACTGAAATGGTCACGTAAGGTTGATCTGCCGATGGCATCAGCTCCATTGGAATCGTGGTGTAACTAAAAATACCAAAAATCATTGAGGCAAAAACAGCGAAAGCTAATGCCGCCTTGTTCCGTAATGCCCATTTGGTAAACCAAGTCATAAAGGACCCCCCCTAGTAATAAAGTGGTAAAACCAGGTAAATTATACCATTTCGCTCATACTATTAACAGGGTATTTTTCCTAATTTTACAAAAAATACTGCTGGAAAATAAATACCATCCAAAATTCAAGAATAAGAGACTTGTAAGATAGAAATAGAGCCGCCAAGAAATGGCGGCTCTCTGCTTATTGTTGGACTTGCTTTTGATGCTCCATGACCCTCTTGTGTGAAGGATAGAGGAGACATCTCCATCGGTGAATTAAAAGAAGAAATGCTGTAATCGGCTGCAGCAATCAAATTTAGTTACTCTATTTCAAGACTCTGAAGATAAAAGACGAACTCGGGTAAAAATAACAGAAGAAGGTATTCGTGTGTATGAGCAATTAAAATTATTATTCTTTGCTCTGTAGGTATGAGAATGTATAGGCGGAGAATTTCCGTCTAATGTATTTTGAGGAAGCTTAAGAAGCAGATATAACCGGAGATATTCCGATTAACAGCTCTACATAAGACACTATCCAAAGATTTGGAAGGTATAAACGGAAAAACTTCCTTTATTTTTTAGGAAATAGAGGTATTTCCCAATTTAAACGGAATTTTTCCGTTTATTTTTCAAACACAGTGAAATCCAAATTCAGTGATAACCAAGCCAATTTTTAAAAGTGAAAAGGGATGGTGTATGATGGACAAACAGCTTCCACCTGGACAATTCGAAACCGAAAAATGGCCAATATTGCATCAAGGGGATGTTCCCGAGTTTAATGAAGCCACATGGAATTTCAGACTCTTTGGTGAGGTAAAAGAAGAAAAGTTTTTATCTTATAAAGAAATCATGGATCTTCCGAAGACCATTTCAACCGTTAACATGCATTGTGTTACCACCTGGTCTAAGTTTGATACCACCTTTGAAGGTATTGCCCTTAGAGAGTTATTAAATTTCGTTGAAATAAATGAAGAGGTAAAATACATTAAAATTTACGGTTATTACAATGGAGACAACTTCGGTTATTCTGCTAACCTGCCGCTCGAGCCTTTATTGGGGGACGATTCTTTGTTTGTCTACCGTTGGAAGGATAACGCACATGATTGGCAGGATATCGATCCAAAACATGGTTATCCACTAAGATTTATTCCACCAGAAATATTTTATCTCTGGAAAGGTTCCAAATGGGTTTCAGGGATAGAATTTATGAAAGATGACGAGGCCGGTTTTTGGGAGGAGTTAGGCTATTCGATGACAGCCAATCCATTTAAAGAAGAACGATACCGTTAACGTTGATGCATATACAATGCCTGTCCCTGCTATTTAGGACAGGCATTTCTTATGCTTTATAATAAACTCAAAATTTCATTTCCCGCATAGAGGAGGAATTAATCATAAATCAATCCTATAAAATTGTCCGATGTGGCGGTACCCAATAAAGGGTATCGTTTTTTTGTTTGAAATGTAATCACATAATCACTTCGTATGGCAACGGATATTTAACATTGGCAATCGTGGTTATTTTAAGGTGCCAGGTTAAATAATTCGAATGCAAGGGGCACTTTGGCGATACCCTCAATAAAATAAAAAAAGCCATCATTTATGGGGAGGGTGTGCCATGAATGCCTACGTGCTAGGTTTTCGAGAAATTGACCATAAGCAGCTTATGACTGTTGGGGGAAAAGGGAAAAACCTTGGAGAACTGTCGAGAATTGAGGGAATTCGGGTGCCAGTAGGCTTTTGCATTACTACAGAAGCCTACAAAAAAATTATCAGCGATAACAGTCCATTTGATTACTTCCTCCATCAACTCGATCAGCTAAGAGCCGATGACAGGGAAGAAATCTGTGTCATTAGTGGAAAGATCCGCAGCCTTATCGAGAAAGCGGAAATACCCCTGGAGATAGAAACAGAGATCATTCAGTACCTGTCAGAGTTTGGCGAGGAGTGGGCCTACGCAGTTCGTTCCAGTGCCACTGCCGAGGATTTGCCTCATGCGTCCTTCGCAGGGCAGCAATATACGTTTTTAAATATCAAAGGAAAAGAAGAAATCCTTCGGCATATCCGTAAGTGCTGGGCCTCCCTGTATACAGATAGGGCGGTGATCTACCGCATTATGAATGGATTCGACCATCGAAAGGTTTACTTGTCAGTCGTGATCCAAAGGATGATTTTCCCGCAAGCTTCAGGGATCTTGTTTACGGCCGAACCTGTCACTTCCAACCGCAAGGTGCTATCAATCGATGCTAGCTTTGGACTTGGGGAAGCCCTTGTCTCTGGTTTAGTGAATGCAGATAACTATAAGGTTCGAGAGGGAACCATTGTTGAAAAGACGGTCTCTGCCAAGAAACTAGCCATTCATGCATTAAAAGAGGGTGGTATAGAGGAAAAAGAGATCGAGTGGGACCAACAGAATCGGCAAACCCTTACAGATTCGCAGATTTTACAGCTGGAGCAAGTAGGAAGAAAGATTGAGGCGTATTTTTCCTGCCCGCAGGACATTGAATGGTGCCTTGCTGAAGAGGCGTTATATATCGTGCAAAGCCGCCCCATCACAACCTTATTTCCAATTCCGGAAGATACCGATGGGCAGAACAGGGTTTACTTGTCGTTTGGCCATCAACAAATGATGACAGATGCTATTAGACCATTGGGTATGTCCTTTTTAATGGATCTATTCGATGAATTTCCGCTTCGTAAAGCGGGTGGAAGACTGTTTCTTGACCTTACTCACGACCTGGCCTCTCCCGTTGGCCGGAGGATCCTGCCTTTTGTGATGGGCAAGAACGACCCTCTCTCAAAGAATGCGATGTTAAGCTTAATGAACAGAAAGGATTTCAAGAATTCATTGCCACGGGGAAAGAGAGTATTCAAATTTGGCACAAAGGGACTTTCCTGGACACTACCCTTACACATAATCAACATCTACCGAAAAAACGACCCTGTGATCCCTCAGAATCTCATCACTCTAAACGAAGCATCCATAATGGAACTGCAAAAACAGATTGCAGTCGTATCGGGAGTAGACCTGTTTACTTTCATTAGGAATGACCTTAAGAAATTAAAAGAACTCTTTTATGACCCTCTAGGATTAGGAGTCATGATGGTGGGGGTATTAGCATGGGACTGGATCAATAAAAAAATGGAAAGATGGTTGGGGGAGAGGAATGCGGCCGACACACTTTCCCAATCGGTGCCAAACAACGTGACATCTGAAATGGGTTTTGCACTCATGGTTGTGTCGGACATCATTCGTCCATATCCTGACGCGATGGAAGTTTTACAAAATGCTCGCGATGACACCTTTTTCGAGGACCTAGCCGAATTGGAAGGCGGGCGGGCAATTATTACCTCTTTGAGAGGGTACCTTGAAAAATACGGAATGCGCTGTTCTGGAGAGATTGATATCACAAGGACCCGTTGGAGAGAACAGCCGACCGCACTGATCCCCATGATTCTTAGCAATATAAAGAATTTTCCTCCTCATTTCGGCAGAGTTAGATTTGAGCAAGGCAAGAGGGAGGCAGACCTAAAGGGGCAGGATCTGCTGAAACGATTGAAGCAATTGCCGGACGGAAAACGAAAGGCAAAAATGACAGAGAAGATGATTAGCGTTTTGCGCAATTTTATCGGCTATCGCGAATATCCCAAGTACGTTTATATTAGACGCTTTGATATCTACAAGCAGGCGCTGATGAAGGAGGCCGCTCTACTTGTTCGTAACGGGGTCATCCAAGAAAAAGAGGACATCTACTATTTAACCTTTAAGGAGCTTTATGAAACCGTTCGAACTAACCATTTGGATTACAAGATGATTAATGAGAGAAAAAGGAATTATCAAGTTTTTGAGAAGTTGGCGCCACCAAGGGTGATGACGTCTGAGGGCGAGGTCGTAACCGGTGCATACAACACCGATTATATCCCTCAAGGTGCCTTGGCGGGAATCCCCGTATCATCCGGCATAATCGAGGGCCGCGCACGTGTCATATTAAAAATGGAGGAAACTCAATTAGAGGATGGGGATATTCTCGTAACCACATTCACGGATCCCAGCTGGACTCCGCTGTTTGTATCTGTCCAAGGCTTGGTGACAGAAGTAGGCGGGCTAATGACTCATGGATCCGTCATTGCACGCGAATACGGTCTTCCGGCCGTTGTAGGAGTGGAAAACGCCACGAAGGAAATAAAAGACGGGCAGAGGATCCGAGTGAACGGTACTGAAGGGTATATTGAGCTATTATGATATTATGTTTCATAAAAACTAGGTAATTAGCATAAGGTCATTGACTTCTTCCCGCCGAAAACACCGCCAACGTCAGTCATCCAACCAATGAGGGTTTTGGAGTGAAAAGAGACCAATACCTTTCCGCTTTCATGTTACTGAATGTCCAAACACCTCCAACTCCTGTTGCATATATTGGATTACTCTAATCCACTATGCGAGGAAGGTGAGTCTATGAAGAAAGTGGCCATCTTGGGAGGCGGGGTGGCTGGCCTTAGTGCTGCACATGAACTGGTAGAAAGAGGGTTTGACGTAACGGTATACGAAAGTAAAACAATTCCGGGTGGAAAAGCACGGTCGATTCCTGTTCCCTATTCCGGTACGAACGGGAGAAAAAATCTACCTGGAGAACACGGATTCCGTTGCTTTCCAGGTTTTTATCGCCATATCATTGATACGATGAAACGAATCCCTTATGACCAAAAGCAAAGTGTTCATGATCAATTAGTTTCGGCTCGGGAGATGGGACTTGCCCGCTTTGATCATGAACTAGTTCCCATCTCCACTTCTATTCCGAAATCGATGACCGGCATCAAAAAGAACTTGAAAGCATTGTTCGATTCGGATTGGGGACTTAATGAGGAAGAAGTGGTTTTCTTTACGGAGCGGCTTTGGCAGGTGATGACGAGCTGCAGGGAACGAATCATGGATGAATATGAAAGAATTAGCTGGTGGGATTATCTTGATGGAGATAACCAATCAAAGAACTTCCATGAAGTGTTTGCTGCCATTTCCCGGTCATTGGTCGCTGCGAAATCTACAGAAGCAAGCACCAAGACCTTCGGTACGGTTCTTTCCCAACTTCTTATGGGTATCCTTACGCCGACAAATGATTCGGACCGAGTCCTGAACGGCCCGACCAATGAGGTGTGGATTGACCCATGGATCAGCTATTTGAAACAAAAAGGAGTTCATTATTATACCAATGCATCCGTACGCAGCTTTCAACTCAAAGAAGGCAAAATCACGGGTGTCCATATCGATAGGTCAGGAAAGGACGAGTTTGTCAATGCAGACTTTTACTTAAGCACTCTCCCGGTGGAAGCCATGGCTCCGCTAGTTTCCTCTGATATGCTTAGGGCAGACCCGGCACTGATAGGATTGAAGAAGCTTGCCAAAGATGTTGATTGGATGAACGGGCTCCAGTTCTTTATGAAAAGGGATGTGCCCATCGTAAATGGCCATCTTATCATTATGGATTCTCCGTGGGCGATTACGGCCATTTCACAAAAGCAATTTTGGAACGGGAAGGATTTTCGAGCATATGGGGATGGTCAGGTTAGGGGCATTATTTCGGTTGATATTTCGGAATGGAACCAACCAGGCATGCTTTTAGGAAAAAAGGCAATACAATGTACGAAAGAAGAAATTAAAGAGGAAGTATGGGCACAGCTGAAAAAAGCCTTAAATCATGAAAAAGTACTGCTCCGGGATGAGGATGTTCACTCTTGGTTTTTGGATCCGGACATTCAATTCGACGATTCCGGCAAAATGATCAATAGTGAGCCTTTGCTTATAAACAAAGTTTTTGCGTGGAGCTTAAGACCCTATGCTTTTACAAAGATCCCCAATCTCTTCCTGGCTTCCGATTATGTGCGTACAAATACGGATCTGGCGTCGATGGAAGCGGCCAATGAGGCGGCCCGCCGAGCGGTCAACAGTATACTTGATGCGGCAGATTCAAAGAAAAGGAAGTGCAAGATTTGGGACATGTATAAATTTGACCTATTAACTCCCTGGCACATTCACGATTGGATTCGCTATAGGAAAGGGCTCCCCTGGAATGGCGGCTCCTCCTTCTGCTCAAGGGTTGTCTACTTCCTCCTCTATGCAGGTAAATATGCTTGGGGAAAAGTGCAACAGTCTAGATGGTTTTGGTAGCCTAACCTGAACGCAACGCATTCAATCATATTACTAAAGGAAGTACATGGAACGTGAACGTGTGCTTCCTTTTGTTTTATAGGCAATTTAAAACTCTACTTTTTTCCAAAGATAATGAGGCATTCTACTAGAGTTATTTAATAGCAATCCACGACCAGCTTAACCTGATCAGAAAAGTCAGCATATTCCTCTGTGGCATTAAAAGTGTCAGCATCGTGACACATTTTTAGATGCAGTTGTTTGAATTTAAAGCTGGGGGTATAGTATCGTATAGACGAGGAGTGATAAGTATGAACGAAACCATCCAATTATTAAGAAATCATCGCTCAGTTAGGGATTTCCACACTGAGAAAGATGTAAGCGAAGCCCAGATACAAACGATTATTGAGGTGGCTTTGTCTGGTCCCAATTAGATAAATGGTCAGCAAGTGACCGTGATTGAAGTCAGGGAGCCTGAACGGAAAGCAGCATTAGCGAAAGCAGCAGGCAACCAACGATGGATTGAGGAGGCGCCAGTTTTTCTAGTGTTTTGCATGGATTTTTACCGAGCGAAGCTGGCAGCTGAAAAAAATGGCAATGAGTTTAAAATTGTCGAGGACTTAGAAGCCATTATTGTCGGTTCAACAGATGTAGGGATCGCGCTGGGAAGCGCAGTAATAGCTGCTGAATCAATGGGACTCGGGATTGTTCCAATCGGAGGATTACGGAGAAATCCGCAAACCTTTGTTGATCTATTGAATCTACCGGAATATGTTTTCCCCATCTCAGGTCTGGTTGTCGGATATCCAAAATCCGTCCCCGCTCAAAAACCAAGGCTCCCAATGAAGGCAACCCTTCAAAAAGAACAGTATGAAACGATTATTCAAAAGGAAATCATTGACCAATACGATCAAACGATCTCATCCTATATTTCGGAACGGACGAAGGGAGAAGATACCAGTGACTGGTCAAGTAAAGTAGCTCAATTTTATGATAACGGATTTGAACAATACGCGAAGAACTCTAGTCCTACGGTAAAAAAACAGGGATATCGTTACAAGTAGTAGGTTTGGGTCGATGTTTGATAATAGCAACGGACCCCAAGGATTAATATACTTTATAGAAAAATCCCTTCTCGTTAGGAGAAGGGATTTTTTGTTATATTTGATAACACCTCTCGATAGTGTGTGGATTCCTATTATTTCATTAAAATCATTTCTATATTTGACTAAAAATATAATTCTATTATATGTAATTTTGAATTGTACAATTGTACTGACAACTAAGGGCATTAATGAAGAAACAAGGGCTATTATAAAATGAAAATACTAATTCATATAAGGGTATTGATAATTCAACTTAAACTGGGGGGCATAAACTGGGGGTCAGACCCCGATTTTCCTATTGTCCTGTTGTTCTTGAACGATGAATCAGGGAAAGATTAGAATATTTTTCCTTAGACAATGCATAATAAAAACATAATTTAAAGCAATTGCAGAAAGGGACGGAGTTGATGTCATATTTTCTGAAGTTTTTAAGAGGAAAGCGCTCTTCTCGGTTCCATCAAGCAAGCTATAGTTCTAATAATCAGAAAAAAAATATGGAAGATGATGTCCTGGTCTCTGATTTATCTCAAAATATAGAGAATCTCCAATTGCTATTTTCTCAAGCCCCTGATTTAGTGATTCGTCGCTTTCCCATCGCAGCGAGTAAAACGAAGGCCGCTTTGGTGTACTTGCCCGGATTGACAGATAAAGAGGCGATTCATAATCATGTTCTGAAGCCATTGATGAGCAGCTCCTTCGAACTTGATAAGGAACTGCCCATTACAATAGGAGATGTAGAAGTCGTCGATACGTGGGGCCAGATCGAAAGTGCGATTCTAGGTGGAGATAGCGTTTTATTGTTAAATGGACAAAACACCGGGTATCGATTAGATACAAAAGGATGGCCGCAAAGACAACTGAATGACCCTCAAAACGAAATAGCTCTTAAAGGTGCACATCAAGGGTTTGTGGAAACAGGGAGTCAGAATATCGCATTAATTCGCAGGTATATTCCCCATCACGAATTAATACTGAAAGAAATGACAATCGGTTTACGAGGAAAAACAAAGGTTTCTCTTTTATATTTAAGAGATGTGGCATCTGAAGACGTGCTAAGAGAATTGGAGTCACGGCTTCAAAAAATTACAGTTGACGCGATCATTAATACTGGCGAACTGATCGAGTTCATTGAAGACAATCCGTATTCACCCTTCCCGCAAATAATGTTGACCGAAAGACCTGATACAGCAGTATCCCAAATTCTCCAAGGAAGATTTGTGATTGTTTTGGACCGTTCTCCGAGCGTATTGATTGCTCCGACAAATTTTATGTCCTTTTTTCAGGCTGTGGATGATTACGGTTCCCGTTGGTTAATTTCTACCTTTATCCGAGTAAGCCGATTTTTAGCCTTTATAATTACCTTGTTTTTTCCCGCCAGCTATGTGGCGTTTATTTCCTTTAATTTTGAAGTCATCCCGATGGAGCTTTTACTTTCGATTGCTGAATCAAGGATACAAGTTCCATTCGCGCCTGTGCTGGAAGCGGTAATTATGGAGACGATCTTGGAATTGATGAGGGAAGCTGCATTAAGGCTGCCGACTCCAATTGGTCAGACCATCGGCATTGTAGGTGGCATTATCATTGGGCAGGCGGCTGTTGAGGTGGGTATTGTCAGCAACATTATGATTATCGTCGTTGCCGTTACAGCCATCGCTTCTTATAACATCCCTAATTATGATATGAGTTCGTCCATTAGACTGTTAAGATTTCCACTAATGCTATCCGCCGCCATGTTTGGAATTGTAGGGATTGTGGTAGGGTGGATGACAGTAGTTGCCCATCTTGTTAGTCTTGAATCATTAGGCACACCATATGGAACTCCTCTTGCTCCATTCCGATTTGCAGATATGAAGGATGCATTTCTGCGCTTTCCTTTATGGACAATGAAAACACGCCCAAAAGGAACGGGGGCAATTTCAACTATCCGACAGGGACGAAATCGCATGAAAAGGTGAAACGATGAAGAAATATGCCTATAATGAAATCACTCTCATGCAGTATATTTTTTTAATTAATGGAACACAGGTGGGGACGGGAGTTTTATCTCTCCCGCGCATACTGGCAGAAAAAGCTGGAACTGACGGTTGGATTGCTATTATAATTGGCTGGCTTTTCTCTGTGGCTGCCAGCATTTTTTTAGTTAAAACCGCTGCAAAATACCCTGAGGACACCCTTTTCGAAATTCTAATACGTTTTTTCGGAAAAATACTGGGGAAAGTGATTTTCTCTTTTTACATGGTGTATTTTGGATTTTACGCTTGGACCATTCTTGTAAACGCCAGTCTCTATATCAAGGCATGGTTTCTGCCTAAAACCCCTGATTATATCATTTTGCTATTATTTTCGATTCCGACTTTTTTTGTTGCCCGTAACGGGTTGCGCGTTTTAGGCAGGTACTCGGAACTAAATTTTTATATGGTATTGTGGATTCCTCTGTTTTTTTTGATACCGCTAAAGGATGGAAATTGGCTCCATTTCCTTCCTTTGCTTAAAGAAGGGTGGCGGCCGGTTTTATCTGCTGTGCCGACCACTGTATTTTCCTTTTTGGGATTTGAAGTAGCGTTCTTCTTGTACCCCTTTTTACAAAAAAAGCAGCATGCGGTGCTCGGAATCACGATTGCAAACACCTTAACAATGTTGTTTTATGTATTTGTGACGGTCGTCTGCTTTGCCTATTTTAGCCCCGATGGGATTATTGAATTTAATCAACCTGTACTGAATTTACTTAAACTTATTGAATTTCGTTTTTTGGAGCGTTTTGACATGGTATTATTGGCTGTATATCTGATTGTTGTTTCCACAGCCTGGATTCCTTGCGTATACATTGCAGCGTTTTGTTCTAGTCAATTACTTGGAAAACAGGATCACAGCAATTACGTGATTATTTTATTATTGATTATTATTGGATCGGTATTTTGGCTCGATCCTACTTGGTTTGATTCGGAAGGGTGGCAGAAGAAGGTGGTCAAAGGCGGGCTGGTATTGGCATTCGTTTCCCCGCCTTTTTTATGGGTTTATTGCTGGATTTATGAAAAGTTCCGTCGGAGGGTAAGCCATTGAAAAGGAAGACATTGCTTTGCCTATCGCTTGTGGCTATGTTGATGACAGGATGCGTGGACCAAATGTATGTTGAAGATGTCACTCTGTCACTAATACTTGGTTTAGACTTGGACGAGGATGACAATTTAGTGGTGTTCATGTCAAGTCCGGTGTTTAACAAAGAAGCAAAGGTAAAAGAGGAGAAAGTCGAAGTGAAGGCTGTTACGATTCGAGATTCCAGGGAACTGTTTGATACGACCGTAATGGCTTTAACATCGGGAAGCAAAACGCAATTACTCTTAGTCGGGAAAAAGCTGTTAAAACAAAAAAATTGGATTGATTATATCGATCCCTTTTATCGAGACCCCAAAAATACGGTAACCACACGCGTGGTCGCCGTAGATGGGCCTGTTTCGGATGTGATTTTTTTCAGGCCAGAAGACAAGCCTCGTCTCCCATTATATTTAACTAATTTAGTTGATACAGCCTCCAGAAGAAATATCGCTGTAAAAACGACCATTCAAGAGTTTCATGAGCAAACGACGGAAAAAGGGATGACAGCAAGTATTACTGAGATGAAAAAAGACGGTAAAATCATGTTGACAGGTACGGCTCTGCTGGATGAAAAGGGCAGATATAAGTTAAGCATAACACCGCCTGAAAACAAATTATTACGCATCCTGCAGCATAAAACAAAGGGTGATTTCCCGTTTACCATTTCAGTCCCTTTGGAATCGAATAGACGGGATAATCATTGGATCAGCTTTAGTACGCCGAACGTCAAGGTAAAAACAAAGGTAAGGTATGACGGTCATTTTATATTTGACACAGACGTGAAAATGAGAATTGCCATTACAGAACGGCTTTTTCCATACAATGTAAGGAAGGACATAGCGAAACTGCAAAAGAGTATTGAAACGATACTTCAAGCAGATTTCGAGCGCTTAATCAAGAAAACACAAACCGCCACCATTGACCCGTTTGGATTTGGGATTTATGCAAGAGCCTATACATATCCAGAGTGGAAAAAAGTTCAAAATCAATGGGGACAAGCCTTTTCAAAGGCTGATGTTAACGTCAAGGTAAGTGTAACCATTGGCGGGATGGGAACGATTAAGTAACACGGGCCAATGATGTGATTTCATTTGGAAGAAATTTATGAGTTTTCCAGCTAAAGCGGGCCATTTTTTAAGGGAGAGGTGACCGGATGGAAAAGCTGTTCACATCGTCGTGAGCTATTAGAATTTACCAATTATTAACAAAATATTAACCTCTTCCCTGTATTTGATTACGAAGGTATTTGTGATAATTGTGAATGGGAGTTTTTTTCCACAATTAATAGTTTACTTCTAGAACAAATCAAATGTTGGGAGGTAAGGAAATGTTAAAGATTGAAAGCAATTCTCTATAAGGAGCATTGCTTTATTTTGGTATTATTCTATCCAATACCCATTTCATTTTCTCTACTTAAGATTCTTATCTCAATTCATCCCAATATAAAAAGACATACTCTGGTTCATGCTCTTTTTTCAACTCATCAATACTTGCTATTATATCTAAAGTTTTCTGTTTATTCGTATGCAAAGTATTACTAGCGTTCTGTTTTAAGCCCTTTTCATTCATGATTTACACTCTCCTTTTTAGCATAGTTTGTGCTCTGCCCCTCTTCTTATTCTTGTTTTTGCAAGGAATGTAATCAGGTGTAATTTCCAAAATAAAAGAAGAATAATGGAATTTATTATGAAAATCAGATTACCTAGTTCACTCTAATATGTATGTCTTATGCTGCTTTGTTCATTTCACACGTTCAAATAGAGGCGAAAGGAAACGAGCATTAAAAAGATTCGTGTTTGTATAAGAGAACATATTGTGAAACATTTCACTTAAAGTAAACCAGCTAATAGTTTGTCAACATTTTTCAATAAAAAATTTAATAACCTCATGATATACTAAAAATGTTCATGCCAAATAACCTTCCTAAATTTCCTTATTGGAAGGTTTTGTTGTATTTAGTTAGATATAGGTCCTATGCTATATCTTGGAAAGAAGTTCTGCTTTTTAGTAAGGCGTAAATCCAATGTAAAAGTTTGTTTACACCTGCAATAATCGCTACCCTAAAGGGTTTTCCTTCTTCTCGTTTCTTGTCATAAAACTCTCGTAGTCTTCTATTGCGTGGAATGATCTCATCAGTCGTTTTCTTTTTACGGGAATCCCGAATACCACTTTGAACAGCCATATACAAGGCGTGGCGAAGCCTACACGAGCCACGTTTGGTTATATGGTTTACCGATGCAGTAAACTTTCCTGAAGAATACACGCTAGGATCTATTCCAGCGAATGCAACTAACTTCTTGGCACCATTAAACCGATCTATCTCTCCGATTTCAGAAATAATCGTTGCAGTGATTTTTTCTCCGACTCCAGGGATAGATTGAAGGATTTCATATTCTTCAATTTCGCTAGCGAGGGCATCTATTTCATCCGCAATATTGGATAGATGCTCTTGGTATTGAAGTACAATCTTAACCAAGATTTCAAGGTTAAAGATATGACTATCGTAGAGATTGTTTTGAAAAGGATCACGAAGGGCTGCTTCTCTTAACTTCTGTGCCTTTTCCTTTGCCCATGTCTCCGAACGACTCATACATAATGAAGCTATTTTATCCGTTAATTCTTTTTCACTCACATTTAATACAGCCTTAGAAGTAGGGAACTCTAGTAAAGTAAGCATTGATACTTTCGAATATAGACTTCCAAATACACCTCGATACTCAGGAAAAACCTGATCAATTAAAGAATGAAGCTGTATCTTTGTTTTAGCTGATATTTCCGCAATACTCTCTTGTTGTCTTGTCAGATTACGAAGGTTTAATAGTTGAACACCACGCTTCTTGTAAGGTTCTAGTTCCTCTTTATAAAACAGTTCACAAAGGTGATAAGCATCAATTGCATCAGTTTTTACCTTTCGGAGGCTTGAGCTCTTGGCTCTATGAGAGATTAGAGGATTAACGATAATATAAACATATTTTTGTTCCTCTAAAAACTGAATAACGGGAATATGATAATGACCAGTTGATTCCAAAACGACCGAAGGTTGATGACCACCAGCAGCCTTTTCAACATCTTGAAGGAACTCTAATAAACTTCCTAATCCTTTAAGATTATGAGTGATACTAAAACTCTTACGATATGGTTTACCTTTATCTAAAAACGCTTGAACCTAGCTTTCTCCTTTTGATACATCCAGACTGGCAGTATGGTTCAATCGGCTAATCGAATAATTTGATATAATTTTCTTAAAATAGTTAAATTCGGAGGAGTAACTTTGGAAAATCAACGAATTACTAAGAAAAAAGTATTGAAATACCTTCTACTTGTTGTAGCAGCTGTATTAGTTTATGTAATTTTTTATTCTCCTACTTTAAAAATGCCAATAAGTTGGGCGGGCGCTTGGGTAGCAATAGAAGCGGAACCAAGTTATATCCCTTTTGAATATAGTAAGAGTTATATGACTACTACTTCTTGTGGTAAGCGGTGCGATAAACTAAAATTACATTACTTATCAAAAAAAGCCGAGCTCGTTATAACTGCTACAGATTATGTAAGTTGGTATGATGACCCCAAATGGGATAAAAAAAACAAAATTAAAGGAACCAAATATTTTTATCAAGAAAAAAACGGAAAGCAATACTTAGATTGGGAAGAAGAAAAAGAAGAGTTAGAATTAACAGTTGAATATCAAGGTGAAAACAAATTAACTAAATCAGAAATTGTTAAAATTGCAAACTCTATAAAAGCTGAGGGTAAGTTATTAAACTAACTGGTAGCTTATGTAAAAGACGGGATGCTACGGCGATCCCGTTTTCTTATTGTGCTAACGGGCAGTTTAGTAAAAGAAGGAATACATTATTTTTGTAGAGAATTTAAATGCGTATAGAATCAAAGAAGGTGGGAGACCTAATGGAGTTTTTGCCAATTGATATTAGCAAACACAAGGAGTATGTTATTCCGTTTCGTAGAGATTCTTTCATTATTAGTTTTGGTACTGATAAAGATTTTGGGGATGATAACCAGTATCTCGATTGGTTGCAGCAACAGTATTCAAAAAATCCTAAAGGCTTTGTGTTAGTTGTTGAAAATAATGTGCCCACCGGTCAACTCGAACTAACTATAAAGTAATATGAAGGAAAAGAAATTGGCTATGTCAATCTGTATTACCTTATCCCTGAAAAACGAGGGATGGGTTTAGGTTCCCATTTAAACCACTATGCGATTACATTCTATAAAGACAATAATGTTAGTGAGTACCATCTTCGTGTTTCTCCAACGAATAAACATGCCATTGCATTTTATACGAAAAATGGAATGAAGCAGATGAAAACTGAGATGGATGGTAAAGTAGTTAGAATGTCAGGGAATATTTAAAGAATACAACCTTTTTTAAAAAGATTGTGAAGTGTTGTACTTACACTAACGGGGGCTAGAGTTGAATAAGACCAGGTTGCTGCGGCAGCCTTCTTTTTTATGAACTATAGTGCAGGTTAGCGGTGCAAATGTTTCTAGTTAAAATGGAGAATGGTCACATTCCTCTGGTAAAGACTAGACAATTCCGTTGGAATTGAAGGGTTATATCGAAGAATCAAATGAAAGGGTAACGCCTTGAAGGGTTCTCTCTTAGTCGAGTAGCATTGGATTTAGTAAGAATGACACTGTTATAAGCTCGGTGAAAAGGCGTGAGAAATTAAAGTACCAGTTCGGCTGACGAAAGCCTACTCGATGGAGTGGTGTAATTCATGATGCTTGAGTTGAATGAATATGGTGAGAATGCAAATCTGCCTACAATAAAAGGTAAAGCTGACAAACTTCCGAATGTACGGGTCTATACCTGCAATACATAGAAATGTGTATATCACCAAATTGTGAGATTAGATGTGGATTAGTAAGAATCGCTAATATGAAAGTCCATGATACGTTACAGGCGTATGAATTCTGACAGGCTTAGAGGAAGCACCTAAGTTCATTCTATAATAGATATAACTCAACGTTGTAAGCTGATAACGTGGAGGACTTACTTCTAATGAAACGTTTGCAAGGAAGGCACTAATGACACTAGTTACTGTATAACTTGTCTTTATATCAGTGAAAGTGGTGGCACAGTACCAATGAAATGTCTAATCCACATGGAGGGATAGCCACTAGACTAACAAAGATTTATTCAACCGTAAGGCAGTTCTTTATCGATTAATAAGGTTCTTGTGAGACTAAAAGAGGTTTAACTCCGAAAGGAGTCACCAACTTATTGAAACGGAAGAAACTGAGACACAGCGAATATTATAGTATGCAAGATTGTTTTGACAAACTATATGCTCAAAGTGTCAGCGGTCATCACTTCTATGACTTAACAGAATTAAAGAGTTCTAAAGATAATATACAACTTGCCTACCGAAGCATCAAAAGAAACACTGGTAGCAAAACTGCGGGAACAGATAAATTAACCATTAACGATATTTTACCTTTAACAGTGGAAAATGTAATTGCAAAGGTTCAAACCATGTTCAAATGGTATAAACCGCAAGCAGTAAGGCGTGTATTCATTCCAAAAGGTAAAGGAAAAACAAGACCTTTGGGGATTCCAACGATTTGGGATAGAATCTTTCAACAATGTGTACTTCAAATTTTAGAGCCAATTTGTGAAGCAAAATTTCATAAACATAGTTACGGATTTAGACCAAATCGCAGCACTCATCATGCAAAAGCTAGGCTAGAATTTCTTATCAATCAATCTGGACTACATCATTGTGTCGATGTAGATATTACCTTTTTTAGCGACATTAATTTAGGACGGAATAATGCCGTTTAGGTAAGTAAATAACAAAAATCCTTCTGTATGCTAGCTTATTCGCAGTATTGTTTCTTATTTCGTTATGATCCTGTTCGAGCACCGTAAGGTGTCTGAAAAGAACTGATGGAATCTCCCTTTAATCCCATGATAGTCCGCATTTTACGCATTGGGTGCTGCTTTGAAAGTTCTTTTAAGTCTGTAATTGTAATGTGTAAATAAATTTGAGTTGTGGATAAACTTTTATGCCCAAGTAACTTTTGAATGGACACCAAATGAGCCCCCTCTTGAAGAAGATGAGTAGCACAGGTATGCCGCAATTTATGTGGAGTCACTTTTTTCTGGATTTTAGCTGTTTCTGCATATTTTTTGACCATGTATTGAATTGCTCGTGGAGTAAGTGCCCCTCCTTTTTTGCTTACAAAGAGTTCTGAAATCTCACTAGTTCTTGAAGCCAAGTACTCTTCCAGGGCTTCCTCAACAATGGTATCAAGTGGGACGTACCGTTCACGACCTCCTTTTCCACAAATAAGAATCCGTTTTTCAGTGAAACTGATATCTATTAATCTTAATGAGCAGATTTCACTAACGCGCAAGCCAGCGGAATACATCAACGTAAGAATAACCCGATCACGCCGTCCAAGAATTGTCGTAGTATCTGGTTGTGAGAGAATATCTTGCATTTCCTTGTTTTCAAGGACGTCTGGAAGGCGCTTTGGTGTATCCAGTAATTTCGGCCACTTTTTACGTTGATCTTGTTTTGAATCTAGCAATTCCATCAGGATAAGAAAGTCAATAAAGGCAGAAAGAGTAGCCAACTTCCGTCCGACCGCAGCTGAGGCATTGTTTCGTTCAATGCGAAGATAACGAATATAATCCACAACTATTTTAGCTTTTGAGGGATTATCCACATGTGGATAATGAACAGCACAAAAAGTATTATATACTTTTAGGTCAATGGCATAAGCTTCAGCTGTTTTTGGACGGCAACCTCGAACCATTTGTGAATATTCTAGAAAGTCTTGAATCGTAGATTCATTCATCATTTGTATGATCTCCTAACAATGGTGGGATATTTTTACGTAACAAGCTCACTGCTTTTCTAAGATCTTCAAAATCTGAATGATCATAGGTACTTGTTTCAGCTAATGTCTTGTGTCCTAAAGCCTTTGCGATAACTTCAATTCTCCCACCACGTTGAATGAGGTGAGTTGTAAAAGTGTGACGAATTGTATGTGGGCTCACAGGTTTTTGTATTTTTGCGATTTCTGAATAGTGACGAATGCGTCTAGTTACAGTCCAAGGTTTTATCTGCGAGCCCTGAAGATTTAATAAGAATGGACCGGATTTTTCCTTGCGATATAATCCAAGATATTGCTTGAAGTCATTCAAAGCAGCTTTTGGAATGGAAACTTGTCTGTCACGCCCTTTACCCTCACGAACATGAACCCATCCCTTTTTCACATCAACGTCTTCAATATTAAGGTTACTAAGTTCACCTACACGAAGACCAGTAGTGTATAGAACAAGAAGAGTCATATAGTCAGTAAAACCTTCTTGAGTAGAACGGTCAGGTGCGGATAGTAAAGACAGCATTTCATCTTCTGTTAAATAAGATTGTTCTTTTGATTGTTTTGGAACTATTTTCAACGCCTCCATTGGGTTGTCCGATCTCCAACCACGATCCATGGCATAGGAAATAAAAGACCGAAGGTGGGACAAATTTTTATCTATGGTACATTGAGAAATCCCAGCCTGTCTACGAGAGCTCAACCAGCGAATTACGTCCACACCTCGCAATGATTCAATGCCATTCTCAAGACAGTTAGGACAACCTATAGCAAATCGAGTTAGGCTAAAACGGAATTCCTTTATTGTGCTTTTTGTGTACTTATTCATCCCTTTTGCCGTTCGTAGAAACTCCTCGATCTGTTCCTCTAACTTTCCGATAAGGGGTTCCGCTAAAGGCAAAGTGACGGTGTATTGCCGCCGTAACGTATTCATCGGTTTCTTTGAATTTTTATCCATTGATTTGAGCTTCGGTTGCTTCGAAATTGCCAATTCATTAATGGGATGAGATTCTATCGTAGCTGCAATTTCTGGGTTTTGTATTCTTGCATAATGTAGTGTTGTAGTAATTTTCTTATGACCTAGCCAATCTTTTATTTGTACAATGTTTCCCCCTTGTTGAAAGAGGTGTGTCGCACAGGTATGCCGTAACTGATGTGGTCGTAAGGGTTTGGTCCACATCTCAGAGTAAGATTTAAAGGTAACCCCAATTAGATTATTGTTCATTGCTTCTTTTCTCCAGGTAAGAAACAGTGGGGCATCGCCATCCAGGTCCTTACGTGTGGCTAGATATTCTTGAAGCAATTCTAGAACCTCCCCAATTAGAGGTACTCGTCGATCCTTACGTCCTTTACCCGCTCGGATACAAAGCACCTGCTCTTCCCAAATGACATCACGGAGAAGAAGATTAGCAGTTTCCCCAGCTCGTATGCCGGTGGCATACATAAGGGAGAACAAGGCTAAATTCCGTTTTCGTATGGGATCAAACTGACGCCTATTTAAACTGGAAACAATTTGTCTTCTTAACTCTTTAATACAATCTTGAATTTCCTCTAAAGAAGCTATTTCAGGTAGTTCCTGATGGGCATCTAGATTAGTATAAGACAAATGGGAGCTAGGATTGTCCATCCGATACTCCTGTTGTTGGTAGTAGGTAAAAAAAGTACGAATCTGACTAATTATTAGATTTCGGTAACCGAGGGATTTACCATCTGTTCGTTCGATACAATAGTTTTCAAGATCGCCAAGGGTAACAGTATCGAAGTTAAGAGATCGATCTTCTAGATGTTTAATTAGCTTCTTCAATCCCCTCCAAGAACTTAAAACAACCTTAGGGGTATATCCCTGGATTACAGTCTGATGTTCACGATATGTTTCAATAATAGAATCCATAATAATTTCTCCTCTAAAATAGATTACAAGATCTTTCGATCTTATGGACAATTTATTTATAGTTCTATCTTATATCGCTAAAAAAGGTTTCTTTGATAATGTTAATCACAGTAAACTTTTAAAACAAATGTGGTCACTAGGTATAAGGGATAAATCACTTCTTTCTATAATATCCAAACTTTTAAAAGCAGAGATTGAGGGAGAAGGTATTCCTACAAAAGGTACTCCGCAAGGAGGTATTCTGTCACCTTTATTATCCAACATTGTATTAAATGAATTGGATTGGTGGATTAGTGACCAATGGGAAACATTTGAAAGCCAATATACTTACTCTACCAATGGTAGTAAGTATCAGCATTTAAAGAAAACTGAATTGAAAGAGTGCTTCATCGTTCGCTATGCGGACGATTTCAAGGTAATATGCCGAACTAGGTCACACGCAATAAAAATGAACTACGCATTGAAAGACTTCTTGAGAAAAAGACTTTATTTGGAAACAAGTGAGGATAAATCGAAGGTTATTAATCTAAAGAAAAACTCTTCCGAGTTCCTTGGATTTTCAATGAAAGTTGTAAGGAAAGGAAAAACAAGATTTGGCTATGTAGCAAGGTCTGATATGTCGAAAAAGGCTAAAGAAAACGCCTTTCGAAATATTAAGGAAGCTATAAAGGCAATCAAGAAAAAGCCTTGCATTCAGACAGTTTGGAATTTCAATACAGTCGTCATGGGCATCCAAAATTATTACTCGGTCGCTACTAACATCACTATTAATCTGAATGAGTTAAACTCCCATCTACCCAGAACGTTATATAATCAATTAAAGAACATTAGAACCGAGGCAAGTTTCCATCAGATGAATAAAACCTTACAGAAAAGATACAAGGGATATAAGGCAAAACTGTATATGATACAAAAAATGGTTTTTGTCCCCATCCACGCACAACGGTGGAAAAAGACAGTAAGCCCGAATTATAAA
>NZ_NUZU01000219.1 GCF_002567005.1 Bacillus sp. AFS073361
AAATGCCCTTATGGGCGCACAGTCTCTCTAGGATGCACTATGCTAGCATTAAGCGAGCCTTTGAAAATGTTCTTTCTTCCAATAACAACATTTTTTGTATTCAAAAATATTGCTTCAATGTTCTTGTTGTAATCCTTCTAAATCGCTGAAATATTTTGCTGCATCTTCTGGTAAACGAACAATGCATTCTTCTTCTTTCTTAAATTTTCTAATGATTAGCTAATCCAAAAGCTGAAACAATTCTCTTAGCTGCGATCTCTCCAATACCTTGAAACTTCTTAAGTTCTTCAATACTTAAATCACTTAGTCTATTAATACCTAAACTAGCTAATTGACCAGTTAATGAAGGCTCTGATTTTGGACCAATCAAAACTGCTAAAATGTTTTGAAGGCTTGTCCCTTCATTTCCGTAAAATGATAACTCTTCTTGTGCAATATCATAGTGCCTCTTCATTTATTTCATCTCCTAAAATTTTCTCTCATCTGAAATCATTCGGTATAATACCATTAAATAAAAATTTCCTTGATTAAACCTGTCTGATTTAATCATTGGAATTTTGAAATTGACTTCTAATTCTGTCATCAAGTTTGCAAGTTTTAGACTTCTTTTTCTCTTTGGAAGTGCAAGAATGTCATTATACTTCTGGGTATAAATCAACATTTCACCAGTCGTCATATACTCACCTCTATTTGTTCTGTATTAATTAGTTAAGTGAGTTTAATATAAACACTTAACAAATGATAAAAGGAGTCATACGAGGAAACATGGGGCTTATGGGGATACTGCGGAATCAGTATTCATCATTTGTTTTTATTTATATCTCTCTCACTTTTTTTATAATAAATAGAACGTTTGTTGGCGTACATAAAAACTTTCAAAAATTAGGAAATAATTGGTTGTTAGAGATTAAACCTGTGAGGAAATTAAAAATGACTTTATGTAAGCAGTATTACTCGATGCAACGTAGAGTGCATGAAAAGGACAAAAAAATAAGAAGGCCATATCTTCTTTGAGATATGACCATGTTTTTTCTTCTGCTTTCCTCTACTGTATTTGGCAAGTAAAAAATGATGTAAATGGCAATTAATAATGTGTCACTTGCCAATCCTCTTTTTTATAATTAACGCCAGCCCGGGGGAACTGCCAAATGTTATTTGGCAGCTAAAAATGTCCCGTTTGGCAATAATCTTATCTTAACTCTGTAATAATGATTCCTTCATTCGATTACTTGGACCTTTGAAGACCACTAGATGCGAGTGATGGATTAACCTATCTATAACTGCCTCGGTTAAAATCGGATCACCAAATACATGGTTCCATTCTCCAAACCGAAGGTTTGTTGTAATGATTAAACTTTTCCTTTCATAACACATACTTATTACTTGGAATAGGAGTTCTGCTCCTTGTTTATGAAGAGGGATGTAACCCAACTCGTCAAGAACCAATATCTAGTTGGGTATGATCAGCTTGCCAGATTTCATTAGGGTAATCCGTTGAAATACTCAATAAAGAATTATATTTTTCTCGATATTTTTTTGTCCCGTGTGAAGAAAGATATTTTAGGCGCTCGGGAATTTTACGAACTATACGATAAACGGTGGAATAACTGGGATTAGTTTGGCTTTGTTTCTCTGCAATCGCTTGGAGTTCTCGGTAAATAAAGCTAATGCTTGCATGGGGATGACGTAGTAACAGCTGTTCCACCTGTTTAACAATTTCTTCTGAAGATGCTTGTTTTCGTATGACGGGCTTTCGAGCAAGTCCAACGAGTCCATCTTTTTTGTACCGAGCATACCATCGTTGTAAAGTACGGAAAGAAACCTTGCTGTCCTTTGAAATAGAACGAAGTGGTATACCATCCTCTATATAAGGTTTTAAAATCTTATATCGTAACCACGCCTGCTGTCTCTCTTTTTCGTTTAAGCTACCTAGCCCGTGTGCCATCACGATTCTCCTTTTTAATCGTTAATTTCCTTCTAAATAGCGATAAATAGTTGTTCGCGACACTCCCCATCTTTCTGCAACATCTTTAATCGGTGTACCACTTTCAATTAAAGCTTTCATCATTTCAATATCTTTTGGTCCATACTTCTCCGGGCGCCCACCTAGACGCCCGCGCGCTTTTGCAGCTGCTCGTCCTGCTGCCGAGCGTTCCTCAATCAGATTACGTTCAAATTCAGCAAATGCAGCGAACAAGTGAAACATCAATTGCCCAGTTGCATTGCTTTTGTCCATTGTTAGGTTTTCTTGCAGACTACGAAATCCAATACCTCGTTCATTTAAGTTGTTCACAATTTGAATCAAATCTTGCATGTTGCGTCCTAGTCGGTCCAATCGCCAAACAACAATTGTATCGCCTTCACGTGCATACTGAAATGCTTCCTCTAAACCAGGACGTTGTTTTTTTGTCCCACTCATTTTATCGTGAAAAATTTTCGCACAACCATGTTGCGTTAACGCATCTATTTGTAAATCTAAATTTTGTAACCCAGTCGACACACGTGCATATCCAATTAACACCAATTATCACTCTTTCAAACTTTTAATCTGATTTTATTGTAACATAAGATGAAAATTAATAGGTTATTGAACATTGAATAATGAACAGGGTTTTGTTACATAAAAGATAATAAAAACTCAGCTTTTTTGAACTAGAATAGTCGTGTTCAGAAAAGGACGAGTTTTGTTACAAGTTTTATTCAGTAGAGTTGCTTAATGAAATTGTAAATAGCTGAATATTAGGGGTTATAAAAAAACTGTATAATGGTTATACAGGTCAGGTTCCTGTTCAAAACCATTAAATGAATGATGAATTCCAACTTATATGTAAATTTTACAATAACAGGTGATAAATTATGAAAATATTACTTGCCGAACGGGATGAATTAGAAAGAAAAGGAATGAAATGGCTTCTATTAACCAATCAAGTACCCATTGATGAACTAAAAGAAACAAGTAGCGATGAGGAATGCATGGAATTATTGATAGAATGGAAGCCTGATATTTTTGTCATGGAGCTTGAAATGTTTCAACCAAATCAGCGGGAAAATTTATTCCGGACTGTTAGGAATATGGGGATTCAAACGATTATGCATACAAGTCATAAAACCTTTCAGGCAGCCGAACAAGCAGTAAAAATAAAGGCAGAAGCTTTGTTTGTTAAACCATATGTTGCCGATGAATGGTTGAAAGCATTTAAACAAATTATACGCAACCAAAGGAATATTCCAAAAAATGAAGGGGAAAGTTCGTTATATCATGGGTGGGCATACGATCTGTTATTTGGACGCGTTCTCAATGAGTCATTTATGAGTGAACAAATTAAGAATTGGGGATATGATCAAGTTCCTAGTATTGTGGCCGTTTTGGCTTTAGATCAACAAAATAAAAAAGAATTTGAACCTATTACCTTGATTCAGTGTATTCATGATGAACTTCAGGAATATCGTCCATTTGTTTTGTCAGTTGATGAACATATAGTCCTTCTGGTTAGTGAGGAATATCTTCCAAAAAGCAACGATCCCATTCATTCATTATGGCAGGTCATGATGGTATTTTGTGAACGGATGAAAGAAAGAAATCTTTCATTTTCTGTTGGGATCGGAAATCAGTATGTTTCACCGAAACTTCTTTATAAATCTTATTTTGAAGCAAAGCAAGCATTGCTTCGCCGATTTTATTTTGGCGGTAACCAAGTTTTCCCTTCAATGACTAAAAAATTACATGATCGGTATGAACATTTTCTTTCCCCAACTGAAAGTGACGAATTAACACGTTATATAAATGAAGGCAATCGAGAAATGACTAAAGCCTGGTTTTATCAGGTTTTTGGCGGATTTCCCTATGAGGATGGCAGCTATCCTCACTCCGATTTTGTCCGAATCAAGTTAACCAATGTCCTCGCCCATATTCGTAGATTTATGGCGGAAAAACAATTTTTGTTCCATCATGACCAAGAATATCAGGATGTATTTCACGAAGTATTATACGGAGAGGTATTATACGATATCATCCAAAAAATACTCCAGTTTTGTTCTTTGCTTTTTGATCGTGTGGAAAAGGAAAATTTACAATTTGGGTCTCTGTTAATTAAAAAAGCCGTTAATTATATAGATCAGTATTACTGCCAGACAATAACATTGGAGGATGTTTCAGCAATTGTCGGTAGAAGCAGTCAGTATTTTAGTTCATTATTTAAACAGCAAATAGGTTGTACTTTTACAGAGTATCTTCAGGCAAAAAAGATGGAAAAAGCAAAAGAATATTTGAAAACCACTTCCATGAGTGTGTCGGAAGTGGCTGAAGCCGTAGGTTATTTGGATCCTAATTATTTCAGCCGTGTTTTTAAAATGGTTACCGGGAACTCTCCAAGGGTATGGAAAACTAAAAATTGTGCAGATATATTAAAATAATCTAGTTTATTTAATAAACGAATAAGAAATAATTGAAGAAAAAAATATATAGTACTAAAATTCGGAATATCCTCTATGGATATTCCTTTCTTTTTTCATTACCATTATAACTAATAAGAAAATTAAATTTATTTACTAGGAGGAATATTTATGCATTATTCACCAAAGAAAGGTCAGCATCACGGTTTACCATATGATCCCTTTAAAAGTAGTGCGATACCACGCCCTATCGGATGGCTTTCAACCCAGTCAAAAGATGGAATAGATAACCTTGCACCATACAGCCAATATCAAAATCTTACCTGGGATCCACCTATGGTCATGTTTGCGGCAAATCAATCAGTATACGGTGGAAGGAAGGATACGGTTCGAAACGCAGAGGAAACAGGTTGGTTTGTTTGGAACATGGCGACTTGGGATTTACGCGAAGCAGTAAATATTTCTGCAAAGGCGTCTGCTTCAGATTTTGATGAATTTGAGGCTGCGGGTGTAACGAAGAAAAGTTGCATTGAGGCTCCTGGGTTCCGTGTTGCCGAGTCACCGGTTCAATTTGAATGTGAGTATGTTCAGACAATCAGAATCCCAACTGGTAATGAGGTTTCCACAGTCGATATTGTGATAGGACGAGTAGCTCATGTGCATATCGCGGATGACATCATTCTACCTAGTGGAAAACTAGATATCTTGAAAATTAAACCAATTGCCCGCCTTGGGTATTATGATTATACTGTTGTCAACGAAATCTTTGAAATGAAGGCTCCAGCTGCCACAAAAGAAGAGTTGGCTGGCCTTGAGGGACGAAACGTTTAATGACACAGTTAGGACATCTTTTTGAAAATTAATTTTTCATCATTTACACTTGCACGTTTTTAATGACTGCCCGAGGCTATGTTTGATCCTCGGGTTAACTCTGACATGCCTCTTAGTCTTTTAATTTTAAAAAATATGAAAGCGGTTTCCCCATATTCAACAATATGGAAATTAAGATCCTTTAAAAGGGGGTTATTTGGATGCAAATTGAACAGCGAAGTATTGAATTTATACCGGAATCGGAACGTCACGGGAACGTCCGAAGCTTGTTTCCGCTTTGGTTTTCAGCAAATTCGCATATAACCACAGTGGTAACGGGAGCACTTGCTATTAAATTAGGTTTAAGTCTATGGCAGGCCGTAATTGCCATTATTCTAGGTAATGCGATTGGTGGAATTTTCATGGCATTACAATCAGCACAGGGGCCAAAATTAGGAATTCCGCAGATGATTCAAAGTAGAGCACAATTTGGAATCATCGGAGCCATTTTTCCTCTAGTTCTAGTCATCATGATTTACGTCGGATTTTTCTCGACTGGAACTGTATTTGGGGCCGAGGCACTTTCTGGGGTAATCTATCTTCCTTATCCTATATGCGTAGTGATTGTCAATGTTTTAGCTGTTATACTGGTTATATATGGTTATGATTTTATCCATCGTTTTGAAAGAATTATATCCATTCTCTTCTTTTTGCTATTTATTTACTTAACTTTTCGTCTTCTACAACATCCAATTCCAGTTAGCACACACGTTCAGGAGTTTTCATGGGGGCCATTTTTGCTCGTTTTGTCCATTATGGCATCTTGGCAATTAACCTATGGCCCATATGCAGCCGATTATTCCAGATATTTGCCAACCAATACTTCCCAAAGATCTACTTTTCTATATACCTATCTTGGGTCAGTTTTTGGGGCCAGCTGGTTGATGATTATTGGAGCATTAGCCACAGTGATCGCTCCAAAACAATCTGCACAAATGGTCTCCTATCTTGCAGGTGTATCAGGTTCAGGGTTAATAACGATTACTTATATTATTACGGTGCTTGGTGTTTTGGCCATTAATACTTTAAGTTTATATGGCGGTTTTATGTCAGTTATGACCACAGTGAGTGCTTTTTCAAAGTCGGAAATCAATGCCAGGAACCGAATTCTTTTCATTCTGATCCTTCCTATAATTGGAACTTTCCTTAGCATTTGGGGACAAGGTAACTTCTTGGATAACTTTTTCAATTTCTTGCTTGTTTTATTGTATTTCATGATCCCCTGGTCAGCTATTAATATTGTTGATTTCTATCTAGTGAGGAAAGGGAAGTATAATGTTAACGCAGTATTCGATCCAAATGGGGAATATGGACGATTCAACTGGGGTGCGATCGCGGTGTATGTCTTCGCTGTCCTTGTGCAATTTCCATTTATGAATACAAGTTTATATGTAGGTCCAATAGCTAAATATTTGAACGGTGCCGATATTGCTTGGATTGTTGGGCTTATCGCAGCCTCAGTTTTATACTATTTCCCTATGAAGAAAAAGGTTGCTACGTACGAGAAAAATTTATCGTTTATTAAAGATACCACTTTAGAACCATAGAAAAGGAACCTCCACTAAGATAATTTTTATTTCGGGATCCAAAGAAAACGTAAATTTTGTACGCCCTAACAGATGATTATTTCAAATAATATTTGGGTATAGATTTTCCAAAAAAAAATCAAGCGTGTTTCTTGAATTATTAAGCTCTCGAAGTAAAAAGACCTTTCAGCATGTTGAAGGGTGACATTTTTTCTGTGTAATGAATCTCAAAAACGATTGTTTTTGAGATCTTTTTTTTTTGAGCTAATTTTGAACGATTAAAAAATAACCTTTTTAATGTTTCAAATCATTACTCAAAATCTATATATCTATAACCACGAGTTTTGTAACATATAAATACCTCCATAAAATGGAAACATTTGGGCCATTAAATGGAATAAGGCTTATTAGGCTCCCTATTTTGGATAAGTGTGGTTTCGATAAATGAAGGAAGAAATAGAAAGGTTAAACCAACTTACAAAAAAATGGATTTAATTATAAGCTGAAGTTAAAATATTTTTATATAGAATCTAGAAAGTAGGAAATAAGAGAATGTATAGAATCGGCGTAGTTGGCCCAAGTTCGTCAGTAAAGCGAATTCTCAAAGTGGCTAATGAAATTGAACAAGAAATGGAATTTATACCATACTCCTATACAGAGGCAAAGGAAGTAGAGAAAATTGTATTAGAACACGATGATCAAGTTGATTTCTGGCTTTTTTCAGGATATATCCCTTATAGGGTGGCTGCAAAGACAGTATCTACGGATGAAAAATCGGTTTATATATTCTCCACGGAATCAAGTACCTATAAAAGTTTCATGGAACTGGTTTATTCCGAAGGGAGATTATTGGACCGAATAAGCATCGACATGATTCCCGCCACAAATGTAGCGGAAGGGGAAAGCGTGCAACAGTTAAAGAAGACGGTAAAAGATCTTTACGTGAAAACGTTTGATGTGGAGATTGATTCCCAAGAATTGTTTAAATTCCATTATAATTTATGGGAACAAAAAAAGACTGATGGTGCTTTGACATGTTACCCGACTGTTAATGAGGCCTTAAATAAAGCTGGTGTTCCCGCGAATTTGATGTCACCGACACGTATTGAAATTTTTCAAACCATAAGGATTTTTTTCGAGAAGATAAAGACTTCTTACTATAAAGATACACAAATTGGGGTTGAAAAAATCGAGGTAAAAGATTTTGAATCAATTAAAGAGAAAATGGAGAAAACCTATCAAATCCAGTATTTAGAGCTTAGGATGAAGGAGACACTTATCCAGCTTTGTGAGAAAATAGATGGCTCTCTTTTCGAGGAAGGAAATGGGCGTTATACCATTTTCAGTTCTCGCGGGGCAATTGAAAGGGAGATCCAGACATTAAAGGAAAAAGTCCAATACTTGGCCCTTGAAGCGAATACAACGGTTTCCGTAGGAATTGGTTTCGGAAAAACTGTATTATTGGCAGAAATAAATGCTCACCGTGCACTTCAACAGTCGAAGAAAAACACTGAGCAAGGGATTGTGATTGTTCAAGATGATGGAACGATTATTGAATCAGCAGGACAAGAGGAAGAACTGACTTATGCCTATCGAACGGATGATAAAAATTTTTTGGAGAAATTAAAAAAGGGAAACATCAGTGTAAAAGCTTTTAAGAAAATAGACGCTTTGATCAAAAAAATGGGCTGGAGTGATTTTACAACGAAGGAATTGGCTGCAAATCTTCAAATGGGTGAACGCAATGCTCAGCGAATTGTAGCTGAATTATGTGAGATAGGCTTAGCCGAGTGTATTGGTGAAGAGTTGCATCACAATCGAGGAAGGCCAATTAAAATTTACCGGTTAAAATAAGCATTCCAATTAAGGATGCTTATTTTTTGTGTTCTGGAATAAAAAAACTATTGTAGGGAGTCAAAATATTTCGTAAAATAAATATAACGAAATTTTCGTTAAATGTTCGTTAAATGTTCGTAAATAGAAAAGGTTTATCTTATCTTCTGATGATAAAGGAGGAAACCATGGGGTTTAGCAAGTTCCATTAATACTCCGTTTCATTTAAAGATGGAAATGTTAAATCGTGTAGACACACTATATGGATATAATGAATAGTCTTTTTTGAAATGTAAGCGTTTTTAAAGTGTTTTCAAAATTTTTTTCTCTTTCAACATCTATACATTAAATTTTTTTTAATAGGAGGAGTTGGATATATGATTTCAAAACGCACAAGGAATTGGATTCTAGCTTTACTTTTTCTGGGTTGGTCTTTAGGAAATGTCGATCGTTATATTATGAATTATGCTGTATTGTCCATTACGAAGGATTTGCATTTGAGTGCATCTACTACCGGACTTTTACTGAGCAGTTTTTTTGCCGGATATGCGATTATGCAAATGCCTGGAGGATGGCTGGCAGACCGATTTGGACCTAGAAAGGTTCTTCTTGCCGCAGTTATTTCATGGTCAATCTTTACTGGATTGACTGGTGCAGCTTGGTCTCTAGCATCTATGGTGATTATCCGTTTTCTATTTGGTATCGGAGAAGGCGGCTTTCAGCCTGCCAGTTCTAAAATCATATCGCTTACGTTTCCCAAAGCGGAACGTGGACGAGCGATGTCAATCATGCTGTCATCAGGCGGGATTATCACACTTATTATCCCGATTGCCTCTGCAACACTGCTTACGACAATTGGCTGGCGCACCACGTTTATCATAATAGGTTCCGTAGGTGCTATTATTGCAGCTCTTTACTGGTACTTTATTAAACTTCCAGACAATACAGAAGACAAAATAAATCATACCGCTGTTTTGAGTCAAAAAGGAATATTCCGTTCGTTGTTTAAAATACCTATGATTTGGAATTTGATTATTGCTTATTTCTGTATTTATGCAGTTAACTGGGGACTTGCAGCATGGATCCCAACCTATTTAGTTAAAAATCGCGGTCTTGATTTAATGTCACTTGGCTGGGTTCAGACAATTCCAGGATTGACCATGTTAGTAGGGATTTATTTAGGTGGTTATATAATCGATAAACTGCCTAAAGGACGAGAAAGATTGGTAGGAAGCTTTTCATGTGCATGTATAGGAATATTGCTGTATTTAATGTTTACAGCTTCGAGTGTAACATCATTTATTACGTATCAAGCGATTGTTAATCTATTTATTGCTTTTGTAATTACTTTATTACCGGCAATCGTTCTTAAACAGTTGCCATCTTCTGTCACTGGAACGGCTATGGGAATTGCAAATACAGGTGGTCAATTGGCTGGTTTTGTCACACCAATGGCGATTGGATTTATCGTTGATGCATTTAATGGTTCATTTAATGCTGCTTTTTGGATGTTAATTGGATTCGCAATTGTCTGTATTGTAGCACTTTTAACCTTAAGTGATAAAAAAGTGGACCTTCTCAAAAAAAACGAGCAAGAAGCCATTGCATTAGATGCATAAGAAAAAAAGTCGTCATTGCAAGAAAACTTTGAGGGAGATCTTTTGAATGAATTTACAAAAACTTATTTCTGATCTAATTGAGCAAAAGAGAGACAAGATTATTGAGCTAAGTGATAAAATTTGGGCCTGCCCGGAAATCTACTTCGAAGAACATCAATCATCGGAATATTTATGTAAAGCATTGGAAGATGAAGGGTTTCAAGTTGATAGAGGGGTTGCCGGAATACAAACAGGGTTTATTGGAAGCTATGGAAATGGTAAACCAATCGTAGCTATTCTAGGAGAATTCGATGCTTTAACAGGCTTAAGCCAGAAAAAGGGCCTTGCTGACCATAATCCGGTTGTTGCGGGCGGAAATGGCCATGGGTGCGGCCACAACTTGCTGGGATCAGGTGCATTTGCTGCTGCAGTTGCCATTAAAGATTATATGAAGCAAACAGGTTTGCAAGGGACGGTACGTTTTTATGGTTGTCCGGCTGAAGAAGCGGGGTCTGGAAAGGCATTTATGGCTCGGGCCGGATTATTTGATGATGTCGACCTGGCGCTTTCCTGGCATCCATTAACAATCCCTACTATTTGGAACGTTAACACTCTCGCAAACTACTCTGCGACTTTCAAATTTAATGGGAAGAGTGCGCATGCCGCTGCTGCCCCTCACTTAGGCCGCAGTGCACTAGATGCGGTGGAATTGATGAATGTCGGTGTTAATTATTTAAGAGAGCATATGGTTCCGGAGGCAAGAGTGCATTATGCGATTACGGATACTGGCGGGATTTCACCAAATGTTGTACAAGCTCATGCAGAAGTTGTTTATTTAATCCGCGCACCGAAAAAGCAGCAGGTAAAAGAATTATATGAACGTGTCTATAATATTGCGAAAGGTGCTGCGTTGATGACTGGAACAACGATGGAAGTGGAGTTTGAAGGCACTGCTTCTAATTTAATACCGAATACAACATTGGCCGAAATGATGTACAAACATTTAACCGAAGTCGGTGTTCCTTTTTATGACGAATTTGATCAACGGTTCGCTAGAAAAATTCAAGCTACTCTTTCTCAAGAAGATCTTGATGCTGATTTTAGAGGATTGGATAGACAAATAGTTAAGAAATTGAAAGATAAAGCCATTGCAGACGTAATCCCGCCTCTTGGAAATGAGGTTGCATTATCAGGATCCACTGATGTTGGTGATGTAAGTTGGATTGTTCCCACGATGCAATGTATGACAACATGTTTTGCGCTAGGAACTCCACTGCATACCTGGCAAGTGGTATCGCAAGGTGCTATGCCTATCGCCCACAAAGGCATGCTTCAAGCGGGAAAAGTGATCGCTTGCACTGCAATTGAAGCTATGGAAAATCAAGATATCATCGAAAAGGCGAGATCAGAATGGAAAGAACGCTTAGAAGGGGAAACCTATGAGTCTTTAATCCCTGAAAGTGTGAAGCAGCCCCGAAAAGCAGCTCGCGTATAATAGTAATAGTTTATGATAGAATTATTTATTTTGTGCTTCTGCAGAAAGGAAAGATCGGAATGGCTGTAGCAAAAGAGATAATCCGGTATGACCAAAATAGACTTCACGGAAAACTAGGGGATAACATCTATTTAGATAAATGGGTAGAGCACTATCGCTCATATACAACGGAAGGGCGATGTGCTTCCTATATTCCTGCCCTGGAAAAGGTAAATCCATCACAATTAGGTGTTGTGATGGCATGTCCTGATGGAAAGATATTAAAATCTGGAGATTGTGAAACCTATTTTACTTTACAGAGCATATCAAAGGTTATTAGCTTTATAGCTGCCTGTTTAGATTTTGGTACTCCATATGTTCTGGATAGGGTAGATGTAGAACCTACTGGAGATGCTTTTAATTCGATTATCCGTTTAGAAATGAATAAGCCGGGAAGACCATTTAATCCTATGATAAATGCGGGTGCCCTCACAGTGGCTTCTTTACTAGGAGGAAGATCAACATCAGAAAAGATACGGTCATTCCTAAATTTATTTGAAAAAATGGTGGGAAAACGTCCGTTGATCAATGAAGAAGTTTTTCAGTCAGAATGGCACACTGCCCATCGAAATAGAGCCTTGGCTTATTACTTAAAAGAAACTGGATTTCTAGAATCTACTGTTGAAGAGGCTCTAGAAGTATATTTAAAGCAGTGTTCTATTGAGGTAAATACACAAGATATTGCCATGATTGGTTTAGTTCTTGCCTACGACGGATTTCATCCAATTCAAATGGAACAGATCTTCCCAAAAGAAGTGGCTAAGTTAACGAAAGCATTGATGGTTACTTGCGGAATGTATAACGCTTCTGGTAAATTTGCAGCTTATGTCGGTCTGCCAGCAAAAAGCGGAGTTTCAGGAGGAATCATGGCAGCTGTTCCGGCACATGCCAGTACAAAGAAATCTCCATTTCCAGATGGTTGCGGTATTGGAATTTATAGTCCGGCAATAGATGAATGTGGAAATAGCATAGCAGGGAAGAAGTTATTAAAGCATATAGCAAGAGAATGGGATTTAAATATTTTCTGATGATATTATTGATTATTCATTCTCAAGGTCTAGCTAAAAACAATAAACAATATAAAAAACCCCCTAAGCTGGATTATTAGTCCAACTCAAGGGGGTCGCTTCATTCCTTAAAAATTGGAGGAAGCGGCTTTTTTAGTTTGAAAATCTTCTTAGTATACAAAATTCCCACATAATGTTTGTGCTCCCCCTTTTATGCGTCATTTTCGATGAAAAATACGACAAAACAAATGAAAAGTAACAGTTAATCTTTTAAAGTGATTTTTTAGTTATCCAAAAGTTAATACTTTTAGACATTCAAATAAAAATAAGCCACCTTTCGATGACTTAGATTCTATTGAACTGCCATACTTATTGCTTCTTCCCAGCAATTGTTTTCTTATCTAGTACCAAAGAATAATTATTCTTCTGATACAAAAAATCTTTGATTACTTTCGGTCCTACTGTTTTTTTGCCGTTTGTAATTCCAGCTTTTTTGAACATTTCTTTAACAGCCTCTTGTTCATGCTTAACTAAGAACTTTCCCTCGTTTTCTTCTAAGAAATCATCAATATTTTCAGAGGACGATTTTAACCAATGAATAGCAGTTGATGGATAGAACTTCTCAACCATACGCTTGTAAGTTCCAACAGTATCACAAGACATGGTTGCAAAATCTGCCATATCAGACTTTAATTTTGCTAATTTTAATTTATTAATCTTGATATGAGCTATATCTTTATTGTTCTTGTCTGTTTCATGCCATACAAAACTTGGAACTTTTCGTTTTCCGTACCGCTTCTGCCATTCATAAATTCCAATGTCCGTGAATTCTAAATCGCGTTTTATAGATTCAACTTTTGTTCGGATAGCCTGTCCAAATGGAACTTGAATATATAATCGTACTTTTCTATTCTTTTCACCTTTACGAACACGAGCAACAGATTGACGAATATCAACAGAAGATGGAGAGCCAAGAATGACAACATTTTTAACATCCTCGTTGAAGTTGATTCCTGTATTCATGGCAGCAGTCATGAAGCCAATTGAACGTTCAGTTCTTTCTTCTTTTATGATTTTCTCTCTAATATCTTCATCGTTTTTATCTTTAAACGTTTGATTTCCTTTACTACTAAGAAAGAAGGGATTATGTTCTAAGAAACTCCTCGACATTTCATATGCTTGGGTTGCTGATGATGAAAAGACTAAAGTCTGTTGACCTTCTTGTAATTCTTTTCGAATCTGATTTTCGATCATCTTCGTTGAACGAGTCAAGAATACGACTTCGACATTGTGATTTGCATAATTGACAGCAGACATATAAATGACAGGCTTTTCAAACTCGACATACTGCAAAGGTTCTGGAGTTCCAGAAAGAAGTATCTTTACTGAGTTACGTTCATTGTTAATGTATTCAAAAGATAGGTCAGTATTTTCATTGAAGTCAGCATCCTCAACAAAGTAATGAGCCTCATCACAAACAATGTAGTCATAATGATTCATAATAAGTCCATTGCTTAAGTCTTCTTCCAAAGATTGATAAGTACGATAATCGATTACATGAGACACAAATTTTTTCTCAAGTTGATCTCCAATTGCTGACCTTGGATAAAGGAATAATATTGACTTGTTTTCTCCTTCTGCCAATGGAATAAGATGTTTTTCTATCATCGTTGTTTTTCCACTGTCAGGTTCTGACCAAAATCCGTAGTTGTAACCGGGTTCCATGTTCTTAAAATCTTGTTGATTGAATCGTTCAGATAAGTATGTCATAAGTTTGTTTCCTCCGATTGATTTGTTTATTTCTATCACAATACATTTGTATCTGCTTTGTGAAATTTGTAAATCAACCTGACATACTTTATTGAAATTTCAGTTGGTACTTTTTTTCTTGAATTTCTAGTATTAAGAATACTGGAATTTTTGTACCTTAACTGCTCATTTACAAATTTGTAACAGTCAATAGATACGTAACTGGAGACTCCGTTATGTTCGCAAGGCTTCGCCTTAATCGCTCACATACCTTCGTTCCTGTCACGTCTAGCTTCGGCTATCGCCTCGCTAGTCAATCATATTTCTAGAATTCCTACACGCCCCTCAGTTGAAATGAGTTAATATATACCACATAAAGTTAAATTTCGATGCAACGTAGGACTCACCAGAAGCGCCGATTTTATAATAAAATGAGAATTTTATTTTATAATGGAATATAATCAGAATAAACAAAAAATAGGGAGGATTTCAGATGGGCAGAGCTAAACGTGAAATGGAAGAAAGGGAAGCTGCACAGGCAAGAAGAGACCAGTACTTAGCTCACGAACCTCTTCCATTCGATTTTTGGTGTTAAAATAAAACACATAACCCCACATCTCATGCTTAAGCATATCAAAATGTCGTATTCTTCGATTAAGTTGCTTCATTTTATTTCTTCGGTTTTTTATATATGCTTCAATCTCTTCTTTAGCCACATAATAACCATGATTATTCTCCATATTTACAGTGCTATTGGCTACACCATTTTGCTTGTGTAGGCGTTTAATGATTTCAATTTTAGCTAACTTGCATTTGTATAATTCAGAAAGAGAAATTGCTCCGTAATCACGTAAATCCCAATATGGTCTTCGATACTTTTTCACTTTTTCATAAACGGAAGCGTATTTGTAATCGCCAGTTAGTTCAAACAATTTACACTTAATTGAATCTATCTCCTTTCAAAATCTTCCTCTGTTTCACCAATTATATTTAGTTCTCTATAATTGCCAAAAAGAAATGATAAACGCTTTTTTAAACCGCTGATTTGATTTTGTTTCATTTGAATGACCTCCGTAAATTTTGTTTACTTTTTCCTACCTTGTTCTTTTATCGTCTGAATCCTAATGTGTAAACCAAATAATAAAAGTAATTGGTGGGAATTTATCCCACAAAGTATTATTTATTCATCGCCTCATACGATCCTATTATAGGGACGTTATAACGAACGTAAAGAAATGTCTGAAAAAAGTGGTAAAATAGTTTTATTAGAAGGATTCAGGAGGGATATTATGCAAGAGGAATTTAAGCTAAATGAGCAGACACTTAAGTTCATTATAGATTTTGAAAGAGGTGTTGAATCGGGGAAGTGCTTCACAATACAAGAATTAGTGGATATTTTTAAGACTTCACATTTTCACAAAGCTAAATTCGACACTTATAAAAAAACTCCAAACAATTCAATGTGGTATGCAATAAGAAGAAGTGAGAATTGGATAAAGGTTAAGAATGGTGGTACATATATGAAAAAATAGGGAGAGATAATATAAAATTATTATCTCCCTTTTTCCGTTTAACACAGGTCAATCTAGGGCTTCTGAGAGCTATACTGATTTATCTCCCTTGTTCCTCTTTATATTCATAGTACCAACTATAATCTGGTTCATCTGGTTTCTCTTCGACTTCATCCAACCAATTATAGAACGGAACTTTTCCTGGCTCATTAGTAAAGTTATCATAAATTCGTGGCTGCTCTTTTCCAAGCTTGATATTCACTCGGTGCAATGTTGTCTCTAAGCAAGAGCGTAAGTAACCACCAAAATTTTCAACTTCTTTTTCTTTCTCTAATGCTTCTTTAACTACTCTCATTGCAACTGCTTTACTAAGTCCTCTTAGTCGATATTCGTTTGTAAGCTCGTTAATTGCTTTCCAGACTTCTTGTGTTCTCTCTTCATCTTGTTTCTTTAAAAATATTTTCTTATAATCAATGGATTCATTGTTAACAACGTTGTTAACAAAATTATCTTTATTTATTTCTTTAATTTTTTCTTTTTTATTTTTCTTTTTAATACTCGAACCCTTTTGGAAATCCTTGCCGTCACCTTTGGACAACGCTAGGTTTTCCCTTTCGTCAAGGCTAGAGGATTCCTTTTGTAATTCCTGGTTCTCTAGCTCTTCCCTTTTGTCAAAGCTGGGATAACTCTCTGCTTGCATTAGAGCAGGGTTTTCTGGTTCATTCAGGTCTGACTTTTTGTCGGAGCTAGGAAGTAACTCATTAACGATTTTATCTGTAATGTGAAAGTATTTCTTTGAAGGAACTCCCATAATCTTGGTTTCAATGTACCCAGCATTTTCTAATTCTTTAACTGCTTTCATTTGTTGCTTGTATGTAAGAGCAGTTTCTTCTTCTAATGTTTCACTTGTTAAAAAGAAATATTCCTTGTTGTCTCTTATCTTTAACATACCCTTACTTCCGAAACTTTCATAACTTGAACACAACTGACCAAAAATAATTGATCCGTTTACTGACACAGAATGAGCCAGTTCTTTGTTATACATCACAAAGCCTTTGCCACTTAGAATAGATATTAACTTCATTACTCTTCTCCTTTTGACATAACAAAAGAAGACATGCTAAAATTTTTATAGCAGAGGTCAATCTTCTGTGTTTGGTATTGAGGGGTTTTGGACCGCGAATCCTCCCCTCTTTTATAATTTTAATATACCGAACACACATTCGTAAATATTTTAGAAAAATTCTGAAAAATCCTCTTTTTTGGATGCTTGCTTCTCCAAATCAGCTCCCCATATTTGAACATATCGTTTTGTTACTTCCAAAGTTGAATGTCCAAGTAAGACTGCTAATGAAAATGGGTCCATACCCTTCAATATTGCCTTCTTAGCGTACGTTCTTCTACAAACATGAGGACTATACCTGTTTTTTAATTCCACAAGCTCTAGCAGCCATTCTGAGCCTTTCTTGAAACGTGTTCTTACTTAACCTCCCTCCATCTTGATTTATAAACAGACAAGGGTTATTGACCCCTTTTCGAACGTCTAAATATACATCTAACTTTTCTTGCATACCTTTTGACAAATAGACCATTCTTTGTTGTAAGTTTTTTGATTCAGTTATAACAAGTCTTTTACCATCAATGTCTTGAAGCTGAATACTAAGGCATTCATTAATTCTAATCCCTGTATCAAGTAGTAACTGGAAAATAACCGAATCACGAAAAGCTGCAAACGTATTTTGCTTTTTAAAATGCTCGGAAATTTTCCTTATTTCAACATCTTCAAGCGTTTCCCTAATCTTCTTACGATCTCGGAGCAATTTTACATTTGAAGTCGGATTTTTCTTAATCCACTTCTTTTCTTCCAAAAAAGAGTAAAAAGGTCTGATTCCACGAAGTTTGCTGTTAATGGTTGTCACTTTCAATTTCTTTTGCCAATACAAAATTGTTTTTAATGTCTTTTTCCGAAAGTTCGACTAACTGCTTATTGATTTCCAATAACTTCAAATCCCTTTTCAAGACATGAAAAGCATCCTCATAATACTTGATTGTTGTTTCACGAACATTTTTTATTCGTCTACTTTTGATGAATTCTTTGATAGCTCGTTCATCATCAATTTTTGTTACTTTGTTAATTTTTTCTCGTTGTTCAGATGTTAATTCGCCTAATCTCATAACTGCCTCCCACTAGACAATCGCACAAGATTTTGACGGAAAAAATCTAATGAAGAAAACACAAAAAAGGCACCCTTCTTTTCGAAGAATGCCTTGATACGTATGTATTTGGTGCGGCCGAGAGGACTTGAACCTCCACGGGGTTGCCCCCACTAGGCCCTCAACCTAGCGCGTCTGCCATTCCGCCACGACCGCATGATAATTAGCGACAAAATTAATCTTATCACATCAATTAATCAAATTCAAGCAAAACATTTGGTGCGGGTGAAGGGAGTCGAACCCCCACGCCTTGCGGCGCCAGATCCTAAGTCTGGTGCGTCTGCCAATTCCGCCACACCCGCATGGATATTTATTGATTTTTTTTAAAAAAAGATGGCTGGGCTAGCTGGATTTGAACCAACGCATGTCGCAGTCAAAGTGCGATGCCTTACCGCTTGGCTATAGCCCAATAATCATTTCATTAAGAATAAGAAACAGGAAATGAATCATAGTCACTCCCCGTCCCAAATGACCCCTACGGGACTCGAACCCGTGTTACCTCCGTGAAAGGGAGGTGTCTTAACCGCTTGACCAAGGGGCCTAAAATTCCTATGGCGGAGAAGGAGGGATTTGAACCCTCGCGCCGGTCACCCGACCTACACCCTTAGCAGGGGCGCCTCTTCAGCCTCTTGAGTACTTCCCCATATGGCTCCGCAGGTAGGACTCGAACCTACGACCGATCGGTTAACAGCCGATAGCTCTACCACTGAGCTACTGCGGAATAATCTCTTTCAATAAGGCGATTACCTTATCGACTCTTTACATTATAATGACGATACAATAGAAAGTCAACAAAATTATGAAGAAATTTTTTTCGTATTTCTACTTTACCCTAAGGTTATTTCTTTTACTTTCATCAATTTCCCTTTGCACTTTCCACACACATATCTACTAGTATCAATGCTTCTTTTCCGTCTGTATAATTGCTGACATTTCGTACATTGATACAGAAGGATCTTATTAGATTTTCGTGTTACTTTCATATCTGGAAGTTGTGCACAAAATCGCGGTGCACCAACCATTTTTAATAATTGCTTAAAGTCTTGGTCCTTATGCTGATACCCCTTCCCTTCCAGGTGAAGGTGATAATGACAAAGTTCATGTTTAATAATCCCTACCAGTTCTTTTTCGCCAAGCTGGTCGTAGTACTTTCTATTGATTTCAATATTATGTGTGCTAAGAAGGTATCTGCCGCCCGTTGATCTTAATCTTGGATTGAAGAATGCCTGATGCAAAAACAGCTTCCCAAATGACTCAACAGATATCTTTTCAACCAGTAATTGTAGTTGTTGTTGTTCCATTTTGGGTCCCTCTCTTTCTATGCGAACATGACAACCTATTATAGCATATATTGTATATACCTTTAGTACTTTTCGGGAGGTTTTATTATGCCAACTTGGTTGCAAAACCAAATGAAAAGAGCTTTCTATGAGAAGGATCGCTATCAGATCAAGATGCTAAACCAGTGCTGGTTCTTTTACAGAAAAAAACACTTCTCTTAAGATATGGAGAAAGATTTAAAGTGCAGAGCAGCAATTGGTTTTGCGCTTTTTTGTTTTTTGCTCTGTCAAAACTAAATGTTGATTTCACTGTGTTTGGAAAATAAAAAAAGTATTTTCACCGCTACTAAAATCAAAGACCAAATCGCTAGGCGAGATGGTCTTCTATCAGCCATGATAATCCTCTTTGGTCAGCAATAAACCTGGTACCCACTACTATTTCGATGGCGCCAGCATCGTTAACGCAACCCGGCCTTTTTTCATATCAACCGAATCTACCCATACGGTGACAACATCCCCTACTGATACAATGTCCAAAGGATGCTTTACAAAACGATTGCTAAGTTTAGAAATATGAACAAGCCCATCCTGCTTCACACCGATATCGACAAACGCACCGAAATCAACCACATTCCGAACTGTACCTTGCAATTCCATTCCAGCGCTAAGGTCCTCAAGTTTTAAAACATCTTTTTTCAATAGAGGGCGAGGTAATTCATCACGTGGGTCACGTTCCGGTCTTACCAAAGCATCAATAATGTCTTTTAGGGTCAATTGACCAATAGCAAGTTCCTCTGAAACAGATGTTAAATCGAGACCATTTAGGGCTGTTTTCAGCTCTTCCGAACCAAGGTCATCGGTTGTAAATCCAAGACTCGCTAATAGTTTCTTTACTTCATCATAATTTTCCGGATGAATCCCTGTCCGATCAAGCGGCTGTTTTCCATCCAATACACGCAAGAAGCCAATCGCCTGCTCATAGGTTTTCGCCCCAAGACGCGGAACTTTCTTTAATTGAACCCTACTCGTAAATTTCCCTTCCTCTTCTCGCTTTTTAACAATATTATTTGCGGCTGTTTTGTTCAGTCCAGCTACATATTGTAAAAGTGATGGAGAGGCGGTATTAACATTCACACCGACCTGGTTAACTGCCGTTTCGACCACAAAGTGTAACGATTCTGATAATCGTTTCTGGGAAACATCGTGCTGGTATTGACCAACGCCAACAGATTTCGGATCGATTTTCACTAATTCTGCTAATGGATCCTGCAAACGACGAGCAATGGATGCCGCACTTCTTTCTTCTACCTGCAGATTCGGAAACTCTTCTCTAGCTAGTTCAGATGCAGAGTATACACTTGCTCCCGCTTCATTGACAATTAAGTAGAAAATCTCCTCATCCATTTCTTTTAAAATATCGGCAACAAACTGTTCTGTTTCCCTTGAAGCGGTCCCATTTCCGATCGCAGCCATTTCTACTTTATAGTCACGGAGGATGTTAATAAATTTTTCGCGGGCTTCTTTTGTTTTTGAAACAGGTGGATGTGGATAGATCACATCAATTTTCAAAACTTTGCCTGTTTCATCCACCACTGCGAGTTTACAGCCCGTCCGATAAGCAGGATCAACTCCAATAACCACTTTACCTTTTAACGGCGGCTGCAATAGTAAGTTCCGAAGATTTTCAGAGAATATATGTATGGCTTGCTCTTCACCTTTATCCGTTAATTCATTCCTAATTTCGCGCTCAATCGAAGGTTGAATCAGTCGTTTGTAACTATCTTCCAGTGCCTCTAGTACAACAGGTGCTGCCGGTGAGTGCTGGGCACGAATCCACTTTCTCGACAAATATGTTAGAATTAAATCGGCATTCATCTTTAACGATACTCGCAAAATATCTTCCTTTTCCCCGCGGTTTAGGGCGAGAGTCCGGTGTGGGACAATTTTATTAATTGGTTCCTCATATTCATAGTACATTTCATAGACGTTTTTCTCGTCTTTTTCCGCATCTTTCACTACCGATACAACAGAACCAGACTTAAACGTTTCCTTACGAATCCATTTACGGCTTTCAGCATCATCCGAAACCCGTTCAGCAATAATATCTTTCGCTCCTGAAATGGCATCTTCCACAGTAGAAACTTCTTTTTCCTCTGATAAGAATTGTTTTGCTTTTTCCTCAATCGATTCTTTTGAGCATGTCAGCAGCCATTCAGCCAATGGTTCAAGCCCTTTTTCCTTTGCAATTGTTGCTTTAGTCCGTCTTTTTTGTTTATAAGGTCTGTATAAATCTTCAACCTCTTGAAGCTTCTCAGCCTTAGTGATGGCAGCGCTTAGTTCGTCAGTTAATTTTCCTTGCTCTGAAATAATGCGGATAACCTCTTCTTTTCTTTGCTCGAGGTTTTGGACATATTGCCAGCGGTCTAAAATATTTCTAATTTGGACTTCATCAAGTGCTCCTGTCATTTCTTTACGATAGCGAGCTATAAAAGGAACTGTATTGCCTTCATCTAATAATGAAATAACACTTTTTACTTGTTTAAAAGATACTGCTAACTCAGCAGCAATTTTCTTTAACAACTGATCATCTTTTACGATTGTATCATTCACAAAACTTGCCCTCCATTCCTTTTATTCTATTGTAGCAGAATAAACTTTCCGTTTCATTAAACGGCCATCCGCACATTTTTTTCAAAAAAAATAGGCAAGCGTCATGCTTGCCTTAGCAAATTTAAGAATGAGGACAGGATATGTATGAAAAAACGCTCTTTCTAAAAAGAGCGTGCTTTAAATTAAAATTCGATGAGACCCAGGCTTACCTGCAAGGCTTCATCCACTTTCTCCATCATTTCGTCATCGAGATGGGTGATTTTATCGGTTAACCGCTGCTTATCAATTGTGCGAATTTGCTCTAACAGAATGACCGAATCTCGTTCAAATCCGTAGCGCTTCGCATCAATTTCTACATGAGTAGGAAGCTTGGCTTTTTGAATTTGAGCTGTAATCGCTGCAACAATCACTGTGGGACTAAACCGATTCCCGATGTCGTTTTGGATGACAAGTACAGGTCGGACGCCGCCTTGTTCAGAACCAACAACTGGGGATAGGTCCGCGAAATAAACGTCACCACGTTTGACTATCAAAGGATTATCCTCCGCTTACAAGACGTTCAACTGTGTGTTCTGCCTCATATTCTGCTAAAAATGCTTCTGATGCAATCCCTAGATTAATCTTGGCCATTTCCATGTATCCACGTCTCATCGACTCGCGAATTTGTCTCTTTTTACGTTCGCGTAAATACATTTTTGTTGCCTGGTAGATAAACTCGCTGCGGTTTACATTCTCTTGTTTCACAAAACCATCTAATTCAGTTAAAAGATGTTGCGGTAACTTCACTAAGATTTCCGTAGTTGCGCCGGATTCAGACACAAACATACACCTCCACCATCACTACACACCATTTTTATCTAACCAGAATTCCTTCTGATGCATAAACGCCACTACACATGATGAATCGCCTTTTTGGCCTGTTTCACACAGTGAGTTTCATTTATTATCTGTACCATATTTAATAATAACATTAATCGAACCTATTGCATAGACTAATTATAATACTACTGTATTATAATCCAATAAAAGACCCTTTTATGCACAAATCACCGCAATATCATAAATATGATGTAAAAACTTTATTTAGGCCTTTAATTTTCGAGAAGATAATTTTTTAAATCGACAACTTTCCCTCCCTTTTTATAAAGACGCGGAACCCGGCTGGCAATGATACAGGGGACCTCATAATTAATGGTATCTAGTTTTTTAGCAATTTCATTGATTGAAATAAACTGGTTCTCCTGAGCGCCTATTAATGTGACAGGTGTCCCAATGGGAACATGATATGGCAGGCGGATCATACATTGATCCATACAAATTCTACCGACAATTGGTGTCCTCTTCCCTTCTACAAGCACTTCTTGCCCTTGCAGTTTGCGTATCCAGCCGTCCGCATACCCAATTGGGATTGTCCCAATCCACTCTTCATCATCAGTTTCATAGGTTGCCCCGTAACTCAATTTTTCACCCTTTGGCATTTTCTTAACATGAACAAGTCGAGTTCGAAGGGAAAAAGCCTCCTTTAGCTGGAAGGGAATTTTATCTTCCATCTCCAACGAAGGGGTTAATCCATACATCGCAATCCCAACCCGGACTGCATTAAAATATGTCTTTGGAAAGCGCAAAGTTGCTGCACTATTGCTAGAATGAACATATTTTGGTTTTTGTTTGAGTGCGGAAACCATACTTTCGAATAAAGCTAATTGCTGGTACATATAAGTTTCATCTAGTTCATCCGCCGTCGCAAAATGAGTAAAAATCCCTTCTAGATGAAATGGGCTATGTTCAGAAATCATTTGTTCGACGGCAGTTAATTCCGATACACTCCGCACGCCTATTCTCCCCATGCCTGTATCTACTTTGATATGAAATGAAATTCGATCTTCCGTCTTTACATATTTCAATGCCTTTTCTAGCCATTCCTTCTGAAAAACAGTAAGGGTGATATCAAATTTTGCTGCCACTTGGATATCTTCAGGACGAGATGCCCCCAAAACGAGGATAGGCGCTGTTATTCCTTTATTCCTTAGAGCGATTGCCTCATCCATAAATGCAACAGCAAGATAGGCAGCCCCTGCTTCTAGTGCTGTTTTTGCCACCTGAACATCACCATGCCCGTATGCATTAGCTTTCACAACCGCAATCACCTTTACTTGTTGAGGCAATTGTTTCTTAATGGAGGTAACATTGGCAGATATACAATCTAAATCGACTTCAGCCCATGTATCACGATAGAAAAAACCTTGTTCTTCCATGTTCCCACTTCCTAATAGCTTAATTAATTATTTCCTTATTATCACAAAATTATCATACTACTGTTGTGAAGTACAAACAAATAAGAAAAGTGCAAGCGCCCTGGCGCTGGAGCTAGACATCAAAAAAACAGGCCCAATATGAGCCTGCTAGCTAAATGATTTATTTTACGGCTTCACCTTGGACAGATGCAGCCACCTCAATTAACTCTTCTTTCGTTAAGTTCTTTGAAGCAATCATGTAATCTACACCATTATGCGACCATGAGATCGAGTGGTCCGAAACAGCCCCAATCGTCATCCCTAAGTCGACTATATCTCCTTCAACATAGGTTGGATTGGCGGAAGCCGCTTTGGCCGTAACTTTTTCCTGAACAAGAGTAAATGATTTTTTACCATCGTAGGTAAGGACTACTCTTTTCCCATCTTCAAGCGATACATCTTTTTCCTCAATTAATTTCGTTCCTTTTAATTCCACGGTTGGATACATAACTGTAAAGGCATCATCGCCGCCGTCCGCCATGGCTGGCAAATTGAGCTGTGCACGTGTCATATTCTTCTTCATATCAAAATCGTCCTTGTCAAAGCTCGCATTAAATTTCACTTTAGAAAACTCTACCGTTACAAGGGCATTTCGATCCGGATCCATTACTTTTACCACCGCAGGAGATAAGTCACTTTTATTTAGTTTAATCTCTTGGAAAGGCAGCATTGTATTATTTTGATAACGGGTTTTCGTTTCAAATACATAATATTGTTTTGTGGTAGTGAATTTTGCGCTTTTATCGGCAACAATGTCCTTAATCAGTGATTCATACAAGTAGGCTTGGCTGCTGTTTTGCGGCCAATCGCTTTGGAAACGGAAGCTCTTATTCAGTGCAGGTGTCAGAACAAATACGCCTTGATTATTCCTTAGTATCATCTGACTTTGGTCCTTTTGGGCATTTTTCAAATTCACTCGATAAAAGGTAGGATCCTTGTGCCAAATTTCCACTTTATAAACTTGTGAATCTGAACCCATTTTCAATGTCATTTTTGCATTTACTTTGTAGCCACTTAAGTCATCCAGTTTCCCAGTTAGCTCTTTGACTACATCACCTTGTGATTTAGAGCCACAGGCAGCTAGTACAAAAATGACCATTAGCCCCGTAATTAGCAGCAACAACTTTTTCCTCATTCCTTCAACCCCTTCTTGTCTCATTTCATATGATTATGGAGAAGAGAAAGGCAGGGGTCAGGCACTGGAGTTTGCTTATCCAAAATGACCATGGCTGACCTTGTCTCTCCTGTTTCCCTATGAATATATGAGACAACCTTTGGGTTTATGATAAGGAAGTTGCCGAGCTATTTTATTTTCACGAAAAATTAATGTCCCTACTCTTCTTCAATTGTTACTTGCGCTACGACATATTCTTTACTATGTGAAATGGATAGATGGGCCAGGACTTCAGGCTTTGCAATATATGGTTTTCCTGAGCTGTCATTGTCAATTTCAATATCTTGAAAGGATAATTCCTCACCAATCCCCGTTCCGTTTGCTTTTGAAAAGGCTTCTTTTGCGGCAAATCGTCCTGCTAAAAATTCTACTTTCCTTACTTCCGATAACTCCGCAAATTTCTGCTGTTCTTTTGGGGTTAACACGCGGTCGACAAACTTCTTTTGCCGCATAAGGATAGTCTGAATCCTAGAAAGTTCAATTATATCGATTCCAATCCCTTTAATCATTCTTCATCTTCCTTCTATTTGTTATATGATTAGCATAAGTAATAGTGTACAAGAATGGAAATTCGTCAATAAATAGTATGAACTCAGGAGGTGTAAGTGATGTTTACAAGAACGGAAAGCTTTCGCGATTTTATCCGCCTTTACCCAATTGTTTCTATTATTGTTACCATTCATTTAGGAATATATCTGTTAACTAGTTTACCAATCTTCCCAAACAATTGGTTCTTTGAACATCTTTCTGGAGTAAATCTTTACATTATGGAAGGGGAATATTGGCGGCTGATTACACCGACCTTTATGCATAGCGGGTTCTCCCACACGCTTTTTAACAGCTTTTCACTCATACTCTTTGGACCAGCACTTGAGCGCATTCTTGGCAGCGGGCGATTTTTATTTATTTATCTTCTCTCAGGATTCATTGCCAATGTTGCAACATTACTGCTTGAGCCGCTCACTTACACACATGTTGGCTCAAGTGGAGCCATTTTTGGACTGTTTGGCTATTACCTTGCGATTATTATGTTCCGGAAACATATGCTTTCCAAACAGAATTCACAAATTATCCTTACCCTTTGTGTCGTTAGTTTGATTATGACCTTCCTGCAGCCGAACATTAATATTACCGCCCATCTATTTGGCTTACTTGGCGGCTTCTTGCTAGGAGCCATTCCCTATTTTAATAAAAAGGAGCTTTCAGATTCGATTAAAGGTACCGCAAACTGGGCCAGCAACAGGAAGAAAAGCATTTCATACCAATCCCCTTGGAAGGTTCTCATCTGGGCCGCCATTATTATCATTGCCATTATTGGTTTACTTGCGCAAAAATAACAGGGATTTGCAGTCGAATGATCTTTCACTGCGATCCCTATTTCTTTGCCCAACTCCCCCAGCCGACTCTTTATTCGATCATAAAACTCGATTGGTCAATCCACATAATTCCGTCTCTTCCTTGTAAATCCTCTGCAAGTTGGAAAAGCGCCGCATCTTTTTGCTTCGCCTCAATCATACAGTGAATTTCAGGAACGGTCCCTTTAATTTGCCGTAAAAACCACAGAAACATTTGGGAGTCAATTGTATCCGCATGTGCTCGAAAATCCTTTTCGGAGCGCGGACTGGAAATATGCATCTTGATTGGCAGCGGAGACTGGGTCCAGGTTGCAACAATCCTCCCCCAGTCCGCCGCCCATTCTTCTTCCTCATGGTGTGCAAGGTGATGATGGTAATCAAACACCATTGGAATGCCTAACTTTTCACATAGATAAAGGGTGTCTCTCACCGTAAACGTCGTATCATCGTTTTCGAGCATAATCATCTGCTGGATGAACGGGGAAATATAGGCCCAATTATGAATAAACTGCTCGAGAGCTTTCTCCTTATCGTTATAACCACCACCAACATGAAGTACACACCGATGTTCGGGATCAATCTCCATTCCTTTTAGCAAGGCTTTATGCATGGCGAGCGTTTTTAAGGAATTTTTTAATATATCCTTATCCGGTGTATTAAGAACGACGAAATGGTCCGGATGGAAATCAATCCGAGCTGGGTGTTCCTTTATATAAACAGCTAGCTTCTTGAGTGTATCTTTTAAAGGACTGATATAGTCCCAATCCAGTAATTCCTCATGATTAGCAAGCGGAATGAGTCGTGAGCTGAACCTAAAAAAGTGAATTTGATTGCCTGCATTATGTTTTAAAAGACGCAGACAATTTTCTAAGTTTGAAATCGCAATTCTCTCTAATTTACGAATTGCTGCGTCCCGGTCTTTTATTTTTTCAAATTGAGCAAATGTCATCGTTTGCGAAGGGGAAGCATTCTGAAGCTCCACACTCATTGCCACATAACCGAGTCGTACCAACGTCATCATCATCACTCCAGCGGATTGTGTTTATGCTTACTATTCCCTTTTAAGCATAGAAAAAAGCATGAACGAAATCGTTCATGCTTCTATATCTGTCTAGCTACAGCGCCTAGGGGCTCGGGGTCATAAGCCTGGGCAAGGCGCTTCCGCTTTTCGATTAGTGATTAAATGTTCTTGGCTTTGATGATGGTTTACCGCCGCCGCCAGTTCTTTTTTCACCACTGCGTGGTCTTGCAGGCGCTTTTTTGCGATTATTATCGCCACGGTATGAACCTGAACCTCTAGAATCATCTCTTCTTCTACGGTCACGGTCGTTATACGGCTTTCTTTCTCTTCTTTGTGGAAGCTGTTCTTCTGTTAACTTAATTGGTGTTGTATCCGGCTCTTTCGTTAACATTTTCAATACAGCTGCGATAACGGTTGATGCATCATTTTCTTCCAGCAATTCTTGCGCTGCCGCTTTATAATAATGTAAATTGTTTGATTCAATCGTTTGGACGATCTTTTCTACAACCGCTTTTTGTTGGCCTTCTAACGCCTCATCAAGGGTAGGAGCCTTCATTTTATCCATTTTGCGTTTTGTAGTTTTTTCCACAACCGCAAGATAGGATTTTTCACGTGGTGTAATAAAAGTCATCGCTACACCTGTTTTACCAGCACGGCCCGTACGTCCTATACGGTGAACATAGCTTTCTGGATCCTGCGGAATGTCAAAGTTGTATACATGGGTAACTCCAGAAATATCTAGACCCCTTGCAGCCACGTCAGTAGCAACAAGAACATCAATCGTACCTTCTTTAAACTTGCGAAGGACAGAAATCCGTTTTGCCTGACTTAAATCTCCGTGAATACCTTCCGCTGTATAACCTCTTAACGTTAAAGCTTCTGATAATTCATCCACACGGCGCTTTGTCCGGCCAAACACAATCGCAAGCTCTGGTGATTGTATATCTAAAAGTCTTGTTAACACATCAAATTTATTTCTTTCTTGAACCTCAAGGTAATATTGTTCAATGGAAGGTACAGTCATTTCTTTTGTTTTCACACGAACAATTTGCGGTTCCTTCATGAACTTTTCAGCCATTCTTTGAATTGGCCCAGGCATGGTTGCTGAGAAAAGTAAAGTTTGGCGTTCTTCTGGTGTTGCAGCAAGGATGGATTCAATGTCTTCAATGAATCCCATGTTTAACATTTCATCCGCTTCATCAAGGATGACGGTGTTAACTGTATCAAGACGCATTGTTTTTCTGTTGATATGATCCAATACACGTCCTGGTGTACCAACAATGATATGTGGTGCTTTCTTTAATGAGCGGATCTGGCGGCTGATATCTTGCCCGCCATAAATTGGCAGTACACGCACCCGTTTGCCCGAACCAAGTTTATAAAGTTCTTCAGACACTTGAATCGCAAGTTCACGAGTCGGCGCAATAATAATCCCTTGAATAGCATCTGCTTTAGTATCAATTTTTTCAACCAATGGAATTCCAAATGCAGCTGTTTTCCCTGTTCCTGTTTGAGCTTGCCCGATCAAATCAATTCCTTTTAGCCCCAACGGAATAGTTTCCGACTGAATTGGTGTTGCTTCCTCAAAACCCATTTTAAGGACAGCTTGTAAAGTAGCCTGACTTAGGCCTAATTCTTCAAACTTTGTCAATGTTTTCATTCTCCTTCATCTATGTGAAAATATTTTTGAGAGCTGAATATTTTCGCCTAATACTCAGAAAAGCGGTAGCGCCTGCTCGGATTGAGGCGAAAAGCGCTGGAGGGCCTTAAGGTGAAGTCCGTTATGGATTCATCAAGAATGGATTCCTTGATGAAAAAGGATATAGATCATCTAAGATGAAATAGGTTTTTATTTCATCGGGATGGTAGTGGATAGTTTATCTTCATCTTAGGCAGGACCGAAACGAATCAGGTCCCCATGGCGCTTGAGCTGACACGCATCAAAATGCCGTAAATAGGTAACATCTTTATTTTACCAAAAAAAAACATCCTCCCTCAAGGAGTATGCCCTTTAATCATCGTTCTTTAGACACGTTGATGAACATCATACCACTCTTGCTAGTATTTTGCAATCAAGACAAGTTTGTTACATTCCCAAACCAATCTTATTACCTCATCAAAAAGTCTAATGCAAAAATGAAAGGGCACCTTCTCACACAAAGGGTTCTTTGTTATTTTTCATTTCCCAGCTTGAAATCATTCATGATCTTATCAGTTTTAATTTCCTTAATTTACCTGTAAAGCAGTGACAATTTCTTCTAATTTCATTCCTCTTGATGCTTTGATAAGAACTAACGTTTGATGGTCTACATGTTGCCTTAATTCCTGAATGAGTGCTTCTTTTTCTGTAAAAGCAAAGACTCTTTCTTGCCCTAAAACCATTCTAGCCTTATTTGCAATATGCATCCCTAAAGTCCCATAAGTGAACAGGAGATCTACTTTTTCATCGTTTAAGGCTTCTCCTATTTGCTGATGATATTGTTCTTCTTGTGGACCAAGTTCTAGCATATCCCCTAGGACAAGGATTTTACGTCCGTAGCCTTGAAGATTCGATACTAATTCAATGGCAGCCATCATTGAGGTCGGGCTGGCATTATACGCATCGTTAATTATCTTTTCGCCCTGCTTCCCTTCGACTAACTCCATCCTCATATTGGTCAGCTGAATACTCGCTAACCCCTCATTCATTTTTTCAAAAGGAATCGAAAAATAATTAGCGATTAACATCGAAGCAAGTGCATTTAAAATATTATGTGTTCCGAGGACTGGTAGTTCAAACGCAGTCTCTGACATGTTAATTCTAAAACTATTTCCATTCTCTAGCTGCTTAATTTCAGTGGGATATAAATCATTTGTAACGTTTCTCCCAAAAGTCTTCAACTGGATATTTCCTTTGTGCTCTTGAATTCTTTCCATAAGCAGCGGCTCATCACCATGGAGTACGGCTAGTCCCCCATCTTTTAGCCCCTGTAGAATTTCAAGCTTTGCTTCTGCAATTCCTTCTCTAGAACCTAGGTCAAGTAGATGCGATTCGCCAATATTGGTAATTACGACAGCATCCGGACAGGCAAGATTTGTTAGAAACTCAATTTCTCCCCTGCCGCTCATGCCCATTTCGAGGACGGCAATTTCAGTGTCCTCGTTTAATCCTAAAACAGTTAACGGAAGACCAATATGATTATTATAATTGCCTTCTGTCTTTAGAACCTTGTATTGTGTTGATAGAATACCCGCTGTCATGTCCTTAGTTGTTGTTTTCCCGTTGCTTCCTGTAATGCCGACTACTTTTACCGCTAATTGTTTCCGGTAGCTTCTTGCTAATTCCTGTAAGGCAACAAGGCAATTTTCTACGATCACTATCGGCAAGTGTAATGGAGGATTGGGCACATCCTTTTGCCAAAGAGCCGCTGCTGCTCCTTTACGGATCGACTCTTCGACATATTTATGTCCATCGGCATGTTCTCCCTTAAAAGGGATAAATAAGTTCCCTTTTTCAATTTTACGTGAATCAATACATACACCCGAGATTATCGTGTCAGCAAACGAAATGATAGTGTCCTTGGCAGGTAGCATCTCAGCAATCTGTTTTAACGATCGTTTTATCATGGATATCCTCCTTCTTTGACTTTGAATAGGTTTTAAATACAAACGGACACGGCATTACAGCCGTGTCTCTGTTTTTTAGAAAGTAAACTTAATCTGTTGCTTCTCAGCATGCCTTTCTTTAGCAAGTTGAACTAGCCGCTCGATCAATTGCGGGTATTCTAACCCCGTGTGCTTCCATAAGAGCGGGAACATACTAAACGGCGTGAAGCCAGGCATTGTGTTTACTTCATTAATCAATGCTTTCCCATCTTTAGTCAAAAAGAAATCCGCACGAACTAAACCAGAACAATCTAAAGATTTAAAGGCCTTAATCGCCATTTCTTTTAGCTGCGCGTATTCCTCGTCAGTAATGTCAGCTGGAATGATTAGTGCTGTATCTCCGCTTTCATATTTTGCTTTGTAATCGTAGAAGTCCTTCTTCGGAACAATTTCACCGGCTACTGAACATTCAGGTTCATCATTTCCAAGCACCGCCACCTCAATTTCACGGGCAACAACGCCTTCTTCAATAATGACTTTGCGGTCAAATTGAAAGGCTTCAGCAAAGGCTGCTTCTAATTCAGCGCGATTGGTACATTTGCTGATACCGACACTTGAACCTAGGTTCGCCGGCTTCACAAAGCAAGGGTAGCCAAGTTCTGTTTCGACCTTGCTATAAGCCTCAGCTTTAGCTTTCTCCCACTCACTCTTAATAAAAGCTACATAGTTCACTTGGGCAAGCCCTGCTTGCGCAAACACATTTTTCATCATGACTTTATCCATACCCGCAGCCGAAGCAAGCACTCCATTGCCAACGTATGGAAGGTTAAGCAATTCTAATAAGCCTTGGACGGTTCCATCTTCCCCATTCGGACCATGTAACAACGGGAATATCACATCTAATGTTTCCTGCTTTTCCGCTTGGAAAAGTGTTGGGGCTAATGATAAAGGTGATAACTGATTCCCCTCTGAAAATTCTAGCGCCTTTACATTTTCTACCGGCTCACTTAATTGCGGTCCTTTAATCCAATTTCCTTGGGTATTTATGTAAATAGGATGAATATCAAATTTCTCATGATCTAACGCCCGAATGACAGCCAATGCCGTTTGCAGGGAAACTTGATGTTCAGCTGATTTTCCTCCATATAATAAACCTAATTTTGTTTTCATACGAAACCTCCATTTTCTCATTCACGGTTATATTTTAACACTTATTTTAAAAAGAAAGGAAATGTAGTCATTCGAGTTTTTAAGTTTTTTCCTACCAAAATATTTTATGATTGCTACAGCTTGCTTAAAAACTCGTGCTGGCAAATTTGGCAATTTTCTATACTTATTTTATTTATCCTGTATAATTGTGTTGAAACTTTTTTTGGAGGCGAGCTGATGACGGGAACACTTTTATCGATATTATTATTAGGCTTTTTGCTAGGAATTAAGCATGCGATCGAGCCTGACCATGTTATTGCAGTATCCACGATCGTGAGCGAATCAAAAAATATAAAGCGCTCCGTCTTTGCAGGTGTCTATTGGGGGATTGGGCACACTGCTACACTCTTCCTATTCGGAATGATATTGATTGTCGCCAAAAATACAATCACAGATACCGTCGCCTTGAGCCTTGAATTTATCGTAGGGATCATGCTCGTTAGTCTCGGCCTAAATAGTCTTTTATCTTTTATGAAACATCGTCATCCACATCCCCATCATACCCCAGACAAAGAAACAAAGGGGAGTACCCATCTTAAATCCTTTTTCATCGGTCTCATTCATGGGCTTGCAGGCAGTGCAGCTATGGTTTTATTAACAATGAGTACCGTTTCGACTGCATGGCAAGGTGCATTATACATACTTATCTTTGGCTGTGGCACGATTGTTGGAATGCTTACCTTTTCAACGGTAATCGGAATCCCATTTGTGTTAACATCAGGGAAGCAAGTGAATAGATATTTGAACAGCCTCGCAGGCATTGTCAGCATATTATTCGGAATTTATTATATGTATAACTTAGGTGTGAACGAAGGATTATTTAGCATGTGGTTCTCATAACAAACAGTCCCACCCAAATGGAGTGGGACTTATTTTTAAAGCCTAAAGATTTAGACAACGTTTAATTTCCATTCTTTTGTTTTTTTATCAAAAATGATTTTTGCATGACACGGTTTCGATGAGACTTGCTCATATTCCTCCAACATATCATCCATATTGGCGAAATCGCCAATCACCCAAATAGGAATTTCAATACGCGTCCGTTGATGGTCGGAATCTCGTAAGGAAATACAAATCCCTTCCTTAATGAACGGCGTTAGGGACAAAAGGATTTCTTTATTTACTTGTGGATAGGTCTTTTTCTTTCGAAAGCCAAGAATGGACTTTTCAACTTTAAGATCCCCTAGTTTCCCTGCAATCACTTCACTTAAAACATGGAAGAAATCCTTGAAGCTCCGGTAATAGGTTTTGTTAAACCAGCCATCATCTTGAGCCAAATAAACAAAACGGTTACCTAGTTTATTATAAAAAGGCAATTTCAAATGGTGCTTTAGATGACCTAAGTATAATAGTTCAGCGATTTCCTGACCTGTCAGTTCATTCAACACATCTTCCTCAATAAAGTCAATCCAACAGAAATTTCCGTAACTATAGACATCTTCCCCTGCCAATTTATTAATTCTATCATCTGGACAATATTCAAGTTGGGTATGCATATTAAAATCAGCATCATCAAAGCGGTGCGCAAGTAATAGCAAGGGATTTAATGAACCTGAAAAAGCAGCAGCGAATTCAGCAAATTCGATGCCGGAAGACATTACATACTGGTCTGTTTGGTTTAAATGGACATAGATGAGATCCTGTATGTCTTGATGATGCTTTTTCAATGCAAAACTCCTCCGTTCAACACATGAAATGATTTAGTCAATACTTCCTTATTTTATCAAATAATAGTCCAAATAGCTTATTTCAATTCTTTTACAAATAATAAGATTGATTAACACATACTAGATTTATGATTATTGGATTATTATTTGTTAACTTTCCTTTTTCATCTATATTTCTTTTGTAAATTAGAATTTATTCATTAGCAAGATAAGGAGCTGGTTTCATCCATGATTAAGGATATGACTCAAGATGAATTAAGTCTTTATATCATAAAAACATTAAAGGAAAACAGAAAAACGGAATTTGAAAATATACTTGATGAACTCCAGCCCTATGATATCGCTAAGATTTATGAGGATTTACCTGAAAAACATAAAGGGAGATTTCTCCTATTTTTAAAATTTGATGTTCTTGCTGATTTAATGGAAGAACTTGAAAAGGAAGATCAGCTTGGCTTATTAAATCTTTTAGGAATTGAAAAGTCTAGTAAGGTCCTTGATTTAATGGACAATGATGACCTGGCGTCATTACTGAATGAATTATCGCCTGAGAAAAAAGATTCCCTTCTTTCAGGAATGAAGGCCGAGGAGTCTAATGCTGTTCAAGATATTATGAAATATCCACCAGAGACGGCCGGCAGAATCATGACGAATCGGTTTGTTTGGATTCGCAGCTCTTATACGGTTAGGGAAGCGGTTGACAAGTTTAAGGTGTTCGCTGAATTTGCCGAATCCATTAACTATCTATACGTTATTGATGAAGACCGGAAATTGGTTGGCGTCGTTTCTTATCGTGATCTACTCTTAGCAGAGCTAGATGAAAAAATAAGGACCATTATGTATGAACGGATCATTTCTGTTACAGTCGTGACAGACCAAGAGGTTGTAGCGCAAATCGTGGAGCGCTATGATTTCCTAGCCATCCCCGTCGTCGATGAGAATAATGTCCTCGTCGGGATTGTCACTGTGGATGACATTATTGACATCGTAATAAAGGAAGCCAATGAAGATATTGAAAAATTATCGGCATCTGGAAAATCCATTGACTTTGAAACAAAGACTTTAGTTGCAGCCGCAAGAAGGCTTCCATGGCTCATCTTGCTTTTATTTATCGGTGTGGTTTCAGGAAGAATTATCAGCAGTTTTGAAGATACGCTAAAGCAAGTAGTCGCGCTGGCCTTTTTTATGCCGATGATTGCCGGCATGACTGGAAACACAGGGACACAATCGCTGGCAGTCGTCGTTAGAGGATTGATTTCGTACGATATTAATAAAGGTGTGATTGCACGATTAATTGCAAGGGAATTGGGTGTTGGGATTACCATTGGTATGACTTGCTCTATTTTGATTGCAGTGATTGCATATATTTGGCAGGGAAGTCTCATTTTAGGGGCAGTAGTCGGCAGTTCTCTATTTTTCACGCTCATCATTGGAACACTTGCAGGGACAGTTATTCCGCTTATTCTCTTTCGTTTAAAAATTGATCCTGCTGTTGCCTCAGGACCCCTAATTACCACTTTGAATGATATATTTTCACTGCTTACCTACTTCGGGATTGCCACCATGTTTTTAAAATATCTCATGTAGAAAAAAATCAGTGAATTGTTTTTTGATTTTTTAGGAATGTCCCAAAGAAAGGGACCATATTTATTTCTTAAATAGACAATCTGGTTTACACTAGGAAGGGAGATACTAACATATAGTTAAGTGAAGGTGAATTATGACAGATTTTATTAGTTCGATCTTGGAGTTTTTATCACAATTGGGCTATTTCGGCATTGCAATAGGATTAATGATAGAGATTATCCCGAGTGAAATTGTTTTAGGCTATGGCGGTTATATGATTTCGCAGGGACATCTTAATTTTATTGGATCCGTCATTGCCGGGACCATAGGCGGAACACTTGCACAGTTATTTTTATATTGGGCCGGTTATTACGGCGGCAGACCTTTTTTAGAAAAGTACGGAAAATATGTACTTATTAAAAAGCATCATATCGATATAGCTGAACAATGGTTTGAAAAATATGGAGCCGGTGTTATTTTTTCAGCACGCTTCATTCCTGTTGTCCGGCATGCGATTTCCATCCCAGCAGGTATTGCTAAAATGTCAGCAGCCAAATTTACGCTATACACGGTAGCAGCTATTATTCCGTGGACGATTCTATTCCTCTACTTAGGTAAAGTCTTAGGCAGTAACTGGGCACATATTAAAGAGTACGCACAACCATACGTAATGCCCGCCATTTTCGGAGCAGTTGTTCTAGGAGCCATTTATTTTTTAGTCAAGAAGACAAAGAAAACCACCGACTAAATCCCGGTGGTTTTGCTTTGCTTAAAATTTTCTTTGCGCCTCAGTAAAGCGCCTGGAGCAGAAATCAAAATGCCCAAATTAAAATGTGTTATTTTTTGAAATGAAATGGGAGTGTTGACACAATAACCCTCTTTTTAAAAATAAGATAGGTACGAATCAATAAACTTGATTGGTTGTGCAAAATATTGTGCCAGTTTTTCTTTGTTATAAATTGCGGAATCAATACGGTCACCCGATATTGGTTTTCACTTGCTTTATGTTCTACCGTATCGATAAATTTCGATAGAGGAATCAGTACACTTCGGTAATGCGACTGTAGCGTAACGAGCCTTACATCCGGCTGCCATTGCTTCCATTTTTCCTCGAAACGCTTTTCGTCCTCACGATCAAAGGACACATACACCGCAAAGATTTGATCCGTTAACGATTTGGCATAATTGATTGAGTTTTCAACAACCTTAGTAATCCCGGCGACAGGGACAATAATAACATTTCCCTCAATCGGAGGCGCAGGATCACCTGGATGGATTCTTAATTGTTCGCCAACGGCTTCATAATGATGATTTATCCGTTTGAAGGCAAACACGATAATGGGTAAAAAGATAACCACAAACCATACTTGGCTAAATTTAGTTAAAAAGAAAATGATTAATACAGCTAAGGTAATCAAGGCACCGATTAGATTGGCAGCGAGTTTTGCCACCCATCCAGCTGGTTTTTCCCGTAACCACTTTATAATCATCCCTGATTGCGACAAGGTGAACGGGATAAATACGCCAACCGCATAAAGTGGGATTAAGTGCTCTGTTTGACCTCTAGAGAAAATAATAAGTAAAATCGAAGCTACTCCTAAGGAGACAATCCCGTTAGAATACCCCAGTCTGTCTCCCCTAATGGTAAACATCCTTGGCATATATTTATCCTTGGCAAGCGCATAGGCTAATAACGGAAACGCGGAGTAACCAGTATTAGCGGCCAGAACTAATATAAGTGCGGTTGTACCTTGGACAAAGAAATATAGGTAATTACGGCCAAAAGTTTCTTTGGCAATTTGTGAGACGACCGTTTCGTCATGTTTTGGTGAAATTCCGTAATAATAAGCCAGGAAAGTAATACCCGTAAATAACAAAGCGAGCAATGTCCCCATTAAAATTAATGTTTTGGCCGCATTCTTTGGTGCTGGGTCTTTAAAACTTGGAATGGCATTTGAAATGGCTTCCACCCCTGTTAATGCTGAGCATCCCGATGCAAAAGCGCGAAGCAGCAAGAACAGTGTTATTCCTTGAACAGGTGTCCCGATGGCTGCCTGTTCAACAGTTGGTGAGACATCGCCTGTCATAATTTTAAAAAGACCCACACCAATTAAAATAAACAGCGCTACAACAAACAAATAGACAGGATAAGCTAAGATGGATGCTGACTCCGTTATTCCACGCAGATTGAGAATGGTAATAAAGACTACCAGAACGCAAGCGATTCCAACGGTATGCTGGTGTAAAATAGGGAAAGCGGACGTGATCGCATCCGTACCAGCAGATATACTTACCGCTACCGTTAATATGTAATCAACTAAAAGGGATCCCCCTGCAATTAATCCCGCTTTCTCACCAATATTTTCTTTCGAAACAATATAGGCCCCGCCGCCATGGGGATAGGAATAAATAATTTGTCGGTAGGAAAGGATTAACGCAGCTAATAGAAATAATACTCCAACAGCAATCGGTACTGAGTACCAGTAAGCAATGACACTAACCGTTGCTAACACAATCAGAATTTGTTCAGTCCCGTAGGCCACAGATGATAGGGCATCGGAGGATAGTATCGCTAAAGCCTTTAGGATATTTAATTTTTGTTCGCCTAGTTCCGTTGATTTTAACGGCCGGCCGATTAAGAATCTCTTAAAAGAAGAGAGCACTGGATTCACCCACCACATTTGAAGTAAAATTACCGATTGATTTTAACACAACACCATTTTTATATGAAGTGTTTTATTTTTGACAGGTATACGAATTTCCACAAAATATCAATGTGTCACTACATAGTCTTTTCCTAATCAGTCCGATTAATGAAGAAAATTATCCTGTAAAGGTAAAAAAAGCATGGAGCCCTTATTAGGACCCCATGCCTTCACACTAATATTTATTCAAACTAATTTACGTTCGCTTTAATAATTCGCTTCATTGCCTGCATTTGTCCTAAATGAATCCCCTCATGGAAAAGTGCAAAATTGGCTAATTCACCAAAGGTTTCTTGACCAAGGAATGGGGTTTTTAGTCTTTGGTTAAAGCTCTCCACTGGAATTTCTTTGATTCGTGCTAATTGGTCTTGCAACTGAATGATTAATTCCTGAACGGAGGGAACATCCCCTTCCCAGGCAGCCGGACTCGTTCCTGTGGCAAATAACTGCATATAGTTGGCTGGCAGCTGAGTTGTTTTTTTCGGAAAGCCAAACATAAATTGCTCAGCAACTGTGAGAACATGACCCACATGCCAATGGATCGTATTATTAAATCCATTGGGCTGAATACCGGCGGTCCCTTCTTCTAGATCCCCCACAAAGTTAACAAATCTTCCTCTTATAAGCTCAAAATGCTTAAATAATAATTTACTCATCTTTTTGCCTCCCTTTCAATTGCTTAGCCGAAGCTCAAATTGATTATCCTACATTTCATCAGGGGCTTCCAATCCTAACAATCGTAACCCCTCTTTTAAAACTTCCGTTACCGCAAAGACTAGCGCTAACCGGCCCTGCTGCTCTGCGCTGTCCTCGAGGATTTTTACTTCCGCATAATATTTATTGAACGCTTGTGCCAGGTCAATAATGTATTTTGCCACTTGGGACGGATCGAAGTTGGTACAGGCTCTTTGAACCGCAGGAGCGAATTCCATTAAGAGGCTGGTTACCTTCCATTCCTTCTCCCATGAGTTGGTGTAAGTTGCAGCCTTATACTCAGTCTTCCCAGTGGCTTTTCGTAAAATGGAACATGCCCGTGCATAAGTATATTGGACATAAGGACCTGTTTCACCTTCAAAGCGAAGCATCTCTTCTAACGAAAATTCAATATCGTTCATTCGGTTATTCTTTAAGTCATGGAAAATAACCGCGCCAACTCCCACTTGTTTAGCTACCTTATCTTTGTTAGCAAGATTAGGATTTTTCTCTTCAATATTATGTCGAGCCATTGCAATCGATTCATTTAAAACTTCTTCTAATAAAACAACCTTCCCTTTTCTCGTCGACATTTTCTTTCCGTCTTTTAGCATCATACCAAAGGGAATATGGTGCATTTGTTTCGACCAATCATAACCCATCTTAGATAACACTGCGATTAACTGTTTAAAATGAAGACTTTGTTCATGGCCTACGACATATAAGGATTGAACAAATTGATACTCCTCCTGTCGATAAAGAGCGGCAGCTAAATCACGGGTCGCATACAAGGTGGCCCCATCCGACTTTTTAATAAGGCATGGCGGAAGTTGTTCTTCATTTAGTTCGACCACTTGTGCCTGCTCGGACTCAACGAGTAAATGCTTTTCCTCTAGAAGTTGAACGACGCGATCCATTTTGTCGTTATAAAAGGCCTCACCTGCATATGAATCAAATTCAACATTCATTAGCTCATATATTCTGGAAAACTCTTTTAATGACTCATCGCGGAACCATTTCCAAAGCTCTAATGCTTGCGCGTCACCGTCTTCCAGTTTCTTAAACCAACTCCGTCCTTGATCTTCAAGAGAAGGGTTGCTCTCGGCTTCTTCATGAAATTTAATATAAAGGGACAATAATTCCTTAATCGGATTGGCTTTAACCTTGTCGGCATCTCCCCATAATTGATAGGCCGTGATTAACTTCCCGAACTGCGTCCCCCAGTCACCCAGATGATTAATTTTAAGGGGTTTATAACCGCATTTCTCTACAATTAGTGCGAGTGAATTGCCGATTACAGTTGAACGCAAGTGCCCCATTGAGAAGGGTTTTGCAATATTAGGAGAGGACATGTCAATCGTGACAGCCCCGCCGTTCCCAAACGTCAGCTCACCATACTTCCCCTTTTGTGCGAGGATATCTCTTACAACTTTTTCGGATGCCGTCTTTTTGTTTAAAAAGAAATTAAGATATGCCCCAACCACAGTCACTTTTTCAAAAATGGGGGATTGAATTTTTTTACATAATTCTTCGGCAATCAGATTGGGGGATTTTCTTTTTAGCTTCGCTAACGTAAAGCAAGGAAAAGCTAAATCCCCGTGCTCCTGGTTTTTGGGCTTTTCAAGCATAAGTTCCAAGTCTTTCAGTGTCATCTCTTGGCCAAGCAAATCATGTAAGATCGATGCCAGCTCTTGTTTAAAATTCATTCGATTCAACCTCCTATTTTTTTATAAAGGGCTGTGTTAAACTAGTCTGTTGATTTCCGTTCCAGGCACTTCGCTTTCCGCGGGCGTGACGGGGAGCCTCCTCGTCGCTTTGCTCCTGCGGGGTCTCCCCTGCCCCGTACTCCCGCAGGAGTCTTCGTGCCTTCCACTCTAACCAACAGGTTGCCATAATCAACATTAATCTTTAACACAGCCTTATAAAAATGCAAAAAACTCCCGTCTCTATTAAAAGAGACGAGAGTTAAACTTCCCGCGGTACCACTCTAATTGTTCACATAATGAACCAGCTTTCTTTTGTAACGGAGGATCCTCCGGCATACCCTACTTTGCCTTCGGGCATGCATCTCAAAAGTGCGCTTCATTATCTATCCTGTATCAGGCTCACACCACCCCTGAATCGCTGGACCATCATAGATAACTACTCTCTTTTTCATTGATTTTTTCCGAATTTATTATCAGTTATTATACTGGATTAATATGGGTTTTTCCAGTGATTATTGATTATTTTTTACATTCGGGAAATCCTAACGTAAAGGAGGGATTTTAATGGCGAGAAGAAGAAATAAAATCCTTGTTCCAGAGGCGCGAACTGGCTTAGATGCGTTGAAGGCGAAAGTCGCAAATACCGGTAACCCGGAGGATGCGAAATTTGAAGCAGCACAAGAGGTGGGGGTTCCATTGAAAAAAGGTTATAACGGCCAACTCACCTCAGAGCAGGCAGGGAAAGTAGGCGGCCGGCTGGGCGGCAGCATGGTTCGCGAATTGGTAAAGATGGCACAAGAAAACCTAGCAAAGAAATAATGCCCGGGGCCAAATTTACTTGGCCCCGTTTCCAATCTGAGTGTCTAATACAAAAGTCAATACACAAAATTAAAAAAATAATATTTTCAAAAAAAGTTTGACAATTCTGTGACAATTGATAGAATATTCTTACAGGGAGTTGATGATGATGCAGGAAAAACACTTAAAGAGTATTTTTACATTTAAGAAAACAGCTATCTTCGGAAGCGGTTTAGGAATCATTCTCATTTTGTTCGGTCAATTTGTAAACGGTTACAATACTGCGTATTTTTTAACCGCACTTGGATTTGGAATCCTCGCTGGTTCCGTAGTCAATTACCTTTTCGGAACTTTTTTAAGTTTAATGGAGGAATTCACTGGCAACCGTAAGAATGCACCAAAAATGACCACTGCTGCAAAGAATCTTTATCTTATAAAATAAAAAACGGATCCACATAGGTACGCGTCGATTTGAAAAGAAGACATGTACATACTAAAGGGTTCCGACGCAAGGTGCTTTTCTTAAAGTATATTGGTATATAAAAAGGTAAAACTCGCCATTGTGCGAGTTTCTTTATTAGGAACTCATTCAACTTTAAATACGATATCTTTTCCTTAATCGAATAACCAGCAAAAGTAAAATAAGCGGAGATTTGAGACTGTCGATTAACTCA
>NZ_NUZU01000220.1 GCF_002567005.1 Bacillus sp. AFS073361
ATCCGTCCCCCTCCACCATTATATTTTTAAAAAAGTTGGTCATACTAGATATTATCACATCATTATTGGGCTATAGCCAAGCGGTAAGGCATCGCACTTTGACTGCGACATGCGTTGGTTCAAATCCAGCTAGCCCAGCCAGAGAGCCATTAGCTCAGTTGGTAGAGCATCTGACTTTTAATCAGAGGGTCGAAGGTTCGAGTCCTTCATGGCTCATATAGGAAAAGCAAAAACCTTGGATAAACTTCCAAAGTTTTTTTTTGCTTTTCTTACGTATATTCATACATTATTTTGTCGAGTTGAGTCATCGGTATGAAAGCGGTTAAAATAGAATCATATTGGGGTAGGAGGAATTATTATGAACAAGCTTTCGATTATTGGAATGCCGATGGATTTAGGACAAATGAGACGTGGGGTGGACATGGGGCCAAGTGCGATCCGTTATGCGGGGGTAGTTGAACGCCTAAAGCCACTATTTGATGAAATACATGATTTAGGGGATATTCCAATTGGAAGACCTGAAGTAGTAGTTGATAAAGAATCCAATTTACGAAATTTAGATTTAGTTGCGGAAAAAAGTGCTTTACTTGCTGAAAAAGTAGATGCTGCTGTGGAGTCTGGTGCATTTCCACTCGTTCTTGGCGGTGATCATAGTATCGCAATTGGTACTTTAGCAGGTGTATCTAAACATTATAAAAACCTTGGAGTAATTTGGTATGATGCCCATGGTGATTTAAATACAGCTGAAACAAGTCCCACAGGTAATATCCACGGAATGCCTCTAGCCGTCAGTATCGGGTTAGGTCACAGCAAGTTAACCGATATAGGCGGATATGGTCCAAAAGTAAAACCAGAGAATGTAGTCATTATTGGTGCAAGGGCGCTGGATGATGGAGAAAAAGAATTAATTAAAGAAATAGGTATCAAGGTTTATACTATGCATGAAATAGACCGAATGGGGATGGCTGCAGTAATGGAGGAAACAATTGCCTACCTTAAGGATAAAACAGATGGTGTTCATTTATCACTCGATCTAGATGGTTTAGATCCTAATGATGCTCCAGGCGTTGGTACACCAGTTATTGGTGGAATCAGTTACCGTGAAAGTCATCTTGCCATGGAGATGTTAGAAGAGTCAAAAATTATTACCTCCGCAGAATTTGTTGAAGTAAACCCTATTTTAGATGAAAAAAATAAAACAGCTAAAGTTGCTGTTGAGCTAATGGGCTCATTATTCGGGGAAAAATTATTATAAATAAAAACAGCTTAGTCGTGTTAACGGCAAAAGTAAAATAAGCGGAGCTTTTCCGGTTAAAAGCAGAATGGAGTTCATTTTGTGGTAAATAAGCGGAGTTTTTCCGTTTAAGCAAAGCAAAATCCCCCATTTTAGCATTTTTTGAGTAAATAGACGGAATTTCTCCGGCTATTTACTCATTTTTTTATACTCATTTCAAATTAGGCGGAATTTTTCCGTCTAATTCTCAGCTCGCCTGCTTTACCTAATCCCCCAAACCGAACCGAAAAGTGCGGACCGTCATTTAATAAAAAAGCACCCGAAATCGGACAGCTGCACATCATCTGTGCGGCTGTTTTTTTATTTTTAGCTTATTATTAAACCTTTTAGGATATTTTTGTTAATATTAAAGGTGTTGTAAATTTTTTTCGTTTTTAAACGAAACTTTTCTGTTATCGATACGTATTATCGGTTAGCAGCAATGGAGCTGAGGTAACTTAATGGATGCAATAGTAAAAAAGAGAATAAAGCAAGTAATCAAGGGAGACCAGGATGCCTTTGGTGAAATTGTTGAATTATATAAAAACAGTATTTATCAACTATGTTTTCGCATGCTTGGTAATCGGCATGAAGCAGAGGATATTGCACAGGAAGCTTTTATCCGTGCCTTTGTTAATATCAAATCCTTTAATCAAGATTTGAAATTTTCAACCTGGCTGTTCCGGATTGCTACCAATCTGTGTATTGACCGAATGCGTAAAAAGAAACCAGATCATTATTTAGATGCTGAAGTTGCAGGGACAGACGGCTTAACCATGTACTCACAGATCCCTTCCAACACACCGCTGCCTGAGACGGAGTTAGAAAGTTTAGAACTGCAAGAAACCGTCCAAAACGAGATCTTAAAACTGCCTGACAAATATCGGTCAGCCATTGTTTTGAAATATATGGAAGAGCTCTCCTTGAATGAAATTAGTGAAATTCTTGAATTACCCCTGGGGACGGTTAAAACAAGAATTCACCGGGGACGAGAAGCACTTAGACAACAATTAAGATATGTATGATGAGAGGTGAAACTGTCAATGTGTCCAGAGCAAATCATCGAGCTAATGCATGAATACTTAGATGAGGAAATTACACCCGAACATGAACGAACCCTAAGAGAACACCTCCAAAGTTGTAAAGATTGTGAAGCAGTATTTAATGAATTAAAAAAGACGATTGCTTTTGTAAAAAGCGTCTCATATATGCAAGCGCCTGATAATTTTACCGCTAATGTATTGGCACGTTTACCAAAAGAGAAGAGAAAGATTGGAATGCAGCGCTGGATAAAAAACCATCCCATGCTTGCAGCTGCCTCATTATTTCTCGTATTAATGATGGGCAGTCTCTTTTCGACATGGAATGAAGATCGCGAATTTTCGGTTACAAAGCAAAAAAATTTAGTGGTTCAAAATAATACGGTCATCGTTCCTAAAGGTGAAACAGTCAAAGGCGATGTCATCGTCCGGAATGGCAAATTGAAAATTGAAGGCGAAGTCCAAGGGGATGTAACCGTCATAAATGGTGAAAAGTATTTGGCTTCGGCAGGACATGTAACGGGGCAAATTGATGAAGTTAATGAAGTGTTTGATTGGATTTGGTACCATATTAAAAAGACTACACATGATGTTGTTCAAATTTTTGAGAACCAACCAGAAACTAAATAAAAAACAAATCACTCTGTCTGAGTGATTTGTTTTTTTACGAAGATACATATAATAGGTACAAGTGGTATTTATGATATAATAAATAGATTGTATTTTATATGTGATAAAGAAAATTACGGAGGAAGAACAATGCCGTTTGCTGATTTCGAAATATGGAAGTATTTAGCTAGTATTGTTGATATTGTCCTCGTATGGTATGTCATTTACAAGTTGATCAATGTGATTAGAGGAACGAAGGCCGTTCAATTACTAAAGGGCATTCTCGTTATTCTTTTAGGCAGAGTTGTCAGCGAGTTTCTAGGCTTCCAAACGTTGAGCTGGATGATGGAACAGGCGATAACATACGGGTTTCTTGCGATTATTATCATTTTTCAACCTGAACTCAGGAGGGCCCTTGAGCAATTAGGCAGGGGGAAGTTCTTCTCGAGAAGCAGTACTTTGGATGATGAAGGTCCGGAAAAGGCAGTTGAAGCGATTGTCAAGGCAACCGATTATATGGCAAAGCGCCGTATTGGAGCGTTAATCTCTATTGAAAGAGAAACAGGAATGGGCGATTACATAGAAACTGGTATCCAGTTACATTCAAATATTTCCTCAGAATTGCTCATTAATATCTTTATCCCGAATACACCGCTTCATGATGGTGCGGTTATTATTCAGAAAAATAATGTCGCTGCAGCCGCCTGCTATCTTCCTTTATCCGAAAGCCCATTTATATCGAAGGAGCTTGGAACGAGGCACCGTGCAGCATTAGGTATCAGCGAAGTCACAGATAGTTTAACTGTCGTTGTATCGGAAGAGACCGGTAATATTTCGCTTACAAAGAATGGGGAACTTCACCGTTCAATCAATCTTGATGAATTAAAGGAATTACTTACGAGTGAATTGCTAATTAACATCAAACCGAAACAAGCTTCTTCAGCTCGTTGGAACTGGAGGGGGAAAAATAATGGATAAATGGATGGATAATCCCTGGTTTATAAAAATCCTAGCGTTGCTATTAGCTGTTCTTCTCTATTCCTCTGTCCCACACACAGGGAAAAAGATAACAGACGTGAATGTTCCAGGAGAACAATCCACAGCCACGATCACTAATATTCCTGTTAATGTTTATTATGATACTGAAAATTTAGTCGTGTCTGGGATTCCAAGCAATGTTGAAATCACCTTAAAGGGTCCACTGACGCACATCCAGACGGCAAAGGCCTTAAAAAACTTTGAAGTGTATGTAGATTTAACAAAAGCCAAAGTTGGAAAACAGAAGGTGAAAGTAAAGGTTAGAAATCTATCAGATAAATTGACGGCAACGGTGAAACCAAGTAGTGTGACTGTTTCTGTCCAAGAGAAGATTACCAAGGAATTTAAGGTAGAGGCAGAATTTAATAAGAATCAAATTGATGAGGGGTATTCAGCAGGTATCCCTGTGGTTGAACCTAATAAGGTAAAGATTACAGGCGCAAAAAATATCGTTGACCGGATTAGCTATGTTAAGGCAACTCTAGAAACAAGAAATAAACTAAAAGATACGATTACTGATGAAGCTGACATCCAGGTACTTGATAAAGATCTAAATAAGTTAAATGTTCAAGTGGAACCTAATACAGTTAAAATTACAATTCCAGTGAAAAGCAACACAAAGACTGTGCCAATCAATATTGTTAGAAATGGAACCGCCCCAGAGGGAGTGACCATTGAGTCGATTGAAATCGATAAAAAAGAAGCAACCGTCTACGGGAATGAGAGTGTTCTAAATAATACTGAAAGAGTCCGCGTGGAAGTAGATCTTAGCAAAATTACCGATAATACCACACTGACATTGCCTGTCATTATTTCAAATGGGATTACCAAGGTGACACCGCAATTGGTGAAAGCAACGGTTGTAGTCAAAAAGGAAGAAGAAAAAACCCTTTCGGATGTACCTGTAACCATTAAAGGATTATCCGATGAATATGAGGCTACCATTAATGATCCTGAAAATCAGTTGATTGATATACTAGTTAACGGCCCCGCTTCAAAAGTTACTCGCGTTAAGGCTGAAGACTTTAATGTCTTTATCGATGTGTCTAACCTTGAAGAAGGGGATCATGAAGTAGACATTCATGTTGACGGTCCTTCTGCAGTAGAATGGAAACCAGCTAAATCATCAGCGAAAATTACGATCCATAAAATTAATGCATAAAATCCAGCAATACACATGTTGAAGGAGAGATTTTTAAAATGGGAAAATATTTCGGTACCGATGGGGTACGTGGAGTAGCAAATAGTGAATTAACACCGGAACTTGCTTTTAAATTAGGACGATTTGGCGGATATGTTTTAACAAAGGACAAGGATCGTCCTAAAGTCCTCATCGGACGTGATACTCGTATATCTGGGCATATGTTAGAAGGAGCACTGGTAGCGGGGTTACTATCTATTGGAGCGGAAGTTATGCGTTTGGGGGTTATTTCTACTCCAGGTGTTTCATATTTAACAAAAGCCTTAGGTGCACAAGCAGGTGTTATGATTTCTGCTTCCCATAATCCAGTCGCCGATAATGGAATTAAATTTTTTGGTCCGGATGGCTTTAAACTTTCTGATGAGCAGGAGTTAGAAATTGAAGAACTTATTGATATGCCAGAGGATCAGCTGCCTCGACCAGTCGGTTCAGAACTTGGGCAAGTCATGGATTATTTCGAAGGCGGTCAAAAATACCTGCAATACTTGAAAAATAGTGTCGATGAAGATTTTTCAGGGATTCATATTGCTTTAGATTGTGCGCATGGGGCGACATCTTCGTTAGCCGCACATTTATTTGCTGATTTGGATGCAGATCTCTCCACCATGGGAGCTTCTCCGAATGGGTTAAATATCAATGCGGGTGTCGGTTCCACACACCCTGAAGCATTAGCCGCTTTAGTGAAAGAAAAAGGTGCAGATGTGGGTCTTTCTTTTGACGGTGATGGTGACCGTTTAATTGCCATTGATGAAAATGGGTCAATCGTGGATGGCGACCAAATCATGTATATTTGCGGTAAATATTTAAAGGAACAAGGTCGACTAAAACATGGAACCATTGTTTCAACTGTTATGAGCAATCTCGGCTTCTATAAAGCACTAGAAGCCCATGGAATCCATAGTGTACCGACAGCTGTGGGTGACCGATATGTTGTCGAAGAAATGAAGAAAAATGGATTTAATCTTGGCGGAGAACAATCCGGCCATATTATCTTCCTAGACTATAACACCACTGGGGATGGCTTATTATCAGGATTGCAGTTAGTTAACATTATGAAGGTTACGGGGAAGAAGTTATCTGAACTGGCTGGTGAAATGAAGAAATTCCCTCAGAAACTTGTCAATGTGAGAGTAACCGACAAACACCATGTAACCGATAATGCACAAGTAAAAGCGGTTATTGAGCAGGTTGAAGCTGAAATGGCCGGAGACGGTAGAATTCTCGTGCGGCCATCTGGAACAGAACCACTTGTCCGTGTTATGGCAGAAGCACCAACAGAGGAATTATGTGAATCCTATGTAAACCGAATTGTAGCAGTAGTCAAGGAAGAAATGGAATTAAAAGAAGAATAGAACCCATATAATATGCATAAGGGAACGGTCTCCTTCCTTTATGCATATTTTATTATGTATGAATGATGACGAATTCCTGTTTTTGGTTGACGGGGACACGTAATCATAGTAGTATTAATTTGCTTTGTTTCTTAAAGCAAAATACTGCATAATTTCAACGAAAGGTGGGGAGTGAGAATATAAGAGTTACTATTAAAAAAAAAGCGCCTGGACTAACCTAATGTGGTGGGTTAGTTGACGAGGAGGAGGAGTATCGAATGTTCGGCGGATACCTCCCGGTTGAAGACGCACAACCGAAAAATTTCTTCTTTAAAACACAGAGGCAACTTTGTGCACAAAGAGAAGAAAATGCGCATACTAACAGTAATGCTAAAAGGGTATAGACAGATACCTTAAAAACAGAGATAAGGGGGCAAGCATTAGCCTCCAAAGCATTCTTGCCCCCTATATCAGGGAGGAACTAGAAAATGTGTGGAATCGTAGGATATATCGGAAATAATGATACAAAAGAAATTTTATTAAAAGGCTTAGAAAAGCTTGAGTATAGAGGTTATGATTCAGCAGGCATAGCAGTTATGAACAAAAATGGAGTTCATGTTTTTAAGGAAAAAGGTCGTATAGCTGATTTACGTCAAATCGTTGATGAAAATATTGCGGCAAATGTGGGAATTGGTCATACCCGTTGGGCAACACATGGTGTGCCGAGTAAGGTAAATTCTCATCCACATCAAAGTGCTTCAGGTCGGTTTACCTTAGTTCATAACGGGGTAATTGAGAACTATGACCTTTTAAAGCGTGAATATTTAGCAGATGTCTCGTTCACGAGCGAAACAGATACAGAAGTTATTGTTCAGCTGATTGAATTATTTGTCAGCCAAGGATCAGAGGTTTTAGAGTCATTCCGTAAAACCCTAGAGCTGTTACACGGTTCATATGCGCTTGCGTTATTAGATGCAGAAGACGCCGAAACCATTTATGTGGCAAAAAACAAAAGTCCCCTTCTTGTCGGATTAGGAAAAGACTTTAATGTGATTGCCAGCGACGCAATGGCAATGATTCAAGTTACGAATCAATACCTGGAATTAATGGACAAAGAAGTTGTCCTTGTTTCGAAGGATGAAGTGACCATTCAAAATCTTAACGGTGAAATTATCAGCCGAAAGCCATATACAGCGGAACTGGATGCAAGTGACATCGAAAAGGGTACGTACCCGCACTATATGTTAAAAGAGATTGATGAGCAGCCGCTTGTGATGCGTAAGATTATCCAAACGTACCAAAATACTCAGGGTGAATTAACCATTGATGATGAGATCATTGCGGCCGTGAATAAATCAGACCGGATTTATATTGTAGCAGCAGGAACCTCTTACCATGCAGGACTTGTCGGTAAGCAGTTCATTGAAAACATTGCTAAAATTCCTGTCGAAGTGCATATTGCTAGTGAATTTGTTTACAATATGCCGCTTCTTACAGAAAAGCCTTTGTTTATTTTCATTTCACAAAGTGGAGAAACGGCCGACAGCCGTGCAGTGCTTGTTAAAGTAAAAGAATTAGGTTACCCAACTTTAACAATTACAAATGTCCCAGGCTCAACACTTTCTCGTGAAGCGGATTATACACTTTTGCTTCATGCAGGTCCTGAAATTGCTGTTGCTTCTTCGAAAGCATATACTGCACAACTTGCTGTACTTGCCATTTTAGCTGAGGTAACAGCTAAGAGCCAAAACATCGACGTTGAGATGGATTTAGTCCATGAACTAGGAATTATCGCAAATGCAATGGAAGTGCTATGTGACTCTAAAGAGTTGATTGAGCATATTTCAAGAGAATTCTTATCAGTAACAAGGAATGCATTCTTCATCGGCCGCGGTGTTGACTATTATGTTGGTCTAGAAGGTGCCTTGAAGCTGAAGGAAATTTCGTATATCCAAGCTGAGGGCTTTGCAGGTGGAGAATTAAAGCACGGAACGATTGCATTAATCGAAGAGGGCACACCAGTCATCGCTCTTGCCACCCAAGAAAGTGTAAACTTAAGCATCCGTGGAAATGTGAAAGAGGTTGCTGCACGTGGAGCAAGCACTTGTATCATTTCAATGAAGGGCTTAAATATGGACGAAGATAGCTTCGTCATCCCAGAAGTCCATGAATTATTAACACCACTTATCTCTGTTATACCAATGCAGTTAATTGCTTACTACGCCGCTCTGCACCGTGATTGTGACGTGGATAAACCGCGTAACCTTGCGAAATCAGTAACGGTAGAGTAATAAGTCTGTCCTAAGAAACTGTTGAAAGAAAAATCTGTTCTAGTAAGACTCAATCCGAAATGGATTGAGTCTTTTATTTTGCAATAAGGATTCCTTGAAGAACAAGGACTTACCATGCACGTTTTATGGGTTTCCAAGCGGCATAACTATTTGTCCTTTGAGAAAGACTAACTTTGTCACTTATATAATGACAAAGTTAGTTTTCCTCTTTATTGAATGAAGTCGGTTTGTCCTTTACCATGAATAAGGTAACATCATAATGAAGGGATGAGGGCATATGGCTCAATCTAATATAAAAGTAGCTGTTCAGAAGTTCGGTAACTTCTTAAGCTCGATGGTTATGCCGAATATATCGGCATTCATAGCTTGGGGTTTAATTACTGCACTATTTATTCCTACAGGGTTTTTTCCAAATGAAAACCTTTCCAAATTAGTAGGACCAATGGTTACCTACTTGCTTCCGCTACTAATTGGTTATACAGGCGGGAAACTTGTACACGATCAACGCGGGGGTGTCGTTGGGGCGATTGTGACAATGGGTGTCATTGTGGGCGCAGATATCCCAATGTTCCTTGGAGCTATGATCATGGGGCCGCTCGGCGGTTATGTGATTAAGAAATTCGATCAGCTAATTGAGGGTAAAGTCAAAGCTGGTTTTGAAATGTTAGTAAATAATTTCTCAGCAGGGATATTGGGCGGATTCTTAGCTATCTTAGCCTTTTTAGCTGTTGGTCCGGCTGTTACCACTTTTACCGGCTGGCTTGTTACGGGTGTAGATTGGCTGTTAGCTACAGGACTTTTGCCATTGACAAGTATCATTATCGAACCGGCAAAAGTATTGTTTTTAAATAATGCGATCAATCATGGTGTACTTTCACCAATCGGTTTGGAGCAGGCAAAAACAACAGGAAAATCCATACTGTTTCTGCTTGAAGCAAACCCTGGTCCGGGGATTGGTGTTCTCTTGGCCTATTGTATCTTTGGAAAAGGGAATGCAAAAAGGTCAGCACCAGGCGCTGCCATCATTCAGTTTTTTGGCGGGATTCATGAAATTTACTTCCCATACATTTTAATGCGTCCGATGTTGTTCTTTGCCGTCATCTTGGGTGGAATGAGCGGTGTATTTACCTTAAGGCTGTTAGGCGGGGGATTATCAGCTCCGGCATCGCCAGGTAGTATTCTTGCCATTATGGCCGTTACTCCGCCGCATGCAAGTACTTATTTAGCAAACATTGCTGGAGTCCTCGTAGCTGGAGTCGTATCCTTTGTTTTTTCATCATTTATTTTAAAGACAGGTAAGCAGCAAGATGCGGATCTTGAAGAAGCAGCAAGAAAAATGCAAGAAATGAAAGGCAAGAAGAGCTCCGTTGCCAATGCTTTTGCTGTTAATGACGGAGAACTTCCTAAAAATGTAAGCAGAATTATCTTCGCTTGTGATGCTGGAATGGGATCAAGTGCCATGGGTGCTTCACTTCTTCGGAAAAAGGTTAAGGAAGCTGAGATGAATATTTCAGTGACTAATATGGCGATCAGTAACCTGCCTTCTGATGCCCAAATTGTTATAACGCAGGAGGAACTGACACCTAGAGCTCAGAAACAAGTACCGCATGCTTATCATATTTCAGTTGATAATTTCTTATCAAGCCCAGAATATGATAAATTAATTAATCGTTTAAAAAATCCAGAAACAGCAGAGCTGCAGGAAATCGTCGAGGACGCTGAAGCCGCTGTTCCAAGTGGTGACCCACATACAGATGATGCTTTGCTGCGTGAAGAAAATATCTTTCTCAATCAGGAATTTGCGTCAAAGGAAGAGGCGATTCGTTTTGCGGGTCGGGCACTAGTTAAGGCGGGATATGTGAAGGAAAGCTATATTGATGCCATGATTGCCCGTGACGAAATGACTTCCACGTATATGGGTAATGATGTTGCGATTCCACACGGTACCGAAGAAGCGAAAAAAGATGTTCTAAATTCTGGGTTTACGGTATTACAGGTACCAAATGGTGTGGATTTTGATGGGCAAAAGGTAAGGGTGATTTTCGGCATTGCCGGGAAAGATGGTACACACCTTGAAATTTTATCTGGAATTGCTGTTACATGTTCAGATATGGCCAATATAGAAAGACTGGTTGAGGCCAAGTCAGCAACAGAAATCATGGATATTTTAAATGATAAATAATAAATAGTTCTCAATTAACGAATAGAAAAGCAGCATATTGCCGCTTTTCTATTCACTTTTTCCTCGTGTACTTTTTATCAGAAACGAGTTGATTGCATGTATATAACTTCTAGGGAAAAAGCAATCATTGAATTAATCGTTAAAACATCAGGTAAACATACCGTTTCGTCGATAGCAGCATACTTAAATGTGAGCGGGCGAACAATCCACCGGGATTTAAAAGCGGTAGAGAAAATTATTGATTCATTTGATCTCCGATTAATACGTAATATGGAGAAGGGACTTGCGATTGAAGGGAAGAACGAACAAATTTTTCGCCTATTCCAATTTTTAATGGGGAATCATTCAATCGATCAACCCCCGCAAGAAAAAAAACTACAGTTATTAATAACGTTGGTTCAAGAGGAATCCTATAAGATTCAAGTCTTATCAAGTAACATTGGTGTTAGTATTACAACTTTGACAACTTATTTAGATGAATTGAAGGATTGGCTTGGTCGTTTTAATGTGCAATTAACAAGAAAACGAGGTGTGGGGGTCGATTTGATCGGCTCGGAGTCATCTAAGCGAAAAGCCCTAGCAAGTTATATTCTGCTTCATTTTCATGAAGAACTGATAGAGAGATTATTTTTGTTGGAAAATGGTAAGTATGATCATAGAAATATTTTACATTACTTTCTTCCCGACTACCTTCTTGCGATAGAGCGGTTAGTAAATACTACTTTTAGTAATTCGCAGCTGCGTCTTGCCGATAGTGATTATATTGGGCTTATCGTACATATATGTATTACCATGCAAAGGACGGAAGACTTCTTTTTATTAAAGGAGGATGTAGAATTTTCCGATGATTTAACAAATGAGTATCGGCTAATAGTGGAAATATGTAAGGAACTTGAAGCGATCTTCTCGGTCAAGTTCTCTAAAGAGGATTTCATCTATTTAGCCGTAATCCTAAAGGGGTCCAAACTTCAAGCAGCGGACGAGGCTCCCTATGACAGTATCGGTCTTAGCAAATTGGTTAGAGCCCTTATACAGGATGTCTCCTCCCAACTGCATGTTGATTTAACGAATGACTTTTCATTATATCAAGGACTGCTGGCTCACATGGAACCTTCTCTTTATCGAATCAAACAACAAATGGGTTTATTTAACCCTTTAAAAGAGGAAATAATGCGGAAGTATCCGTTATTGTTTCTCGCGGTAAAAAATAGTGTAGAAAAGCAATTAAGAAAGATTGATTCCTTTCCTGATGATGAAATCGCCTTTATTGTCATGCATTTCGGATCTGCGCTTGTGTTAAGGGAGGAAAAATTACCAATCCATGCATTGGTGGTATGTCCGACTGGTATCGGAACTTCTAAAATGCTCGCAAGCAGAGTGAAAAAGGAGATTCCCAGGATTGAACAGATTGAAATCAAATCCATCAAAGAAATCCAGCAAAAAAATCAATTAGAAGACTATGATTTGATTATTTCAACTGTGAACCTACCGTTTATTGACATAGATTATATTTTAGTTTCCCCCCTTTTAACTGAGGAAAATATAGAGACGATTCGGGAATTCTTGCGCCAACATATTGATGTACTAACGGAGAAAAAACGATATCTAGGATCTTCACCAAAGGAATCCTTTTCAGCTGACCGAGGAAAAAGGGCAGACATTACCGAAGTCTTGCAACAGTTAAAAGATGTTCAAAAAAGCATTGAGGCTGTCCTAACTAATTTTCGTGTCAATCAGATGCCTGAAGTAAATGATCATGAAAAGATTATTGAAAGAATGGTACATGAGGCTGAGAAGGAAAAACTGTTAACAAATGGAGAAGATGTACTGGCCTCATTAAAAGAGCGAGAAAGTAAAGGCGGACTCGGAATACCGGAAACAGGAATGGCCCTGTTCCACTGCAGGAATAAACATGTTCAAGAGCTTATTTTTCAGATTGCGCATTTGGAGCATCCATTGCTTGTAAAAGGAATGGATGGAAAGGACATGTTTATTAAAAATTTGCTGCTAATGCTGGCCCCTGAGGAATTAGCGGTTAGAGAGCAGGAAATAGTAAGTTTGATAAGTACAAGTTTAATTGAAAATAATGAAGCAATCCAGATATTTTCATCAGCGAATGAAGAGATGATCCGGGAGAGATTAGAAGCGGTCTTTTTAGACTATCTTCATACAAATATTATTAAGGAATGATAAAAATGAAATTAGCAGTCCATTTTGGAGCAGGAAATATTGGAAGAGGATTTATTGGCGCACTTTTTTCACAGTCCGGCTATCATGTTACCTTTGTTGATATCGCCGACCAAATCATTAATCAGTTAAACGAAGAAAAGCAATATCAAGTAAAATTGGCAACCGATCAACAAGAAATTATGATGGTTGAAAATGTTTCCGGATTGAATAATTTGACACAGGAAGAAGAGGTAGTGGGCGCAATCAGCAAGGCCACTTATCTCACGACAGCGATTGGGCCGAATATTTTGCCGCATATTGCCCCTTTAATGGCGAAAGGAATAGCCAAACGAGTAAAATCAAACAATGAAAAGTTATATGTGATTGCTTGCGAGAATCAAATTTCAGCAACCGACTTGTTAAAAGGCTTTATATTTGATCATTTAGATGAAGAAACAAAGGAAAATTTAGCAGGAAAAGTCTATTTCTTCAATTCAGCCGTTGACCGGATTGTACCGATTCAGAACAATCAGGGCTCACTCGATGTACTGGTTGAAACCTATTATGAATGGGTTGTGGAAACAAGTGAGAGTATTCCACCTGTTGAAGGAATGAAAATTGTCGCTGATCTTGCTCCATTTATTGAAAGAAAGCTTTTTACCGTGAATACGGGCCATGCCACCATTGCCTATCTTGGCTATCTAGGAAATAAAGAAACAATTGATCAAGCATTAGCAGATGAAGACATTCTGAATCAAGTTCGAGCCACACTTGGAGAGACGGGCGCTTATTTAATTAAACAATATGGTTTAAATCCTAATGAACATCAGCAATATATTGATAAGATCATTCATCGCTTTAAAAATGCGCATTTAAATGATGCCGTGACAAGGGTAGCGCGTGGGCCTCTCCGTAAACTGGGACCAAATGATCGTTTAGTTAAACCGGCTGTGGAAGCCGCGAAAGCAGGCCTTTCTTTCAAAAATCTTGCAACGGTGATTGCTTCTGCTTTACATTTCGACTATCAGGAAGATCAAGAAGCGGTGAAACTGCAAGAGATGATTAAGGACAAGGGACTACCGACTGTTCTGAATGAAGTATGCGGGTTGGATGAAAATAGTGAAATCTCGATTGAGATAATTAACCAGTACAATTTGCTCAAGAATTAAGACAAGGGTCAGTCCCCCACTGCATTAAAGCAGCCAGGGGATGACTAGAACCCTTATAGATTTTGGGAAATCCCATCAAATCTTGTAGAAAAGTAGATTATTTCCTGCGGAATTAATTCATTCCTGTCGACAATCTTTGCGGTCACTTTGTAGGAATAATTCTAATATATCAGTTCTTGAGGCTATACTAATCAAACGTTTGATTAGTATAGCCTTTTTGTTATTTCGTCGAAAGGATGTCGCATCTTGACTTTTCGCTAAGATCCGACTTATTTTTTGTTATTTTTCTACAAGTTATTTTTGGCCTATGCGGGGTAGAGGCATATGTATCAAGGAATAAAGCTGTTTTAATCAAACGTTTGGTTGACAGGGAAATTTGCTGAAAAATGGGTGTGGATAGTTCAATGGCCGAAGGATATCAGAAAAAACCATGCTAGTTTTGCTAGCATGGTTCATCCATCTATCTATGAGAGGCTTTTTTATTTATTTAAGTATCTCCATAACGTTGTTCGACTGATACCAAGCTGCTCAGCTGTTAAGGTTTGGTTGCCATTATGCTGGTCAAGTACTTGCTTGATGATATCCAAACTAAATTCATGTAATGTTTTGCTGCTGTTAAATGGAATATTCATCCCATCTTCTGAGTAAGAAATCGTTTCAACCATTTTTTGTGTACCCAAAATACTATTAACATTATTACTAGTTATATAGAGCGACTTAGATAGGTAAACTAATTCGGTTAGAACATGTTTTAATTGTATGAAATTACCTGGCCAATTGTATTGCGAAAGAGTAGCCAGAGCACTAGGTTCATACCCGATAATATCCGTATTGTTTTCAATATTTACCTTATTTAAAAACATCGTCAATATAGCTGATATTTCATTTTTTCTTTCTCGTAAGGTAGGCAGTAGGAAACTTATCGAATTCATTCGATTCATTAATTCTTTATAGGATTCTGATGTAATCCCTTCAGATGTTTTTTCGCAAATAAAGATCAGTCGATTATTTATGTGTAAGTTAGTAGATTCAATAATAGTCATTAACTTTTCAAAGTTTTCATTTGAAATTTTATCAAAGTGATTAAACTGGATGGTATTGCCGACTTCAAGGAAAGGGCCGTTACTAGTGTTTAACAGATGTTTCCACATTGTATCATTTAGTAAGTTAGAATTAATCGTTACCATTGTATGATTGTTATTATTTTGACTGGTGAATAGGCTTTGCGAGACAATATATTTTCCTGTGCCTCTTTCTCCTAGTAAGATAATGGGCGAATTATTTGAATCCATTTGTTTAATTTTATCCTTAATATCATCGGTGATAATAGGATTTTTATATAAATTATTATTTAATTGTTGTTCCACCTCTGACTTAGCTTCATAGGTGACACCGAATTTAGAATTCATGACAGGTGTGACAGATTTTTGGACAGTGACAATATAAAAAATATCATTTGCCTTATTTGAACTATTTACTTTCAAGTTATATAGAGTGTTGTTTACTGAATGATAAAAAGTTTGTGATTCATTAAATGAAGCAGTCTCTTTTTTATAAAGCAAATAATGATAGATAGAGTCATTAATTACTGTATTTAAACTGGAATAAATCAATTCAAACTGACTGGATAAAATTAAGCAGTCCGTTTTAGACTGTTCAATAGCTTCTGTAAGTAAGTTGTTTTGTAATTTTAATTTTTGAAGATGCATATTTAACTCTATTGCTTGTTCGAATGTCCGTTTAATACTTTCACTGCCTGATGTAATAAGGATCGTATTTAAAGAAATTTTTAGTGCTAGTTTATTTGTGATGGCATCACAGAGAACTAATTGAATCCCTTTGTCTTTTAGTGATTTTAGGAGGCCTAAAGTATCACTTGAATCATCTATTGTGTATATTTCCACAGAGTAGTCCAATATGTCACAAATTAAATGTGCGGTTTCGGTAATACTTGAATAACCGACAATCGCAAATTTAGAAGTATAGTTATTTGCTAGTTTGATCGCACCTAGAATGTCATAAACAGAGATTGAAACATCTATAACCGGTATAGAGATATTCTTCCTAATTAACTCAGCTGTTCCTCCTCTTGAGATGACAATGTCATAATCGTTATGAATCACCTCCAGGGCTAGATTTTTTCCTTCTTGTAAATCACCAGTATACGTATTTAGCAAAATATTAGAGAAAGTAGAGCCTACATTTTCCATTGATTTTCTTAACTCTTCGTAAGGTGCTATACCAAGGATTTTTGTTATATTTTGCATATGTTTTCCCCTTATGTGTTTCTTATTTAAACAGTTTACCACGGATTCTTGAATTTTGGTATCGCTTCCAATATAAATGTTTCAAAATGTAACAATAATTTTAATTATCATATTTTTAAAAATAGAGTATGAATCTATAATTCAATTATAAAGTAGGTGGTGAACATATGATTAGGGTACTTATAATGGCTGACGATTTTACGGGGGCACTTGATACTGGAGTTCAGTTCTCTAATTATGGTGTGAAAACGGTAGTGACCTCTGACTTAGAGTTTGAATTTGGTGAATCTACAGATCAGTTAGAAGTACTTGTCTTCAATACTGAAACAAGATATTTGAATAAATCTGAAGCATATGAAGTGATCAAGAAGATCGCCTTAAAAGCCAAAGAAGAAAATATTCCATATATATTTAAAAAAGTTGATTCCGCCTTAAGAGGTAATGTTGCTTCTGAGTTAAGAGCTTTGAGTGATGTTTTCGAGGATGTATGCATTCCTTTTCTTCCGTCGTATCCAGAACAAAATCGCTTCAGTTGTGAAGGAATATTACTTATTAATTCCATTCCAGTCAATGAAAGCGTTTTTGGACAAGATCCGTACGAACCGGTAACGGAAAGCCACATCCCATCTCTTCTACTGAAAGAAGCAGACTTAAAAACGTATATTACAAAAAAATATGACATTCCTCCAAAAAAAGAAAGAATTTTGTTAATAGAAAGTCACTCGGATGAGGAGATGTTATCTCAAGGGCATGAGCTATTACTGAATGATGCATTAAAGATCACGGTGGGGTGTGCCGGGTTTGCTAAAGCATTAGCCAGGATCATCTATAAAAATAGGGACACCACACAAAACGATATGGAACTACCATTATTCATTGTCAGTGGAAGTGTGAATCCAGTAACTAAAAAGCAAATTGCATTTGCGGAAGTAAATGGATTCGAACGAATATCGTTAACGCTAGAGCAGCTTTGGGATAAACAATATTGGAATACAGGAAAAGGACAAGAAAATATCCTTCACTATTTAAACATGGAACAACCTCTCATGTTTGAAACATTTGGGAAGGTATCGACAGAAGAAATCAATCAACTGCCCGATCAAGGAAATGAACTAAGATTTCGGATTGGACAGTCACTCGGATACTTAGTAAAGAAGCTTATGTCAAATGGTATGAAAAGAACAATCTTATTTACAGGCGGAGATACATTATATCAATCGATGAAGGTATTCGGGATTACCGAAATTAAACCTCTGAAAGAATTATTCCCTGGAATTGTTTTTGGAAGTATTGATTTTAAGGATGAAAAACATTATGTCATTACTAAATCTGGCGGGTTTGGTGATGAAGATCTATTTGTTAAATTACATGAATTGATTAGTGAAAAAGGAGATGTGTATTATGTTAAATCATTATAATTTAAAAATGCCAACAAATGTGTTTGCAGGTTCAGATGCCATGCAAAACCTCCATACCCTTATCAAAGACGGCGTAACAAAAATCGCGATCTTTACAGATAAAGGCATCCTTAAAGTTGGGTTGCTAGACGAAGTCATCAGTATTATCGAAAAGAATCATATCGAGTATGAAATCTTATCGGATATACCAACAGAGCCATCTTACACAGAAGCTCAACAGGTTGTTGAGCATTTTAAAGCAGTGAACGCTGATTTCATCATTGGAGTTGGCGGCGGAAGTGTGATGGATATCGCTAAATTAGCTTCCGTGTTATCTACTGATGATTATACGGTAAAAGATTTACTAGAGGATCCGTTAGCAGCTAAAAAACAAGTGACATCATTAATGATTCCTACCACAGCTGGTACAGGGTCTGAAGCAACGCCTAATAGCATTGTAGGTGTACCTGAAAAGAATTTAAAAGTTGGTATTGTAAATGGTGAATTAATTGCGGACCACGTTATTTTAGATAGCAACATGATAAAAAATTTACCTAAACCAATTGCTGCAGCCACAGGCATTGATGCTCTAGCCCATGCGATCGAATGCTTTACTTCAAAAAAAGCGAACCCAATCAGCGATACCTTTGCATTAGAGGCATTAGATTTAATTATGAATAACATTATTGAAGCTTGCACAAATCCAGATGCACTTGAAGCGAAGCGGAATATGTTATTAGGTTCATTCTATGCTGGGGTAGCGATTACATCTTCAGGGACTACTGCGGTTCATGCCTTGTCCTATCCTTTAGGTGGAAAATATCACATTGCCCATGGTGTTTCTAACGCCATTCTGCTAACACCAGTTATGAAGTTTAATGAGCCGGTTATTATTAACCTCTTAGCGAAAGCGTATGATCGAGTGGTAAAGGAAAAAAATGAAGAATTGACGGTAAATGAAAAGTCAAAATATATCATTGATTTAATAGAAAACATCGTGAAAACACTTGAAATTCCAACTAGCTTAAAAGCTTTCAATGTGCCGGAGGAAGATCTTGAAGGATTGGTTGAGGCTGGAATGGAAGTTCAACGATTGCTTGTGAATAATAGGAGAGAAGTAACACCAGAAGATGCTCGTAAAATTTATCTAGAAATTATGTAGGAGTGATTCATGTGAAAAACAAATTACAAGGAATTATTTCACCCATTGTTACACCCATGTATGACAATGAAGAAGTTAACTATGAAGAGCTCGTAAATCAGGTGAATAGAGTCATTGAGAATGGTGTTCATGGTATTTTTACCTTTGGTACGAATGGTGAAGGGTATATTTTAAGTGAAGAAGAAAAAGTGAAAGTCATGGAAACAGTAGTTAAAACTGTTGCGGGAAGGGTCCCTGTCTATGCATCCACAGGATTAGTTGGAACACAAGATACCATTCGCTTATCGCTAGAGGCTAAGCGTGTTGGTGTAGACTACTTATCCATCATTACACCCTATTTTGCAACAGCCACTCAAGAAGAGATCTATCATCATTTTAAAACAGTTGCTGAAGCGGTTGATATGCCCATTGTTTTATACAATATTCCAGCTAGAACGGGTAATACTATCCAACCTGCGACTGTTGAAAAACTAAGTCAGATTGACAATATTGTGGGTGTCAAAGATAGCAGCGGCAACTTTGATAATATCCTTCAATATATTGAAAGAACAAGAAATAGAGAAGACTTTTCGGTGCTATCAGGTAATGATTCATTAATATTATGGACGTTACTTGCCGGTGGAACTGGCGGAATTGCAGGATGCTCTAATGTTTATCCATTTACTATGGCACAAATATACGAACAATTTGTCAATGGGAATATTGAAGAAGCGCGTAAATACCAGGATTCTATCAGAAGTTTCAGAGATTGTTTTAAATTTGCAAATCCCAATACTGTGGTTAAAACGGCTGTTGAACTGCTAGGCTATCCGGTTGGGAAGTGCCGTGCACCATTCAACCAAGTGTCTGATGAAGGAATTACAGCATTAAAATCCGTATTAAATGAAAATATCGAATTGGGAATGAAGTAGTTAGGAGGGCATTATGAAAAAAATTATCGGAGTAACAATGGGTGATCCTGCAGGTATCGGACCTGAAATTTCAATCAAAGCTTTTCAAAAGAAAGGCTTATATGAAAAATGTAACCCCTTACTAGTTGGAGATAAAAGTATTGTCGAGAGCTATTTAGAGAAATTCCCGGAGATTCAGTTGAAAGTAAATGCTATAACTACACCGGAAGATGGATTGTATGAATGGGGAACAATCGATGTCATTGACTTAGCTTCTGTCGATGCAAATGAATTACAGATTGGTGAAGTGTCTAAAGAGGCCGGAAATGCAGCCTATCTCTATGTGGAAAAAGTCATTGAATTAGCCCTTGAAGGGAAAGTAGATGCGACCGTTACGAATCCATTAAATAAAGAAGCGTTAAACTTAGCTGGACATCACTTTGCCGGTCATACTGAAATTTATGGACAGCTTACAAATACGAATAAATTTTCTATGATGTTAGCTGATGGTGATTTAAGAGTGGTTCACGTTTCAACGCATGTTTCTTTAAGACAAGCCTGCGATTTAGTTAAAAAAGAGAGAGTGTTAGATGTAATAAACATTGCTCATCATGCTTGTATAAACTTGGGGATCGAAAATCCAAGGATTGCTGTGGCGGGATTAAATCCACATTGTGGAGAAAATGGATTGTTTGGTACGGAAGAAATTGACGAAATCATCCCTGCGATTGAAGCAGCTAAACGTGAAGGGGTTAATGTATTCGGACCTTTACCAGCAGATACCGTATTCTCAAAAGCCCGCGGTGGAATGTATGATATCGTTGTGACCATGTACCATGACCAAGGACATATCCCATTAAAACTTTTAGGATTTGTTTTTGATAAAGAAGAAAATAAATGGAAAGAGGTTTCTGGAGTAAATATTACATTGGGATTGCCAATTATCCGAACCTCAGTTGATCATGGAACAGCATTCGACCAAGCAGGGAAGATGACGGCGAGTGAACTTAGTCTTGAAAATGCCATCGATTACGCAGTACAGCTAGCAAATAATGCAAATAAAGAAGCGGTAATAAGATAGAAATTTAATAGAAAGATAGGGTGATTCGGATGAGTAATAATACATTAGTCATTAACAGGTCGATTCCAAACGGTAAATTAGTTCATGATGATTTTACAAATATTGATTTTTCATTAATTCCATCTGGTCCTTTTTCAACCGCACATGCACCAACGATTATTAAGTTAGACGACGGAGATTTATTATGTGCATGGTTTGCAGGTTCATTTGAAGGCAGTCCCGATATTTCTATTGTCTTATCGAAATTTAACCATGAAACCCTAGAGTGGAATGAACCGAAAATTGTCTCGCAGGATGATACGCGCAGTGAGCAAAACCCATCATTCTTCCAAGCACCTGATAAATCCATCTGGTTAATCTATACTTCTCAGGAAGGCAGACAACCAGGTAAAGATAATATGCAGTTTACGTCTATTATTAAATATCAGAAAACATACGACAATGGTGAAACTTGGACAGAACCGGAAGTATTATTTAGCCAGCCTGGTACATTTGTTCGACAAGCGATTCAAGTATTAAGTAATGGCAGATGGATCTTTAGCACATGGATCTGTGAAGATTCAGAATTAGGTCTTACAAACGATCCTACCGTATTTCAAGTATCTGATGATGAAGGACTGACATGGGATGAAGTGCGCATGCCTGATAGTAACGGACGAGTGCATGCCAATGTGATCGAATTAGAGGATGGTCATTTAGTAGCTTTTATGAGAAGTAGATTTGCGGATTATATTTATAGAAGCGAGTCAACAGATAATGGGGACTCATGGACAGCGCCTGAACCAACAACCTTACCAAATAATAATGCTAGTATAAGTGCAATCAAATTGGATAACGGTGCCATTGCCATTGCCTATAATGCAAACGCTGCAAATCATCCTGAAAAAGGGAAAGTAGCATGGCCTGGATTGAGAAATCCGGTAGTGGTTTCAGTTTCAGAAGATGGCGGACATACTTGGCCGATCGGCCGGATTATTGAACACGCAGAAGGTTTCATTGGTGCAGAGAATAAGACGAATAATTCACAATTTGAATATCCTACTATTTATCAAGATGAGGAAAGACGATTGCATTTAGTGTACGCATATAAGAATAGAATATGTGTAAAATATAATAGTTTTTCAGTTGAAGATATCTATGGTGAAAAACGTGAAAATGAAGGGGTTTACAATCCTACATCTGGAGAAATCAGCTAGATCGTAAGTTACGCTTAGGGATAAAACCAATTTAACAAACTATCAGTTTACTTGGTTATTAAGAGAGGAGAAATAAGATATGACATTGCACATGATTCTTGCCCTTGGTATCTTGATCCTGATGATTGGATTGATTATGTCAGACAAGATGGCCTTCGGTGCACCACCAATCCTGGCCTGTCTTCTGCTTGTAGTCACCGGTTTGTCTACTGTCCAAGAGGCCTTCGCAGGCTTCGTGAACCCAAGTGTTATCATGATTGCCGGCTTTATGGTTGTGATGGCGGCATTAATGAAGACTAGCCTGATTGGTAAGGTTCAGGCCTCTATGCTTGCTTTGGTAAATAAGGGCGGTTATAAGAGCTATGCTCTATTGCTTGTGGTCGTTATGCTTGGTGCCAGTTTACCAGGTGCCGGTGCCACTGGTTACTATGTACTCATTTTATCCTTAATATCTACGATCCCTTACAATAAAAAAATGCCTACGTCTAAACTGATGATGCCTTTGGGGTTTGCGACAAATCACCCTTTGATTCCTTTCAATGTAGCACTTTTCTATGGTGTTACTGTCAGCGTACTGGAAACGGCAGGTTATCATGGCGGGCTTTCTATGACGAAATTCGCTGTAGTGAATTTCATCCTGGCTCTTGGTTTCTTGGCATGGAGTTTGATTGCTTATCGTCTTCTGCCAGATCATCCAATTTCCGAAGATTCCTTCATGGATGAGGTAGCTGCTACGGCTGAGCTTGCGGCTTTGCCTGCGTGGAAAGAATACACTACCATCGTTCTATTTGTCCTTAGTGTTATTGGTATGATGCTTATGAACCAATTGGGCAATGCTTCCTTTGTCATCCCTGGTCTTGCAGGAGCAATCTTACTATTCATGAATGTACTTGACTTCAAGGAAGCCCGCGACAATATGGGTGCACCTGTAATCCTAATGATGGCTGGTGTGATCGGTGTTGCGGACGCTCTGGCTAACTCTGGATTTACAGCTATGATCGGAAAGGTTGTGGCAGATTCATTAGGTACTAATATCAGTCCATTCATTCTTATCTTAATTTTCGCACTTCTTACCAGTACCTGTGCTACATTTACTGGTTCAAATATGGGTTCTGTCTTCATCTTTGCGCCAATCGCTATTGCAACCAGCCTTAGTTTGGGACTTAATCCTGTTGCTGCCGCAGTTGCCGTTGTCGTATCTGGATGGAACGGCGGATACATGCCAATCGATGGTATGCCCGCGATGATTTTAGGCATGGGTAAATATAAACTTCCGCAGTTCTGGTTGTTCTCCGTACCTATGTACCTAATCCGTATTATTGTACTGTGTGCAGGTGCAATGCTTATATTCCCTGTAAACTGATGAAGTGATAGAAGGAACAGCATTAATAATTTTAAATCCGAGACTCAATCCAGAGAACTTAACGGGATTGAGCCTTTTTTTTATGATATTACAGACAAAATTAAGATAAAAAAATGCTGCCCAATAAGTCATAATGACTTACAGGTAATTATTTAAATTTTTTCAAAGGATAATATTAATCAAAATAGGATATTTTAATATAGTCAATCATAATTTCTTTGGAAGGATGCTTAATATGGAGAAAAAACTCTTAAATTTACTTACATCTTTATGCTTTATTTCCTTGCCATTTCTATTTAAAGGATCAAAAATGAGAGAAACTCTCGTCATTTTTTTCTCAAAAGGAGTATTAGCTACTCTTATTGATGCGTATGTAGTTGGAACAAAAAGAGTTGCATATCCAGTTCGTCCTTTTCCGAAGATTTTTAAAACGAACATTATTTATGACATACTATTTTTCCCGATTTTAAGTGTGATCTGGGTCAAGATTTCTTACAGCGATAAATTTTGGAAAATACTAATGAAAAGTTTGATTTTTAGTGTTCCTATGAGTATTGGTCAATGGTATATGGAAAGGAATACAAAGCTATTTAAATGGAGAAAATGGACAGTCTTCCATACTTTTGGCAGTGTAAATTTTACATTATTTACAATTAGAGGTTTTGTTGGATTACTGAAAATATTGGATAAATTAAAGGGAAATCAAAAGGTAATTGAATAATAGGGGTAATCACGGTGGTCGAATGAAAAGTTGCGGACCGGATGTTTTTTATTATTCAGGTTAAATTTTAGTTGACAAATCAATCGATATATGATATAATATTAATTTATTGACAATGGGTATGTTTCTATCATAAAATAAACTCCTAGCAGAGCTATGCTAGGAGTTTTTCTGCATTAATAAGGGATTATGAAGGGGGAACCTGTTTGCAAACTAGGAAGGAAAGCTTGACCGCAATAGTTAGTTGCTTTGCCAGGGGTTATCATGCATCTACCAGCATAGATCCGATTTTTAATGACTTTATTGCTCATTCACTCTTAAATGAAGAAGAAAAACAGTTAATCGCCACCAACTGGGCTAACGCAATTGCCTTCTTTGATCAAGAAAAAAGCGAAACATTGGAAACCTTTGATGAAAAGCTAATGTGGGTGATGAACAACCAGACCATTCCCCAATTAGTCAGCCGGGCAAGATATGCAGAAGATGGACTTAGGTCTGCAATCGAACGTGGGTTTAAACAGTATGTCATTCTCGGTGCGGGTTTCGATACCTTTGCTTTAAGGCAAGAAAAGCTTCCAGAGGATTTTATTATTTATGAGGTTGATCATCCTGCAACCCAAGCTTTTAAGATCAATCGTCTCCAGGAAATCGGTATGGATATTCCCAAAAATGTTAGATTCGTCCCCGTAGATTTTAAAAGTGATTCTCTTCGTGCAGAACTGAAGAAAAGCGGCTTTGATGAACAACAATATACTTATTTTAGCCTGCTGGGCGTGGTCATGTACCTAGCTAAAAAGGAGTTCTGCCAATTACTATCTTCTGTGGCGGAAATGTCCGCAGACGGGAGTTCATTTATCTTTGACTACCTCGATGATACTGCTTTTAATGAAAGACTAGCCTCTAAGAAACTAACCCGAATGAGACAAATTACCGCCCAAACGGGTGAACCGATGATTACCGGTTACGATCCGTTTGAACTGGACTTGGAGCTCCAGGACTGCCAGATGTTACTCTATGAAAATCTCTCTCCAGCTAATATTGAGGAGATGTATTTTAAGGGAAGAGAAGATGGATTACATGCCTTTGAGCATTTTCATTTTGCTCATCTCGTTGTGAGTAAATAGTTATGAATTGCCAAGCACCGCTCTGAGCTCCCTAGCGGTGTTTTTTGCTATTATTTCCATTTTTTCGAGACCATTTGATACAATCAAGGAGGAGTATAGGGAAGGAGTATTATCATGTTTAAAATTTTTATCATTGAAGATGACAAACAATTGGTGAACTTGCTGAAAGAGCATTTACATAAATTCGGGTATGATACAAAGTCCGTTGAAAAGTTTGATGCGGTCCGTGGGGAATTTGAGAAATTTGAACCACACCTCGTTTTATTGGATGTGAATTTGCCGAAATATGATGGTTACTATTGGTGCCGGCAAATTCGCAGTGTTTCAACTTGTCCAATTCTCTTTATTTCTGCTCGAGAAGGAAAGATGGACCAAGTGATGGCACTAGAAAATGGAGCGGATGATTATATCACGAAACCTTTTGATTATGAAATTGTTACGGCGAAAATAAATAGTCACCTGCGAAGAGCTTATGGGACTTATGCTAGTGCGAATAATGAGCGGACGACCTCAGTGGAAGGATTAATCTTGGATGTGGAACGGCTGCGGCTAACTTTAAATGAACAGGAAATTGACCTGAGCCATACGGAAGCAAAAATTTTAGATGAACTAATGAAAAAAGTAGAACGTGTCGTCAGCCGTGACAGGCTTTTAGAGAAAATTTGGGACGATCAAGCTTTTGTGGATGATAATACTTTGAATGTGTACGTAACACGTGTTCGGAAAAAATTAGCTGCATTGTCTATTGATGATGCCCTTCAAACGATCCGCGGTCAAGGGTATCGGCTCGTTCCGAATTGGAGGCATATGTGATGAGGCTTTTTTTTCGGGAACAGCTGGCATTGATTCTCTTTTATTTTCTTCAATTAGTCGTGATAACGGGCATTTATTGGCTTGACGGCTATCGTCATTTATCGATAAGTCTTTATGCGGCATTCCTAAGTACATGCCTTCTAATTGGTTATCTCTTTTTTCGATACATCACGAATCGCTCGTTCTACCAGCGGATGGAAAAACAGCTGACCTCCATGGACGATTTTACAAGCAATGTACAGCAAAGCCCACTGGCGGAGGGCTTACAACAGCTTTTGAAAAGCCAATTCCGTCACTATAAAACAGACCTTCATAATTATAAATACAAACTGGAGGGGCATATTCAGTTTATCAATCAATGGGTGCATCAAATGAAGACCCCTTTGTCTGTTATTCATTTAATTGTCCAGGATGAGGATGATTCCCGTTCCAGCGCAATTAGGGATGAGTTGGATCGTCTTAAAAAGGGATTGGATATGGTTTTATACACAGCACGTTTAGATACTTTTGAACGCGACTTTTATGTGGAGACCCTAAATTTGCAAACCGTTGCCCGTTCTGTGACATCCAGCCAGAAACGCATATTTATTCGGAAGCGAGTGTTCCCAGTGATAGAAATCGATGGGGGTCTTCAAGTGGCATCAGATGAAAAATGGTTGTCCTTTGCCATGACCCAGTTGATGACCAATGCCCTGCGTTATACCGTTGAGGAGAATCGTAAAATATACTTTCATGGCTATAAGCGTGGAATAAATACCGTTTTAGAAATCCGTGATGAAGGAGTCGGGATTCCCCAAAGCGACTTACCCCGTGTCTTTGATCCCTACTTTACAGGTGAAAATGGCCGTAACTTTCAAGAATCCACCGGAATGGGCCTCCATCTCACCAAGCAAATCTGCGAAAAACTCGGACATCGTATCGAAATCGAATCCACCATAAACCAAGGAACCAACGTGCGCATTATTTTCTAATGGTGTTTTTTTGATGCCATTAATGGAATCAATTTATGGAATCAATTTATGATGTCATTTATGGTGTCAATTATGGTGTCAGGCACCGTCTGTGGACACTTTCCTGTTTTGTCCTTTTGGGGCGGACGCTCGGATGGATGGTTATCTACTTACTGCATAATTTTCTCAACCTTACAATTGTGTAAGATAGTTGTAAGTTTACGACATGGAAGCGGGTGCTGATATCTAGGTAAAATGAGGGTACGAATAAAACAGGGAGTGAAATTGGATGTCGATTTTAGATGTGAGACATTTAGAAAAGATTTATGAGGGGAAAGTGGCGCATAAAGCCATTGAAAATATAAATTTTACGGTTGAAAAGGGTGAATTTGTTGGAATCATGGGGCCGTCTGGCAGTGGAAAAACCACACTCTTGAACCTTATTGCCACAATCGACCGGCCAACTGCGGGGGACATTTTTATTAATGGGAAAAACCCCCATGTGCTCAATCGAAAGGAAACTGCGCTATTTAGACGCCATGAGCTAGGGTTTGTTTTTCAGCATTTTAATTTACTAGATACGTTAACTGTAGAGGAAAATATCGTTCTACCGCTCACACTTGATGGTGAAAGTGTGAAGGAAATGGACCAAAAACTCAATCAGGTAGCAAAGAAATTAGGGATTGACCCAATCCTGAAAAAACGCACCTATGAAATTTCAGGCGGTCAAATGCAGCGGACGGCCATCGCCCGTGCCATCATTCATCAGCCAGCGCTTATTTTGGCGGATGAACCAACAGGGAACCTGGATTCAAAATCAGCAAAGGATGTCATGGAGACACTGACTGCAATCAACAAGGAAGATGGCGCTACCACATTAATGGTCACACACGATGCTGTCGCCGCAAGCTATTGTCACCGTGTCATTTTTATTAAGGATGGACAACTATATAACGAAATCTACCGCGGTGATAACCGCCAGGCATTCTTCCAAAAGATTATTGATATGCTTGCGTTGTTAGGAGGGGACAGCCGTGACCTTTCCACAGTTCGTTTATAGAAATGTGGTCCGTAATAAACGGACCTACGCAGCCTACTTCTTAAGCAGTGCTTTTTCGGTCATGATCTTTTTTATTTACGCCCTATATATCTTTCATCCAGATATTAAAAAGGGTGTAACTTCGGCGCTTGCTGTTGAATTAATGACGGCTGCTGAAGTAATTATGTACGTGTTTTCCTTCCTGTTTGTCCTATACTCTGTCAGCACGTTTCTAAAATCACGGAAACGTGAATTTGGAATTTTAATGATGCATGGCATGACAAAGGGTCAGTTAAATCTTATGGTGTTTTTAGAGAATATGATAATTGGGGTTGGAGCGATTATTATAGGAATTGGGGCTGGAATGATTACGGGGAAACTCTTTCTTATGATTGGCTCCAAAATGATTGGAATTCCCCCCTTGTCATTTTATTTTTCTGAAAAAGCACTCTTGCTCACTGTCGGCGCCTTTTTAATCCTTTTCCTTTGTATATCATTATTTACAACCATTCTTGTCAGAGTAAATAAATTAATTGATTTATTTCAGGCAGGGGAAAAGCCGAAAAAAGAACCCAAAGTATCGGTCTTCTTATCAATTTTCTCAGCAATTTTGCTCATCGTCAGTTATTATTTAGCCGCAACAGCAACCATGCTGACATTAATTTTCAGAGTTCTGCCTGTAATTGGAATGACAATTGTTGGCACCTACTTTTTCTATACTCAGCTATCGGTATGGGTTACAAAACTACTTCAAAAAAATCGTTTCTTGTTTTGGAAAAAAACGAATTTAGTGACGTTCTCCAGTCTGGCCTATCGTTTGAAGGATAATGCACGGATGTTTTTCATGGTAACGATTGTTTCAACGGTGGCATTTTGTGCGGTAGGGACGCTTGCCTCGATGAATGTAATGATTAAACAACTCGACGTAGAGTTTCCCGCTGAAATTAGTTATCTTGCAAAAGATGATCAACCAGTTCACCAGCAAAATTTACAGCAAATTGAAGCGGAATTAAAGGAAAAGAATATCAATTACACAACGAATCAGATCCTGATTAAAAACGTAGCTGTTGCTTCTTCAACAGATAAATATGCACGAGAAAAAATCCCGGTCGTTTCTTTCTCGGATTATAAAAAAATTGCAGCAGCAGCTGGCTACGAATTTGATGAAAAGCGGCTTGTCGGAAATGAAACGCTAGAAATGCGTACATCGATTTTTAGTAACTTGGAAGAAGTAACCTATACCTTAAAACAGGATCAGATAAGACTTACTCATGACCAGCCCACTAAACACATCGTTTTTCCCAACCAGTTGCTTCATGGTCAGGGGATCGTAGTTAGTGATGGGTTGTTTGACAGGCTTACACCCGTGAATACCGAAACCTTTACGGGCTTTTACACAAAGGAACTCAAAAAAACAACAGGGATGGCAGAAAATCTAGTCAGGAACGGTACCTCGATGTCGTTAGAACATGTTCCTTACTCGATCACGGTCAGCGGAACTTTATACGAACTACAAATGGGTATGTATAAGATGATGTTATTCGTTGCTTTATTAATTGGTGCAGTATTCTTTATCGCGGCAGGAAGCTTTCTATATTTCAGGCTTTATGCAGATTTGGATTACGACAGGCGCCAATATCTGACCATTACAAAGGTAGGATTAACCGATCGTGAACTAAATAAAATTGTTACTCAGCAGCTGGCCTTGCTTTTTTTCGTGCCAATTGTAGTAGCCTTTGTTCATAGTGGGTTCGCCTTTATGGCATTACAAAGCTTTTATAAATTATCGATAGCAAAAGACATGATTATCGTTCTAGCTGGTTTCTTACTGGCACAATTCATTTATTTCTTTTTGATTCGCTACCGATATTTACGAAACCTGAAAAAATCATTAATTTAGAACAAAGCCCATCTGATTCTATAAATTAGATGGGTTTTGTTAAATATAATTCGATCTATTTATTCTATAATGAATAACGGAAATTTTCTATATTTAATCGATCCACAGGTTCCTGATTTAGGAGCCTGTCTGCTTGTTATTGGAGTAATTGCAGATGAATGGAACTTATGGTATATTTGAAGAAAATGACCGAAAAACTAAAATGGTCAGTGGAGGTTGACATGGCAACCGATCGAAGAAAGCTGATTGTAGAAGCAGCAACGAAATCCTTCTCCTTGTTTGGCTATAAAGCAACAACAATGGATCAAGTCGCAAAGTTGGCCAATGTAGGGAAAGGGACGATTTACACCTTTTTTAAAAATAAAGAAGAATTATTCGAAGAGATTATTTCCACTTTGGTAAAGGAAATGATTGCGGAAGCAGAATCAGTTATCCAACCAGATTTACCCTTTACTGAAAATGTGCATCGGGCGCTTTATCGTTTATTAGAATTTCGCTCCCAGCACCAATTGATGATCAAGATGGTGCAAGAGGAAACGGAAATGGGGACTTTAGCGGTTTCAGAAATGCTGCAGCATGTGGAGGATGAAATTATTGCTTACTTAAAGCTGAAAATCGATGCGGCCATCACGAAAGGGGCCATCCCGGCAGCCAATACTGAAATCACTAGCTTTCTGTTGTTAAAAATGTATATTGCCTTAGTTTCAGACTGGGAGAAGAATCATCAGCCGTTAAGCTCTGAACAAATTGCGGAAATTATGAAGGTGTTTTTAGTAAAAGGATTGTCCACGTAAACAAGTACATAAAGGTTTCCGTTTTCGGTAAAAAGCTGCTTATTCCTGCATCTAGGATTAGAGGGTCCGCACTTATCGGTAAGGGGAGTTCAAGGTTAAGCAACCGAGCTGATAAATAGACGGAAAAATTCCGCTTATTTCGAAATTATTATTAAAAAACGCTGAAATAGACGGAGAGATTCCGCCTATTTACTCGAAAAACGTGAAATTGGGAGATTTTGCTTTGCATAAGCGGAAAATCTCCCCTTATTTACCCCGAAACGGGCCCCATTCTACATTTAAGCGGAAAATCGAGACTGTCGATTAA
>NZ_NUZU01000221.1 GCF_002567005.1 Bacillus sp. AFS073361
GGGCGCAAATGAATTTAATTCACTTAATGGTGCCGAGGACCGGAATCGAACCGGTACGGTAGTCACCTACCGCAGGATTTTAAGTCCTGTGCGTCTGCCAGTTCCGCCACCCCGGCGTATGTTGGAGCGGAAGACGGGATTCGAACCCGCGACCCCCACCTTGGCAAGGTGGTGTTCTACCACTGAACTACTTCCGCAATTATTTTTAAAAGTGAGCCATGAAGGACTCGAACCTTCGACCCTCTGATTAAAAGTCAGATGCTCTACCAACTGAGCTAATGGCTCGTACTAATGGTGCCGGCGAGAGGACTTGAACCCCCAACCTACTGATTACAAGTCAGTTGCTCTACCAATTGAGCTACCCCGGCATAATCTTTGAAAGATA
>NZ_NUZU01000222.1:0-348 GCF_002567005.1 Bacillus sp. AFS073361
GTTACGTTGGCTTAGCTTCATTTCTGAAACTAAAATTTATTGTTTGTTTCACGTCTTGTTTGTTTAGTTTTCAAAGAACAATGTCTTTGTCGCTTGTGCGACTTTTCTATATTAACAGAGCTTTGATGCTGTGTCAATATCATAATTAAATATTTTTTGGTGGAGTCTAGGGGGATCGAACCCCTGACCTCCTGCGTGCAAAGCAGGCGCTCTCCCAGCTGAGCTAAGACCCCATATAATTATTAGAAATGGTCGGGAAGACAGGATTCGAACCTGCGACCCCTTGGTCCCAAACCAAGTGCTCTACCAAGCTGAGCTACTTCCCGTTAAGTGCGCCCTGAGAGATTC
>NZ_NUZU01000222.1:389-564 GCF_002567005.1 Bacillus sp. AFS073361
CAGTTCCGCCACCCCGGCAAAAATAGAGAGCGGAAGACGGGATTCGAACCCGCGACCCCCACCTTGGCAAGGTGGTGTTCTACCACTGAACTACTTCCGCATATCATGGTAAGTTATTTTGCTATTGCAAACAACTTTGTTTATTTTACTTCGTAAAAAAACTTGGTGCGGGTGA
>NZ_NUZU01000223.1 GCF_002567005.1 Bacillus sp. AFS073361
AAACAAAAAAGACTGTCGATATAAAACCCGAAATCCTTCGGATTTGTCGACAGTCTGAAACACCGTTTGTTCTCAAACGGTGTTCTTTATGTATCAAGATTCGAGGATGATCATAAGACATTTGATGATAAGATTGATGTATTTTTTTTACTGCCTTTCTTAATGAAAGCCTTTTTTTATTTTCCACGTATTTCCTTCATTAAAATTCAAACCGTAAAACAAGCTAATAATAAAATGATTTAGAGGTGTCTTATGACAAAAATACCAAAGTCCTTATTGTTTACTGTTTCCATTTTTATTTTTTTATCCATAGGGTTACTATTCTTAGGAAAAAATACAAGAAACGAAGAGAATCAAGGAAATAAAACAGCTGCTGTCAAAAACAGATTGAATCCCTCTATAACCCGTGTTCAAAATGTTGAAAACGAAAAAAAGGTTCTTCAAATAAACAGCCTTTCCATGGGTCAAACCATAAAGAATCAATTAAGAAATGATCCTTCCGTTTTTCTAATTAAACACAATGAAAAAACGGAGAGTCATTATATTAAGAAAGAAGTAAATGTTACATTCAAGACTCTTCCACCAACAGAGGAATTAGAATCGATGGCACGGGAAATAAATGGCAAAATCATTAAAAATCTAAATTCTACGATTGTTTTTCGTTCTAATAAGCTTACGACCAAGGAACTTATTGAATATTTTAACAGACAGGCTATTGTTGAATTTGCTGAACCCAATTATCTTTATCTGCAAAATCAAATTGAACTTCCGAATGATTTGCTGTATAGAGAACAATACCAATGGAACTTATCGGCAATTCAAGCAGAAGCAGGCTGGGATATCACAAAAGGGGATGAACATATTATTATTGCTGTTATAGACACTGGCGTTGATCTGGACCATCCTGATTTGAGAAGACGATTAACAAATGGTTATAATGTACTGTTGAATAATGATTTCCCTGATGATGACAACGGGCATGGCACCCATGTATCAGGAATCATTGCATCGGAAACAAACAACCAAGAAGGCCTTGCTGGTGTCACCTGGTATAACAAAATAATGCCTATAAAAGCAATGAATGCTGAAGGGTATGGGACGACCTTTGATATAGCAAAAGGGATTTTTTGGGCAGTGGACCATGGAGCAGACGTCATTAATATGAGTTTGGGCAATTATCAGTATTCTTCACTTTTAAAAGAGGCAATCGATTATGCATACAATAAAAATGTTGTCTTGATTGCTGCAGCAGGAAATGAAAATACTATGCAACCGAGCTATCCAGCTGCTTTTCCTAAGGTTCTAAGTGTCGCCGCCGTAAGTTACACAGGACAACGTGCCCCATTCTCAAATTATGGAGATTATATCGATGTTTCAGCTCCCGGAGTCCAAATTCCGAGCACCTATTTTAACCAGCAGTATGCGTCCCTTTCAGGCACCTCTATGGCTTCACCACATGTAGCGGGACTAGCAGGTCTAATGCTTTCTGCAAACCCTAATTTAACTAACAAAGAAGTAATAGACATTATTAAGAATTCTGCTTATGATTTAGGAATCCCTGGAACGGATAACGATTTCGGTAGTGGTTTAATTAATGTAAAGAATGGATTGGAAGCAGCCCAAAATCAATAATCGGAAACTCTCACTCTGTATGGATATTCCTCCGATCTGCCACCCGCCGGAGTCATCCAATATTAATTAATATAGTTGTTCAAAAAAGCCCTTAGATTTAAATGATCTATGGGCTTTTCGTATGCATTAAAAGGGATACATCAAATTTTTACGGCTATACCGACTAAAAGAGGTACCTTGCTCCATTTACCTCTGAGAAAGAGAGGGAAGGTTCCATCTAAAGTATATTCCTCAAGTGATTGGGAAATTTAGTAAAGAATGTGAACCTGCCTGCAGCATTTTAATTATTATGAAAGAGAGGAAATTTATTGTTACAACTAAAAAAGTTATATTCAGATCTTCAAAACCAAACTGAAAAAGCAATAAAGGAAATAGAAAATTCTGATCACCCGATTGCGATTTTACTTCAAACTATTTTGAGAGAGCAACTGGAAATGATTAAAAAGCTAATGCAAGAGCTTGCAAATGATGGGGCCGAACTAAAGAACATAACAGAATTTCTGACTATTATTTATCATGATAATGAAATAGCCAACCCTACATTTCGAGCATGGAAAAGAGCGGTTGAATGGATGAGTCTTCCATACCAGGAATCAGTGAGTAATTTGGAGCCTTTGTTCCAGGAGATTAAGACCAACCTTGAACACGCAGCTGCCGAATTGGAAAGGATTTATGGGGCTGAGCAAACGAAGTATATCATTCCTTCTTTTTACATATCTGCCCTTCGCTAACAGCAAAATCCTTTATCTCACAACTAATATCCAAGGAGGAATTTCAATGTCCTGGGAAACTGAAAGAACCGATATAAATGTGTACAGCCAGGGAGATATCGATAAGTGGGTGTACAGTACTTGTAATATATGCTCAATCGGCTGCGGCTGCTATATAGCTGTGAAAGATGAGAAGATAGTTGGAATCAAGGGAAACAGTGCCCATCCCATTAACAGAGGCAGACTTGGCCCCAAAGGGGAAAATCAGTGGTATGCCAACAATAGCCCCGATCGTCTGTTAACTCCCCTGATCCGTGATTCTTCCGGAAAGTTGGTTCCTGCAACACGGGATGAGGCGATGAATTTAATAGTAAAAAAAGCGACCGATTCTCTAAAACAGAAAGGGTCAAATAGCATAGCCATCTATTCAACCGGACAAGGTCTCTTAGAGGATTACTATACAATCGCAAAGATTGGCAGGGCCGGCTTGCAAACTCATTTGCTAGATGCCAATACCCGGCTTTGTACAGCTACCACCGAATTTTGCTTACTACAATCATTTGGTGCAGATGGCAGTCCAACTTCCTTTGATGATGTAGACGAAACTGAAACGCTCATGTTGTTTGGACACAATGTAGCTGAAACGGGTACAGTGCTGTTTGAACGGATAATGGATCGTAAGAAGAAAACAGGAAAACCGTTCATTATCACTGTTGATCCTAGAAGAACACTGACAGCAAAGGCCGCGGACATCCATCTTCAGCTTTATCCTGGAACAAATGTGGCTCTTATAAACGGAATCCTTTATCTGATTTTAAAAAATGGCTGGATTGATCAAAACTTTATTGATAATCATACAATTGGGTTTCAAGAAATGGAGGAATCCGTAAAAAATTGGACCCCGGAGAAAACGTCTGAAGTAACGGGGGTACCTATCGACTTACTCCTGCTTGTGGCAGCACAGCTAGGGAAAACTCCATCACTTATCACCACCACTCTGCAAGGAATCTATCAAAGCGCTGATGCGACAACAGCTTGTGTCGCCATCAATAATTTGCATTTGATTAGAGGGTTAATTGGCAAGCCAGGCTGCGGACCATTCCATATGGCAGGACAACCAAGCTCATCCGCTAACCGGACAGCAGGCGGAGTGGGAACTTTTCCAGCACAGCGGAATTCGGCCAACCCGTCACATATACAAGAGATGGCAAGGCTATGGAATATGGATGAAGCGAAACTTCCGGTGGGGCCGGAAAAAGGGATTGAGGAACAAATTGATATGATGGAAATGGGCCAAATCGGCTTCTTTTGGAATATCGGCACCAATCCCATGGTTTCTCTTCCGAATAGACGGCGGGCCAAAGCAGCATTTGAAAAAACATTCGTTGTAGTTCAGGATCCTTTTTTAACTGAGACGGCGACCGTTGCCGATGTTGTTCTGCCAACTGCTTTATGGGGAGAAAAAGAGGGAGTGATGGAGAATACAGATCGAACGATTAATTTATTAAGAAAAGCCGTAAACCCTCCGGAAGGAGTAAGAACGGATTTTGAAATTTTTTTAGATTTTGCAAAACGTATGGGCTTAAAGGATCGTGATGGAAATCCGTTAATTGCTTACACAACAACAGAAGAGTGCTTTGAAGAGTGGAAAAATGTCTCTCGTGGCCGTCCTTGTGATATGACCGGAATAACTTACGACAAGTTAGAAAAGTATAATGGCCTTCGCTGGCCTGTAAATGAAGAGCATCCTGAAGGTACAACCAGACTATATACTGATTTTAAATTTCCTACAGAAACAGAATATACCCAAAGTTTTACGAAACATCAATTTACAGGACGGCCTTTAACAAAACAAGAATATGAAAGGAAAAATCCAAATGGCCGGGCCATCCTTTATCCAATCACCTATTTGCCACCTGCTGAACAGCCAACAAAAGAGTATCCAATGTGGCTGACAACAGGACGACTTGTTTGGCATTGGCATACCAGGACAAAGACCGCACGCTCACCTCTTTTGCATGTAGCTGCTCCCCAAGGATATGTGGAAATCAATGAGGCAGATGCGGAGTTACTTTCGCTTCTTCCCGGAGAACTTATTCGTATCTCGTCCCCACGTGGATGGATTGAGGTTCCTGCAAGAATTGGAAATGTGGTACAAAAAGGACTAGTATTTGTTCCATTTCATTTTGGCAGTTGGGAAAGACGGGAAGCTGCAAATGAGTTAACAGCGGATTTTACCGATCCATTATCCAAACAGCCAACATTTAAGCAATCAGCATGTAAAATCGAAAAGTTGCGGACCCAGCATATCGTTACGGAAGAAGATACTTTGCAATCGCTGGCTAATCAATATGGCATATCCGTTGATAATCTACAAAAAGCCAACGCATTCATTTCGCCCTACGATATTCAAATGGGAAAGATACTTGAGATACCGGCATCAACCATAAATGTACCAATACCACCGTATTTACCAGAGTTGAAGGATGGCTCGTTTTAAAAAGGGATTTTTAATGAGGAAGGGAAGCATGATTATTGCTTCTCTTTTGTTTTGATCTCGTCCATATCAGGACAACTTTCATCGTCCATTTCCGCCATCATCATTCGTCCATAACACCATCATCTTTGCATATAGAAAAACTTATTAAGGAACATGCACTAGAAAAAATATAAATCATATATAGGTGATATCCCGTTTGAATGGTTGAGGAGGATATTATGAAACCTATGTTACCTAGTGAAAAATATTTCGGTGATTTCGAATTAGTTTATCCATTTTATGGAGCTATGCCTACAGGTGTTACTGTTTCAGAAACTGGTCGTATTTTCACTTGCTTTCCGAAATGGGGAGACGATGTTAAATTTACGGTGGCGGAAATTGTTGAGGATCAATTGCAGCCTTATCCTAATTTACAAACTAATGTGGTTGACCCTGGGAATATCACAATGACTTTCATCAGTGTCCAAAGTGTAGTAGCTGATGGAAGGGGAACGGTTTGGGTATTAGATACAGCGGCACCTAATTTTTCTGAACCTATTAAAGGGGGGGCAAAATTAGTCGCCGTTGATTTAGAAACCAATACAATAAGAAAAGTATATACCTTTACAGATGATGTTGTCCTGCCTACCACTTATCTGAATGATGTCCGTTTTGATTTTCGTGTTGGGAAAGCAGGTTATGCCTATATAACGGATTCTTCTTCAAGAGGACCAGGAGCTATAATCGTCGTAGATTTATCAAATGGAAATGCCTTTAGACGGTTAAATGGGGCAAATTCAACTTCACCCGATCCCTATTTCATACCGAAAGTAGAGGGAAAAGTGTTGATGAATCGAAATAAAGATGGCAGTACTTCTCCATTTAGACTGGCGTCTGACGGTATTGCGATTTCTCCTGATGGAAGTGTATTATTTTTTTGTCCACTAACCAGTCGTCATCTGTTCTCGATCACAACAGAAGCCCTGAGAGACAGAAATATACGGGACATGGATTTACCTTATCATGTGGAGTATTGGGGAGAAAAAGGTGCGTCTGATGGAATGATCACCGATGCAAAGGGAACGGTTTATGCTGGAGATTATGAAAACAACAGTATCCGTAAAATATTGCCCAATGGCAAAATGGAAACTATCGTACATGATCCGAGAATTTTGTGGCCGGATACTTTTTCAATTGGTCCGGATCAATATTTGTATGTCATTGTGAACCAATTACATCGACAGCCTAGATTTCATTATGGAAAAGACTTACGACAGAAACCCTATAGTTTACTTCGTATCAAAATTGATGAATTTCCTGCTCCGACCTTTTCATAATAAAATCCAAACTGATCTGTTCGTTTGTATTTCTTCCCGGGGTTCTAATTAAATTTTCAAAAAAGCCCTCAGATTTGAATCGTCTGAGGGCTTATGGAATGTATTATTATGATTATTTTCAAAATAAAAGTTAATAGCTATAACAGCGGAAAAAGTAGGCGGGCCCCTTGCTGCATTAACCGCTGTGAAGGCGAGAGTTGCAATAAATCATCCATTCGCAATGGGACAGAATCACAAAGGTCTTGCTCAAACTGTTCTGTAAGATCTTTCGCCACATCTTTACTGTGAATAAATTCACTCACTTCGTAATTCAAACGAAAACTTCTCATATCGTAGTTTGCTGCTCCCACTTCTGCTACTTCCCCATCGATAACCATCGTCTTCGCATGTAGCATTCCTTTGTTATATAAGTAGATTTGGACCCCTGCCTCCAATAATTCTCCATAATAAGTAAAGCTTGCACGTTCTACCATTTTTTGGTCCCCTTGATGGGGAACCAGCAATCTTACACGTACTCCACGTTGCACAGCCGTCTTAAGCCCCATAATAATATCCTGATCTGGTACAAAGTAGGGTGTGGTGATATCAACAGTCTTTGTGGCTTGTGTTAACCCTATAAAGTAAGCTTGCCTAATAAAAGGTGTAGGAATACTTGGATTCCCTTCTACTGTCTGAACATAGGCTTGGTGCATTTTCTCATTAGCCGGAACTTTATTCGTCTTTGTTCGTTCAACCGTGCCCAGCTCTGTGCTCCATTCTGTCATCATGGTAAATGGTTTTAACCTGCTGGTTTTAGGAATGATTGAGGGTCCACCCTTTATTGTTTTCATTCCAGAATTCCCCTTAATGTATTCTGGTGAGGCAATCTTCCAATGGTTCTCGAAAACCATTTTCAAATCAGCTGAAGCTTCCCCAACAATTTTTACATGAGTGTCACGCCAGTGGCCTACATTTGGCTTTAATCCAGTATATTCTTCCCCAATATTAATCCCACCGGTAAACGCTTCTTTGCCGTCGATTAGGGCAATCTTACAATGATCCCGGTTATTCAATGTTGAAAATATCCAAGGGGGACGTAAAGGAAAAATAGTCCGGCATTCTATTCCAGCATCCATCATCCGAAAAACCTGATTTTTGGATAATTTCCTGCTCCCCCAACCGTCTCTTATAAACCGGATATGTACACCTTCCAATGACCGTTCAATCAGTAAGTCCGTCATGTACCTTCCGATTTCGTCGTCTCTATAGATGTAATATTCAAGGTCAATCGTTTTTTGGGCGTTCTGTATAGATTCCATAAGTTTTTCATAAGTATTCATCCCATTTATAAGTACTTGTACTTGACCTGACTTTACTCCATTCCCGGTTAAATGTTTCAATGCTTTCGCTATTTGCTGAGCTGAGCTGCCAAAAGAATCAGGAAGCATGTCTGATTCAGAAGAAATAATCGCTGGCTTTTTACTTCGATTCATACGTATCGGATTTGATGTAATAAGATAGAGCCCAAAACCAATCACAGGGAAGATAAAACTAATGGTTATCCAATTTAAAGCCACTGCTGGTCGCCTTACCTCGCGGATCGCCATAATGATCATAAAAATAGTATTTAATAAATAGAGTCCAAAAATCCATACCAATATAAAGCCCCCTCCTTTTTCTTTTAGAATGTACAAATGGTAACTCGTTTATAAGTTTCTTTAAAATTTAGTTCCATAAGGAAAACTGTATCGCATACTACTGAGCAATTAACTACTCTACTTCCTTTTTGGGGTTATTTTGAGATGTGCCGTTTTTTCAAATCATCCTAAAAGCCAAACCTATCCATTATTATGTGAATTCATTTACATAATAAAAAAATTGAACTTTTAGACTGGTAGATATAACATTCATTTTAAGAGATAAACTGCTATGATTATTGAATCAGCAGTTAATTGTATGAAGATCAACTCATTAAGAAAGGTGAGTAGATAAATGGTTTCAAAACGACAAAAAGACATCGTGTTGTCTTTAATGAAAGAGAAGGAACCTGTTACAGCCGAATGGATAGCAAAAGAGCTCGGTGTGAGTGATAGAACCATTCGTACCGAGATCAAGGAACTTCAATCACAATCCACTTCGCTAGGAATCATGATTGAATCGGTTCGAGGAAAAGGTTACCTATTAGATATAAAGGATACTGAAGTGTTTGAGCAGGAGTTTATTTCTAATGCGAATGATGCAATAAATGAAAGCCAATCTGATTTTTCTGAACAGGAAAATCGGGTTTTGTATATGTTAAAAAGATTTTTATTAGAAAAGGAACCTATAAAATTAGAAAGTCTTGAAGAAGAGCTATTCGTTTCCAAGCCAAAGCTTCAAAATGACTTAAAAATTGTCCGTGAATTATTGGAAAGTTATCATCTAAAGTTAGTTACAAGACCGCATCATGGTTCGCAGGCAGAAGGCGATGAATATATGAAGCGGCTATGTTTTTCGAATTATATTTTACGGCGAAACAGCAACTTAAACATTGACAGTCATTCCTTTCAACTTTTGGATCAAAATTTGTTTGAAAGGGTAAAGGAAACGATCATGAAAAAAGTGAATGAATACAAAATTGAGGTATCTGACATTGCACTCGAAAATTTGGCAACCCATATCACAATTGGATGCAATAGAATTGAAAAAGGATTTGTCATTGAAAACCTTGAACAAGATTTAATAGGAAAATATCCATTTGAAAAAATAGTGGCAAATGAAATTGTCAAAGAGGTAGAGGATTTTACGGGTTTGGAATTTCCCAAATCTGAGATTGACTATATTATTGTCCATTTGTTGGGGACAAAATTAATTCATAAGAATACGTTGAATGAATTTAGTAAATTTGATGAACTAGGCACCATCATTCAATGCATGTTGGAAAGATTGAAAACTGAATTAAATTGGAATTTCCAAGAAGATTCCGAATTCATTCAAGCACTGACTTTACACATTCGGCCAGCAATGAACAGGTTACGCTATAACATGAACATTCGGAATCCATTATTAGAGGAAATTAAACGAAAATATCCTATTGCCTTTGAGGGGGCAGCCATTGCGAGCAGATGCATCGACGATTATTTGGAGAGAGAGGTAGGAGAACACGAAATTGCATATATTGCCTTACATATAGGGGTAGCATTAGAAAGAATGAAGACAAGGCAGAAAAAAGCAAAACGGGTACTCGTGGTATGTGCGTCTGGTGTGGGCAGTGCAAGGCTTTTGTTTTATCGCTTACGAAATGAATTCAATGATGAACTCGATATTGTGGCTACAACCAATTATTATCAATTAAAAGAATACGATCTATCGTCTATTGATTTTATTATTAGTACGATCCCTGTAAAAGAAGAGATAGGCGTTCCAGTACTAGTCGTTAATACCTTTTTAGGGGAAGGAGATATTGCCAATATTCGGAAGGGAGTATCGTCTGGAAAAGAGTGTCAGAGCTATTTAGATAGATCCAAAGTGTTTATTCATAAAGACTTGAAGGATAAAGAAAGTGTTATCCGTTTTATGTGTGATGAATTATACAAACAAAAACTCGTCTCCAAAGATTATGTGAATTTGGTGTTGGAAAGGGAGGCGGTTGCTCCCACCAGCTTTGGGAATCTGGTGGCCATCCCTCATCCACTTACGCCGGAAACAGATGAAACATTTTGGACCGTGTGCACATTAAAGAGGCCAATCGAATGGACAGACAAACATAGGGTTCAATTTATTTGCTTGTTGAACATAAGAAAAGTACCTGAGAGTGATCTGGATAGTATGTATAAAAGGCTCATTGCTCTAGTTGAAAACAGTACAACGGTCCAAAAAGTTATTAAAAGTGAATCAGCAGAAGAAATTATAAAGATATTAAATGAATCTTAACTTATGCCATAGGAAAAGAACGAGGGTATTCCAAAAGGAATTCCCTTTTTTATATTGGGTCTAAAATTTACATGACAGTAACTTCATAATAATTTTTAGGCTGTGTTAAAGGAAAATGTTGATTTTGGCACCCTGTTGACCTTCGTTACAGGCACGAAGACTCCTGCGGGNNCAGGGGAGACCCCGCAGAAGCGCAGCGACGAGGAGGCTCCCCGGCACGCCCGCGAACCGCTTGTGCCCTGAACGGAAATCAACAGACTGGTTACACAGCCAATTTTTATTATATTTCCGTTACCTAACGGAAAAAACCTTTCTGTAAAATTAAACGCTTTCAACGTAAACTATAAAACATAAAGAGGTTAAAACACTTTAGATTGTTTTTCAAAATAACTTTTATGAATAATAGGAGGAATAAATCAATGAATATTTTATTATGTTGTGCAGCAGGAATGAGTACAAGTTTATTAGTAACCAAGATGGAAAAAGCAGCCCAAGAACAAGGGTTGGAAGGGAAAATCTGGGCAGTTGCAGCTAACTCAGTCAATCAGCATATTGACAATGCAGATGTCCTTCTTTTAGGACCTCAGGTTAGATACCTTCTTTCAAATATGAAAAAGTTAGGTGAAGAAAAGGGCATACCAGTGGATGCCATCAATCCCATCCACTATGGTACATGTAACGGTGCAGAAGTTTTAAAAACAGCTATAAATCTAGCCAATAATAAATAATAAAGGGAGAAAAGAAAATGAGTAAATTCAACAGCTTTCTAGAAGAGAAAGTCATGCCCGTTGCAGGAAAAATTGGTGCGCAAAGACACTTATTGGCTCTTCGTGATGGTCTTATTGCGACCATGCCATTCATTGTCATTGGTTCATTTTTCTTGATCGTGGCTAATTTACCGATTCCAGGTTATGCTGATTGGATGACTTCTATTTTTGGCCCAACATGGGCTGCTAAATTAAGTTATCCAGTAGATGCAACTTTCAATATCATGTCACTTATTGCAGCGTTCGCCGTGGCTTACCGACTAGCAGAAGGCTATAAGCTTGATGCAATGAGTGCGGGTGCAATTTCAGTTGCTGCTTTCATGTTGACAACACCATTTAGTTTCTTATTTACTCCAACTGGAGCTGAAGAAGGAGTTTTGGTAACTGGTGCAATTTCAAAAGCTTTCTTGAGCAGTAAAGGTTTGTTTGTTGCGTTACTTTTTGCCATTATATCAACAGAAATTTATCGTTGGGTTGTCAAAAAAGATATTGTTATTAAAATGCCAGCGGGTGTACCGCCTAGTGTTGGTAAATCATTTGCAGCATTAATTCCAGGATTTTTTGTTCTTCTTGTGGTTTGGGTAATCCGTTTACTTGTTGAAATGACTCCTTATCAAAGTATCAACGGTTTAGTTACGACCCTTTTAGGTGACCCATTAAAGTTGGTAGGACTTACTCTAGGTGGAACCATTGTTGCTGAATTATTCGTAACTTTATTATGGGCTACTGGATTACACGGTACAAACATTGTTAAAAGTGTAATGGAACCAATTTGGTTTGGTGCGATGGGTGACAATATGACGGCCTATCAAGCTGGACAGCCTCTACCGCATATTGTTACACAACAATTCTGGGATAACTTTGTTCACATCGGTGGAACAGGTGTAACATTTGGTTTGGTTCTATCCATGGTTATGTTTGCTAAATCTCAACAAATGAAAAGTCTTGGTCGTTTGGCGCTTGCTCCAAGTATCTTTAACATTAACGAGCCATTAATATTTGGTATGCCAATCGTGTTAAACCCAATCATGATTATTCCATTCGTCCTTACTTCAATCGTTACTGTTATTGTCACCTTCTTAGGAATGGATATGGGATTAGTCGCAAAACCATCCGGTATTGCAGTGCCTTGGACCATGCCGCCAATTATCTCAGGATATCTTGCTTCTGGCGGACATATTTCAGGTGCTATCATGAACTTAGTTAACATTGCTATTTCTTTTGTCATTTATCTTCCATTCTTCAGAATATATGATAAAGCGAAAAAGAGAGAAGAAGATGCAATGAATAAAGGCGAAACAAAGGAAAGTATCGCCTAAGAAAAAAGACTGGGTATTAGTTCGGGGACCCAAAATTGACAGGAGAGGATATTGTTCCTCTCCTAGTAAATCATATGAAAGGCTGTTAATCATGAATAAAGAGGAACTTTACAATCATGCATTTCAACTTATCCTTCATTCAGGAAATGCAAAAAGCTTAGCAATGGAAGCGATGTATGCAGCTAAAGAGGGAAATTTCGATGAAGCGGAAGGAAAACTAACCGAAGCAGATTCTGCATTTAATGAAGCACATCATGTCCAAACTGATTTAATCCAAAAGGAAGCGGGCGGAGATGACTTTAATCTTCCTCTTATTATGATTCATGCACAAGATCATTTGATGAACTCATTGACTCTAAAAGATTTAGCGAGAGAAATCATTGAATTGCATAAACTTATCAAAAAGGCTTAAAACAAGATCATCTTTCAGGAGGACATACAAAAGTTAAACATTGTTGGTAACTTTGCAAAAGGTATGTCATTTTTTAATTGCCCAATATTGGGCTTTTTTTATTAAAGATTATTTCGCATACTCGTTCTTAGAAAGGAAATGAAATTAAATGAAAAAAACATTCCCAGAAAATTTTTTATGGGGTGGAGCTACTGCTGCAAACCAATATGAAGGTGGATACAATGAAGGCGGGAGAGGGCTGGCAACAAGTGACTTCATAACAAATGGTTCTGCAGACCGTCCAAGAAAAATTACCATCCAGTTAAATGATGGCACAAAAACAATGGTAAACCGACGACCTACCGGGGACCCGAAAGTAGATACAATACCAGAAGGCGCATCAGGCTATATTGATGAAAATGTTTATTATCCAAGCCATAAAGCGGTAGATTTTTACCACCATTACAAAGAAGATATTGCTCTTTTGGGAGAAATGGGGTTTAAGTGTTTCCGGCTATCTCTTAGTTGGTCCCGTATCTTCCCAAAAGGTGGAATTGAAGGGGAACAACCAAAGGAGGAGGGGCTAAAATTTTACGAAGATATTTTTAAAGAATGCAAAAAATATAATATCGAACCATTAGTCACTCTTTATCATTTTGAAACTCCTGCTTATTTGGCTGAACATTTTAATGGATGGGGCGGACGTGAGACGATTGATTGTTTTTTAAGAATGTGTAAAGAAGTCTTTACAAGGTATAAAGATTTAGTTAAGTACTGGATCACCATTAATGAAATTAATGTATTAAATGGTTATGCCTTTATGGGAACCAGGGAGGCTGCTGCACAGGTACGTTATCAAGCAAAGCATCATATGTTTGTAGCGAGTGCACGTGCCAATAAGCTTTGTCACGAGATTATTCCGGATGCAAAGATTGGCTGTATGGTTGCATTAAGCTGCATTTACCCGAAAGATTGTAAGCCGGAAAATGTATTTGGAGCTTTGGATTACCGAAGAGGAGCTCTGATCTATTCCGATATCATGATGAGAGGGTATTACCCATCGTACGCTGGCCGTCTTTTTGAAGAAATGGGGGTAACTATAAAAAAGGAACCAGGGGATGATGAATTAATCAAGGCGCATCCTTCCGATTTTTTATCATTTAGTTATTACCGCAGCAGTGTATACCATACTGAAATTGTTCAGAATACCGATACAGGCGGACAAATGGGAGATGTAAATCCTTTCGTAGAAAAAACGGAGTGGGGTTGGGCAATTGACCCCATTGGGCTAAGATACACTTTATCTGAACTTTATGACCGATATCAAAAACCACTCTTTATTGTTGAAAACGGAATGGGAACCATTGATAAAGCAGATGAGAATGGATATGTGGAGGATGATTATCGGATCCAATACTTCCGGGATCATATTGCAGAAATGAAAAAGGCGGTTACTTTAGACGGTGTTGACTTAATGGGCTATACACCATGGGGCTGCATCGATGTAGTTTCAGCAGGAACTGGAGAGATGAAAAAACGATATGGTTTTATTTATGTAGATATGGATGACGAAGGAAACGGAACATTAGAAAGAACAAAGAAAAAATCATTTGATTGGTATAAGAAAGTGATTGCAACTAACGGTGAAGACCTTAGTTTTTAGATTAATTAATATCAAGATTAACAAAACATAAAACAGGTGCTCAGCATCTGTTTTATGTTTTATTTACGCGCATAAATCATCAAGATCCTGGCTTTAAAATTTAATGCGGTTGACTTTTCATGATACTATAATGAGTATATGAATTTGATATGTAATGAGGTTGAGAATCATGAGTACAATTTTAGATATTGCCAAGCTTGCGGGTGTGGCAAAGAGTACGGTTTCTCGGTTTTTAAATGGCGGCTCTGTTGGGGAAGCGACGAAGAAAAAAATTGAACAAGCGATAAAGGACACCGGGTATACGCCGAATCCATTTGCACAGAGCTTGAAAGCGAAGAAAACGAATATTATTGGCACGATTGTCCCGCGGCTTGATTCCTACGCTTCTTCGCAAACGTTAATTGGTATTGATGAGAAATTAAAACAGCTGAATTATCAAATGATGATTTCTAATACAAGTCAAAATCTGGAGCGAGAGATTGAAAGCATTTATAGCTTTGCTAATCAAAAGATGGCGGGGATTATTTTGCTTGCTACCGAAATCACGAGGCAGCATATCGAGGCATTTGAAACCGTTAAAGTTCCTGTTCTGCTAATAGGACAAGAGCATGAGGATTTTTATAGTCTAATTCATGATGATTTTTGCGCTGGTTATGAAATGGGGCGGTATGTTCTTGAAAAAGGATATCGGAAAATTGCATATCTAGGTGTAACGGAACGGGATATTTCAGTAGGGGTGAAGCGAAAACAAGGCTTTAAAAAGGCGGTTCAAGAAGTAGAGGATTGTGAAGTTCGATTCTATGAGACATTGTTCAAGATTCCAGCAGCGCAAGCTAGTGCAATGGAAATCATCCATGAATTCCAGCCTTCAATCATTGTTTGTGCGACCGATAATATTGCCCTTGGGGTGATGAAGGCTGCGTATTTAGAGGGGCTAACGATTCCTAAAGATATAGCATTAACGGGTTTTGGCGGATATGATGTGACAGAGATCATGCATCCAGGCTTAACGACAGCGAAGTTTTTTTATAAAGAAGCGGGGGAAACGGCTGCAAAACATATCGTAGAGTTAGTCAATGAACGCCCTGTCGAAAGAGTAACTATTTCTAAATTTGAAATTATTGAGCGGGAAAGCGTTGACAATTTCTTTAATCGTCCACTATAATAAAAACAACGAAACCGGTTCCAATCAAGAGAACCTTTTCACTTGGTAACAATTGAATTCGGTTTCTCTTTTAATTATTTATTTTTTTAGCACATTTTGGAACCGGTTCCGGTCGGGATTTATTTTTACTCAAAAATGGAACCGGTTCCTAAATCAAATCAAAGGAAAAGAGAGGGATTAAGATGGATCATAAAAAAATTGCGCGGGAAGTTCTTAATGCCATTGGTGGTCAGGAAAACGTATCAGCTGCAGCGCATTGCGCCACACGTTTACGTCTAGTTTTACATGATGAATCAATTGTTAATCAGTCAGAATTGGATAACATGGATGTCGTGAAAGGGACCTTTGCAACAGGAGGTCAATTTCAAATTATCTTAGGATCTGGAACGGTGAACGAGGTCTACAAGCACTTGGCAGAGATGTCTGGTCAAACGGAAATGTCAACGAGTGATGTGAAAGACGCGGCGGCGAAGAAACTGAATCCGATTCAGCGATTCGTCAAAATGCTGTCAGACATTTTTGTTCCAATTATCCCAGCGATCGTCGCTGGTGGTTTACTAATGGGAATCAACAATATCTTAACGGCTCCAGACTTGTTTATTGAAGGAAAATCCTTAGTGGATGCCAATCCAGAAATGGCGGATTTAGCAGCACTTATCAATACATTTGCCAATGCAGCCTTTGTCTTTTTACCGATTTTAATTGGTTTTTCAGCAACGAAACGGTTTGGAGGGAATCCTTTCCTTGGGGCCACACTTGGAATGCTAATGGTTCATCCGGACTTATTAAATGGGTACGGTTACGGTGCTGCGTTACTGAAAAATGAAGTCCCGGTTTGGAATCTTTTTGGGTTAGAGATTGAAAAAGTAGGTTATCAGGGAACCGTACTTCCTGTTCTTGCCGCGTCTTTTATTCTAGCAAAAATTGAAACATCTTTACGGAAGGTTGTTCCCTCTGCTTTAGACAATCTATTAACACCGTTATTGTCTATCTTTATTACCGGAGTTTTAACGTTCACATTGGTAGGACCGCTTACACGCTCAGCTGGTAATCTATTAACAGATGGAATTGTCTGGCTATATGACACAACAGGTGTCATTGGCGGAATCATCTTCGGTTTACTTTATGCACCAATCGTTATTACAGGTATGCACCATAGCTTTATTGCGGTAGAAACGCAATTGCTTGCTGATGTTGTGAAAACGGGTGGATCGTTTATCTTTGTTATTGCAGCGATGTCAAACATTGCGCAAGGAGCTGCAACACTCGCTGTGCTAAAGACGACGAAAAATGCCAAGATCAAAGGAACCGCCTCAGCAGCTGGAATCTCTGCCTTATTAGGAATTACGGAACCAGCGATGTTTGGGGTTAACTTGAAATTACGCTATCCATTTATCGGTGCCATTATTGGTTCTGCTGTCGGATCTGGCTTTGTTACAGTGTTCAAAGTTAAAGCAACAGCGTTAGGGGCAGCTGGTATACCAGGAATTATCTCGATTCGTCCAGATACAATTATTTCTTATGTGATCGGTATGGCCATTGCGTTTGCCGTAGCATTTATCGTTACGATTGTTTTAGCAAAAAGAGAAGAGAAAATAGCAGTTAAAAAATCATCTGGTCAAGCAGCAGCATAAAAAAGAATGAAAAGGGGAATCCAGTGATTCTCCTTTCTGTATTAGGAGTGAATCAGCATGGAATGGACAACCGAACAACGATACAGAAGCATGGACGATGTGACCGAAGAGGAAATTCAAGCGTTATCTAAACTAGTGAATCAATGCCCATGGAGGCAGTCTTTTCATATTCAGCCGCCGACAGGATTGTTAAATGACCCGAATGGCTTTAGTTATTTTAACGGGGAATATCATTTATTCTATCAATGGTTTCCGCTTGGGCCGGTCCATGGGTTGAAGCATTGGTATCATACGAAGTCTAAAGACCTTGTTCATTGGGATAATGCTGGAATGGGCATTGCGCCATCGAATGAATTTGATAGTCATGGGGCGTATTCCGGAAGTGGCATTGAGCATGATGGGAAATTATACCTAATGTATACTGGCAACACACGCGATGAATATTGGAATCGACACCCGTATCAATGTTTGGCTGTAATGAGTCCGGATGGAAGCATTGTGAAAATGGATGCACCGGTGATTGCAGATATTCCTAGTGGCTATACCGATCATTTTCGTGATCCAAAGGTTTGGCAGCAGGGGGATCATTTCTACGCGGTGATTGGTGCTCAAAGGGAAAATGAGACAGGAAGTGTCGTTTTATATCGCTCTATTGATCTAAAAGATTGGCAGTTTGCGGGTGAATTGAAGACTGGTTTAGGTGAAGAATTCGGTTATATGTGGGAATGTCCGGATTATTTTGAGCTGGACGAGCAAGGTGTGTTCCTTTTCTCCCCACAAGGGTTAAAAGCGGAAGGCGACCACTATCAAAACATTTATCAATCAGGGTATGTACTTGGAAGTCCAATAGATTTAGAGAATATCGAGTTAAAGCATGGTGCATTTCATGAGTTGGATCGCGGGTTTGATTTTTACGCACCACAATCGACGGTGGATCATCAAGGGAGACGTATTTTAGTCGGCTGGATGGGATTACCGGAGATTGACTATCCTACTGATAAAAATGGGTGGGCACACTGCTTAACACTCCCTCGTGAGCTATCGGTTAAAGACGGAAAGCTGGTTCAGCAGCCAGTGCCTGAGCTAGTATTGCTTCGCGGGGAAAAGGTGGAAACCAGTCAAGCAGTTGATAATGAAAATGTTAGTTTGGATCACTTCGAGGGAGACGTGTATGAGCTTCTTGTGGAATTCTCTGATAGTACAGCAGAGGAGTTTGGTTTAGAGCTTCGGGTCGGAGAAATAGAGAAAACCGTGATTAAATATGATGCGGTTGCGAAAAAGGTTGTATTTGACCGGACTGGGTCGGGAGAATCCTTTGCTGAGGAGTTTGGTACCATTCGGAAGTGTATGTTGGATGCTGAAAAGATTTCGTTACGAATCTTTGTTGATGTCTCCTCTGTTGAAGTGTTTGTAAATAATGGGGAAGAAGTATTTACCGCAAGGATTTTTCCTGGTGAAAATAGTAATGGAATTCGCGTGTTTGCTCGTGGTGGTCAAACGAAAGTAAAGGCTGCTAAATGGGATATCATATAGACTTTTTAGACTTACTTGAGGTGAAAGAATGGGAAAGCTATTTTCGATTGGAGAGGTATTAATTGATTTTATTCCACTTCAAAAAGGGGTGGCCTTAAAGGATGTTTTTTCTTTTGAGAGAGCTCCAGGGGGCGCGCCGGCAAATGTGGCTGCGGCCGTTGCTAAATATGGGCAGAAAGCAGCGATGATTTCTAAATTAGGAAACGATGCGTTTGGTGACTTTTTAGTCGAGCAGCTTGTCGAGGCTGGTGTTGAGATGGACAAAGTATACCGGACTGGTGAAGCGAATACGGCTTTGGCTTTTGTCTCGTTAAAAGAAAACGGGGAACGTGATTTTTCATTTTACCGTAATCCTTCTGCTGATTTGCTGTTAAGAGAGGAGGAGATCGAGCCAGCGTGGTTCCAAGCTGGGGATATACTCCATTTTTGCTCGGTTGATCTTGTGGAAAGCCCAATGAAACAGGCCCATAAAAAGGCAATTAGAGCTGTGTCAGAGGCGGATGGCCTGGTCAGTTTTGACCCCAATGTGCGGCTGCCGCTTTGGAAAAATCCAGATGACTGTCGTAAGGCGATTCGCGAATTCTTACCGACTGCGGATATCGTAAAGGTTTCTGATGAAGAGCTAAATTTTATTACGGGAATAAAAGAGGAGTCCGTTGCGATACAATCGCTGTTCGTTGGAAACGTGAAGGCAGTTATTTACACAAAGGGAGCTGCTGGCGCAGATTTGTTTTTAAAGGATGAAAAGATTGAATCGAGAGGATACTCAGTTAAACCAGTGGACACTACGGGAGCGGGTGACGCATTCATGGGCGGATTTTTATATCAATTGCTAGAGTTGAAAGCAGCCCCGGCTAATCTCGAGGAAGTATTACGGGGCAATCAAACAGAGATATTGCGATTTGCCAATGCAAGCGGGGCTCTCACTACAACAGGAAAAGGAGCAATTTCCGCCCTTCCAACTAAGGGGGAAGTTGAGGAGCTAATAGGCTAGTGATACGCATGTAGTCTGCAAGGGACAATGTATAGTTAGGCTTACATTTATATTGGCATCAATAGCAAAAACCACTTCCTATAAAAATTAGGGAGTGGTTTTTTGTGCTGTTAAAATTTATTCATGTTTTTATCAAAGTAAATTACTATTCCAATAATCGGTTAATTTTAACATAAAAGGCAAACAATACAATCGTGTGTTCTAAAACATTTTAACGAAAATACTTTTGAGCATTTATAGGAGAGATTTTAATGTTCAAGAAAATCCTTTCTGTCATACCGGACTATATCATTTTCGTACAAGCATTTATTACATTTATAGTTCCACTTGGATTTTTTAAATTTTTCAAATGGGTTCATTCATTAGAGAAGAGTGATGATTAATGAGATGGCGGAGGCTAAACAAAAACCGGATGAAAATTGAAGAATCTGCAAAAAATGCAAAACAGGATAAACAGCCATTTCAAGAATCTATTAATGAAATGACTGGCAATCTTACGGAAGATCTAAATTTAATTCGCCAAGAGATTGGGCATAATTCAGATGTGAAATTTCGTGAGTTTCAAATGGGAACAACGGGCATACGTATTGCTATTATTTTTATAGATGGGTTGGCAGATACGGATGTAATTAATAATCATATTTTGGTTGATCTCATGTGGGCTTCACCAAAAGATACCGGCGATCCTCTAAAAAATTCCTCCTTAAAGGAGTATATTAAAAATCAAGCCCTTTCTGTATGCGGTTTAAGTGAAGCTCGTACTCTTAAGGATATAACCTCCGGAATAATGTTTGGGTCAATTGCGATTTTAGTCGATGGTCTAGAAGACGTTTTCCTGGCTGGCGTTTCTAATGCTAAAACAAGAAATATTGATGAGCCGCCTACTGAGGCATTAGTACATGGACCCAGGGTAGGCTTTATTGAAAATTTAAAGGATAATACAGCTCTTCTCCGGCGGCATGGCAAAGATCAAAACCTATCTATCATCAGCTCTCAGGTGGGAGAGCGCTCCAAAAAGGAACTAGTCATTATCTACATGAAAGATATTGTAGACCCTCATTTATTAGAAGAGGTTAAGCAACGGATTAACAAAATAAAAATTGATGATGTCCATGACTCTAGCTATATTGAACAATTAATCGAAGATAATTTTTTAAGTCCATTCCCGCAAGTGCAAAGTACAGAACGACCTGATCGTGTTATGGGGGCTTTGATGGAAGGAAGGGTAGCTATCCTGTTGGACGGCTCACCTTTTGCCTTAATTGTTCCTGTTACCTTCCATATGCTGCTACAGTCTCCTGAGGACTATTACGAAAGATGGATGGCTGCGACATTAATTCGTATATTACGTTATTTTTCAGCCTTTATTGCTTTATTTGTTCCTTCTTTATATATTGCTTTTATTTCCTTTCATCCAGGGTTAATTCCAACAAAGCTCATTTTCTCCATTGCAGCCACCAGAGAGGGAGTTCCTTTTCCCCCTTTAATTGAGGCACTCATAATGGAAGTATCAATAGAAGTATTAAGAGAAGCCGGGCTTCGTTTACCGAAACCTATTGGACAATCGATAGGGATTGTCGGCGGTTTAGTCATTGGAGAAGCAGCAGTGCAAGCAGGAATAGTAAGTCCAATCATGGTCATCGTTGTTGCTGTCACGGCCATCTCTTCATTCACGTTACCGCAATATAATGTAGGGATTGCATTAAGAATTCTTCGCTTTGCGTCAATGCTATTTGCTAGTGTGTTTGGATTATATGGAGTCGTACTATTCTTCCTATTGGTATGCAGCCATTTGGTCAGGCTTAAAAGTTTTGGCATTCCATATTTGAGCCCTGCTGTATCATTTCGATTGTCGGATTGGAAGGACTTCATGATACGGGTCCCCCTATTCCTGATGAAACGCCGTCCAAAACTGTTGCATCCAAAAGATTCAGTAAGAAAAAGGTAACGGTTTGAAAGGAGTTGACCAATTATGACCTCCAGTCCTTTAGATCGAATAACTTCTCATCAAGCAGTAATGTTTATTACAAATTTTATTTTCGGTGCAGGGATATTAACGCTGCCCAGAACCACGACAGAGAAAATCAAAACTCCCGATTCTTGGATCGCCATAATTGTTAGTGGAGTAATTATTACTCTTGTAGCAATAATCATATTAAAATTATGCCAAAGATACCCGAATGAAAGTTTCTATCAATTTAATCAAAAACTACTTGGAAAATGGATAGGATCGCTGCTAAGTTTAACAGTTATCTGCTACTATATTGCGTTGTCCGCTTATGAGGTTCGAACTATGGCTGAAACTACCCGATTATTCCTACTTCAGGGAACACCAACATGGGCTATCATGATGCCCTTTTTGTGGATCGGTCTTTACTTAGTTCAGGGCGGGGTAAATGCCATTGCGCGGTTATTAGAAATTATTTTTCCAATTACTGTCCTGTTTCTCCTTATGGTCATGTTTTTAGGCATCGAATTATTTGAGGTGGATAACTTACGTCCGGTGCTGGGATCGGGGGTTAAACCTGTCTTGAAGGGGTTAACAACTTCCTCTCTTTCCTTTGCAGGCTTCGAAATTCTCCTCTTTATTTATATGTTTATGAAGGAAAAGACCAAGGTAACAAAAGTTCCATTACTTGGAGTTGGAATACCCTTTATCTTTTATACCATTACCGTGGTAATCGTAGTAGGTACCATGTCAGTAGACACGGTGGTGACACAAACATGGCCTGTACTTACGTTTATTCGAAGCTTTGAAATCAAAGGCCTTTTATTTGAACGATTCGATTCCCTCATTCTTGTCATTTGGATTATGCAAATATTCGCTACGTATGTCATTGCATTATTTATTGCTACTCTAGGATTAAATCAGATTTTTTCGAAAAATAGTCCCGTGTTTATTTATAGTTTAATGCCGATCATTTATTTAGTTTCTATGATTCCTAAAAATATAAATGAGGTATTTAAAATGTCAGATGTGATTGGTAAATTCGCCCTTTATTTATTTTTTATTATGCCGCTGTTCCTTTTCGCTATCTCCAAGGTGAAGGAAAGAAAATATGAAAAAATGTAAACCTATACTAAGAAATTCATTTGTCTCGATCCTTTTGCTTTTTCTGCTGCCAGGCTGTTGGAGCAGCAAGTCCATTGAAGATTTAAATATCGCTGTCGGCACAGCAGTAGATATATCAAAAGATGGAAAAATACGATCAACTCTTCAATATGTAATACCAAATGCAATCGGTAATTCAAATAACAAATTGCCACAACAAAAACCTTATATTAATGTCTCTGCGACAGGAAATTCACTAGAACCAATTGGCTGGGAAACGACATTACGAAGGGAAGGGTTTATTTCTGGGGCACATGAAAAAGCAGTGATTATTGGGCAAAATCTTGCTCGTGAAGAGCCAATTAGAGAAATAACAGATTTGTTCTTTCGGGATATCGATATTAGAGGAAGTACCTTAGTTTTTATTTCTAAAGGAGCAGCCGCACGAACTCTAGAATCAAAGGAACCAGAAGTCATTCCTGCTATACGCTTGGTAGAAATTGCAGAACAGGAACTTACAACGAAAGTTTTGAGGCACATCTCATTAATGAAAATATGGGGGAAATCGAACTCGCAGACCAGCTTCCTCTTACAACTGATAGATATAAAAAAGGGAGAAATTGAACTTGATGGAGCGGCCGTAATCAAAGGAAGAACCAACAAGATGATTGGGATTCTTAATAAGGAAGAAATTGAAGGCATAAATTGGATAACAGGAGAGGGTAAAAGCGGAGCGGTAAAAGCCTACCAAAAAGAGTCGGATAAACCCACATATTATCAGATTCAGTCAATGAAAAGCAAAATTAAGCCGCATGTTATTGGTGGTAGAATTTCGTTTGATGTAAAAATTGAGTCCGAGGGAAGAATTGCTGAATATTGGAATCCTCACTTTAAACCTGCTTTTAAGGACAAAACGATTAAACAAATCGAAAGTGCGACTGAGAAGGAAGTGAGGCGCTTAGTAGTGAATACCACCAAAAAAATGCAAAAGGAATTGGGAGTGGATGTGGGGGGATTTGGCAATCAATTACGAATAAAATACCCCAATGTCTGGAAAAGCGTAAAGGGGAATTGGGATGAAAAATTTAGTGAGCTTCCCATTACTTATGATGTATCGATTACGATAAAGGATTACGGAATGATTGGATCAAAGAAAAATTAAAGATAGTGGAATAAAATTTATTTTTTTCTGTAACCTGCCTTCTATAAGGCGGGTTATTCTTTTATATAAACACACGTGCCAGCATCCAAGAAAGCCGACCTGTTCTTAATTATGTTTCGTATCGCTGGGCGATATAACTCTTGCAAATAAGTCATAAATCCTTCATATTTAATAGAAAAGGAGGTTCGATATGCGACGTGATATACAACCGAATGAACGTGCGTTCTCTTCCAAAGAAGCGGCAGAAGAAGTAGGGATTGCAACGCCCACTGTTCGAAAATATGGCCAAATCTTAGAGCGGAATGGATATGAGTTTTTGAAGGATGGCGATCGACGTATCTTTGTTCAATCCGATATAGGAGCGCTTATAGCGTTACGCGATACGGACAAGCCCCTGGACGATACAGCTAAAGAGATTGTGTATCAACAAAAAGAAAGATTAGAAGGATCCAGTGAAACAGAGATTGTAGCGCAGGGAATATTTGGGAATTTACCCCAAGACCCCAAGCAATTAAAAGAGGTCTTAATGTTTGTAGTCAATGAACTTGCAGCTGCACGTGAAATGAATGTTCAATTGACAAACGATATGTCACAGCTGAAGACCTCGGTTTCCCGACTTCAGCAAGATCACCATGTTATCAGTTCCAGTATTGCAAATTCAGCGCAAAAAACGAATACTAAAATTGAAAAATTAATTGAACAACAAAATACCCATTACGAAACATTGCTGCTACAAGAAATACAAAAAAGTGAATCCTTACAAAAAGAGATACAAAATATACGGGACGAACTGGAAAAAGAATGGCGTTCACAAAATGATTTTAATAAACGTTTAGAAGAGGCGATTGAGAAACCTAGAGTAAAATGGGGAGGACTTTTATCGATATTTAGAAAATAAAGTGTCCTTTTAGGCTGCTCTAATGTCTTTTGTATCGCGGGGCGATATGCTGTTTGTTTCGTATCGCTAGGCGATATACTAAAGGCCTTGGGAACCAACATAAAAAGGACTAGAAGAAACTGTTGCGATACCCGATACAAATAAAAATTCACCCCACGACCTCATTCAATAATAATTTCACTATTTTTCAAATTTCAACAAATTCCCGGGAAATATCTACAAATTCTGAAGTATATATCGACAAAGTTAGAAGCTATTATTTAATCTATATTTCTAGATGAATGGAAGGCATAATGTAATATCACTATTTCACGAAAAAGCATCGAACCTTACTTAATCAGGTTTAGTGCTTTTTTTATTTATGCTGTTATCGGCATCGATGTTCGGACACGAGTGCCATTGAAATCACGAAAGCTGTCCGAAGCTGACCGATGTTCGGACATGAGTGCCATTGAAACTATGAAAGCTGTCCGAAGACGCCCGATGTTCGGACACGAGTGCCTTTGAAATCACGAAAGCTGTCCGAATGGGCCACAAATCAAATACAGCAACAACGTTTACTATAAGAGCTTTATTTATTTTCTCAGTGCTGCTTTCTAGATATGAAATTTACTATTGTCTTAGACTGGTGGACATGATAGAATCTGAATATTATAAATTTTCAAAAGTTATATCGATAAAGGAAATCGCTTTCATTATTGTTCATCGAGAAACTACATAAATAGTGGAATATTTTGGGGAGGATTACAGATGAGAAAGAGTTTAGCGTTAGTATTGTGTGGATTCTTATTGTTACTTTCCGCGTGCAGTGGGGGAAGTAAGGAAACAGGAGGAGAGGAAAAAGAGAAAGTTGTAAAAATAGGAATTACGCAAATTGTTGAACATCCATCGCTTGATGCAGCTCGTGAGGGTTTTATCGCAGCACTGAAGGATGCCGGCTATGAAGAAGGAAAGAATCTGAAGCTTGATTATCAAAATGCTCAAGGTGACATGAACAATAATACGTCCATTGCTCAAAATTTAGTCGCAGACAAGAATGATCTTATTTTGGCTATTGCCACAGCTAGTGCTCAGGCGGTGGTCAATCAGACGAAGGATATTCCAACCTTATTTACTGCGATTACCGATCCAGTCGGTGCCGAGCTTGTCCAAAGCTTAGAAAAGCCAGGCGGGAATGTGACAGGCACATCTGATACACATCCTGACGCGATAAAGAACACGATTGCCGCAATTAAAACCTTTATTCCTGATGCCAAGAAAGTAGGCATCATATATAACAATGGAGAACCCAACTCTGTTGTAAATGTAAAACACGCGAAGACAGCAATAGAGGCAGCCGGACTGGAGTCAGTTGAAACCACGATAACAGCTAGTTCTGAAGTAAAGCAGGCGGCCGAGTCAATGGTAGGTCGTGCAGACGTATTATATATTCCAAAGGATAATACCGTTGTTGCTGCCCTTGAGTCAGTTATAACTGTTGCCAATGCCAAGGATATCCCAACCTTTGTTGGTGAAGGTGATTCTGTAAAACGCGGAACATTCGCATCTTATGGATTTGACTATCACGATTTAGGCTACACTACCGGTAAAATGGCAGTGGAAATTCTCAAAGGAAAAAAACCAAGCGAAATTCCTGTTGGCTTCCCGGAAAATCTTGAGCTATTCATTAACAAAAAAGCAGCCCAGGAAGAAGGAATTACCTTAACAGATGAGATGCTTAAGGACGCAAGAATAGTAGGAGAATAAGACCCTGCGATTATCTGTAACCTGCCATAAACATGGCAGGTTTTTTCAAGGAGCTTTTTTTATAAAGATATTTCATTATTGAAAAAATTTTTATAATCAGAGAGGCCTCTCATTAATCCAATTTTTGAGAAGCCTCTTTATTCACTTTTTAACATCAAAATGCCAACCGATTACGTTTTCTTGTCAAGTAAAGTTTGTGTATTTGGAACTGGACAAGGAACCCAACTCATTCCCGAAAACAGGCAAAAAGTTCTACGATTTTTTATATTCCCTTAATTTTCGCTTAAAAACCAACCCATTGTCTTGATGAGAAAGAATTATATTTTTCACATGTTCCTCCTAAAAATCCCTAATTTCAAAAATAAATAGAAAGAAAGTACTAGAAATAAGCCTACTCCAATCCGGGGTGATTTGAATGTTGTATGAACCTATGATAAAAAATAGATAGGAATATACTTCCAACGTAGTGATATTGGTCTGGAAAAAGTGATAAATCGATTCTAGGGCAAACTATAGGTAGAGGAGATGGAGAACAAGTGGCTGGACAAATTCGTATGACCCCAGCAGAGTTAAAAGCTAAAGCAACTCGCTATGGGCAAAGTTCACAACAAATTGAGCAAATTTTAAGAGACTTAACAAATTTACAAAATGAACTTCGTGGTGAATGGGAAGGCCGTGCCTTCCAAAGATTCGATGATCAGTTTAACCAATTGAAGCCAAAGGTACAAAATTTTGCTCAATTGATGCAAGAAATCAACACACAATTGAACAAGACAGCGGATGCAGTTGCTCAACAAGATGAGCAATTATCACAAAATTTTGGGCTTAATTAATCCGGTTGCCTGACATCTGGAAGATTAACATTGGATCAGTGGAATAAGTCATTCGGGACTAGTTCCCAATAAATCAAAAGCCACGCGACAATCGTTGTGTGGCTTTTATTCTTTATTTGTCGTAAAATGCAAATTTAAAAAGTTCCCAACATATTAATTTGTTTTTATATAAAAATAGAAATCATTTCTTTATTACTATTAAAAATTTCAGGGGTTGAGTAAATGAAAAGGTTTGAGCGGGGTGCCTTGTTATTTATAGTTCTGATCCTTGCATTATCTTCGGGCATCTCTTATCTGGCATTGAATCAAGTTTCAAATAGCAAAGCCAGTACTGATGAGCAGAAAATGACTGTAGCATTGGTTAATGAAGATCAAGGTGCTCAATTTAATGATAAGAACTATGAATTCGGTGCTGAATTCATCAAGAACATTGAGAAAGATAATACACATGACTGGTATGTTGTCAGCCGTGGAGTCGCTGAAAGCGGCCTTGCGCGGAATGTCTACAACATGATAATTGTCATTCCGAATGATTTTACAGAAAAGGCATTATCAATTGATTCGAAATCGCCAGAACAGGTGGTATTGAACTACAAAATTAATGCTTCGGAAAACAGCAATATAAAAGCAAAAGCCGAGAAAACGGCGAGCGCTATTTTAGGAGATTTTAACCGCCAAATTATTGATGTCTATTTTGCCAGTGTCATCGGCAATTTACATGATGCTCAGGACAATATTGGTACATTGGTAAATAAGGAGCAAGTATATACGAACTTCTATAATCAATCCATCCATCGTCCCTTAGCCGGTTATACCAATCAGTTTGGAGCCGTTGAGAGTAACACAGTGATATCGAAAGAGAGTTTTACGGGCTTACAGGATCTATTAAAAGGGTTCTCAACTAGTTTGGGTGAGGATGTAACCGCGAGTCATACCTACCAATCCAGCTTAGTGGATTTTACGAAATTTAAAGCAGCAAATGGCCTTTTAACTAAAGAGTTCTCCGGTCGGCTTAATATGTTAGATCGTAATATGAATCATGGCGATGTCATGCAGCAATTAGATTATTTAACGTCAGCCAATAAGGCGATTAACGATCAGTTTCACAAAAATGATGATCAATCCGCGACAATATTAACTGAATCAGTTGCCCTTCAAACATACTTAAAGAACACGAAGGATAAAATGGATCAAATGAATACAGAGCTGTCGGAAACATTGGCATCAGATATGCAGCAAGCAATTACCGACAAGCTTAAAAGCGAGATAAAAAATAGTTCCGGTAAGGAGCAAAATGTATCCTTAAATCATATGTTTGCGGCTCCAGATAAAAATGCTCGGGAAACATTACAGAAGCAAATCGATCAATTGCCGACAATGGATAGTAAGGATTTAGACGGCTTAGGCTTAAGTAATCAAACGATTACACAGCTGAAAAATGTCATAGCTGTAACCAATAAATACAATCAAGAGTTTGGTTATACTCCCAATCGCGTTGCAAATGGGATACCTTTGTCAAAAACGGTAGAACAATTAAAAAGTGATTTAATGACAAAGGGGGTAACTCTGTCAGATACCGTACACTTGGATAAAAATAAAAAGAACGGGCAGGAATTTACCCTTTCGATTCCAAAAGAATTTGAGATTAAGAGAGTGTTATTAACATTACCAAATAGCGAGGAAATGGATTATACTGAGCCATTTCTCCATAAAGATAAAATTAAACTGCCTTCAACAGATAAAGGGCAATTTACTGTGAAAGTTAATGTGGCACTTCATAATATGGATGCAATCCTTGATGTATTCCAGCCGATTACATGGAGTTGGGAACTTGATCAGAAAGATATTACCGATGTAGATCAACCAGAAGAGCCAGATCAACCAGAACAGCCAGATCAACCAGAACAGCCAGAACAACCGCAAACAACACAGGCAAATTCAGCTAAACTTGAAAAAGAATCAAATCCATCCGTACCGTCCGAAGAAAGTGAATTGACAGTCGCAGCTGAAGAGCCGAGCGAAGGTACAAGTGATGAAAAGCCGGTCGATACACAAAACGTGACTCAATCAAATGACAATGATAACGAAAGTATTATTGAGAGATTGGAAATTTTAAATAATCATATTACCCACCAAGTGATGTCACCTCTCACTGGGGACTCAACCAATGTTCTAATCAATGCTTCCAGTGATACCGTCAGTGATTTCCAAAAGTTAATGACGCTGTATAATTTATACTTTGGCATGGGCATGGAGTTATTTAATCGTCCGGACCTAGTAAATGATTTGAATCAAACCAATCTTACCGAAATGGCAACAGTAGATTCTCTTTATTATTTATTTAATAAGCAAGACATTGTGGATGTATTAGCCGCTTATGTTGCAGAACAAATAACAGAGGAAATTCGCGGAGAAACAGAAGATGTAAAAGGCAAAATAGATGAATATATGCTGCTAGTTGATAATGCCAATCAAAATGCATCGCAAATGTCGGAAAAGATAAAGGAAACAACGGCACAAGCAGAAACTTTAAATACGAATCTTTCAGAGACGTTAAAAGATTTGGGAGCATGGCGTGAAGCTAGTCTTAATTTACAAACGGCACAAGCAAAGGTTTTACTGAATGGGGATGAAGAACAACAGATCGTTTTATCGATAGGAAATGAATTTAACTCGCTGCTTGCTGCAAGTCAATCCCTTGCGGATCAGTCAAAGTCTAATTTAGCTTCCGCTGATTCGGTGTATCGAACCTTCGATACGATCGATCGACAAGCGAAGGAAATTCAAGCCAGTGGTACGAATTTGGTAAAACAGGCCGGGGACCTTTCGAATAATTTAACAACTAAATTGGCAGAGGATCAAAACTTCGCTGGCAATTTCGCAGGAGTGCTGGCCAATAGCCGCATAGGTGACCGTCCGAATGAAGAGTTGTTAAGCTTTCTTTCAAATCCGGTCGAAACCAAGAATGCTGGAGTCATCGCTGCAGGTGATACCTTTACACCCTACTTTGTTGTTTTGATTTGTTTTATTGTCGCGTTATTTACCGCTTATGTTCTCTCTACTCATGAGCGAAAACGTCAACAAGACGATACATTTGCAGGTGAAAAATCTGTAGTCGTCAATAATTTACCGCTTACCATTATAACGGTAAGTATGGGTCTCATCGAGGGAATCGTAATTGGGCTGCTGTCTGCCTATCTGCTGCAAATGAGTGAAGGGGAGTTCCTGCAATGGACCAGTTTAATCACGTTAATTATGGTCACACAGCTCTTGGTAGCATCCTATTTATTACGGCAGTTGAAAATGGCCGGTATGTTTATCCTTTTGGTGATTTTGAGCCTCTATTTATTCCTAACAGAGGCGCTCGGGCGTCACTTTGATCAATTCTCTGCTGCTGCGGCATTAAGAGACTACTCACCTTTGCAATACATTGAGACGTTATTAATGAACTTTGGAAGTGGAACAGCTGAAACGAAGTGGATTATTTTTGGCTTAGCGGCCTTAATTGTTGTCAGCATAGTGGGTCATTTGTTTGTCACTAATCGGTCCGTTAAAAGCGAGGAGGTTCATCATGAAGGAATTAGTGAGGCTCTTTAGCGTAATCGCTGTTCTTGCAGGCTTTCTATTGATGTTTTCACTCCAGCCTTTAGCAGATGAAACCCTTGACCATAGCGGGAAAATCCGATTACAAACGGATCGGATTGGCCAAGATGCAGTTGATAGGAAGACATTAGACACTCAGGATTATCAAGAAACAGAATTGGAAAGATTGGCCCCTGACCTGTTCAAAGAACAAACTCAGACTGCCCTTAAAACGAAACAAATCGAACTGGAACAATCTACTTCTGATTTACAACAAGGGCTTTTTGTTACGCCGAGTAAGTCCGATATTACCTTGAAGCAAACCGAATCGGCCTTGTTTTCGAGTGATTATTCCGTTCAATATAATACAGCTTCCGCCCAGAACGAGCTGGATGATCAACATGATGGTTTTCTAAACACTAAAACAATCACGACATTTTTAGGAATGGTCGTGATTGGCTGCGGCGGTCTTTTGACAATGATGAGAAAAATGCACGGTTAAAGGAGGGAACATCATGCCTAGTCAAACACATGTTAACGTGACCGTTGATTTTAGCAGATGGGGCCAAGGGCAATATGACGTAAGAATCCCTGCTCATCAACCGATAAAACAACTGCTGGTGAACTTGGCCGAATCCTTAAATCTGGATCTTGCTAGAGCACCTCTTTTTGCAGTAAAGCTCTCTAATAAGGAACTCTTATTGGCAGATGACGACCGGCTTATCGATTACCCGGTAACCAATGGAGACCTTTTACTAGTCTTATAAGTATATAGAAACAGGCCTGTCTGATGGGAAGATAGCGCCTGTTTCTTAAAAGGAGTTAGAACCCATGAATGAAAAAAGCATCCAATTGGAGTCCATGACATACAAGTTTCTCATTCTTAATAATAAATGGCAGCTCGACTTGCCGAAATCCCAAACACGAGTCAAAGATGTACGCCAATTGGCTTTAATTAACCATGACTCAGATTTATTCGTTCCTGCAATCGTTGAAGAAGGAGACGACAAGTTTACCTTCTCATTTGAAGTCGATCCACGGGCTCACACATGGGATGACATACAAAAGCTAAGCAGAAAAGAAAAACTACGCCTTTTGTGTAATCTTGCTCGATTCAGAACAATCCTAACCACGCGCATGACCTTCTTCTTACATCCCGACAATCTGATTTTTGATGAGAATCTTTTACCATCAATCGTGTTTCGCGGTATTCGGGAGTTAATTCCCCCATATGAACTGAATGAAGATAAATTTATTCTCCAATATAAATGTATCATTATCGCATTATTTTCAAAAAAGTTTACCTACGATGACCTCTATTCTGGTTCATTAGCAAATGCCAAGGATTCTGCGTTTGAACGTCATGTGGGTGAACTGCAGGAATTCGCTTCTTTAGTCAAATTTTTGGAAGAACAGTACACTAAGGAAAAGCAGGAGTTAGAAAAAAACATAGTAAATGTACCGAAAAAGAGGTTTCGCCTTTATAAACAATTAACCTTTAGCATGATTGCACTGGTCGTTATATTGGCTGTTCCGCTCGTCTATTTTAGCTTTGTAAAAACACCTTTCCAAAATGATCTCCTCGAAGCAGATCGTCATTTTTTATCTATAGATTATGGGAATGTCATTAATGATTTAGAAGATCAAACACCAGAAAAATTACCAGATACGAGTAAGTATGTTCTTGCGTATTCCTTCATTAAAACAGAAAAGCTTTCTGATGATCAGAAAGAGGTAATCTTGAAAAATATTAGTATAAAAAGTGATCCTAACTATTTATTGTATTGGATTTACAATGGCCGGGGTGATTTTGCTAGATCTATCGATCTTGCAAAGTATATTGATGATCCCCAATTAATTATGTATGGACTGATTAAGCAAATAGAACAGGCAAAAAATGACCCTGATTTAAGTGGGACAGCACGTGAAAAGAAAGTTCAAAAATATCAAGACCAATATGATACATATGCTGACAAATATGGTCTGGAATCCATACTAAACCCGCAGAACTGAGGGAGAGAAAGATGACACAACGATTATTACTTCTGAGTTATAAAGATCATTTGCATAAATGCCATTTAACGATAAATGAACCAAAAACAATAACAGTTGGAAATGATCTTTCCAATACGATGACATTTATCGATTTACATCCAGGATTGTCCATTATGTGGGATGGTGCTGCGTGCACAATCGGTGAACAACAGCTTCGGGTAAACGAATGCCTTACATTTAAACTCATGATGATGCCATCCGGATGTATTTGATGGAAGAGACTGAGCGGTGTGTATTCGATACAACACAAAACTTTAGTATTACGTTTGGTGCTAATGATTACGATGATGTAAGAATCGAGAGCCAAACACTGGATTTTGTACTTATTCGTAAGAAGTTAGGAGATCCTTTTAAACTTGAGGTCTTTGAAGGTGAGGTTTACCACAATTATATTCGAACAAAGGGTGTAGTTCAGCTAGAACCAGGAGACCAGCTTTTTTTTGAAGGAATGATGATGAGGCTTGGCCAGGATGAACTTGAAATTCTCGGAGCAGAATCAATCATCGGAACTAAATTAATTCGTTTATTTGACATTGACCAGAAATTCGGCAGTCATTACCCTGATTATCATCGTTCACCAAGGATTATCTACCGTGAGCCTGAGGAAAAACAAAAAATTGCTAACCCCTCTAATAAGCCTGGAAAACCGAGTGAACAACTGGCACGGGTGATCGTTCCGCCGCTGGTGATGATTGCAGCAATGATATTGGTTTCATTATTTATGTCAAATGGGTTTTATATCATCATTATGCTTGCCATGACAGTAACCACGGTCATTTTTTTCATCACATCCTATCTAAAAAGTTTGAAGAAATACAGTATGGATATTAAAGAGCGGGATACAAGCTACCGAGAGTACTTGAAACAAAAAACACAGCAATTATATCAGGTAAGTGAAGAGCAGCGGCATGCACTCCATTATCATTTTCCAGACGTGCAGCAGTTACGGGATATGGCCATGAAAGTGAATTCCCGCGTGTATGAAAAGACCAGCTTACATCATGACTTTCTTATGTATCGTCTTGGATTGGGCCGGATTGATTCGAGCTTCGAGATTGAGTTTAATATCGAGGAGTTTACCCTTGTAAAGGATGAATTGGTAGATGCAGCCCGCCAGCTTCGAGCTCAGTACCTCACATTAGAGGAGGTCCCGGCAGCGACGTCACTTATAAACGGACCTGTTGGATACATCGGGCAGCGTTCGCTCGTGCTTGAACAGCTACAAATGCTGGTGATGCAGACGTCTTTATTTCATAGTTACCATGATGTGCAGTTTGTCACGATCTTTCCGGAAGAAGAAAAGGGAAAATGGGAATGGATGCGCTGGCTCCCGCATGCTAGTTTACGAGAGCTAAACGTAAGGGGATTTGTTTATCACGAAAGATCCCGTGATCAAGTGCTTAACTCACTTTATCAGATCTTAAAAGCGCGCAAGCTCGCGATTAGTGAGAAAAGTAATAAGAGTGAAAAAATGCATTTTACTCCTCACTTTGTGGTGCTGATCACAGATGAAAAGATGATCTTGGATCATTCTGTGATGGAATATTTTAATGAAGACCCAAGTGAATTAGGCGTTTCACTTGTGTTCGTCCAAGATGTTATGCAGTCTCTTCCTGAACATGTGAAAACGGTCATTGATATTCGTGATGCCTCAACTGGAGTGATGATTCTTGAGAAGGGTGAATTGGTCAATCGGAGATTCGCACCGGATCAATTTCCGGAAGATTTTAATAAAGAAGATTTCTCTCGCGCGCTGGCATCGCTTAATCATCTGCAAAGTCTAAAGAATTCAATACCAGAAAGCGTGACTTTTCTCGAAATGTACGGTGTAGAGAAAGTGGAGGAGCTCGGTATTGAATGGCGTTGGCCTAAAAATGAAACCTATAAAAGCTTGGCTGTTCCACTAGGATTGCGGGGGAAAGAAGATCTTGTCAATTTGAACCTCCATGAAAAAGCACATGGACCGCATGGTTTAATCGCGGGAACAACGGGTTCTGGGAAATCAGAAATCATTCAGTCGTATATTCTTTCGCTTGCGGTAAACTTTCATCCGCATGAAGCTGCGTTTTTGCTCATTGATTACAAAGGCGGAGGAATGGCCAATTTATTTAAAGATCTCCCGCATTTATTAGGAACGATTACAAATTTAGACGGTACGCAATCGATGCGTGCACTTGCTTCGATTAAAGCAGAATTACAAAAGCGCCAGCGTGTATTTGGCGAGCATGATGTCAACCACATTAATCAATATCAAAAGCTCTATAAATCAGGTGAGGCAAGTGAACCAATGCCCCATTTATTCTTAATCTCAGATGAATTCGCCGAACTCAAATCCGAGCAGCCTGAATTCATGAAAGAACTGGTTTCCACAGCCCGTATTGGCCGCTCACTTGGAATTCATTTGATTCTGGCTACCCAGAAACCCAGTGGTGTTGTGGATGACCAAATATGGTCCAACTCTAAATTTAAACTTGCACTCAAAGTACAAAACGCCAGTGATTCGATGGAAATCTTAAAAACGCCGGATGCTGCGAATATTACACTGCCTGGCCGTTCTTATTTACAAGTAGGGAACAATGAAATCTATGAACTTTTTCAAAGTGCGTGGAGCGGTGCCGATTATATCCCGAATAAAAATGAACAAGACTTACTGGATACGACCATTTATGCCATTAATGAGCTTGGACAATACGACATCCTCTCGGATGACTTAAGTGGTCTATCGAATAAGAAGGAGATAACAAAGGTTCCAACCGAACTGGATGCAGTTGTGGATTATATCCATGCCTATGCAGCGGAAAATCGTATCGCGGATCTGCCTAGACCATGGCTGCCGCCGTTAGAAGAGCGGATTTTCCTTTCTGATTTTGCTGAGAGGAACTACAAAGAGGCATGGTATGGAGATAAGAAACCGTTGGAGGTGACCTTTGGCTTTGTAGATCTCCCGGAAATGCAGGCCCAAAAACCACTTACCTTAAATCTTACAAAGGATGGTCATATGGCTGTCTTTTCTAGTCCAGGGTATGGGAAGTCGACCTTTTTGCAAACTGTGGCCATGAATATTGCTAGACAACATAGTCCTAAACGAGTCCACTTTTATTTGATTGATCTCGGAACAAATGGGCTGCTGCCATTGAGGGAACTTCCGCATACAGCAGACACGATTATGGGGGATGAAGAGATAAAGTTAGGAAAGCTTTTCCGCCGCCTGCAGCAGGAATTGAAAGAACGCAAGCAACGATTAAGTAAATTAGGTGTCGCTAATATTCAAATGTATGAACAAGTCAGTGGTGAAGAGGTTCCGGTTATTCTTTTAATTATTGATACGTCGATTCCATTAATGATGCTGCCTATCGAGATGATTTTGAAAAAATGGCTGCGCAGATTGCCAGGGAAGGTGTTAGTGTAGGAATTCATATGGCTATTAGTGCGGGACGTCAGAGTGTGCTGAGAGCCCCTGTTCTTGCCAATATTAAACATCAAATCTCTTTATTTATGATTGATGGAATGGAGTCTCGTAATATTGTGGGAAGAACGGATTTACAAATTGAAGAAGTTCCTGGAAGAGGCTTGGTTAAATTAGAACAGCCAACATTATTTCAAACGGCATTACCTGTCGAAGGTGACGACACGCTCTCGATTATTAATCGGATACAAGAAGAGAGTAAAGAGATGCGGAATGCCTGGCATGGGGAACTGCCATTACCAATTCCTATGGTTCCAGATGTTATTGAGTTTACTTCTTTTATTGAAAAACAAGAGACGAAAGCGATCGTAAACAATGGCGGTATCCCGTTTGCTGTCGATTTTGAAAATGTAGAGCCAATGGAGTTATCTGTCATTGAAGATCAAAACACATTAATCTTAAGCGATCGCATGGACGCTGTTGAACAAACATATCTAACACTGATTTCCAGTATCTCGATTAATCAGCACATTGATGTGGGATTAATCGATAATGTTTCTTCGAGATTTAGAGTTTATAAGGAAAATGTGAATCTTTACGCGGATCATGCAGAAACAATGGATGTCTTTGTAGAACGGCTCCAACAATTATTTGAAACCAGGGAAGATGCCTTCCGTCAAGTGCAAACAGCTACTAACGGACGGGCAACAAGGAATGATTTCCTTAAGGAAATTCGCCCAATGATTGTCTTTATCACGGATGTCTCATTCATCATCGAATCGATGTCGTTTACGAGCCAATCGATGCTGGCTAATCTGATTGATACGGGTGCGAGAACAGGAATTTATTTTGTGATCGGAGCCGTCCATGGCGCATTAGAAAGACAATATGACGATATCGCCACAACAGTGAAGAAACAAAAGGCGGGAATATTAATTGGAAGAATTACGGATCAGAGCATCCTTGAGGTCTTGAGTCGTCCTTATAAAGAGCAAAACCTACTTCCTTATGAAGCTTACTACATTAGACAAGGCAAGGCAGAGAAAATCAAAATTGCGGCTCCATACGTAAATAGAGAGGAAGTGAATGTCCATGTTTGATTGGTTTAAAAGTGATACGGAGAAAAAAAGAGATGATTATTATGAGCTATATGAAAAGCTCAAGAGTGCCATTTCGGAACACGATCATAAGGTTTCAGAAGCAAATCAAGCGTACAGTTCCTATCTAGGTACGATTCCGTATCTATCTCATTCAGATATACCTTCAAATGATTTTGAAACCAGCAGGGAAGATGTAACGGAAAAGTTAAAACAGTATTTTCAAGCAGATCAAGAAAAGCGGAGTTCACTGGTTTCAGCGAAAAATAAGGCATATGAACGATATGTTCATTATAAGGATTTGGCCATTAAAGAGGCGGAAGCGGAAAGAGTAAAAAGAGAAAAGGAATTGAAAGAGCTACAGGAGAGATTGGAGCGATTGATCAGTGGGGACCGTTAGAATTGATGGGGATAAGGTAAATGAAGCGAAGGCTGCGGCAAAGGCGTTAGAGCAATCGATTGAACAAACCTATGAATCTTGTGAACAACTAATTTCTTACCTGCATTCGGCTAAATGGAGCGGGAAATCTAGAGATTCATTCTTAAGTTATCTAGAAATCATTCAGAAATATCATCATGACCTAAAATCTGCCGTCAAAAAACAAACAACAGCGTTAAACAACCTTGATGGCTACTTCGATGATTTCCTTCAAGACGGCTCAGTAAGGGAAGTGAGGAATTTATGATGGAACGGTCAACAGATACGTTTTCGGTGGCTGAATTATACCTATTAGCGGCAGCTTTTGGTGGGAATGTTCTTTTTGGCTTGCCTGAGAAAGAAGTATACCAATTAAAAGGCGAAGAAGTCTTTAAAGAGGCTCATAACCGGCTGATTGAGAAGAAAATCATTACACCCGCTGGAAAGATCACAAAGTCTGGGGCGCTAGTCATCCAAACCCTTGAATTTTATCATCAAAGCCAGAAATACGTTCGTATCAATAATCTTCTCTTTGCCTTCCGTGAACGTGAAAGAGATGAGGTTATTGTGCTGGTAGAGTTGGAGAGACAAGGGTCTTATCAGTTACGTATCACCTCTAAAGCAACACTTCTAAAAATGTTAAGTGAACAATTTCCGGTGATGGTAAGAGAACCGGTTGAAATGGAAAAAGCGTTCCTAAAAAAAGAATTATCCAATCAGGAAAGACGCGAGACAGAGTGTTTTGAGCCGGAAGAGATGTTTATGAATATAGAATTCTTTCATCTTAAGGAGGAACATAAAGACCGATTTAATTGGCACTATTATCAGCAGTGGCTCATTTTTACGAAAGACGAAAAGTTAATCATGGTCGATACGGTAAATAAAAAATATTACCATGCTAGTCAATATTGGTTTTTGAAGGTCCTATTTGACGAAATGGATTTCCCTTATAAGGAGGAGAAGTCATATGCTTAAAGCTGATGGGGGCGGTTCTAGCCTGCTCATCAATGTAAATCCTGATGAGATGACAACAATTTTCACCTTTTTACAAGCAATTATTACGGAACTAGAGACTAATGCTGCCCCGAATATTGAAAAGCTCGGAAGTCTTGATTATTACACAGAAGGAAAAGCAAAAAAAGCCATGGAAGTATATGCGGAGGCGAATCAGAAGGTAATGGATTTATATGACAATTACTCCCGAGCGGCTGCGTTGGTGATTGATATCCTAAATACGATGATGCAGGCAGACGAAGCGATTGCTGAGCAAATCATTGCGAAACTGGGGGTATAATTGAATGGATGTAAAATATATCCCATCAGACTGGGAAAAGATGAAAGACGGCATTGGCGATTTAATTGGCCTTGGCCGCTGGGGCAAAGGCATGATTGATACCCTAAAGGATCTAAGTGATAATTTAGAGGATGCTGAGTCTGATATCGCGAACTATGATAGTGACGGGGTCATAACCTTTCATCACACCAGTCAAAAAAGCAAGTACCAGGGATTATTTGAAGACTTCGAGATTTTACATAACTTTACCGGGAAGGTCGGAGAGATTGTTGACCGCACAATTGATCAGCCTTTCTATGAAGATATGGATGCCTTTGTCGAGGCGATGCGGGATTTAACGATTTCCAGCTATACGACGACGAATCGAGTCGGGGCGACAGAGACTCAGTATGTCTATGCAGGTTACGGTTACGGTCCTGCTCAATCGTTGGAAGTTCCTAAAACGGAAGTAAGCTTGGATGACTTGTTTAGTGGAGATAATTATTATGCAGAACAAATGAAACTTGAATACGATGCCTGGAAAGAACTTAATCCAGACCAGGATTTCTCGCAAGAAGAATATCAACAAGGTGTTCTAAATACGCGTGCCTTTGAGTATGAATCGATTCGTAACCAACAAGAAGACAAGGAATTTTGGGTTCAAATCGGGGCGTTGGCCGTTATTGTGGGGGCGACGATTATTTGTCCTCCAGCCGGCTTGGCATTAGGGGCTGCTTATGGGGCGCTGGAATTGAGTACAGCTGTGTCAGGTAAGGACTGGGTGTCAGGTCGGGAGCTGGGGACAGGGGAGCGCTGGTTTCGTGGACTGTTAGCTCCATTGGATATTGTTCCTGGTGTGAGTGGGTTAACAAAATTCTCAAGCACGGTCCGTCTTGCCCATCTAGGGGAGAATATCGGAACAATCGGATTGCGGACAGGAGTTAAAGAGAGTATCCAGCAAGGCATGAATCATATCGATAACATGGTAAAAACCGCTGGCCAGCAATCGGTCACACGTTTGAAGAGTGCGTCATCGGCAATAATAGATACAACCAATGTGGTGAAAAATAAACTGGCAAAAGATACACTGGAAGCAGGAAGGTTAGTAGATTCTGCTATAACAAAGGCGAAAAACATTACCCCGTCGCGGCGGATGGGCTTGTCAATTGGCGATGCTGGCGATGTTGGAAAGGTTCGAATCCCTGTTGAGAATTCTCATGCGGTGGAGAATAAGCTGAAAGATGTATTGAGCCGGATTGATGGGGTTAATCTCGGTAAGAGTAGTCCTAAGGAAGCTATTAAAACTGTTGATACCTTATTAACAGAAACTACTTGTTCACAGGAAGATTTATATAAATATTTAAAGAATAATGATAGTTACTCTAATACAAACTATGCCGAGGAATATTTAAAAACTGGAAAATGGCCGGAAGATATACAAATACCTAAGAATCCAGGAGTTTTAAATGAGGACGGTTCAATCAAATGGTCTGAGGTTCCAAATGGAGGCTATGTACTTGATGCTGATGGGAATGCAATTAAAGAAGTATATGTGCCCAAACCTGCTGAAACCCTTGATAGATATGGACCTGCAAATGGCAGATACACTTCACCTGTACCAGAAGGTACTCCATTCACTTATGACCAAAGATCATTACCATATTTAGAAGACCTCTCAAAATATCATCAATATGAAGTAACGGGCGATTTTTCAAAGCTAGAGGAATATGTTGCTAAGTGTAACAATCCTCAACTGAAATTAAAAATAGAAGCTCAGGTACTAAGATATTATAATGGGGATTACAGTAAATTAGTTACACATCAAGGGGGAATTGCAGAAGGTTTTGGGTCGTCAGGTGGAGGAATACAATATGAACTTCCATTACCTGTAGGATGGTTAGAAGAATTGGGACTGTTAAAGGAAGTTAAGTGATACTAATTTAAGGTAAGGAATCCATTGCTATAGTAATTACTAATAATTTATAAACTATAATTTAACTAACCTTAAAGTTATCCTAAGGAGGACATGATATGACGAATGAAGAAGCAAAGGAAATAATAAAAAATGAAGGGCTGCAACGTTTTAATTGGTATAATGATCATCCTTTAAGAGAAAATGAAGTAGGGATAAGTGGTAATAATAATAATTGGGAAGTATATGTAACCGATGAGAGAGCTAGTGTTGTCCAAGGTTCCATAACTGTATTTGATAATGAAAGTGATGCGCTTGAAAATTTTATTAAAAGATTGAGAACGGAAAAAATATTGTTTCAATAAATTTATTATTCTTTTTTTATAGGGGTTAAAAAGTGACTAATGAAGAATACGAAAAAAGAGTCGAAAAAGAAAACATAAATTTAAATGAATTGCAAATTGTTATAGGTATGGTTTCAAATGTACCTTATACAATAGGATGTTTTAGAGAAGGGGATTTTTGGGAAATATATATGATAGGTGAACGACAAGATTTGGATATCGTTCAACGAGGATCAGAAGAAGAAATATTTGATTTAATGTATAGTATTACAGAAAGTAGAAGGAAACGTAGTCTAATATAAAAACATAATTTTAAGAGGCTATGGTTTTTCGTATCGTTTAGGAAGATACAAGATATAAATCCAGGATTCAAAGTCAAATGAGCTTTGAATCCTTTTTATAATTTCAATGAGATAACTTGGGTTAACGAAATTCTCAAGCACGGTCCGTCTCGCCCATCTTGGGGAGAGTATCGGAACAATCGGATTGCGGACAGGAGTTAAAGGGAGTATCCATCAAGGAATGACTCATATCGATCACATGGTAAAAACTGCTGGTCAGCTAACAGTTACACGTTTGAAAAGTGCTTCGGCAGCAATAAAAGATGGAACGAAAAGCCCATTCTCCGCGGCGGGGTCAAGTTTTTCGCTTGGGTGATTGCTGAGTCTACTACTCTTCCTACTTCCACACGAAAACCTGGAATGCAAGTGGCAGCGGGCCGAGAAGACAGGCTATTGGATGACGATGGCGGGCACTTGATAGGAACCCAATTCCATGGATCTGGAGATATTGACAATTTAATTGCTCAGAATAGACAAATCAATCGCTCGGGTGGAGAGTGGTATAAAGTGGAGAAGGAATGGGCAAAAGCTTTGAAAGAAATTCCACCGAAAAAAGTATCTGTAAAAATTGAGCCGGTTTATTCAGGAAGTTCACTAAGACCAAGTTTTTTTGAGATAGTCTATGAAATAGAAGGAAAAGGGATATTTGAGAAGATGATTAGAAATGGTGCGGGGAGTTGATTCGAAGTGGAAAAAGAAATGAATAAGTTATATAGAGAAATAGCCGAAACAGTTAATGAAATGATTCCGGAAGAATGGGAGAAATTTTACTTTTATGCTCAAATATCAGAATCTGGAGGGGGAACTTATTTTTTTTATAATACACCAGAAAGTAAACAATCCTTTCATCCCCCTGTGTTAGGATAGA
>NZ_NUZU01000224.1 GCF_002567005.1 Bacillus sp. AFS073361
AGTGTTTTGCAGTGTCCTCAACATAGAGTCTGTTTTTTTGTATGAAAAAAATAGCACGCATTTTTGCGTACTATTTCTTTGGAATTAAGGGTTTAAGTCACATTCCTTTAAAGGAATTACTTTCGTTTTCTTTGTTAATTTATATCCCACCCAAACAAGTAAGAATAATGGCAGGCCGATGTAGGAGACTAATACTCCGTTCCAATCGATATGATCACCCATAAATGCTGAATAGTTTTGTCCTAAGACAACAAATCCACATACAAGAAAAGCAAAGATAGGGCCAAATGGGAATAGTTTTGATTTATATGGTAATAAGCTTAAATCTTTACCTTGGGCAATAAATGCCTTTCGGAAACGATAATGACATACAGCAATCCCTAGCCATGCGATAAAGCCGGACATGCCTGAAGCGTTTAACAACCAGACATACACTGTTCCATCACCAAAGAATGAGGCAAGGAAAGCAAGTGTTCCCACCAAAGTTGTTGCAATGAGGGCATTTACTGGAACTCCTCTTTTGTTTAATTTTCCAAGGAATTTAGGAGCTTTACCTTGTCGGGCCAAATCCCAAAGCATACGAGTTGATGCATACATTCCTGAATTTCCTGCCGATAAAACTGCGGTTAAGATTACTGCATTCATGATTGATGCAGCGAAAGCAATTCCTGCCTTTTGGAAAACCAAAGTAAACGGGCTTACAGTAACGTCGCCATTTGCTAAATTGTCATTTGTATAAGGAATAAGAAGCCCGATGACTAAAATCGCCAATACATAAAATAATAAAATACGCCAGAACACCTGCTTCACGGCACGTGGGATGGCTTTTTTTGGATCCTCTGTTTCACCAGCTGCTACACCTAAAAGTTCAGTTCCTTGAAAGGAAAAGCCTGCAGCCATAAAGATGCCTAGCATTGACAAAAATCCACCGTGGAATGGTGCATCACCAATCGTGAAGTTCTTGAAGCCAGGTGCTTCATTACCCATGATACCGAAAATCATTAACGTACCAGTAACAACAAAAATAATAACTGTTACCACTTTAATTAAGGAAAACCAATACTCTGCTTCTCCAAATCCTTTAACAGAAAGGTAGTTTAAGAGAAACATAATCACTAAAAAGATACCGCTCCAGATAAATGAAGGAGTATTTGGGAACCAGAATTTCATGATCATCGTTACCGCAGCTAATTCTGCAGCAATTGTTATGGCCCAGTTATACCAATAGTTCCAGCCGAGCGCAAAACCAAGGGATGGATCAACAAATTTGGTGGCATAGGTACTAAAGCTTCCTGCAACGGGCATATAGGCACCCATTTCAGCTAACCCTTGCATCAAAAAGTAAACCATGACACCAATAACAAGGTAGGATAGGATGGCTCCGCCAGGTCCTGCACTATGGATTGCGCCGCCGCTAGCAAGAAAAAGTCCCGTTCCAATCGTTCCGCCAAGCGAAATCATGGTGAGATGACGAGATTTTAACCCTCTTTTTAAGTCCGATGGAGCTTTTTCTAGTGTTAAATCACTGGTATATTCAGATTCTTTTAATACTCTAGCTGTTTGCATAGTCTTGACTCCTCTTTTTTCTTTTTTTCGTGAAGGAGTTTGGAATACAAAAATGCCATCGAGGAATAATCGATGGCATTACAATACCCCGCATCATACCTTCCGAAAGATAGCTCAACACGATTAGCTGGTAGAAATAATCGTGACAGTTCTGTTCCTATTTGAAGACAGACCCAGCATGCTTTTTGAAGAGTAAAAGCACACTTCGGCGATTTTTCCTTTTAAGTGGAGTCATGAATGTCTCTCACATCTCGTCCACTTTACTAATAAAAACCGCGACCTCTACCTCATCGGTTTGATGAGGATTTATCATATGAAATTAAATATATTAATATAATAAATGAATTTTTATAGAATTGTCAATATGTAAATTTCTAATCAGAAATAAACAGATAATTTGTTTTTTTTAAATTAATTTTTTTATTTTACTTTAAGTGAGAGTATCGGTATTATTTTGAATTAGAATTGATGCCTGTTCGTATTAGGAGGATTTTTACCATGCAGATTGTTGGAATGATATTGGGATCTCTAATTATTGTGGTTGCCTTTAACCTTTTCTTAATCCCACATGAAGTATTGAGCAGTGGATTAAGTGGAATTTCAATGATATTAGGGATGATCTCACCGGTGAATACTGGAGTGGCAAATTTCCTTTTGAATTTCCCTTTGTTAATTATTGGATATAAAATGTTAGGAAAAAGATTTATCGTGAATTCGATCTTTTCGGTTATTGTTATCTCGATAGGACTGTATGTAATTCCCGTATTTGCGATCGCAGATGATAGAATTCTTTCATCTATTTTTGGTGGTGCGTTAACGGGCTTAGGTGTCGGAATCGTTTTCCGTTGTTCCGGATCGACTGGGGGATTTGACATTATTGGCATGATCGTAGCAAGAAAAAGGGATTTTCCAATTGGTACTTTACTTTCAGGCATGAATGCGGTAGTTATTATGATTAGTGGATTTTTGTTTGATTGGGATTCTGCACTTTATACCTTAGTATCTATTTTTGTGACAGGTAAAGTAGTCGATGCAATCTATACGGATCATGCAAAATTAACTCTAATGATTATTACAGATAAAGGCGAAGAGATGAGGAATCATTTACTAAAGAATTTGTATCGAGGCTTAACTGTTTTGGACGGTGTTGGCGGATACTCAAATAACCAGCGGAATGTATTGATAACAGTCATTTCCAGATACGAACTTAATGAAGTGAAAAACTTAATCACGGAAGTTGATTCGCGTTCCTTTGTTAATATTACAGAAACGATTGAAGTAATGGGGCTGTTTCATCGGCCAAGTCCATAAATAAAGGGTTGCATCTATTAAATGGATGTAACCCTTTTTGTTTCATCGGGATTTTCCTCGTTTTTTTATCCATTTCAATAACACATGGATAACTTCTTCAAGATCCTTCCCAGCTGGAGTTAATTCATATTCCACTTTTTTAGGTGAAGTGGCAATCACCCTTTTAATAATCAATCCTTCATTCTCTAAATCACGCAAGCGTTCGGTTAACAATCGATCAGAGATTCCAGGAATGGAAGTAAAAATTTCATGGTATCGCTTTGGGCCTTCCATAAGTGAAAAAATAACAGAGCCCATCCAACGTTTACCAATAAATTCAATCGCATTATGAAAATTGGTACATATATGCTTAATTTCCTCTTCAGAAGTAGTCATACACTTTTGATAGTTAGATTCACTCATTTAAAATCCCTCTTTTTAACTTTTCTACCTATATAATATCATAGTTTAATTTCTTGACGTAAGGTACTTACTAATAGTAAGATGGTTTTGTGCTTACTATTAGTAAGTTAAATTGATTAGGGGGAAATCTCTCATGCAAACTACTTTAACGAAAAGTTTATCTGATGTTATCAAAGAACGTCGCTCCGTTAGAAAATATGATTCAACATATAAAATTTCTCAAGAAGAAATAAAAGAAATGTTAAAAGAAGCAACACAAGCACCATCCTCAAGTAATCTACAACCATGGCGTTTTATTGTGATCCAAGACCAGGAGTTAAAAAAGGAACTTAGAGCAGTGGCCAATAATCAAGAACAAGTCGAAACAGCTTCTGCTGTTATTGCTGTCTTAGGTGATAAGGAAATGTATAAAAGCGTTGAAAAAGTATACCAGAGTGCCTTTGAAGCTGGTTTTATGGATGAGGCTAATATGAATCGATTAATTGAAGGTACCAATAAAACCTATCCATTTGCTTCAGAAGAAGTCTTAAAAAATATTGCTTCATTTGATGCTGGTTTAGTGTCAATGCAATTGATGTTGATTGCAAAAGATCGAGGATATGACACCGTTCCAATGGGTGGATTTGATAAGGAAAAATTTGTGAAAATGTTTAATGTTGAAGATCGATTATTTCCAATTGTGTTGATTTCAGTAGGGAAGGCGGCAGCACCTGCTTTTAATACCACTCGTTTGCCGTTGGAAGATGTTTTAATAGATTATAAATAAAAGAGGAGGCGCATGAAAAATTTTCATGCGCCTCACGGTTTAGTTATTGATATACTTTTCAAATACATACCCGAAATCTTTGACTATATATTGCTTTTTGCTGTCTTCTAACCATTGAAAAGCCGCTTGATTAAGCATTTTGAATTGTACAACCAAATTACTGTCTGCACTTGTCACACGACCTAGAGTAGTAGAGGCAACATCTAAGCTTTGTTTAGCGAACTGAAGGGAAATTTCATTTTCATGTGATATTTCTGAAATTTTAATTAGGGCTTTATATAAATCTTTAATTTCCTCAATATGTTTTTTATGTACATCAATGGAGAAAGGCACGGAGCCAATTTTAAATTTAATTTCGACGTCAAGGTCTACCGTTCCAGCGGTTTCGAGATATACGTCTGAGATTCGGTTGGTAGCATAACTATAACGATGGAGCATCCGTTTTTTGCTAGTTGCGCTTGTGCCATCTAAATGGATAAGAGCATTATTGGTAAAGCAATATTCATCTGATTTGGATTTAATAAGAAAATAAATTTTTTCATTGTCTTCATGCATGACATAATCGTCTGCGTCTACCTTGTCATAATTCTCGGGTTTAATAACAGAGCCCACATCACTTAATCCTAAAATATCGGCAGCTACTTTTCCAAACATGAATATCACCCTCACTTTTTTAATTCTCCATCCTTCTTACGAATGGGGGACAATAAAGTTTCATCACTACTCAAAAAACTTTATGCGTTAATATTCACATATATAGAAAAAAATTACAACTTGATACTTCCCCTATTATAATGGAAAATACACTATATACATATTAATAATGTAATAGAAGGAGTTGAGGTTATTGCGGCCGATTATTTTAGGGATCTTAGCGGCTTTCTTTTTTGCATTTACGTTTATCCTCAACAGATCGATGGACCAGTCGGGTGGCAGCTGGATTTGGAGTGCTTCTTTAAGGTATTTCTTTATGGTCCCTTTTTTACTTATTATTGTCATTGGAAGAAAAAATCTTAAACCCTTGCTTTGGGATTTGAAAAAAAATCCAGGTGGCTGGCTATTATGGAGTTCGGTTGGCTTTGGATTATTTTATGGTCCTATTTGTTTTTCTGCAGCATATGCCCCAGGGTGGCTCATTGCGGCCACTTGGCAGGTAACCATTATCTCAGGGTCTTTGCTTGCTCCCTTTTTTTACGAAAGGGTTATGACTAATAAAGGTCCAATCATACAAAAGGGAAAAATCCCATTTAAGGGCTTGGGTATGTCATTAATAATCCTATTAGGAATTATCTTGATGCAAATGGAACAAGCCAATCAACTTTCAATTGGTGTGATTTCCCTAGGTATTCTTCCCGTGTTAATTGCTTCATTTGCTTATCCGCTAGGAAACCGAAAAATGATGGATATATGTGGCGGACGGCTGGATGTCTTCCAACGTGTATTAGGGATGACCTTAGCTAGTCTTCCATTATGGATTATTTTATCGATTTATGGACTATTTACGATTGGTACTCCAAGCAAAGGGCAAATAATCCAATCCGGACTTGTTGCTATAACTTCAGGAGTCATTGCCACCATTTTATTTTTTAAAGCAACTGATCTTGTTAGAGGAAATATGCAGAAACTTGCGGCTGTTGAGGCGACACAATCTGTGGAGGTATTATTCGCTGTAATTGGAGAATTATTATTACTAAACAGCGTCTTCCCGACGCTGCTATCTTGGTGGGGGATGGGATTGGTCATGGTTGGTATGATCTTGCATAGCTTTTTTTCACATAAAAGTAACCAAAAAATGATTCAAAATGGTCAATCGATAAAAATGAATAGTTAGAAATGATTAATCCTTATCAAATAGCTTGATAAGGATTTTATTTTTTATTTTGTTGTTTTTAGTGTTATTACCCATTTAAATAAGGACTTAAGACATCAATGGTTTCTTGAATCTTCTTAGCATTCCGCTTATACATTGCTTTTGATTTTTCGCAATCGGTCTCAAGCGAAAAAATCTCTAAATCAGCCTGAATTTTTTTTAAGGTAGCCAGAAGTAGTGGACGTTGTGCGGGAGCTGGAACTTGAATTTTATCATCGTATAGATCTACCGTAAGTTCTCCGTATGAATCCACTTGTCCTAGGAATACATTATCAAGGGTTACGTCTAGTTTTTCTAACTCTGTATATAACCAGCCTCTGCCTTTTCCTGCACATCTTAACGATTCATCAACAATATTTCCATCCATGATAACCGTTTGTGGTTCTTTCTCATTCGGCATTTTCATTTGTAAATCTTTGGGTGTGAGTGGTTGGTTTTCTCTTTTTAATAATGCACTTAAATTTCCGCGCGGTTCTAACACTGCAAATTCTACATCAGCAAATTTAAAAATATTCTTCTGTCTTAGAAGAGCCGATAATTCATCGATGGTATATCTTTCTTTTTTCAAGTTTTCTTCTAAAATTTTTCCGTCCTTAATAACAACAGTACTTTTTCCCTCAGCAAAATCACTAAACTTTTTACTTTTTATAGCTAAGAAATTCACTAGAAAAGTTACGAATCCAAAAACAACAAGTGCCAGTGCACCATGGAACATATTACCTTCCAAACCCGTTACGACTTCTCCAGCAATACTTCCAATGGTAATACCTGCAACATATTCAAAGAATGACAGTTCAGATATTTGTTTCTTACCTAGTACTTTGGTGGTAATAAATAAGAGTACCAAGAAGACTATCGAACGGACTATTATAAAAACCCAATCTGGCATCATTTCTCACCTCAAGATTTATGACCCTTTGTATTGGGGTTCATGTCGTTCAAGTTCTAATACACGATACTGGAGGTCTTTTTTTACTTCTCCAACCGTTAACATGGCTTGATTAAATGTAGCTTGTGCTTCACTATCTAAAGAATTTAGCGCGAAGGAAGCAAGTTGTGCTTCGATTCCATTCATAGTAGCTAGACATTGCTTAACATTTGAAGCGATAGTCACAAGTAAACTTCCTTTCATAAGGGATTCAATATATCAAAAAGGGGTTGGCAAAAATGCCAACCTAAAACTGCATTTTATTGATTATACTGAGGCTCTTCCTTGAGAATCTCTTGAAGGCGCGGTTCTACGCTATCAAGAACAGATTGAGTCTGTTGTGCCGCTTGTTGATAAAGTTGCTTTGCATTTTGGTTATCTGTGGCTAGTGCAAAGGTTTCAAAACTTGCCTGAGCACTTTTTAGTCCTGCCAATGCTTGTTTTACTTGTGTTCCAACTGTCATAAGTAAACCTTCTTTCGTGAAATAATTGAAATACAAAAATAGTATGCGGATAATTCCAGTGGTTATGTATTAATATAATCGAAAAAAATTACCATTTAGCTAAAAAAGGATATAGAAAAATTCATGATGTTTATGAAACTTTTTGGAAGAGTTCTCGTCAAAAGTATACAGGAAAATAATGGAGGGATATTTTTGCTATCGATAAAGAGAAGTGAGTCGACTGAGGAAAAACATGTAATACTGGTCGCGTATACGATTATCTTGTACATATGCAGTATTTTTGTCCCGTTTATTGCGGTGCCATCATACCAAAGTATGGTTTATTATTCTCGGTCGCAATGGTTTTTTTCAACGCCATTTTCTGCTTATATCACTTTTATGGGTGGGATGATTTATATCGCAGTCATTTTAACTCTCTACCTTATTTTTAGACAGCGATGGGAAGGTATTTGGTTTAAAGTGGTTTTAGGGGCAATGATTCTAGCTAGTATCCCCGCATTTATCTCAAGCTTAACCAACTATTATTATTTGGATAACGAGGGTATTCATTATAATACAATGAAAAGCCTAAAAGAAAAGGAATATAGATGGGATCGTATTTCAAAAGTACATATTCTATACAGAAACCACCAAGGTACAACCAGTTTTTATCAATATCGATTTGAGATGCCAGATGGCAGTGAAATAACGATTCCTAGTAATGATAAATTGGTTGAACATAAATGGCGAGTGGAAAATAAAATAAAAGAAAACAAAATTCCTACTACTGATAATTTTAAAGATCCAATAGTGGATTAATAAAAAAGTCTTCCTTCAAAACCTCTAAAGGAAGACTTTTTTTCATGTAAGCACATGTTCTAAAATAAGTGGCTGCAATGCTTTTGTTTGATCAAAGAAGATAAAACTGTCGTACCGCTGCCCCATGTTCGAGGGAACATAATTACCGAAATGTTCGTATTCTGGCCTGTAAACTACACCGATTGCACGGTGACCAATGGTGGTCGAAAACTCCTGACGGTTCTGATCAGTAAAAAGTAAATATTTATTAGCCGGACTGGTCTTATGCATTAGTGATTCCCAACTGCCTAATTGAGCAGGGGGTACCTGCATGATTTGAACGTCGTTACCCCATTCAGTCGATGCAACTACCGTACCGCTATAGGTTCCAAACCCGACGATGTACACATTTTCCGATCCTTTTTGTTCCCTAATTATTTGTCCGACATTTACCATTCCTTCTTCTTTCATGTCCGTTGCCCTGGCATCACCGACATGGGTATTATGCTCCCAGATGATTGCTTTTCCACGATCTCCATAAAAGTTCATCACGGAGTTGAGCGCTTCTACCATGTGGTGGTCACGGACATTCCAGGATTTAGAGTCACTTTTTACCATTGTCCTGTAATATTCTTCAGCATTTGCAGTAACAAGGGCGTTTACCTCCATATTTAAGCTGCTCTCCTGATTGTCTTCAAATTTCCATTTGTTTTTCTGGATGGAGGCGAGAAGTTCGAGTGCTTCTCTCGTACAGTCTTCAGAGAGATATCCTGCCGAAACAGCATAGGATTCATGATTGCGGTTGAAGGGTTCAAAACACGAAAAAGCTTTTTTCGCGGCTTGCAGGCTCCTGGAATTCGTTTTTTCTAAATAGCGAATAATTTCATCCATACTTTCCCAAAGACTATAGACATCCAAACCATAAAAACCAACTTTTTGAGAAAGATTAGTTTGTTGATTATAATCCTTCAGCCACTCAATAAGTCCGGTCATTTCTTGGTTTGCCCACATCCAAGTAGGCCAGCGATTAAAGCTTTCCAGTACTCTCCGTACGTCGTTCGTCAAATGGTTAAATCCCTTAATGTATTGATTGATACTCTGGCATGAGGGCCAATCACCCTCAACTGCAATAAAAGAGAAGCCTTTTTCTTTAATTAATCTTTTGGATAGCTCTGCTCGGAATGAATAATACTCGGAGGTTCCATGAGAAGATTCCCCGAGGAGCACATATTTTGCATCACCAATTGCATCAATTAATGGATCGAGATCATCAGTTGTGTTAAAAGGTTTCGCGTATTTATTAATAGCTTTAAGCATAAGATGTTAAGCATCCTTTCCATTATACTTAAAGATAAGTTACCCCTAGCTTCAAACACTTACATATCCAAAAATTCACATATTTGACACTTCTAGTCCGTAAATTAAAAAAGTCCCGTGTTATAATATAAGTGTGAAAGATAGATATAAACATTCACATCTTAGGAGGCTCAACCATACGTGTTCGTTCCGATTGTGAACGAGTAAGTAATGAGTCTCTATCGATAAACTGAAAATTTGTTTCTTTTGGGAATTTGAATTCCATTAATTCCATGTGAATTAATTCCTTCAACGGAACAAACACACATTAGCTGATTGATTATTGGATCTTGATATACTAATGTCATGGTTGGGTCTCCTAAGATGTAAATTAAATTCAGGAGTTACTTCATACATTGAGGTAACTCTTTTTTCATTTTGTAAGGAAATAAATAAGCATTTGATTATAATTAGCAGGATGAATCCGATATAATGGAAGTAGGAAATTATTTTTGAAAGGGGCCAGATAATGTCGGGAACACAAGAATTGACTTTAATCGAACAGCAGGAAGCAATTATGGCAAAAATTCAGCATCGTAGATTAACGAAGAGGAAGATCTTTCAAAGAATTCTTTTAATTACACTTGGTGCAGCCTTAATGGCCGTAGGATTAGAAATATTCCTTGTTCCTAATAATGTAATTGATGGTGGTATCACGGGAATCTCTATTATGCTTTCGTACGTAACAGGTTGGAAATTAGGGATGTTCCTCTTTATTCTTAATATACCTTTTTTCTTTATTGGTTATAAACAAATAGGGAAAACCTTCGCCTTATCCACTCTTTATGGAATCATCATACTTTCGATTGGAACCACTTTACTGCATCCCGTCCCAGCTTTTACACAAGATATTCTACTTGCAACGGTATTCGGGGGGATTGCTCTTGGTATTGGAGTCGGATTAGTCATTCGGTATGGAGGCTCGTTGGATGGTACCGAGATTCTAGCGATTCTATTTAATAAAAAGCTCCCTTTTTCTGTTGGGGAAATCATTATGTTTTTTAACCTCTTTATTCTAGCGTGTGCAGGTTTTGTATTCACTTGGGACCGCGCAATGTATTCGCTTATTGCCTATTTTGTAGCTTACAAAACAATTGATATTACCATTACAGGGCTTGATGAATCTAAATCGGTGTGGATCATAAGTGATAATGCAAAACAAATTGGAGACGCAATCATGAATCGTCTCGGTCGTGGTGTAACATATATTAATGGTGAAGGTGCATATTCAGGTGATGATAAAAAAGTTATTTTTTGCGTGATCAATCGTCTTGAGGAAGCAAAATTAAAGGAAATTGTGACTGAAAATGATGATAGTGCCTTTTTAGCAGTAGCGGATATTGCGGAAGTCCGTGGTGGAAGATTTAAGAAAAAAGATATCCATTAGATGCTGCAATCACAATTTCATTCGAATAATCTGATGGAAACAAAGAGCGAAGTATGTATTTTGTCGTTATGGGGAGATTTTTAAGAAGAACTTATGTAGTTTCTTATTGTATTATGTCGGTTATTGCGGAATCGGCGTGGTGATTAGTCGGCGTTTTGTCGTACCTTGCGCTTACCTAGGAAATAAAATTACAAAATATGAATTATTTCCAGAAAAGATGGCAGAAAATCCTGCCATCTTTTTGCGTGGAAAGCGCTTTCTTTGCCAGTTTTAGAATAAAAGCTCGAAAACTTCATTCAATTCATATGCTCTTTTTTCATCCTGCTCTTCTTTAGCATAACTAATTTCTTTCGGAAGTATTTTATTTAGAAAATTGATTTCTTTTTGATTTAAATCTCGAACAAAGGACCCTTCAGAGGTATATTGGCCTTCGGTTAGTTTACGGTAAATATGACCGCCTTCCGAATGATCATCTGTGTAATTTGACAAAATTTCTCGTAAGTAACCCAACGTCTTATCCATTATTTCACCGTTCCTTTCACCTCATATTTTTAGGGCGAGACCTTATTAATATTCATCTGATAAGAAAAAAATTATTAACCGTATTTCTTCAAATAAAAAGCCACTTCACCATTAGAGGAGAGAGGCTTCAATAAATTAAAGTTTTGAGCAGGTTATTATTCGATGGCTTAAAACATCCTGATACTTTAATATGATATTCCCATGTTCATTTAAAATTTGAAATAATTCAGGTTCAAAATTGTTCGAGAAATGAAATTCAGTGGTATTATTACCATGACTTATATTCGTTTTTTCTGTTTTAATAACAATATCTTTGAATCCTGCCTGAATAAATAAATTTCGCCAATCATCTTCCAACAATAAAGAATCCAGAGCATAAAACTTCATTATTTCAGATTCCTCTTGAGGACTTAGTTTTGAGTTAATGGTCATTTCATTGGCAATCAGCCGTCCGCCTTTTTTTAAAACCCGAAAAAATTCACTAATCGCAACAGGTTTGTTAACAAAGGCTAATACAGATTCTGATAAAATAAAATCAAAAGTATCATCTTTAAAGGGAAGTTTTTCAACAGACCCTTGGATTAACTTGATTGGTAAACCTAATGACTGAAATCGATTTTTTGCTTTTTCAATCATGATTGGATTAATCTCCACACCAACTACCTTTGCAAAATAATGCTGATAAAGAAATGCTGCTGTTTGGCCTGTGCCGCAGCCGGCATCTAGGATACGTGACTTATTTGTAATATCTTCATTGGACAAAATATTTTTTGTTAATGGAATTCCACCAGGATGTGCTCCACCCACCCCAAATTTGGCTAAGAAGTCAAAATAAGTTAAACCTCCCATAAATAAAGACACCACCTCATTTATCTTGTAGCAGTTTATGTAAAATATAGGTGAGAGGTTCTTTCAAATTAGTCTGAATAATAAAAGGATAAATAAGTGTGTAATGTAAACTGAAAAGGAACCGACATACCAGTAAATAACTAATTAAGTTCTTATTTCTTGCTATATTCTCTTTTTAATAAGCGCAAATTAAAGAAATGGAAGGGCAGGATCCTTTCCATTTCAATTTGAAGGAGTGCTTTAGATGAAAAAAATGAAAGCTCAACCGTTTCTCAAAATGTTTGCAAGAAAACGTAAAAGTAGAGGAGCAATGTGGGCCTCTCTATTAGGCATTGGTTTAAGTGCTGCTGTTTTTGGAGTGACAAAGGGAAAACGTAGAGACGTTGCACTTCCTTTTAAAAATATGGTAAAAAATTTCACACCTAAAACCAATCTTAATCTAATGGATAATGCTGCATTAACAGAGTTTTCAGAGGAGCTATTAATGAGTGCATTAAATAATAAAAAACAATAAGAAAAAAGTCCGCACATTGGCTGCGGACTTTTTAATATGGTGGAGCTGGGACTTTTTTCGGTATGTAATTAATATTTTCAGAAGAGTATACACTTATTATTAACAGATGGCCTAATGTCCTTGCTCGAATTAATACGGGTTGATTATAGGTATTCTTAAACTCGAAATCGGCTCCATACCAACTAACCGTTGCGTCACGTCCAGGTGGAATATAAGGGACCTTTCTGGAATGAGAAAACCGCTCTACAATCTTGATGCCTGCATTATCTACAGCGTTATATAGGGTTGAGGATACTTGGCAAATTCCACCGCCAATGTCTTCTGAGAATTCTCCTCTTACGATGACCTTGGCACGTAAATAGCCCTTCGCAGCTGTTCTTTTACCAACTACCCTGTTAAAGGAAAATGTTTCACCCGGAAAAACCACCTGGTTGTTAATTGCTTTTGTTGCCAGTTCTATATTGGTAGATCTTTTTTTATTACTGGGATTAAAAGACGTAACATAACGCCCAATTCTCATACTGCGAATATCACTAAGTAATTCGCTATCCACCTTTGGATAAACTGCATGGAAAGGTAATTCCATGACCTTTGCTTGTCTAGAACTAAAAATATAAGCATAAAATTTCTCTGTAAATGCTTGATGATTGATTTGAGACCCGGCTTTTTCTGGAATAATACCACCATATTGATCCAAGCTGGCATTTTTTGGTTCAATGGAAAATTGTTTGTTTAAATTATCCAAAAATCTACTGTACTTTCTAGAATTTAATAATGGCAGGCCGGTTTTGGAATAGGTGAAATCCTCACGATTAATCGTAGTTACTGTATGGCCGTCCTTGGTGATAGTTAGACGATCTTGTACATTAGTAACCGGTTGGGTTAACAGGAAATATCCCATTAACAATGATAAAATCATACTTAGCAACCCCCTCACTATAATATTGGTAGAAGTAAGCTAATTCATGTAATCACAAAACAGATTCAATCATTTTTGAAAAATTAAAAAGTAATTTCCTTTTTTTTCTTTACAACAATCAAAGAATATAATATTCTCATTATTGAGAATGATAATATATAGGAGCTAATTTAATATGATAAATGAATCAACTGTTGACGTTATTTTGCATCCTGTTCGAATGAGAATCATCCAGTATTTAATTAACCAACAACTTACAGCGCAGCAATTAAAAGAATTTCTACCAGATATCCCGCAAGCGTCATTGTATCGCAACTTAAAAAAATTAGTTGAAGCAGAAGTCATTCATATAGTAGATGAAATTCCAATTAGAGGAACAGTCGAAAAAGTTTATTCCATCCATAATCCTGACAAGGTATCCATTGGTCCTGAAGACTTAAATAAGCTTTCAAAAGATGAACATATGAGCCTTTTTATTAAATTTATGGCCAATTTAATGGGCGAATACGATCGATACTTAGATCAGGACAGCATCGATCTAGTTACCGATGGTGTCACATTCCGACAAGCATCCATCCACTTAAATGATGAGGAGTATGTGGAATTTATAAACGAACTTTCAGCTGTTTATCAAAAAGTTATTAAAAACGAACCAAAAGAGGGGAGAAGAAGAAGGACAGTAGCTACAATCGTGATTCCAGAGAAAAAGAAAAGTTTGGAAAAATGATAAGTAAGTACAAGTTGATTGGAGTGGAAGGCGGCGAAGACTCCTGCGGGAGTACGGGACAGGGGAGACCCCGCAGGCGCTGAAAGCGTTGAGGAGGCTCCCCGAACCGCCCGCGGAAAGCGAAGCCGCCTGGAACGGAAATCAACTGACTAGTATAATGTAGTTAGCCAAACAACAAAGACTGTCGATTTTTAACCTCGGATCCTTCGAAATTGTCGACAGTCTGAAATGGTCATCATTTTGATGATCATTTTTTTTGTTTCTGCTGAAAAATTTGTTGAAATATAGTATATTAATAGGTGATAACAACAGGATAGAAAAGTGCTAGCAGATTGCTAATGGATATATAGGAGTGAATAACATGTCTGAAAACGAAAGAATTCAATTAAATGTAAGAATTACAAAAGACACTTCGAAGTTGCTAGATGAAATCGTTGAATATTACCAACAAGGATTGAAGCTTGGTCGAATCTATAAAGGAGATGTACTAACAGATATCATTGAAAAGTCGTATGAAGTAATGAACAAGCAAAAAAGATCATTAACAAAAAGGTATTAAAGGGATTTTCGTTAGTTGAGAATGAATACTCTAAAACAATTTAGATCCTCGTTGGTGCAAAAGGGGCATTATTGAATATGATATAATTCTCATTAGACATATAAGAGAATGCGAGGACATAATGTGAAGGGGAAAATTACAGCACAAAGCATCAGTCTATTTGAAAAAAAGGGTTTTACCGAAACGTCCATTCAAGACATCGTTGATTCACTTGGTGTTACAAAGGGAACTTTCTACTATTACTTTTCGAGTAAGGAAGAATTACTAATGGATATCCACCTTGGTTATATAGACGGTTTACTTTATAATCAGGACCATATATTAAAGGACACTTCAAAATCATTCAAGGAAAAATTATCTGCGAATGTTTATATGCTAATTACGAATATAACAACCCAAGGTGCGGCTGCTAAAATTTTCTTTCGGGAAATGAATAATTTAAGTCCCGAGCATCTTAAAATAATTGAACAAAAAAGAGACCAATTCCGACTAAACATTGAAGGACTAATTCGTGCCGGTATGGAAAATGGGGAGCTCCGTGCTGATCTAAATGCCTCTATCATTACTATGGGGATTCTTGGTATTACCAATTGGAGTTATCAATGGTTTAATCCAGATGGAAACTGCACAGACGAAGAAGTTGCGGAGATTTTTGTCGAAATGATCTTAAAGGGAATTCAAGACAATTAAAGAAAAAAGTATAGTACACTATATTTTAAGGGGACTTGAAGTGATTCAAGCCTTTTTTTGTGGAGAAATATTAATAAACTATGAACAAACTATTAATTAGTATGGAAGAATGGTGTTTATAGTTGATATGCTTAAATTTTGAGATAAACTTAATAAAAAGAACATTTTAGGTATCAGTAGGAGTTGAATTATTTTGAGAATTTTAGTGATCGAAGATAATAAAAGTGTCTGTTCCATGATTGAAATGTTTTTTGCCAAAGAAGGGATAGATGGGGAGTTTGTGAATGACGGACTCGAAGGATACAACCGCATTAAAGAAGAGACTTGGGATGCAGCTATTATCGATTGGATGCTCCCGGGTATGGACGGAGTAACCATCTGCCGTAAAATTCGTCAAGAAAATTATACGGTTCCAATCATCATGTTAACAGCCAAAGACAGTGAGTCCGACCAGGTGCTTGGTCTTGAAATGGGTGCGGATGATTATGTGACCAAGCCATTCAGTCCGCTGACATTAATGGCAAGAATTAAGGCAGTAACACGGCGGTTCCAACCCCAAGTACCTAAGGAAAGTGGCGATTTCCTTCAGACAGAACATTTTAAAATTAGCAAAAATACACGTGAAGTGATCGTAGACGGTACCCCGGTCACAAATTTAACACCAAAAGAGTTTGATTTACTTTACTATATGGTTGAACATCCCCGCCAAGTATTCTCAAGGGAGCAACTTCTGGAACGAGTGTGGGGCTATCAGTTTTATGGGGACGAACGAACGGTGGATGTCCATATTAAACGACTTCGGAAAAAAGTTGAAACAACTGCACAGCCATTCTTCCATACTGTATGGGGGGTAGGGTATAAGTTTGATGAGTCAATCAAAACGGATGAAGTTTAGATACATTTACCAACAATTTTTCAGTCATATCAGTATTATAATTGTTGCTTTCTTAGTATTAAGTTTATTGTTTGCGCATTATGTTGAAAATTTGGTCTATGAAAATAAAGTAAATGAACTGATATCCTACGGGAAGGCGATTCTTTCCGAGATTGATGAATCTCCACAAGCGGCGGACCAAATTATTAATCGTTATAGTTCGGTGTTGACAACAAGAAAAATGAGCTTTAGTATCTTTGATCAATATGGAAAACTATACGCTGTTGGAAAACAAGGTCCAGCTATTGGAGGTTTGTCTGACAAGGATTGGGATCGGATTTCTAAAGGTCGAACCCTTGTGGTAAATAGTGATTTTAAAAGGTTCGGTCAAGAAGGGGTTACCTTTGTTGTTTTACCGTATCTTAATAATGGAACCTTTATAGGTGGAATTCTATTAACGTCACCGATTAGCGGCTCTAGTGCCATGGTTCATCGTGTCAATCAGTATATTATGTACGCCATTATTATTGCGCTAGTTGTTTCCTTTCTGCTTAGTTGGTTTTTATCGAGAATTCATGTGCACCGGATTAAACGTCTTCGTGAAGCAACCTCACTTGTCTCAGCGGGAAATTATCATGTCCACGTTGCATCTTCAAATTTCGATGAGATTGGTGAATTAGCAAATGATTTTAATCATATGGTTAATAAAATTAATACCTCGATGGAGGAAATTGAAAGTCTAGAAAATAGACGAAGACAATTTTTATCGGATGTCTCCCATGAAATGCGGACTCCCTTAACGACTATTAGCGGCGTCATCGAAGGCTTGAAAAATGATATGATTCCCGAGGAAGATAAAGAAAGAGGAATAAATCTTGTAAGTCAAGAAGCAAAAAGACTTATTCGCCTTGTCAATGAAAACTTGGATTATGACAAAATACGCTCCAATCAAATTCGGTTGTACAGAGAAGATATCCAGCTCCTTGAGGCATTTGAGATTATTCAAGATCAATTAATGCTGCAAGCAGAGGATAAAAATAATCAGATTCTAATTGAGGCGGAACCAGAAGTTATTGTAAATGCTGACTATGACCGACTGATTCAAATTTTAATTAATATTACCAAAAATAGCATTCAATTTACCACGAACGGGACGATTTGGCTTCGCGGGCGAACGGAAGGGCAGTCGACCATTATTGAAGTGGAGGATACCGGGATTGGCATTGATCCGAGTGAGATAGAAAACATCTGGCGACGATTCTATAAGGCTGATATCTCTAGGACCAGTAATCCTTATGGAGAATTTGGATTGGGCCTTTCGATTGTTAAGCAATTGGTTCTCCTTCATAATGGGGAAATTAATGTTTTCAGTGAAGAGGGAAAAGGAACAAAATTCGTCATTAAACTATAAAAATTGCGAGAAGCTGTGGGCTGGTGCCTGCAGCTTTTTTGTTCAATAAAGATAAAAATTCGTAGATATTTCTAAAAGCCGTTATAGTTTGTTAATAATTTCTTAAGATTTGCAAGGTAAAGTAGAGACAAGATAAAGAATGCTTAAAGGAGATTGAATGAAATGGATTATAAAAATGATAATGAATTCGATAAAGATCAACCAAATACATCTGATTTAACAGAAATTACAAAAGCAAAAGAACAATTAGAGGAGTCAATCAAAATCAACCATACTGAAGAAAATTCCTATGCAGTGGATGCGACCTTCACAGTGGAAACTAATGATTTTGGGAATCGTGAGGAACAAGAAGCACAATCTGAATTTGAACCTGCAACGAAATCAACAGTAACACCAGGAATGGAACCAACGCGTACAACCAATCAAGTGGATCAAAAGAAAATGAAAAAACGGAACGTAAAGGGATTTGCCTCCACACTTGCAGCTGGGGTAATTGGGTCTGTATTGACATTAGCGATTTTGCCACATACAGACTACATAAAAGATCATTTCCCGAAAGTGGAGTCTCAAGAGGCAATTAGTTCTCAACAAGGTACTGCGGTCAAACCTGTAGTAGCTCAGCCAACAGCGACAACTTCTAATTCGATTGCGGATACAGTTGAAAAGGTATCGAAGGCGATTGTCGGGATTGTCAATTACCAGCAACAACAGAATAATTTTTATGGAAATTCTAGTTCTTCGCAAAGAGTGGAAAGCGGTTCGGGGTCGGGAGTTATTTTTCAAAAAAATAATAATACAGCCTATATTGTCACCAATAACCACGTCGTCGAAGGGGCTACGAAACTAGAAGTATCTTTGTATGACGGTGAAAAAGCCACCGCTGAAGTGGTTGGCACAGATGCTTTAACGGATCTCGCTGTTTTAAAAATTGACGCCAAATACGTGGCGGCAACGGCTGATTTTGGTGATTCGTCAACACTTCGTCCAGGCGACCAGGTCTATGCCATCGGGAACCCGCTTGGACTTGATCTTTCAAGAACAGTCACACAAGGGATTGTGAGTGCAACTAACCGAAGTATTGCCATTACAACCTCTGCAGGAAATTGGGATACCAATGTTATTCAGACCGATGCAGCAATTAATCCTGGGAACAGCGGGGGTGCTTTAATTAACCCACAAGGACAAGTGATTGGCATTAATAGTTTGAAAATTTCAGAGAGTGGTGTCGAAGGGTTAGGCTTTGCGATTCCTAGTAATGATCTAATTCCCATTGTAAATGAATTAATTAAGAATGGTAAAATCGACCGTCCATATCTTGGGGTAGGACTTGCCGATCTTAATCAAGTGGCACAAATGTATTGGCAAAACCTGCCAAGCACAACAAAAGGTGTTATGCTCACAAATATTGAGGCCAATTCAGTAGCTGCAAACGCTGGACTCCAAGTAAAAGATATTATTGTTTCCATGAATGGCACGGAAATTACCAGTTCCTCTGATTTACGAAAATATCTATATACGAAAGTAAACAAGGGGGATGAAATAAAATTGGGAGTTTACCGCGATGGAAAACAAATCACTGTAAAAGTGAAACTTGCGGATTAATTGGAGGGAGTATCAAGAAAAATGTCATTTTTAAAACAAAATAAAATCATGGTAATAATCCTATCAGTACTTATTGTAGCGTCAGTAATTTTACTAAGTTTCACCCTTAAGAAGGAGGATACAGTCGCAACGTTTAATGGAGAGGCCATTAGTAAAGACCAGCTATATAGTGAAATGGTCGAACAGTACGGTCCTGCTACCGTGGATAAAATCATTAGCGAAAAAATTGTGGCTGCAGAAGCTAAAAAACAAAAAGTTAGTGTTAAAGATAGTGAACTGAATCAAGAAATTGAAACTCTAAAAGCATCATATGGCGGCGAAGAAGCCTTTAATAAAGCGCTTGAAACCAACAATACTTCTTTAACATACCTAAAACAAGATCTAAAAAATTACTTGACGATTAAAAAATTGCTGGAGCCGGAAATTACCATTACCGATGAGGAAATGAAGACTTATTTTAATGAAAACAAAGATACATTTGCCCAAGCCGAGCAAATTAAAGCAAGTCATATTCTCGTTGCTGATGAGAAAACCGCGAATGAGGTCAAAGAAAAGTTAAACAATGGCGGAGATTTTGCAAAGTTAGCGAAAGAATATTCGACCGATGAGAGTACGAAGGATGCTGGAGGCGAACTTGGTTATTTTGCAAAAGGTACCATGGTCACAGAATTTGATGATGCAGCATTTGGCCTTGCCGTCGGAGAAGTTAGTAAGCCTGTAAAGACAAAGTATGGGTACCATATTATTAAAGTAGAGGCTAAAAAGAAGGGAAAAGAAGCAAATTATAATGACAGTAAGGCTAAAATAAAAGAAACATTACTAGATCAGAAAATTGACTCTGAGTACGCAACATGGCTAGAGAAAAAGAAGAAGAGTTATGATATTAAGAATACCTTAGAAGAAGTCTAACCTAATGGTCACGAGGTGAATAACAAGATGAATCGGGTCGGGAAATTTGCAGCGAATGATACAGTAGATGATCTTGAACTAATGCATATGGTTTTTGAACTTCCCGAAAAGGATAAAATGATTATGTGGTCAGAGGGCTATATTGATCTTGTGATTGAGAAATTGCCTGAGTATGCCCGAGATGTATTGGAGAATCGCAAGGAAAAGTGGGAAGATACGAAAGCTTATTATGAAAAGAAGATTGAAGATATTATTAACCAGGAAGAGTTTAAATTGATGCAAAAGGGCGAACGGAAGGAGTTCGCCCTTTTCGTCAAGGATCGGTATCCAGAGTACCAATCATTATTATTTTTGATCTATGATGGTAATCTAAAAGAAGATGACTTTAGGAAGTTTGTCTATCGCAGAAGGCAGGGATCTCGTAAAAAGTACCTTCATTAAATGAAGATTGGCGAAAAAAAGTGTCAAGTAAGCGAAATAACACGGAAAATTGGCGAAATAACTTTTCAATTTGGCGAAATCCACCCGAGGGTCCGCGAAATAACCGCCCCAAGCGGCGAAATCTGAATTCCTAACCTTTAGATTAATCAGAAAAAATAGGCTTGCAATCGGTATCAGAACTATTTACAATGAAACTAACTAATTGGAAACGGAGGTGGAGAAGAGATGAAACGTTCTATTTATGCACGGTTACTTTGGTTGGAAGCACTCAATATTTATCGTGCAATTTTTCATGGTGTAATTTTCAAAGGGGGTAGTCTGCCCTTTTTTCAAAATTACAAAATGAATATGGAACGATAACACATCTCTTTACCCACTATAAATAGGCAGAAGAGAGTGCACATATCTGCACTCTTTTTTCATGCCTAATTTTAACTAGCCTCGGGTCATAAAAGATGCCCGCGGCTTTTTTTATTCGGAAGAGAGTGTTCATCTTAATTTATATAAATAAGGAGAATGAACATGATTATTTGCAGTGTAAACCATATTACCAAATCATTTGGCGGAAATATAATTTTTAAAGATCTATCCCTTGAAGTACAAGAAGGAAACCGGATTGGCCTTGTCGGGCGTAATGGCGGTGGTAAAACAACGTTATTAAAGCTATTAGCCAACCAAGAATCGGGAGATGAAGGGGTTATTCATTGGAAAAAGGGTTTGAAGATTGGTTACTTGGCCCAGATATCTGATTTCAAGGAACTAACAAGTAAAGAAGTACTAAAAACAGCATTTGAGCAATTAACAGCCACCGAAACTAAGCTTCGACAATTAGAAGTTGAAATGGGAGATGAAGCTGCACCAGGACACCTCCAAAGATTAATGGATCAATATGGAAAGCTCCAGGATGAATTTATCTTAAATGGCGGGTATGAAATGGATGCCCAATTGGATAGGATTGCAAACGGGTTGAATATTACCGACCTGCTTGATAAACCCTTCTCATCATTAAGCGGCGGAGAAAAAACAAAAGTTGGATTGGGTTTAAGTTTATTGAAAAATCCTGAGCTTCTTCTGCTAGATGAACCGACCAACCATTTAGATATGAAAGCGATTGAATGGCTGGGAGCCTTTCTAAAGGAATATACAGGAACGATTATTCTCATCTCACATGACCGTTACTTTTTAGATGAAGTGGTCACGAATGTGCTGGAAATGGAAGATGGAGAAATTGAACTGTACCATACGAATTTCAGCGGTTATGTGAAAGAAAAAGAAGAACGGCTCTTAAGAGAATTTCAGGAATATCAAGAACAACAGAAAAAAATTAAAAAAATGAAAGAAGCAATAAAGCGTCTCCGTGACTGGGCGAACCGCTCCAATCCACCAAGTGCTGCCCTTCATAAACGGGCGACCAATATGCAGAGGGCACTGGATCGAATTGAAAAACTAGACCGCCCAAAAATAGACGTCAAAAAAATGGCGATTGATTTCGAAGCCCATGATCGAAGCGGTAAAGATGTAATCGTCATAGAGGACGTTACGAAGAGTTTTGGAAGGAAGAACTTGTTTGACAAAGTAAACATGCTCGTACAATATAAGGACCGCACTGCAATTGTCGGGGAAAATGGTACTGGTAAATCCACACTGTTAAAAATGATTCTGAAGGAAATGGAGCCAGATAAAGGTGTTGTCAAGGTGGGCAGCAATGTAAAGGCAGGTTATCTGTCACAACATGTCTTTACGGATATTGGCGAACAACAGCTGATTGACGTGTTTCGGTCTGAAGTCGTCGTCAATGAAGGAGAGGCTCGTCATATTTTAGCCCGGTTTTTATTTTACGGACCAGCCGTTTTTCGGAAGGTCAGTCAACTAAGCGGCGGGGAGAGAATGAGACTTAGACTTGCCCAGTTGATGTACCAGGATATTAATCTTTTGATTCTGGATGAACCGACCAATCATCTCGACATTGATTCTTGTGAGGTGTTAGAGGAAGCGTTAGAACAGTTTAATGGCACCATTTTAGCTGTGTCCCATGACCGCTATTTTCTCAATAAATTGTTTAAGAAAATATACTGGCTTCAGGATGGGACTGTTCGCTATTTCGTTGGGAATTATGATTGGGCGAAAAGCAAATCGGAGGAAACAATCGAGGTAAAACAGAAGGAAAGGCCAGTGTTGACGAAAACTTCCCCACCGAAAGCATCAAAGGTGGAAGATGTGGGGGCAGCCTTGATTGAGGAAAAAATTGAGCAAATTGAAGCGGAAATTCAGCTTTTAAAACAAAAACTTGGTGAGGAAAGTGAACTTGAACTGCTGCAAAGAATTTATCTTGAGTTAGAGGAGCGGGAAAATAACCGTGACCGTCTCTACCAACAGCTAGAAGAAATCATCTAAAAAGAAATAGTTCCCCTTCAACATTTTGGGAGCTGCAATGGAGTCGCAAGTTTGCGGCTTCTTTTTTGTGGTAGAAATTGCTTTTCGAAAGGGGTGCTTTTCCTTATAATTAGAGATGTTTCTTTCATAAAGGATGGGTTGGTATGAATATTCATTTTTCTTTAAAGCAAGTATCAATGCTTTTAATCGTTACCTTGACTGGGGTGGTTTGGTCAGTCATCTTTCATCATCCGCTAGTCATAGGATTTTTTCCAGGCTATCTCGTACTTACTTGGTTGGCTGCGAGAAAAAATTTACGTTTAAAACAGATTCTACATATTAGTATTTTGGGGGTGAACAAAACTAGAATCGTCATCTTAATTTTATTTCTGGTGAGTTTTTTACTGCCATCCTGGTATTTAGCAGGAACTATTCAGCAAATGGTGGAAATTGCTCTGCATTTTATTGTTCCAAATCATTTTTTTGTCTTATCCTTTCTCTGTGCTTTGGTATTTTCCATGCTGCTGGGAACAACGGTCGGGACTTTAAGTGCAATTGGCATACCAATCATCGGAACGGCCATCGTTCTGAAACTTCCCGTCGAATTGGTGGCAGGCGCCTTGGTTTCAGGTGCATTTGTAGGAGATAGAACTTCCCCGTTTTCAAGCGCCCATCAACTATTGTCACATACAGTTGAATTGCCCTTAAAAAGACAATGGAAAGCGATGCTTTTTACTACGCTAGCCGCTATTTTTCTATGCTTTTGCTTTTATGGAGCGGCGGACTATCTAGTCTCAGGTACGGCTGGTTCAAAGCAGCAACTTGTAAGTTGGAATGATCTTTCTCTCATTAAATTTATCCCACCGTCTATCTTAATTATATTTGTCCTTTTAAGAATTAGTATCGTTTATGCTTTTTTAACAAGCATTCTATCAGCAGCAGCCATCGCACTTTTCAGTGGATCTTCGTGGCCAAAACTCGTATTCTCATTGTGGCATGGAATCGAGGGGCTAGGCGGTGGGTTCCTTCATATGTATGAATTGCTACTATTTCTAGCTTTAGCAGGTGCATATAATGGACTTTTGGAAGAAATGAATGTCATTCAGCCCTATTTAGATAGATGGTTACAATCATCCCGCACGCTTACTGGCGACACACTAAAAACAATGCTGGCGACATTTTTAATCACGTTAATCGCAGCAAATCAAACATTGCCAATTATCCTCACCGGCAGATCCTTCCTTCCGCATTGGTCTAATACCTATGGTAAAGAAGAGTTAGCCCGAGTTATGGGGGATTCCACCATGTTGTTTCCGGGGGTGGTGCCCTGGAGTGTGCTTGCCATCATGTGCAGTACCATTGTTGGAATACCAATTATGGCATACCTTCCATTTGCCCTTTTTTTATGGATTTTACCCATTTTAACGATTCTAGTATCCTTTGTAAAACAAGCACGAAAATCTAAGGAAAAGCAGACAGTAATAGCCTAAAATGGAGTCCGATGCGACTCCTTTTCTGCATCCAATATTAATCACTCCGAATGAAGTCCTTAAATCTTTCATATATGTGGTAGTAAAGAATTTGGACAAGGGATGATCAGATGCTGAAAAAGTTTGCGATAATAGGATTCGGAAGTACGATGATCGGGATTGGTATTAATGGGTTTATTCTGCCATTACATATCATTAATGGAGGATTTTTTGGCATCAGCCTGCTGCTAAAATATATTTTGGGTTTTAAAGTTGGGATGACATTTATCTTACTAAATATTCCTGTTTACATGTACGCATACAAATCAGATCCCGAGTATTTTTTTAATGGTGTGATGGGAGCAATCTGTTCCGGAATTATGATTGAATTGCTGGTGCCATTGAATGGAATGTTTCATTTGTCCGTCCTTAGCAGTGTGATTATAGGAGCTGTAATCATTGGGAGCGGGGTTGGGGTGATGCTCCGAAATCATATTAGTCCAGGCGGAATGGATCTGCTGGCCCTGCTTATTGCAAAATGGTCTAGAATGAATGTTGGGTTAATTATGTTTGTGATGGATGCTGTTATAATTATTACCGGTTTGTTCCTGCTGCAAGATGTGAAACTTTTTTATTCGCTTGTTATCGTTGCAATAGTGGGACTTTTGGCAAGTCTGATTACCACTAGGAACATTGAGCAGAATGTAATAAAGTAAAAATTACACATTAGGGGTAAGATGAGTAAATATAAACAAGCTTGTTAATAAGGAGATATACGATGGAACCTCTCAGAGATCTTCTCGAGGAAAATTTAAAGATTTTATTTGTTGGTTTTAATCCAAGCATTCGCTCTAGTGAACTTGGGCGTCATTATGCAAGTCCAAACAATCGTTTTTGGAAGATATTGTACGATTCAGGGTTAACACCACGGAAATATGAAGCAATGGAAGATGCGAAGCTTTTAGATTTAGGATTTGGATCTACAAATATTGTAGAAAGGCCTACAAAGGCAGCGGATGAAATTACCAAAGGAGAGTATAGAGAGGGAAGTGAGATCTTAAAGAAGAAGATCGATCAGTTTAAGCCAAAGATTGTCTGCTTTGTTGGAAAAGGAGTCTATCAGCAATACAGTGGGTTAAAAGTAATTCAGTGGGGAAGACAAACCACTAGCATTGTTCCAGGGGTTGTCGATTTCGTAGCGCCATCTTCTAGTGGTCTAGTACGTATGAAGTTGGAGGAAATTATTAATATCTATAAAGAGCTTGTCCCTCTACTATCGGAATAAAACATCGTCGGGTGATGCTCCCCGGCGATGTTTTTTATACTTCGAATTTATTCTTATAGTGGGACAAGGCGATAAGAGGAAAAATATAGCGATAGCTGTGATAGTGAATGTAAAAACCACCGGCCATACCTTGCCCCTTCGGATAAGCGGTAGTCCAATCTTCTTTTTCGAGGGAAGTTAATAAATAGGTGATTCCGTTTCTTATTTGTTCTGTAGGTTCTTCTGAAGCAGCAATCAAGGTATCAAGTGCCCAGGCAGTGTGTGTTAAGGTGCTAAATCCTAATGGCACATAAGCCTTTTTGCTATCACTATGGCATGACTCACCCCAGCCGCCATCTTTATTCTGAATACCATCTAACCATTTTACGGATTTTTGGATAGCTGCATGATTAGAAGGAATCCCAGCGGCAAGTAACCCTGTAAGGGCTCCCCATGTTCCATAAAGATAACAAATTCCCCATCTACCATACCAAGACCCATCCTTCAATTGATTACTTAACAGCCATTCCACCCCTTTATGGATTGCTTTATGGTCCCTAGATAGATTCGTGTAATTCCCCAAAAACTCTAGCGTTCGCCCCGTAATGTCAGCGCAAGATGGATCTGTTAGCAAAAATTCTCCTTTTTCAATGGGGAGAAATTCGAATAATTTTGTATCAGTATTTTTTTCAAACGCTCCCCAGCCGCCATCGTCATTTTGCATCGATAAAAGCCAGTTAAGGCCCCGGTCCCAGACATGCCTTTCAAGAGGATTCATTCTCGAAATAGACCGAAGTGATGCTGTTGTATCGTCAACATCTGGATTCATCGTATTGACATCTGAAAATCCCCATCCTCCTGGCAATGTCTTTGGATTATGAATGACCCAATCACCAAATTTATGATGCTGCCGGTTTAAAAGATATTGATTGGCCATTGTCACCATTGGGTCATCTGAGGCGACCCCGGCTGATTGCAGAGCATAACCAATCAATGAAGTATTCCAGACATTTGCTGTTGTGTACTGCATATGGGGATGGCCGTTGATATCGCATTTCATCGCAAGCAACCCATTCACAGCCTTGGTGATTACGGGATCTGTTTTCTTGTACCCATGGGACAGCAGAGCAAATATCATTAAAAAGGTGCAACTGTAATAACTATAAAAAGAGCCGTCGGGTTCGAGGTGGTTCAGCATGTAGTTCTTAGCCCGTTCGACCGCTAACTGATGGAGTTGTTCAGGTAAGCCCATTAATCTTTTAACTCCATCCTTGATAAATGAAAGCAGGGAACGGTATTCCGAGGAGCGAAACCAGAGATTTTCCTGCTGCCGGTGTAAATATAGTTCCGAAAGATTAGGGCTCATTGACGTTTTGATAAAAAACTTTTTATCAGCAAGTAGAATAATTGGTGTTAGATTGGCTCGCCCAAAGACAGAAAAGGAATAAAAATTAATTGGAAAATAATGTGGCAGGAGGATAAATTCAATGGGAAGAGGTGAAAAATCTGGCCAAATATATTGTCCTGTTAAAGAAAGCATCACTTTGGTAAAGATACTTACTTCTTCTATGCCGCCTTTGGATAAAATAAATTTTTTCGCCGCTCGCAAACGCATGTCATCCTTCTTGGCATACCCTGAAAACAACAATGCGTAATAGGCTTCCACGGTGGCGGTCAAGTTGCCTTCGCCCTCATCGTAGAAAAGCTTCCAAGCCCCATTCTTTTCTTGCTTACTAAAAATCCTCGCCACCAAGCCTCGAATTAATTCTTCATCATTTAATTCCAATGTCCGCAATAAAATGATCGTATAGGCATCTGTTGACAATCCTGTTTCAAAAGGGTAATTCCATGATCCGTTGGGAGATTGGTCTGCTCGAAGCCTTTCAATAAGCCAATCGATGCCCTTGCTAGTATTAATCATAGGTATTTCTCATTCCTCTCCCAGAAATCTATTCTCATTCATACATATTCCATTGGTGGAAGGAGAATTCGTATAGGAGGTCATGATCCATTTTTTTTACGAGAAATCGCCAAAAAACCACACTTGAAATGATTAGAGAAGAATTAAAAAATAAGAGCAAACAAGCAGCGATGCCGCCCAAACTTACGGAAGCAGATGGTGCGCTTTTAGAGCAAATAAGAGGAAAGACAGCCGTGCATAACCTAAATAATGTCACAAGAACAAAGGCCTACTTAGAATTTTACCTTCTCCATCCTGAAATTCATTGGGCATTCCTTGGACATATGGTTTCCCGTAATGGCGGCTGGAACATGACCGACTTAAAGGGAGAATTTCTCACCCGTTTGCTCTCGAAAAAAGATAGTGAAACCTTTTTTGCCTTTTTAGAGCGTGGGAATTGGCTGATTTTCCAAGATGTATACCCGCAATTTTTGCTGTATCAGGAGAGTTTAAGGAAAAATAAACCATTATTTTATTTATGTTCTTATCTCAATATTTCAACCTTCATGGAAACCATTTGGAATCAATTTTGGCATACCCAAGAAGCCTATATCCTTGCCATCGCCCTGGTTATCAATGAACAAAGTTATTTGGAGAAACGAGTAGTTCAAAATCCGCTTTACCAAAAGGGTGTGTTAAATAAATTCGAATTTATCCTCCAAGATTTGCTTTCATTTAACCATATTCTTTTTCCTTATGGAAAAAAGAACCTAGCAGGGCAAACACTCCATCAGTTTGAGTCATTACATGAGCGTATTCTACTTGGAAAAAGATTATATACGATCCTTTTTAAAAACAGGGAGCGGTTAAAACAAGTTTTAGACTGGGCAAAAAACCATCCGCATACCGGATCAAGGAAGGATTACTGGCCGCATATTTTTAATAACGTTAACGAAGGGATTCCGGGATTTGCCTATCAAACACGTTTAAAAGCCTGTCAGCTTAGACCGCGGGCAAGAAAAATATATAGTCCAGCCCTTCAGTACGCTTGGAAGAATGTCAGCCAAACGGAGGCTGAAAAAGGGGATTGGTTTAAAGATGATCATGTGGTGGATTATTTAATTGAGGACCATGAAAAAATAGACGGGGAGATAATAAATGAATACTGTAAAACACTTGAACGACTCGAACTCGCAGCCATCGCGAAAAAAGCCATTTCGATTTTGGACTAACCCTTCCTTTGCAACGGTGTTTTTAGCAACCTTGCTTGCGACCTATTTAGATCTATATTTAGTAGGTAAAGGCATATATAAGTTTCCTATGAGGCCAATCCCAAATGTCTTCTCCATTAATATTGGGTTTACACTTGTGGTGATACCGGTGTTTATTGTCGTTTTCCTACGGGTTATGGACCGGTTGAATAAATGGGGGAAGGCAGGAGTAATCTTATTCATCAGTCTTTTAATGCCCATCTTTGAAAGATTTGCGGAATTGTTGGGATGGTTTGAACACGCTGAGAATTGGAAACACCTTTATTCGTTTTTTGGCTACCTGCTATTTTTAGCATTTATTTATTCTTTTTACACCTGGATGGCAAAACGAAAAGATTAACAGACAAAAAGCCGAGATTTTCATCTCGGCTTTTGCGATGTAACCGTCAGTTACACCTTGCCCCTTCCGTCCGTACAGTGGTTAAGTGTCCCGCAACAAGCGAATGTTCGGAAGGGGTACTATTATATTACCACTACAAACTCAGAAATATAACCAATCATCGAAAATTAGGGTGCGAAACTTTCTTTTCTTACTTGAAAAGTGTATGATAATAATGATTTTTACATAAAGGAGTGTTTTTTAATGGCTAAAAAAGGATACATAGTAATGGAAAATGGAGAAAAGATGGAGCTTGAATTTTACCCTAATGAAGCACCAGGTACAGTTGCGAATTTTGAAAAATTAGCGAACGAAGGTTTTTACAATGGTGTGGTTTTCCATCGTGTCATCCCTGGCTTTGTAAGCCAAGGAGGAGATCCGACGGGAACTGGGATGGGCGGCCCAGGCTACACAATTAATTGTGAAACAGAAGGAAACCCTCACAAGCATGTTCCAGGTTCCTTATCAATGGCGCATGCTGGTAGAAATACAGGGGGCAGCCAGTTCTTCATCGTTCATGAATCACAACCTCATTTAAATGGTGTTCACACTGTTTTTGGTCAAGTGACATCAGGACTCGAGACTGCTCTTAAAATGAAAAATGGTGACAAAATGAAAGAAGTTAAAGTATTTGATGAGGAGTAATCCTTAGAAGGGAGAGCAGCTTTGCTCTCTCTTTTTTTTTGTCTAATTTATGATTGGATAGGGTAAATTAACCTCAAAAGTCAAATTGGGGGTCATTTATGAAAAAATTTGTAATCATACTCATTCCATTCCTGTTTTTTTCCTTTCAATTAATAGCTAAAGCCGAAAAGACAGAAGTCAAAAATTTGCAGGCTGCGATTATTATTGACGATTTTGGCGGCGGGACAGGTGGGGTCCGGGACTTCCTTGAAGGAGATATACCGATTACTGCTGCAGTCATGCCATTTACCGAGCACTCGAAGGAACATGCCAAATGGGCACATAAATACGGCATCGAAGTAATGATTCATTTATCAATGGAACCGAAAAGAGGGAAAAGATCCTGGCTTGGACCAAGGCCAATCACGAATGATCTTTCACCAGCAGAAGTAAAACAAATTGTCGAGGATGCAATAAAGGATGTTCCATATGCTGTCGGAATCAATAACCATATGGGTTCCCTTGCCGTTGAAAATGAACAAATTGTTCGCGCAATCGTTGAGGTGGCTAAGAAAAAAAGATTATATATCATCGATAGTGCGACGAGCCCAAACACAAAATTCCCGAAAATAGCCAAAGAGCTAGGTGTTCCCATCCTTAAAAGGGATGTATTTTTAGACGACATTTCCTCCTCTTCACACGTGTACAAACAAATGATTAGACTAGCAAAGGTTACTGAAATTAAAGGTACAGGAATTGCGATTGGGCATGTTGGTATTACAGGAAAGGTATGTTCGATTGGTGTTTTTCAATCGATAGATGAATTCGAAAAACGAAATATAAAAATTGTCCCTGCCTCTGACCTGTTTTCCGGCAAGGCAGCAGAAAAATACTTTATACCATTAAAAAAGGGCAGTTAACCACTGCCTTTTATTTCGCGTTCATTCTACTTTCACAATTGCACCATTACTGATAAAATGTCTCCTATCAAAAACAAATTAATAATTAGTAACTAAGGGAGAAGGAATCGCAAAAAATGAAATTAGTATCATGGAATGTCAATGGGCTTAGAGCGTGTGTTAAAAAAGGGTTTTTGGATTATTTTCAGGAAGTTAATGCAGACATCTTTTGTGTGCAGGAAACGAAACTGCAAGAAGGGCAAATTAATTTGGAGTTGGATGGTTATCACCAATATTGGAACTATGCAATTAAGAAAGGATATTCCGGTACTGCTGTTTTTACAAAAAACAAACCACTTTCCGTTCGGTATGGCGTTGGGACAGATGAATCTGAAGACGAAGGTAGAATACTTACCTTAGAATTTGATGATTTTTTCTTAGTCAATGTTTATACCCCAAATTCACAAAGAGATCTAGCCCGAATTAATTTTCGATTGGAATGGGAAGATCGAATTCTTCAACATATAAAGGAATTAGATCAACTGAAACCAGTGGTCCTATGCGGGGACTTAAATGTTGCTCATCAGGAAATTGATTTGCGTAATCCTAAATCAAATCTAGGCAATTCTGGGTTCACTGAGGAAGAACGTGGTAAAATGACTTCCTTACTTGCTGAAGGGTTTATTGACAGCTACCGCCATTTTCATCCTGATCAAGAGGGGGCATATACCTGGTGGTCTTATATGGCTAAAGTCCGGGAAAGAAATATTGGCTGGCGAATTGACTATTTTATTGTCTCTGAAAAGTTACGTGAGCGACTTAAGAATGTGGACATTCATTGTAATGTAATGGGAAGCGACCATTGTCCAATCCTATTAGAAATCAATTGATTTAATACAATTAGGTTTTCTTATGGTAAATCATAAAATACCTGTCATTTTCTTTATGAAGTAGCTGCATTATAGTTGAATTATAGAAAGTTACGGAAAGGGGAAATGACATGGATAGTAAAAAAGATGTAAAACATCAGTTTGGAAAAAGTGCTGATTCCTATGTGAGTAGTGCCATCCACAAGGATGGGAAGGACTTGCAAAAACTTGTCCAATTGGCGACGTTCACTGGCGAAGAAGACTTACTGGATATTGCTACTGGCGGAGGACATACTGCTAATGCGTTTGCTCCTTTGCTTAAGAAAGTCACAGCTTTGGATTTAACTCCGGAAATGTTAAAAGCAGCAGAAAAATTTATTCGAGCTAATGGTCATTTAAATGTCGATTTTATAATAGGGGATGCAGAAAATCTTCCTTTTTCAGATGGAGTATTTGATATTGTTACCTGTCGGATTGCTCCGCACCATTTTCCTAACGTAAATAAATTTGTTCAGGAAGTTCATCGGGTGTTAAAGCCATCTGGTCAGTTTTTACTTGATGATAATGTTGTTCCAGAAGATGATGACTATGACTTATTTTATAATACGATCGAAAAATGGCGGGACTACAGTCATTTTCGCGCTTGGAAAAAGAGTGAATGGCTCCACATGCTTGAGGTGAATGGATTTGAGGTTCATGAAATACATCGATTTGAAAAAACATTCCAATATGAGTCTTGGTGTAACCGAATGAATTTACCAGAGAATGAAAAAGATAAGTTATCCAACTACATCCAAAACTCCTCTCAAAAAGTAAAAGAGAAATTCAGGGTGTCAATTGCGAATGATCAAGTCATCTCATTTCAAGGTGAAGCAGTTATTATGAAGGCATTAAAAAGGTAAAAAACCTTTGCAGAAAGAGTGGATTTCTCTTTTTGCAAAGGTTTTTTGCCACTTAAACATCGTTCAGAGCTGTTCCAATCACATCAAATTCCGGCATTTTCTCTTCCAAAACCGATTGATTTAATTGCTCTTGTTCACTAGGAGCAACGAATCCATTTTCATCCTCTTTTTTCATAAAGTCCATACTCACTTTCATGTCATCTCCTTTTGCAAAACACAAGTACAAAAGTATTTTTTCCTATAAAAAGTAATCTAAACATAATTATTTTATCTTTTCTATTGGTATGTTATTAATCATGATTATTGCAAGTCCAGTAATTTCTTCGGAGACTTGCAATTCATTTTAAATAAATTGAAAGAAAGTGGTTGACGAATGGTTAATAGGGTAGTATTATATTCCTTGTCGCTGAAACGAAATAACTAATTTAAAGATTTAAAAAGGTAATTTCGAAATGAAGTTGACGATGATTAATTGTTATGTTAAAATAACAAATGTCGCTAATCACTCGATTGGCTGACGAAAGATTAATAGACTTGTTCTTTGAAAACTAAACAAACAAAATCGTGCAAACAAACAATAACTTTTAGTTTTGAATATGAAACTAAGCCAACGTAA
>NZ_NUZU01000225.1 GCF_002567005.1 Bacillus sp. AFS073361
CTGAAAAGGTTGTTTTTTTGTGTTTTCTTAATAAGGACAATAACAATAGTAAAAAGTACGAAGTGTTTTTAAAGAAATTACGAATAGACATACACCCAATCGTGAACTGTTACATACTATATTAATTAAGATGGTGCGAAAAGATTATTCGAAAAATTGCATACAATTAAAATTTTCCGGGCAGAATGGATGTATGGAGGTGGAGGGATTGAGTTCATTTTTAGCACAGAAATATCATCAGGAAATGTGTGTTATATGTGAGAATTTAAAACCAAAAGGCATACATCTATATACTTCATTTATTTGTACAGAATGTGAAAATGATTTAATACAAACAGATACAAAGGATCCAAAATATAAATATTTTCTTAAACAGCTGAAAAAAATAACCACGCCAGAAATTTTTTCATAAAAGTCCATTATGGGCTTATTTTTTTTCAGTCAAATGAGAAAGGGGATCGTTTTTTTGTTAGAATAAATTAGACACTAAGAAGGAAGTAAATGAATGAATAATCAATCAAAAACACCATTATATGATGCTTTGAGTCAACACATAAATAAAAGACCAGTTTCCTTTCATGTTCCTGGACATAAATATGGGGAAGTGCTTCAACCCAAAGCTCACCGCTATTTTCAGAATATCCTAGAAATAGATGCGACTGAATTATCGGGATTAGATGACTTGCACTCACCCGAAGGGGCGATTCTAGAGGCAGAAGTGCTATTAGCGGACCTCTATCAGACGAGAAGAAGTTATTTTCTTGTGAATGGTTCAACTGTCGGAAATCTAGCAATGATTATGGCAGCATGTGAGGAAGGGGCAAAAGTTCTGGTCCAAAGGAATTGTCATAAGTCTGTTCTGAATGGTCTAAGTTTGGCGAAGGCCAATCCTATTTTTCTAGAGCCTGAATATAACCAAGAGTGGAAAATTCCCTCTGGAATCAGTTTAGGAACAGTCAAAGAATCTATCAGTCTATATCCTGATGCGAAGGCACTCATTCTGACCTATCCCAACTACTATGGTTTGGGATATGCATTACAAGAAATAATAGATGAAGCGCATCGGCACAATATCTTGGTACTAGTGGATGAGGCTCACGGGCCGCATTTCATCCTTGGCGATCCCTTCCCGTCTTCCGCTCTTCAATTAGGTGCAGATATTGTGGTTCAATCCGCGCATAAGATTCTCCCAGCAATGACAATGGGCTCCTACTTACATATTAATAGTGATTTAGTTAATCGCAATAAGCTGGAGGAATACCTCGCTATGTTCCAATCAAGCAGCCCGTCCTATCCAATTATGGCATCTCTGGATTTGGCGAGGAATTATTTAAGTGCCTATATGCATGAAGATGTAACCTTTCTTTTAACGGAAATCAGACGTTTTAGGGACGAGTTGATGAAGATTCCGGCCATTAGGGTGCTTGACTATCCTAACGAGAGCGGCGACCCTCTAAAAATAACGATTCAGTCCCGGTGCCATTTAAATGGATTTGAACTTCAACGAAGGCTGGAAGAGGCAGCGATTTTTACAGAATTAGCTGACCCGAATAATGTGCTCCTTATTTTACCTTTACTTAAAGAGGGGCAAAGGTTCCCTTTTGAAGAAACACTTTTGAAAATAAAAAAGGCACTGGCTGGCTTGCCAGTACATACTCCTCATGAGATATTTGAAACAGTCAGGCAGAAAATCTCCACTTTAGCCATTCCCTTTAAAGAAATGGAGAATTTAGAGATAAAGGAACTACCAATAACTAAAGCGTTAGGAGAGGTATGTGCCGAAACCATTATTCCATACCCGCCAGGTATCCCTTTGCTATTAAAGGGAGAAAGAGTCACAAAAGAAAGGCTCAGTCAGCTTAGCCTCCTAATACAAACCGGGGCAAGGTTTCAAGGAGAATCTTCGTTAAAAGAAGGTTACATAAAGATTTATTGCACAGCCTAAAAGAGCAAGATACAGTTTTGGAGGATTATATAAATGAACAATGGATTATTTATTACATTTGAGGGACCGGATGGTGCAGGTAAGTCTACGATTATTGATATGGTAGCAAATCAGCTTGGGGATGTCCTTCTTACCCGTGAACCAGGTGGTATTGATATCGCAGAACAGATTCGAACAGTCATATTAGCAAAAGAGAATACGGCCATGGACCCTCGGACGGAAGCGTTACTCTATGCTGCTGCTAGAAGACAGCATTTAATAGAAAAGGTAAAACCGGCACTAGATGAAGGGAGAATCGTTTTGTGCGACCGGTTCGTTGACAGTTCTTTAGCATATCAAGGTCATGCACGCGGATTAGGGATTGATGAGGTGTTTGCGATCAATCAATTTGCCATTAAAAATTTGATGCCAGAGTTAACTATCTACTTTGATATCGAGCCAGAGTTGGGTCTGCAGCGGATCAATAAAAATAAAGGCCGGGAAATCAATCGTTTAGATTTGGAAAACTTGGAGTTCCATAAAAAGGTAAGTGAAGGATATCATCTATTAATTGACCGTTTTCCAGAGAGAATACGATGCATTGATGCTTCGGGTACGGTGGAAGAAGTTTTTCAGCAAACGATAAAGGTCATTGAAGAAACACTAACAACAAGGAAGCCTTCACTGTAGGGCTTTTTTTTATCCTAAAGAATCTGTCATTACGAATGTAAGGAGCTCTGTTACCTGTTATAATATAAGAAACGAAACTAGTAATAAAAAAGGAGAGGGTGGTTCGGATGAAAATGATCATAGCTGTCGTACAGGACCAGGATAGTAATCGATTATCAAAGGCACTAGTAGATAATAATTTTAGAGCAACCAAATTAGCTAGTACAGGTGGATTTCTTAAGTCAGGTAATACGACCTTTATGATTGGTACAGAGGATATCCGCGTGGACCGGGCCCTCCAGATTATTAAGGATAACTGCAGGGCTAGAGAGCAATTAGTTGCCCCAGTATCGCCCATGGGCGGGAACGCTGACTCCTATGTTCCTTATCCAGTAGAAGTGGAAGTAGGCGGAGCCACCGTATTCGTCCTGCCAATCGAACAATACATGCATTTTTAAATATTTATAGCACATTGCTGATAATGACACTCTGTTGATTGGAGTGGAAGGCACGAAGACTCCTGCGGGAGAACGGACCAGGGAAGACCCCGCAGGAGCGAAGCGACGAGGAGGCTTCCCGGACCGCCCGCTAACCGCTTGTGCCTGGAGCGGAAATCAACAGACAAATAACAGCGCTTTAATTTTAAACAATAGATCCGTTATTATAATAAGGTTAGTGAGTGATGAACTTGGGAAAATCATGGGAGCAACTAGAAGAGCTTCAGCCAACTGTGTTAAAAATGCTAAAAAACAGTTTAGTGAAAAATCGAGTGGCCCATGCATACCTTCTTGAGGGCATCAGAGGGACCGGGAAGCGAGAAATCGCGTTGTTACTGACAAAATCGCTATTTTGCGAAGCAATCATTGATCAGTACCGGCCATGCGAGGAATGCAGCAATTGCCGGCGCATCAACCATGGGAACCATCCCGACGTACATATTGTCGAACCAGAGGGGTTATCCATTAAGGTTGACCAAATTAGAAACCTACAGGTAGAGTTTTCTAAAAAGGGATTAGAATCTCTGAAAAAGGTTTATTTACTTGTCCATGCCGATAAAATGAGTGTTAGTGCGTCCAATAGTTTACTAAAATTCTTAGAGGAACCTAATCCCGGGACGGTTGCCTTTCTCTTAACAGAACAGCCGCAAAAAATATTACCAACCATCCTTTCGAGATGCCAAATACTTACATTTCATCCCTTATCACCACAAGTGATGATTAAACAATTGGTGGAAAACGGCGTAGAACCGCAAAAGGCCCCATTGTTAGCACAATTGACCAACAGTTTGGAAGAAGCCCAAAATTTAAATGTCGATGAATGGTTTGCACAAGCCCAAAAAATAGTGGTAAAATTATATGAGGTGTTGAAAAAAAATCCGCTAGAGGCAATGGTAACGCTTCAGGCTGACTGGTTCTCACACTTTAAAGAGAAAGAACAGATACATCGTGGTTTAGACCTTTTACTTCTTATTTTTAAGGATTTACTATATATACAATTAGATAGGCAGGAGCAAATTGTTTTTCGAGAGGAAAGTGAACGGCTGCGACAATTTGCCCTGCATACATCTGGACGGCGCATATCGGATCAAATGTCAGCTATCCTTGATGCAAAGAGGAAGCTGGAGAGGAATATGAATCCTCAGCTGATGATGGAACAGCTTGTGTTAAAATTGCAGGAGGGATCTTCATTTGTATGATGTTGTAGGAGTACGCTTTAAAAAAGCGGGGAAAATCTATTATTTTGATCCAGGAGAACTCTCCATTGAAAAAGACGACTTTGTCATTGTCGAGACAGTTCGTGGAGTGGAATATGGCAAAGCAGTAATTGCTCGCAAACAGGTTGAGGAGCATGATGTTGTCCTTCCACTCAAAAAAGTGGTTAGAATTGCCGACCCGAAGGATAAGATGATCGTTGAAGAGAATAAGCAAGCCGCCAAAGAAGCTTATGAGGTTTGTAATGAAAAAGTGAATGAGCATCAGCTGGATATGAAACTAGTTGATGTTGAATATACATTTGATCGAAACAAAGTGATTTTCTATTTTACGGCTGATGGAAGAGTTGATTTCCGTGAGCTTGTAAAGGATTTAGCAGCTATCTTCCGGACGAGAATTGAATTACGCCAGATTGGTGTTCGGGATGAAGCGAAAATGCTTGGCGGTATTGGTCCATGTGGCAGAATGTTATGCTGTTCCACCTTCTTAGGGGATTTCGATCCTGTTTCGATCAAAATGGCAAAGGACCAAAACCTGTCATTAAATCCTACAAAAATATCCGGATTATGCGGCAGATTAATGTGCTGTTTAAAATATGAAAATGATGAATATGAATCTGCAAAAGCATTGCTGCCGGATTTAGGAGAAATCATTGAAACACCGCAAGGTAAAGGAAAAGTAGTAGGATTAAATATATTAGAGCGGGTACTACAGGTGGAACTAAAGGAACAGGAACGTGTTCTGGAGTATACCTTGGAGGAAATCAATAAAGAAGGTGCCTTTTCTATACAATCCACAGATTAATGAGGTGGAAGACGTGGATAAAAAAGAAATATTTGAATCAGTAAGTAATATGGAAACACAAATTGGCCATCTTTACCAAAAGCTAGGAGAATTAAAGCAGCATTTAGCCGAGATACTAGAAGAGAATCATTATTTAAAGCTAGAAAATGAACATTTGAGACGCCGTTTAGATGTAACAACCGAAGAGGAAAAGAAAGAAGCAGAGAATAAAAAAGGGTCCTCTGTGCCCGAGGCTTCTGGTGTAAAGCCATTTGATGTAGGGGAAGGATATGATAACCTTGCCCGTCTATATCATGAAGGTTTTCATATTTGTAACCTTCATTTTGGAAGTTTACGCAAAGAAGGCGATTGCTTATTCTGCCTTTCCTTTTTAAATAAGAAATAACTTTAAGAGGCTGAAAATAATCAGCCTCTATTTTCATACATTTTGTTGGAGGATGGAAACCTTGGTTAACTTAAAGGAAGATGAACGGTTAGATTATTTGTTAGCAGAAAACTTACGGATTATTCAAAGTCCATCCGTTTTTGCCTTTTCCCTTGATGCTGTTTTACTTGCACGATTTGTCTATGTTCCGATTCAAAAAGGTAACTTAATTGACCTATGCAGTGGGAATGGTGTGATTCCTTTATTTTTAAGTGCACGTACGAAAGGGCAAATAACCGGTGTCGAAATACAGGAACGATTGTACGATATGGCCGTTCGAAGTATTGAATATAATCAGCTGGAGAGTCAACTGAAAATGATTCATGGTGATATTAAGGAGATCCCTAAGCAACTGGGGTATGGCAAATTTGATGTTGTTACATGTAATCCACCCTATTTTCCTACCCCTTCTAAGGAAGAAATGAACCCGAATGAACATCTAGCCATTGCTCGCCATGAAATTCTTTGCACATTAGAAGACGCGGTTAAAGCCTCGAGTCAATTAGTGAAACAAGGCGGAAAGGTCGCCTTTGTCCACCGGCCTGGACGACTATTGGATATCATTACACTGATGAGAGAATACCGGCTTGAACCAAAACGGATTCAATTTGTCTATCCGAAGAAAGGAAAAGAGGCAAATACTCTTTTGATTGAGGCAATCAAGGATGGCAGTCCAGATTTGAAAATTCTCCCACCGTTATTTGTCTACAATGAAACGAATGAATATACTTCAGAAATAAAAGAGATTCTATATGGAGAAAAATGAACATTTTTTTTATGTGCTCACCTGTAAGGACGGTAGTTTGTATGGTGGATATACGAATAATCTGGAAAAGCGGATCAAGATGCATAATGAAGGAAAAGGCGCAAAGTATACACGGGGCCGTGGCCCAGTCGAACTTACATACTATCAAGGTTTTGAAAATAAAGGGGATGCGCTCCGGGCAGAATATAATTTTAAGCGGCTAACAAGAAAGAAAAAAGATGAGTTTTTAAGTCGCGAAAAGGGTGATTGTGATGTGGCAGCAAAAGAGCTTTGAAAATGAAGCAACAAAGGGGATCTTATATTTAATTCCTACCCCGATAGGAAATTTAGAAGATATGAGTTTCCGAGCAATTCGATTATTAAAAGAGGCAGATCTAATTGCAGCTGAAGATACAAGAAATACAAAGAAACTGTGCAATTACTTTGAAATTGGAACACCTGTGGTCAGTTATCATGAGCATAATAAAGAAACAAGCGGTGATAAATTGATTCAAAAGGTAAAGGAAGGGTTAAAAATAGCCCTTGTAAGTGATGCGGGTATGCCTGCAATTTCTGACCCTGGTTATGAGTTGGTACTAGCTGCTACACGGGATAAGGTAACAGTTGTTCCTTTGCCAGGTGCAAACGCTGCATTAACCTCATTAATTGCTTCAGGTTTGCCGTGTCAGCCCTTTTACTTTTTTGGATTTTTAAATCGAAATAAGAAGGAGAAGCGTTTGGAATTAGAAGCCTTAAAGTGGCAGTCGGCAACGTTAATCTTCTATGAATCTCCGCATCGGTTAAAAGAAACCTTATCCATTATGGCAGATGTACTGGGAAACCGGAATATGGCCATATGCAGGGAATTAACGAAAAAGTATGAGGAATTTATTCGAGGAACAATCAATGAAGTAATCGCTTGGACTCAACAGGATGAAATCCGCGGGGAGTTTTGTTTGATTGTTGAAGGGACAGACCAGCTACAGGAGGAAGCACCAAGCTGGTGGCAAAACTTAACGCTTGAAGAACATGTTAATCATTATATTTCTGAAAAAAATATACCTTCGAAGGAAGCCATTAAGTTAACGGCAAAAGACCGTGAAATGAATAAGAGAGATGTGTATCAGGCCTATCATGTCGAATAATTAAATCATTATATGAAAAGTATAAAGGCTCCAGCAAATATGCTGGAGCCTGTTCTTATTTTACTAATTCAAAGTTGTTTTGGATTTCTTTAATTAATTGTTCTGCACCTTCGCGGCTTAGAATCAATTTACCGCCAGCAAGAGATAGATTATCATCTGATACTTCTCCTGTTACTTGGCAAGTCATATTTGGCTTGTATTTCTTTAAGATGATACGCTCGTCATCCACATAAATTTCAAGAGCATCTTTTTCTGCGATACCAAGAGTACGTCTTAATTCGATTGGAATTACCACACGGCCTAACTCATCAACTTTACGAACGATACCTGTAGATTTCATTTTTGTAGCTCCTCTCATATTATGAACATATTTTTCTCTATCTATTTATTCGTCAATATTCGACAAAATTTTCATAACCCTATAATACAAGATATTCCCATATCCGTCAATTACTAAATTTTGAAAAATAATACTGGTATTTTTTAGGCTAGAGAAGTGTTGATGCGGCGACGTTTTATCTGGGAATTATCAAAATTATACCAATAAATAGTATAATTGGCCTTTGAGGAATCGTTTGCTCAACCTGATGTTATTCGACAAATTCCTGCATATTTTGATACTATTGAACTACAAATACTTCGAAGGTAGTAAAGCGATTATGGGTGTAAGCGGTAATAATTTTATAAAACCGGAAGTGAACGACAGCGTGTCTCCTTGCACAAAAGTTGATTTTTAGGTATATTTTGATGATAGAGACGGGAAAAAACAGGCAATAATGGTTTAATAGGGTTGTGCGCTAGCCAACTATTGGAGGTATACAAATGGAGAATAAATTAAAGACTTTTTACCTGACAACACCAATTTACTATCCTAGCGGAAATTTACATATTGGGCATGCCTATACTACCGTTGCAGGTGATGCAATGGCACGTTATAAGCGGATGCGCGGCTATGATGTTATGTACTTAACTGGGACGGATGAGCATGGACAAAAAATTCAACGGAAGGCAGAAGAGACGGGGATTACTCCGCAGCAGTATGTTGATGATATTGTTGATGGTATTCAAGAGTTATGGAATAAACTTGATATTTCCTATGATGATTTTATACGAACAACCCAGGAAAGGCATAAACAAGTTGTCGAAAAAATCTTCGCAAGACTCCTTGAACAAGGCGATATTTATCTCGATCAGTATGAAGGCTGGTATTGTACACCGTGTGAATCCTTTTTTACTGACCGGCAATTAGTGGATGGGAATTGTCCAGATTGTGGAAGACCAGTTGAAAAAGTGAAAGAAGAATCCTACTTTTTTAGAATGAGTAAATATGTAGATCGTCTCCTGCAGTATTATGAGGAAAATCCTGATTTCATCCAGCCTGAATCTCGTAAGAATGAGATGATTAATAACTTTATCAAGCCAGGTTTAGAAGACTTAGCGGTATCGAGGACTACGTTTGATTGGGGAATTAAGGTGCCGGGAAATCCAAAGCATGTTATTTATGTTTGGATTGACGCTTTATCCAATTATATTACAGCGCTGGGGTTTGGGACAGAAAATGATGCCAAATACAAAAACTATTGGCCAGCTGATGTACATCTTGTTGGGAAGGAAATTGTCCGTTTCCATACCATCTATTGGCCAATTATGCTCATGGCTTTAGACCTTCCACTTCCGAAGAAGGTTTTTGCCCACGGCTGGTTGTTAATGAAAGATGGAAAAATGTCCAAATCAAAGGGGAATGTGGTTGACCCTGTTACTCTCATTGACCGTTATGGTCTCGATGCTCTTCGTTATTACTTATTAAGAGAAGTTCCATTTGGAGCGGATGGCGTCTTTACACCAGAAGGATTTGTTGAAAGAATCAACTTTGATTTAGCCAATGATTTAGGAAATCTGCTTAATCGTACCGTTGCAATGATCGAGAAGTATTTTAACGGGGTGATTCCTGATTACACTGGCTCTGTTAGGGAATTTGATGCGTCACTGCTGCAAGTGAATCAAGAAACCGTTCAAAAATATGAGGAAGCGATGGAGAAGATGGAATTCTCTGTAGCGTTAACAGCGATTTGGCAGTTAGTCAGCCGAACCAATAAATATATTGATGAAACAAAGCCATGGACATTAGCGAAAGATGAGGCGAATCGTGAGGATCTTGCTAGTGTAATGGTCCATTTGGCTGAATCATTACGACGGATAGCAATTTTATTACAGCCTTTTCTAACCCGTACGCCGAATGCAATCTTTACACAGTTGGGTATTCAAGAGGAATCGCTAAAAGCATGGGAAAGTCTTGCTGATTTTGGCTTGATACCAAATGGAACAAAGGTCGAGAAGGCTGCGCCAATCTTCCCAAGGCTTGAAATTGCTGAAGAAGTAGACTTTATTAAGACGAAAATGCAAGGCTCAGCGCCAGCAGAGGAAGAAAAGAAAGAAGAAAAGCCGGAAGAACAACCAGAAGAAATCGCTGAAATTGCGATTGATGATTTCATGAAAATAGATTTGCGTGTGGCGGAGGTCATTCAAGCAGAGCCAATAAAAAAAGCAGATAAACTCCTTAAACTTCAACTTGATTTAGGCTATGAAAAGCGTCAGGTTGTTTCGGGAATTGCTCAATATTATAAGCCTGAAGAATTAGTCGGCCGCAAGGTGATTTGTATTACGAATCTAAAACCAGTCAAACTGCGCGGCGAATTGTCACAGGGGATGATCTTAGCCGGCTCAAAAAATGGCCAACTTTCCCTCGCAACAGTTGATCAGACATTAGCAAATGGTGCTAAAGTAAAATAATAATTAAGGTTAAGGCGCCTGATAAGGGCGCTTTTACTTTTTGTTATATCCAGATGCAAGTGCCTAGGGGCTCGGGGTTATAAGCCCCTGATCAAGGCGCTTCCGCTTTTAGATGTTCCACGTGAAACATTTTATCGGGACATTCCCTTTTTTTATTCGATTTTTTGACATTAGATGGCCGTAAGTGCACAATTTAGAGAAAAATAAGGAAACGAGGTTCTTACTTACTATGCTATTCGACACACATGCACACTTAAATGATACACAGTACAACGAAGACCTAGAAGAAGTGATTGGAAGGGCGAAACGAGAGGGAGTCACACATATGGTGGTTGTCGGATTTGATCGTCCAACCATAAAACGGGCTATGGAATTAGCCGAATCCTATGAGTTTATTTATGCCTGCATTGGCTGGCATCCAGTTGATGCGATTGACATGACGGAAGAAGACTTAGTGTGGATAGAGGAATTAACCGCCCATCCAAAGGTTGTTGCCATTGGTGAGATGGGCTTGGATTATCATTGGGACAAATCACCAAAGGATATCCAAAAGGAAGTCTTTCGGAAACAAATTAGGCTGGCTAAAAAGGTGAAGCTGCCCATCGTCATTCATAATCGGGAGGCAACCGCCGATATCGTGGGAATTTTAAAGGAGGAAGGAGCAGAAGAGGTAGGCGGGATTATGCACTGCTTTAGCGGCAGTCCTGAAGTGGCGAAACAATGTGTGGAAATGAACTTCTATATTTCGCTAGGTGGACCGGTGACCTTTAAAAATGCCAAAAAGCCGAAGGAAGTAGCAGCTGAAGTGCCTTTAGAGATGCTGTTAATCGAAACAGATTGTCCGTATTTAGCTCCTCATCCATACCGTGGGAAAAGAAATGAGCCTAGTTATGTAAAATTAGTTGCTGAACAAATTGCCGAAATAAAAGGGTTGACATTTGAAGAAGTAGCAGAAGCAACGACACGAAATGCTAAAAAATTATTCGCCATAAAATGATAGGGGAATTTGTCGAAAGCAGTGGAAGCTTGTCTTAAAATTTAATGAAAACTAAAAGTTCTACATGTCTCCTTTTCTACATAGGATAACCGTGTCGAGAAGTTTCTCTTTGCAAATATTCTAACTTTGTGCATAATTAAAAATACCCTCGCAGAGTATGCAAGGATAGACAGCCGGCAGCATGGTTCATTAATCTCTCTAAGAGAAGGAGGCGTTTTTCATCGTATTCAAAAACATGAAAAACCTGTTTCCCAAGTCTTTGAGCCGGAAGACATTGACCATTGCTTTTGCTAGTTTCGTAGTTTTGTTGACATCTCTTGGAATTCTTTTTTATGAAGGGTCAAAGAAAACTGTTGCCATCACTCTTAACAATCAGCAAAAGGTCGTAAAGACACATGCGGATACAGTCAATGAATTATTGGATGAAATGGATGTATCCATCCGCTCACAAGATTATTTGCAGCCAAAAGCGAATTCAAAGGTGAAGGACCACCTAATGGTCGTATGGAAGCAAGCTAAACAGGTTCACATTGTCAAGGACAACGAGAAGAAAACGATCTGGACGACAGCTGATACATTAGCTGGACTCCTAAAAGAGCAGAAAATTGTTTTGAGCAAGCATGATGAAATCTCACCTAGTCCGCAAACAGCAATTAAAGATAAGATGGAAGTTGGAATAAAGAAGGCGTTTCATCTTACATATGTTGACGGCGGTAAAAAGCAACAAGTTTGGGCCACTTCGGCTACGGTCGCTGACTTTTTATCACAACAGGGCATTAAGCTAAACAAATTAGACCGAGTTGAACCGTCATTAACAGAAACCATTGCTAAGAATGGTGTTGTTAATGTCATTCGGGTAGAAAAAGTCACCGATGTAGTGGAAGAACCTGTTCAATTTGCTGTGGTAACCAAAAAGGATGAAAGTTTAGAAAAAGGCAAGGAGAAAACCATCACCAAAGGTAAAAAAGGCCGCATTTCTAAACAATATGAAGTCTGGCTTGAAAATGGCAAAGAAGTATCGAGAAAATTGTTAAGTGAGCAAAAGATTGCAGAGAAACAAGATCAAGTTGTGGCTGTCGGAACGAAGGATTTATCATTACAAGTTTCCCGTGGTGCTGCTAATGAGTCGGGAAAAGAGTTTTATGTGACTGCAACTGCCTATACTGCGTATTGCAATGGGTGTTCAGGAAGAACAGCAACAGGACTTAATCTCCGGGCGAATCCGAACATGAAGGTAATCGCGGTTGACCCGAGAATCATTCCACTCGGATCAAAGGTATATGTTGATGGTTATGGTTACGCCGTGGCGGGTGACACAGGCGGTGCTATTAAGGGATATATCATTGATTTATTCATGCCATCAAAAAGTGATGCATACCGCTGGGGGCGGAAAAAAGTAAAGATTAAAGTATTAGATTAATTTCCTTTATGCAGAGGGTCCTATCCTCTGCATTTTGCTTTTTTCGTAAATTTCTTTATACTAACAACGAATACATATCATTTCATCTGTTCCTTACACTTATTATATGAAATCGTTCAATAATATAGACGATTGACATTACAAAAATGTTTCAAGATTTTTTCAATTTTTAAAAAATATTTAAGTTTGAAAGTTTGAACTTAGATAACTGTCTAGCTCCAGCGCCTAGGGGCTCGGGGTCATAAGTCAATCCGTCAAGAAGGTTAAAGAGCAACCTTCTCGCCGGCTCGTCTAGACTCACGCCCCTGATCAAGGCGCTTCCGCTTTTCTAATTTTTATTACGGAGGCCTGCATTCACAAAATGAAGATTAAAGAAATTATTGTTGTTGAGGGCAAGGATGATACAACAGCGATTAAACGAGCAGTAAATGCTGATACAATTGAAACAAATGGGTCTGCTGTAAATGGGACGACCATCGAAAGGGTACGGCGTGCGCAAGAGACAAGAGGCGTAATTATCTTTACCGATCCCGATTTTCCAGGTGAAAAAATTAGGAAGACCATTGCTGAAGCTGTCCCTGGTTGTAAACATGCTTTTTTAACAAAGGAAGCAGCGATGGGAAAAGCCGGCGAAAGCCTTGGTGTGGAGCATGCCAGTCCAGAGGCAATCCAAGAGGCACTAAAGGATGCCCAGGTTATGAGTGAGACATATAAAGAAGAAATAACGCAAGAGGACTTACTTACCGCTGGACTTATTGGCGGCGAAGGAGCGAAAGAGAGAAGAATCGTCCTGGGTGAATTTTTAAAAATAGGATATACAAATGGGAAACAGCTCCATAAGCGCTTAATGATGTTCCAAATCAGTAAACAAGAATTTTCAGAAGCACTAAGGGTTGTACGTCAGGAGGAACTACATGAATAATAAAGATATTGCTACCCCGGTAAGGACAAAAGAAATTCTAAATAAATATGGTTTTTCATTTAAGAAGAGCCTCGGTCAAAACTTTTTAATCGATACAAATATTTTAAAAAAGATAGTTAGCTTTGCGGATTTAACAGAAGACTCTGGTGCGATTGAAATCGGACCAGGTATTGGCGCGCTAACTGAGCAGCTTGCCCGGACGAGTAAAAAAGTCGTTGCGTTTGAAATCGATCAACGGTTATTACCTATCCTAAAGGACACGTTATCTCCCTATCCAAATGTAAATGTTATTCATAATGATGTGCTAGAGGCAGACGTTGCCGAAGTCATCACTGAAGAATTTTCTGAAACGAGCGATATCATGGTTGTTGCGAATTTACCGTATTATGTAACTACGCCAATCATTATGAAACTTCTTGAAGAGCATTTGCCGATCCGCGGGATCGTTTGTATGCTGCAAAAAGAGGTGGCAGACCGTATTTCAGCAAAGCCTGGGACGAAAGATTATGGATCTCTTTCCATCGCTGTTCAGTATTACACAGAGGCTGAGACCGTTATGATTGTCCCGAAAACAGTGTTTGTCCCGCAGCCAAATGTTGATTCAGCTGTAATTCGTTTGACAAAGAGGGAACAGCCAGCAGTAAAAGTGACTGATGAAGCGTTCTTTTTCAAAGTGACAAGGGCAAGTTTTGCTCAGCGTCGGAAAACCCTGCTTAATAATCTAACAAGTCAGCTGCCAGATGGGAAACAAAAAAAGGAGGAAATCCTTCAAGCCCTAAGTGCTAGTGGGATTGATCCTACCCGAAGAGGCGAGACCCTTTCCTTAGAAGAATTTGGCCGCTTAAGCGAAGAATTATATCCGTTTTTCCAATAGACCCCCGCAAAGGGTCTATTTTTTTTCACAATGAGGAAGTTATTTGCATAGCCTATGAGAGAAACCTTATTTAGGCCTATTTGCTGGTCTTATTGGAGTGACGACAGTGGATATAAAAATAAATGATATTGTCGGCAGGCGCTCGTATAACTGTGATATTCTCTTTCGAATAATTGATGTCCGAAAAATGAACGACCAGAAGTTTGCAGTCCTATATGGAGAGGATTTTCGACTCGTAGCAGATGCTCCATACGAGGATTTGGTTGTAATTGACCATAATCAAAGAGCCAAGCTGAAGAATGAATACCGGACATTGGAGGAGCAGTCATTTCGGCTGTTTACTCAAGATGTGGAATTAATTAAGCACCGGCAGGAATACGCGGCAACTGGCGGCTATGTAAAACCAAGTAATTATTTTCAAATGCCAGGGAAGGTTCTCCATCTAGACGGTGATCCATCCTATTTAAAGAAATGTATGACGGTATATGAAAAAGTGGGTATACCTGTTATGGGCTTACACTGTAATGAAAGGGAAATGCCTGATCGAATTGGTAACCTGATTGACACGTATCGTCCTGACATACTCGTTATTACTGGACATGATGCATATTCAAAAGTAAAAGGGAAGATGACAGATATTAACGCTTACCGGCACTCAAAGCATTTTGTTCAAACGGTTAAGGAAGCACGGAAAAGAATCCCTCACTTGGACCAGCTCGTCATCTTTGCTGGTGCATGTCAATCACATTTTGAATCATTGATTCACGCTGGGGCAAATTTTGCTAGTTCACCAGAAAGGATTAACATTCATGCTCTAGACCCAGTGTATATTGTTGCTAAAATTAGCTTTACACCATTCATGGAACGGATCAATGTATGGGATGTATTACGGAATACTTTAACAGGGGAGAAGGGACTTGGCGGGATCGAAACAAAGGGAGTGTTAAGGACAGGGATGCCTTATCGGCCAATCCAAGAAGAAGATGAAGATGAATAAGCCTTTCCAAAACGAAAAGGCTTATTTTTTTATTTTAATGGCTGGTACATAATCCCCTGCGATTTAAGGCAAGATAAAAATGTTGAAATTTAGAAGAAAAAGTAGAATAAAACATATTGACAATCTTTTTGTTTGACTGATATAATTTATGTTTTTGTTTGACATAACTATGTCAGTGTGTTATACTTTACACAGTGAGGTGGACCGAATGCCAAAAACCTTAGCCGATATTAAAAAGGCTCTTGACACAAATTTAGGGAAAAGATTACTGCTTAAAGCCAATGGTGGACGTAGAAAAACCATTGAACGTTCCGGTGTTTTAGCGGAAACTTATCCGTCTGTTTTTGTTATTGAACTAGATCAGGATGAAAACTCATTCGAACGTGTTTCTTACAGCTATGCGGATGTGTTAACAGAAACAGTTCAAATCACTTTCTACGAAGATGCATCAGGACATTTAGCCTTAAATTAGTATATAAGCAATCTACAGCAGTGAACAAATGTTTACTGCTTTTTGCTATTTATTAAGCGGAAGTAATGAGCTGCTGGAAATAGAGAGCAGATCTATGCAATCCATCATAAATACCAATATCTTTCCCATACTAAGAATGCTGTAGTATGAAAGGGGTTGTTTAGATGGGCAGAAGAAGAGGAATCATGTCCAGTCACTTTAAAGAAGAGTTAGCAAAGGAACTTGGATTTTATGATGTTGTTCAAAAAGAAGGATGGGGCGGCATCAAAGCCAAAGATGCGGGGAATATGGTCAAACGTGCGGTTGAACTTGCACAAGGACAATTAGCCAATCGGAGTCCAAGAGGTTAACTTTTAATAAAGGACTTCCGCTTATTATTATAATCAATCACTTACTGCAGCAAGACCAGAGGAATATGTTCCTTTGGTCTTTTTTCTCTAAAATATGACCTTATTTATATAAAACATATAATAAATTATGAAATTTGAGAGGTTTTCGCATATCTCACGTCTTACTTTTATCATTTTGTGGTAAAATAGGACAAAATGTGGATTTTTCGGAAAAAGAAAAGTGGCAGCGCTCGTTTAGCGCTGAAACTGGACAAGAAATTTGAAGCGCCCGTAGCGCTGATCTGGACAATATAGAAGTAGGTGGACGTAGTGAAGCTTTTAGTAAAAGCACCGGCCAAAATAAATTTAGCATTAGATGTTCTACACAAGCGCCCCGATGGCTTTCATGAGGTGGAAATGATTATGACCACGATTGATTTGGCGGATCGGGTAGAGTTAGAGTTATTACATGAAGATAAAATACATATTCTTTCTCACAATCGCTATGTTCCTGATGACCAGCGGAATTTAGCTTTTCAAGCTGCTCAGCTTTTAAAAGATCGATTTCATGTCAAACAGGGTGTGAAGATTTCGATTGAAAAAACCATTCCGGTTGCAGCAGGACTTGCGGGGGGAAGCAGTGATGCTGCGGCTACTTTAAGAGGGTTAAATAAACTTTGGAATCTTGGATTATCTATGGATGAATTGGCCGAACTGGGCAGCGAAATTGGGTCGGATGTTTCTTTTTGTGTCTATGGAGGGACAGCCTTGGCAAAAGGGCGTGGGGAAATTATTACACAAATCCCTGCCCCGCCAACATGCTGGGTCATCCTGGCAAAGCCTTTTATAGGGGTGTCAACAGCTGAAGTATATCGCAGGCTGAATATTGTTGAAACAGTCCATCCTAATATTGCTGGTATGATTGAAGCGATCAATGCACATGATTACCAAGAGGTATGCGTCAACGTGGGGAATGTTTTAGAAGAGGTGACCTTAAACCTCCATCCTGAAGTTGCGCTAATTAAAGAACAAATGAAACGTTTTGGTGCGGATGCAGTCTTAATGAGCGGGAGCGGGCCGACAGTGTTTGGAATAGTTCAGCACGATTCAAGAATGCACAGAATTTATAACGGATTAAGAGGATTCTGTGATCAAGTTTTTGCCGTTCGCATGTTAGGAGAACGACACTCACTTGATTGAAGACGTACGAAAATGGTATCCTTAAGTTAGAATATTCGTGTTTTTGGGGGATTGTTATGAAATTTCGCCGCAGTGAACGCTTGATTGATATGACAAATTACTTACTGGATCATCCTCGACAATTAGTTCCGCTCACTTTTTTTGCTGAACGTTATGCGTCTGCGAAATCTTCGATAAGTGAAGATTTAGCAATCATCAAAGAGACGTTCGAAAATAGAGGAATTGGGACGATCCAAACCGTGCCAGGGGCATCTGGCGGGGTTAAATTCTTTGTAAAAGTAAGCCATGAAGAAGCAGCACCGTTTATCAATGAATTATGTGATTTGATTGCTAATCCTGACAGGCTCCTACCTGGAGGATATTTATACTTAACGGATATTTTGGGCGATCCGCAGGTGGTCCAAAAGGCCGGACGAATTATTGCCTCTGCCTATACCGAAGCAAAAATTGATGTGGTCATGACCGTTGCCACAAAAGGAATTCCACTTGCATACGCAGTAGCAAGTCAGTTAAATGTTCCTGTTGTGATTGTTAGAAGGGATAGTAAAGTGACAGAGGGACCAACTGTAAGCATTAATTATGTTTCTGGTTCAACGAAAAGAATTCAAACCATGCTCCTTTCAAAACGAAGTATGAAAGAAGGTTCCCGCGTCCTTGTAGTCGATGATTTCATGAAGGCCGGCGGAACGGTTATGGGAATGATCAGTCTGCTTGAGGAATTCAATGGTTATCTGGCGGGAATTGCTGTTTTAGTAGAGGCAGAAAGAATACAAGAGCGGCTCGTCGATGAATATACTTCACTCGTGCAATTATCTAATGTGGATTTGAAAGAAAAGAAGATTAATGTTCAAGCTGGCAATTATTTTAAAAAATAGATGGAGGGAATACATATGAAAGTAGTTCAAACAAATCAAGCACCGGCTGCAATCGGCCCATATTCACAAGGAATTATTGTTAATAATCTGTTCTACAGTTCTGGACAAATCCCATTAACAGCGGAAGGAACTTTAATAACAGGCGATATTAAAGAACAAGCGCACCAAGTATTCCAAAATTTGCAGGCGGTATTAACTGCTGCAGGTGCATCATTTGAAACAGTGGTAAAGACCACCGTATTTATTAAAAGTATGGATGATTTCGCAGCATTAAATGAGGTCTATGGTGAATACTTCTCCACACATAAACCTGCTCGTTCATGTGTCGAGGTTGCTCGTTTGCCAAAAGATGTATTAGTGGAAATCGAAGTAGTCGCACTCGTTAAATAGGAAATTAGATTTTCCATTCCATAGTGTTCACGAATTTGCCTCAATTTTTCAAAAATATTTTGAAAATAAAGAAGGATTTTTGAAAAAATTGTTGAATTTATTTACTTAGCTTTTTATCTATTAGAAAAGGGTGTGAGCACATGGAAGTAACTGACGTAAGATTACGCCGGGTTAGCACTGATGGGAGAATGAGAGCGATTGCATCCATCACTTTGGACAATGAGTTTGTCGTTCATGACATTCGTGTTATCGATGGTAACAACGGTTTATTTGTAGCTATGCCAAGCAAACGTACTCCTGATGGAGAATTTCGTGACATTGCGCATCCAATCAATTCAGGTACACGCGGTAAGATCCAAGAAGCTGTTTTGGCTGAGTACCACCGTTTAGGTGAATTGGAAGTAGAATTTGAAGAAGCCGGAGCTTCCTAAGGATTTTTTACAACTAGGGCCTTTCTTCTATGAAGGCTCTTTTTACTGTGCAAAGGACAGACCATCATATGAAAGTCATAAAATACTCCTCTCAACAGCCTCCTATTTGACACTCCATTATAAATTAACTCATTATTACAAAAATAGACACTTCCCTCACATACCTTGAAAAGAGCGCACAATTACGTTAATATTTTTAATGGATAAAAAGGTTAATTGGAGGACTGTCCATGTCTAATCGTTATGCCGTGATTTTAGCCGCGGGACAAGGAACGCGGATGAAATCTAAGCTATATAAAGTATTACACCCAGTATGCGGGAAACCAATGGTACAGCACGTGGTTGACCAAGTAATGAAGCTTAATATACAAGAAATTGTCACAATTATTGGTCATGGGGCAGAAATGGTTCAAGCCCAATTGGGTGACAGCAGTCAATATGCTCTACAGGATCAGCAGTTAGGAACCGCCCATGCGGTAAGCCAAGCACAGAGCATCCTTGAAGGCAAAGCTGGAGTAACAATTGTTGTTTGCGGTGATACCCCCTTAATCAGAGCCGAAACAATGGAAGCTTTATTTAAACATCATGAGGAATTAGGGGCTAAAGCGACGATTCTTACAGCAAAAATTGGAGATCCGACTGGATACGGCCGAATCATTCGGAATGCAGACGGATTGGTAGAAAAAATCGTTGAACACAAAGATGCCTCTGAAGACGAGAGAAAAATAAATGAAATCAATACAGGGACATATTGTTTTGATAATACAGCCTTATTTGAAGCATTGAAGAATGTTTCGAATGAAAATGTACAAGGTGAATATTATTTACCCGATGTCATTGAAATTTTAAAGAAGCAAGGGGAAGTGGTCACAGCTTTCCAAACAGATGATTTTGAAGAAACACTAGGTGTGAATGATCGTGTCGCTCTTGCAGAAGCAGAGCGAATTATGCGCGCTCGCACGAATGCGGCTCATATGAGAAACGGGGTAACCATCATTGACCCTGCTAACACCTATATAGAAACGGATGTCGAAATCGGACAGGACACGGTGATCTATCCAGGAACAATGATCAAAGGCAAAACCGTGATTGCCTCAGATTGTCAGATTGGGCCAAACTCGGAAATTGCTTCGTGTGAAATTGGTGCGGAAACGGTTGTCCGTCAATCCGTTGCACATAATAGTTCTATCGGTGCTCACGTTAATATTGGGCCATTTGCTCATATTCGCCCAGACTCAACTATTAAGGATGAAGTGAAAATAGGCAACTTCGTTGAAATTAAAAAAGCCGTCTTTGGAAAAGGAAGCAAAGCCTCCCATCTAAGTTATATTGGTGACGCAGAGGTAGGTGCAGATGTGAATATCGGCTGCGGCTCAATCACGGTTAATTACGATGGCAAAAATAAATTTTTAACCAAGATTGAAGATGGAGTCTTTATTGGCTGCAATTCAAATCTAGTTGCCCCTGTTACCGTTGGCAAGGGTGCGTATGTGGCGGCCGGTTCGACGATTACAAAAGATGTACCAGGCGATGCCTTATCAATTGCCCGGGCACAGCAAGTAAATAAGGAAAATTACGTCCAAAAGCTGAATCTAAAGAAATAAGTGAATGATTTTAGGAGGCTATCATGTCGAATCAATATTTAGACCCAAATCTTAAGGTGTTTAGTTTAAATTCAAATCTCCCGCTTGCAAGAGAAATTGCGAAATTCATCGGTGTTGAATTAGGTAAATGTTCGGTTACAAGATTTAGTGATGGAGAAATTCAAATTAATATCGAGGAAAGTATCCGTGGCGGTGATGTTTATGTCATCCAGTCTACTAGCCAGCCAGTGAATGAAAATATCATGGAATTATTGATCATGATTGATGCGTTAAAGAGAGCTTCGGCTAAGACCATTAATATTGTTATGCCTTATTATGGTTATGCACGTCAGGATCGTAAGGCCCGTGCCCGTGAGCCAATTACAGCTAAATTAGTGGCCACTCTGCTTGAAACAGCGGGAGCAACCCGTGTGATTTGTCTTGATCTGCATGCACCACAAATTCAAGGATTCTTTGATATTCCTACCGATCATTTAATGGGTGTACCGATCTTATCAGATTATTTTAAAGCGAGAGAATTCGGAGGGGAGATTGTCATTGTTTCTCCGGACCATGGCGGCGTGACAAGAGCTCGAAAGTTGGCTGAACGTTTAAAAGCTCCAATTGCGATTATTGATAAACGTCGTCCAAGACCAAATGTAGCAGAAGTAATGAATATTGTTGGTAATATCGAAGGTAAAATAGCCATTTTAATTGATGATATCATTGATACAGCTGGTACAATCACATTAGCTGCAAATGCCTTAATCGAAAACGGGGCATCTGAAGTATATGCCTGCTGTACCCATCCTGTACTCTCTGGACCTGCAATTGAACGGATTCAAAATTCGAAAATCAAAGAATTAGTTATTACTAATTCGATTTCACTTCCAGAAGAGAAAAAGATTGATAAAATTATTAACCTATCCGTTGCCCCGCTTCTTGGTGAAGCAATTATTCGGGTTCACGAAGAGCAATCTGTAAGTACGTTGTTTGATTGATCAAAAGTTTAAGGATCTGGCCAGTAAGGCTGGATCCTATTTCTGTTATCGGCATTCTCCTGTTTTGGATAGACGATCAAATTTAAATGTTTAGACCTCCCTGTTTTGGGGCATTTTTATATAGACGGTTTTTGATAAAATAGGAGGGTGTTAATCATGAGTACAGTTTTACAAGCAAAGGAACGGAAGGAATTGCGCCACTCAGCACTAAAACAAATTAGAACGGGTGGAAATATACCAGCCATCATTTATGGGTCAAAAGTTGATAGTAAGCCAGTGTATGTTAGTGCGGCGGACTTAACAAAAACAATTCGTCAAGTGGGCAGAAATGGAGTCATCTCCTTGGATGTTGATGGGAGCAAGCAAGATGTAATCTTAACCGATTATCAAGAGAATATGATTAAAAGAGAAATCATTCATGTGGATTTCTTAGCAGTCGATAAATCCTCGAAGATTAATGTAGATGTAAGACTTGTTTTAGCTGGGGATGCAGCAGGTGTAAAAGATGGCGGTGTCTTACAGCAACCGCTCCATCAATTATCGATTACGTCGACACCGGATAATATCCCACAGCAAATTGAGGTCGATGTGACGAATCTGCAGGTCGGCGAAACGCTAACCGTTGCAGACATTCTCAATCAAGGATCTACTTTCCAAATTAACCATGAAAATGATGAAGTGATCGCTTCCATTCTTCCTCCGCAACAAGAAGAAGAAATTAATGCAGGAGAACAGCAAGATGGCGGACATCCTGATAATGAAGAAGGCCGAGAGACCACTCCAGAATAAAAAGACCTGTATCTTAGGCTAGACAATCTTCACTGTTCACTGTTAAATTAAAGAGTAGCAACAAGGCGTAATCTTTACAAGGTTACGTCTTTTACCTCATTACACTCTCATGGGAGAATAAAGATGTTTCAAAAAATTATTAAAAGGTTGGCTAAAACGGATTGGTGGGACCCAGAATGAAATTAATAGTTGGTTTAGGTAACCCTGGAAAACAATATGAACATACAAGACATAATATTGGATTCGAAGTCATTGATGCCCTATCAAGTACTTTTTCAATTCCACTTAACCAGTCAAAATTTAAAGGATTGTATGGAATGGGCTTTTATAATGGCGAAAAGGTCATTTTGTTAAAGCCGCTAACCTATATGAATCTATCCGGGGAATCAATCAGAGCTGTCATCGATTATTATGAAGTTGCTGAAGAAGATCTCCTTGTAATCTATGATGATCTTGACTTGCCTGTCGGAAAGATTAGACTAAGGCAAAAAGGGAGCCCGGGCGGACATAACGGAATTAAGTCAACCGTTGCTCATCTTGGTACACAGGTGTTTAATCGAATTAGAATTGGGATTGATCGCCCTCAAGCAGGAATAAGCGTCCCTGACTATGTCCTTGGCCGTTTTCGCCCAGAAGAAAAGGGGCCAATGGAAGAGGCTGTCAAAAAAAGTGCAGAAGCTTGCTCAGCGTGGCTTGAAAAGCCTTTCTTGCAGGTCATGAATGAATTTAATCAGTCGTGATGATTCATGAATTAACTATTTGTTTCATACAATAAAAGCAATAAAAAGATACGATGGGTCGTGATGATAGCGGTTTCTAATTGAATAAGTTCCTCCCAAAAGGTTCATACTATGAAGGAATCCTAGATTAGGGAGGGACAGGCGTGGCCATCCATTACCATTGTCGTCATTGTGGTACGAACCTTGGGTCGATTGAAAAAGCATCCATACACAGCGAAGCACTCGGTCTTCATAAATTATCTGATCAAGAAAGACTGGAAATGGTTGCGTATGACTCATCTGGCGATATTCACATCACAGCCATTTGTGAAGACTGTCAAGAAGCTTTAGAACGAACACCAGATTACCACCAATACGATTTCCTTATTCATTAACCAGCTTTGGAGCTCCGTCCAAAGCGTTTTTCTATTTATAATTTACTAATATAAGAATGAAAATCATATGATTTTTGATGGAAGAAGGAGGGAGGAGAAATCTTGAATGCTTTAACATCGTTATTCCTCAAGCAGGAAGATGTCCATTCCGTGATTGCCGGAGTGGAAGAGGGCCTAAAGGAACAGCTGATTGCTGGGTTATCAGGATCGTCTAGAACCGTGTTAGCCGCATCTATTTACGAACAAATGCAAAGGCCGATCATGCTCGTCACACATAATCTACTACAAGCACAAAAACTTTATGATGATATTGTCAATCTATTAAGCGAAAAGGAAGTTTTTCTTTTTCCTGCGAATGAGTTAATTGCTGCCGAAATGAGTATTGCCAGTCCTGAATTAAAGGCACAAAGAATAGAAGCCTTGAATTACTGGAGTAAACATAAAAAGGGAATATTAATTGTCCCCGTTGCAGGGTTAAAGAAAATTGTCCCACCTAAGTCAATCTGGGAGAAATACCAGCTCTCATTAAAATTAGGAGAAGATATAAATATTGACCAAACCTTAAACACATTTATCAAAATGGGGTATGTTCGAGCAGAAATGGTAACAACACCAGGGGAATTTAGTGTAAGAGGCGGGATTATTGATATTTATCCGCTAACGGAGGCCAATCCGCTCCGAATTGAATTATTCGATACAGAAATCGACTCGATTCGTTCCTTCTCTTTAGAAGACCAACGTTCGAAGGAAAAGGTTTCAGAGATTCAGATTGGACCTGCAACAGAGGTAGTACTGGAAGCAGAGAATTATAGCCAAATTGTTGAGAAGCTTGAAGCAGGGTTAGGGAATAGCCTTCGAAAGCTGAAGGATGATAAGGCCAAAATGCAACTGTCACAGAATATCAGTTTTGAATTAGAGCAATTAAAAAATGGACAGAAGCCTGACCAAGTATTTAAATACCTATCACTAGCGTACGATCGTGCTAGTAGTCTACTAGACTACCTGCCAAGAAATGGACTTGTATTTGTTGATGAAATAAGCCGAGTTCAAGAAATGAATGATTCATTAGTAAAAGAAGAGGCAGAATGGTATACAAGTTTACTTGGCACTGGTCAGATTATCCATGATTTACATATTTCCCATGACCTAACTGTACTTTTGCATAAAAAGGAATGGCCAATCGTTTATATGTCCTTATTTTTGCGGCATGTGGCAAATACCAGCCCGCAAAATATTATTAATATATCCTGCAAGCAAATGCAAAACTTCCACGGTCAGATGCATTTGTTAAAAGCAGAGGTGGACCGTTGGAAAAAAAGCAATTATTCTATTTTATTTTTAGGACCTGATGAAGAACGGGTTAAAAAGCTAGAGCGTGTCCTCGAGGATTATGAGATCAGTGCGAGTGTAATCAAAAGCGGACAACAGCTGATGCCTGGTAAAGTTCAAATTATGCATGGGAATCTGCAAACAGGTTTTGAACTGTCCATTCAGAAAATAGCGGTGATTACTGAGGAAGAACTATTTAATAAACGTGTCAAAAAATCTACTAATCGCCAAAAACTATCAAATGCTGAAAGAATTAAAAGTTACTCTGAGCTAAAAATCGGTGATCTTGTAGTTCACGTCAATCATGGAATCGGTAAATATCTAGGGATTGAAACGCTTGTCATTAACGGAATTCATAAGGATTATCTCCATATCCGTTATCAAGGGACAGACAAACTATATGTCCCTGTCGAACAGATTGACCTGGTCATGAAGTATGTTGGTTCGGAAGGCAAAGAGCCAAAGATCTATAAGTTGGGCGGAACGGATTGGAAAAAGGTCAAGAAGAAGGTTCAATCTTCTGTTCAAGATATTGCTGATGATCTAATTAAATTATATGCAGAGCGGGAAGCGGCGGTTGGCTATGCCTATTCACCTGATGGAGATTTGCAGAAAGATTTTGAAACGTCTTTTGCTTACCAAGAAACTGATGATCAATTGCGCTCTATTCATGAGATTAAAAAAGACATGGAAAGGCCGCGTCCGATGGATCGTCTTCTTTGCGGAGATGTTGGCTATGGAAAAACAGAGGTAGCCATTCGTGCCGCATTCAAGGCCATCGCTGACGGCAAGCAGGTAGCTTTTCTGGTTCCAACTACCATCTTGGCCCAGCAGCATCATGAAACATTACGGGAAAGGTTTCAGGATTATCCCATTAATATTGGCCTGTTAAACCGCTTCCGTTCGAAGAAACAACAAACAGAAACAATTAAAGGATTAAAGGCAGGGACGATTGATATTGTCGTTGGAACACACCGCCTGCTATCCAAAGATATTGTTTACCGGGATTTAGGCCTGTTGATTATTGATGAAGAGCAGCGTTTTGGAGTGACTCATAAGGAAAAGATCAAGAAACTAAAAACAAATGTTGATGTCTTAACCTTGACGGCAACGCCAATCCCTCGAACGCTGCATATGTCTATGCTTGGTGTCAGAGATTTATCGGTCATCGAGACGCCGCCTGAAAACCGATTCCCTGTCCAAACGTATGTAATGGAATATAATGGTGCATTGGTGCGGGAAGCGATCGAAAGGGAACTAGCCCGAGACGGACAAGTTTATTATTTATATAACAGGGTGGAAGATATTGAGCGAAAAGCGGAAGAAATATCAATGCTTGTGCCGGATGCACGCGTGGTATGTGCTCATGGTCAGATGACAGAAAATGAATTAGAAACGGTGATGATCGGCTTTTTAGCGGGTGAATATGATGTTCTTGTTAGTACCACCATCATTGAAACCGGTGTGGACATACCGAATGTAAATACCTTAATCGTTTATGATGCGGATCGAATGGGTCTGTCTCAGCTTTATCAGCTCCGCGGCCGCGTCGGTCGTTCAAATCGTGTCGCCTATGCCTATTTCACTTATCGAAAAGATAAAGTTTTAACGGAGGTCGCAGAAAAGCGTCTTCAAGCTATTAAGGAATTTACCGAGTTAGGTTCTGGTTTTAAAATTGCCATGCGTGATTTATCGATCAGGGGAGCGGGTAATTTATTAGGTGCCCAACAGCATGGATTTATTGACTCTGTTGGTTTTGACCTTTATTCCCAGATGTTAAAAGAGGCGATTGAAGAGCGAAAGGTAAGCATCGGCGTACCTGGAACAGCTGTAAAGAAATCAGTCGAAATTGACCTTGAAATTGATGCTTATATTCCTGATACATATATTAAGGATGGGCATCAAAAGATAGAGATGTATAAACGGTTCAGGGGTGCTGAGTCCCTCGATGATATTGAGGAACTTGAATCAGAAATGCTCGACCGTTTTGGGGAGTATCCGGAAGAGGTTGCCTCTTTATTTCAGATTGCTGAAATGAAAGTTTATGCTCTATTAAATGGCGTGGACCAAATTAAACAGTCGAAACAAGAAGTAACCATTTTAATAAATGAAGAGGTGACCAACACCATTGATGGAAGTAAGATTTTCCAAATTGGCAGTCAGTTTGGGCGAAATGTTTCTCCAGGAATGGAAGGTCCTCGACTGAAAATTGTTATTAAAATCAAGGATTATTCTGTTTCAGAATGGTTGAATATTACCTTTGAAATGGTTAAGGGTGTATCCAAGGCCAAAAAGGTTCATGAAAATCCCGTGAATTAAGAGGAATTGGCTAACACAGAGTTACTCTAACCAAGTTAATCCGTTTGATCGAATCATTCCAAAGAAATGAAGCATTATCCAATTTGGGATAATTCTAAGATATTTGAAAAAAAATTACGTTTATGTATATAACTTTCCAGATGAAAGATACTAAGTTCAAAGTTGGTGATGATTGGCAAGAAAGGCGGAAGCGACCGAATTATCTAATTTGGAAAAGCTAGTCTATTTCTTACCTCTCAAGGATCATTACCAAGTTGAATAATCATCAGATGAAAGTGAGGCAACATTGGATGAAAGCAACTGGAATAGTTCGTCGAATCGATGATTTGGGTCGTGTTGTCATTCCCAAAGAAATACGCAGAACTTTGCGTATACGCGAAGGGGATCCGTTAGAGATCTTTGTGGATCGAGACGGAGAAGTCATCTTGAAAAAATATTCACCTATTAGTGAATTGGGTGATTTTGCCAAAGAATATGCTGAAGCGCTTTTTGATAGCCTTGGAAACCCTGTATTAATTTGTGATAGAGACTCTGTTATCGCAATGGCCGGCGGTTCTAAGAAGGAATACTTAAATAAAAATATTAGTGATGTCATTGAAAAGTCCATGGAAGAGCGAAATTCAATCTTGAATACGCAAAAGGGCGATATTGCCTTAGTGGATGGAAATGAGGAAGCAGTAACTTCCTATACGATTGGACCTATTATTGCAAATGGTGACCCAATCGGAGCAGTCATTATTTTTTCTAAAGAAGGAACTCTTGGCGAGGTTGAACAAAAGGCGGTTGAAACCGCAGCTGGGTTCCTCGCTCGACAAATGGAATCATAAAAAAGGCAGCGACAGCTGTCTTTTTTATTTAGCTTAAAAACGGCTGTGCGTGTGCTATAATAACCTTCGAGTTTGTATTTTTTGGCAGGTGAATGAATGAAGTCTGTAAATGTGAATCAGTCTAGGGCTCTGTTTAGGGGGGCTTTTATTTTAATGCTGGCGGCACTAGTTACAAAAATTTTAAGTGCCTTTTACCGAATTCCTTTTCAAAATATTGTCGGTGATATCGGTTTTTACATATACCAACAGGTGTACCCGTTTTATGGAATGGCCATCGTCCTGTCGACGACGGGCTTTCCGGTGGTTATTTCTAAGCTGTATGCGGAGCAGAAACTAAAAGGTGACGATATCAAATCTCGTCTCTTGTTATTTTTCTCCTTTATTTATTTGCAATTATTTGGTTTTCTTTGTTTCTTGATTCTTTATTTTGGGGCGGGCAGCATCGCGGTTTGGATGAATGACCCGCATCTAGCGATTCTTTTACGGGTTGTCTCAATCGTGTTTTTGATGTTTCCACTGATATCAATCCTACGCGGGTATTACCAAGGCAGCGGCAACATGGTTCCTACCGCCTTATCCCAGGTGGGCGAACAATCAACCAGGGTGGTAACCATCCTCTTTCTAGCATATCTTTTTATGGAAAAGGGCTATTCACAGTATCTTGTTGGCGGAGGGGCCATGTTTGGCTCAATTACAGGCAGTATGGTCTCAGGAATCATCTTGTTTATGTTTTTGTGGATTCGTAAAGAATGGAAGGTAATAGCACCCAGTCCAGGTATGTTTCAAAACTATACTGGCGAGGCCAAAAAGATCCTGAAGGCACTGATCTTCCAAGGTCTAACGATTTGTATCAGCGGGATGCTGATGATTTTTATCCAATTAGGGGATTCGTTAAGTCTCTTCTCCCTGCTTGTCTCAAGTGGTGTGGAAAAAGACATGGCCAAGGGCCTTAAAGGGATATTTGATCGGGGGCAGCCGCTTATTCAATTAGGTACCATTGCTGCGACCTCGATGTCATTAACACTGGTTCCTTTAATTACAAGAGAGCGTTTATCAGCCAAACCGGAATTTTTGCAACACAAAATTCAAGTAGCTCTTAAGGTAAGTGTGATCATTGGTGTCGGGGCATCGGCTGGACTATGGGCAATTATTGAACCAACCAATACGATGCTGTTTGAAAATAACGCAGGATCTGAGGTCATCGGTGTGCTTGGCTTTATGATTCTATTTACATCGATTACATCAACGATTATTGCCATTATGCAAGGGCTTGGAGTCATGCTTTTTCCTGCCATCGCGGCAGCCCTTGCCTTTCCGGTGAAATATATACTAAATGGTGTGTTCGTTCCCTTATATGGAACAATGGGGGCAGCCATTTCTTCACTGCTTTCACTATTTCTCGTCACAGTTCTGTTATTCGTTCAATTTAAAAAGATCACCAGGATTTCGCTATTTTCTCTGCGCTTTTCGTGGACGGTGGTCATGGCGACAGCAACTATGGTCGTCTTTTTAAAAGTTTATTTATATTTATGGGGCACAGATGATGTTGGACGAATCGAGTCCGTCTTTCAATCGCTAAGTTCCGCTCTATTAGGTGGATTCCTCTTCTTATTGGTGATGATTAGGGGGAGAGTGTTTCTTGAAGAAGAACTATCATTATTTCCATTTGGAAGTAAATTAATAAAATTAATGGCACGAAAGGATAGGAATAGATGGTGAAAAAGATTGAGATTCTTGGTTTAGGTGCAGGGGATTTAGCGCAGCTTCCCGTTGGAGTGTATAAGAAATTAATGAACGCAGGAGAGGTATTTTTACGGACGAAGGAGCACCCTGTCGTCGCTGAGTTAGAGAAAGAAGGATTTACTTATCTTTCGTTTGATGCGATTTATGAAAAACATGATCAATTTGAGGATGTGTATGAAGAAATTGCTCAGACACTATTGGATAAGGCCGGCCGCGAGGCGGTGGTTTATGCGGTCCCCGGACACCCGCTAGTGGCGGAGCAGACCGTACAGCTCCTTTTAGAGTATGGTCCAAAGCGAGAGATTGAGATTACGATTGGCGGCGGTCAAAGCTTTATTGACGCCTTATTTACGTCGTTAAAAATTGACCCCATTGAAGGATTCCAATTGCTTGATGGGACATCACTGTCCAAAGAGCAGCTGCAGATTCAACAACATATGATCATTGGCCAAGTTTACGATCAATTTGTTGCTTCGAACGTGAAACTAACGTTAATGGAAAAATTACCTGATGATTATTTGGTGTATATTGTAACGGCCGCAGGAAGCAGCGCTGAGATTGTCGAGAAAGTACCTTTGTATGAGTTGGATCGAAATGTATCAATCAACAATTTAACGTCCGTTTATATCCCTCCAGTTAAAGAAGAACAAATTCTATTGAAGAATTTTTCAAAACTCAGGGAAATTATTGCCGAACTCAGGAGTCCGACAGGCTGTCCATGGGACCGGGAGCAAACACATGAATCCTTAAAGAAATACTTAATTGAAGAAACCTTTGAAGTGATTGATGCAATAAATAGTGGAGATATTGATCATTTAATTGAGGAACTTGGCGATGTACTGCTGCAGGTCATGCTCCATGCACAAATTGGTGAGGATGATGGTTATTTTTCGATAGATGACATTATTGAGGGATTATCAGCAAAAATGATTCGACGCCATCCCCATGTCTTCGGAAATGTTGAGGCAGAGAATGCGGATGAAGTCGTTCGAAATTGGCAGGAGATTAAGAGACAGGAAAAGGGTGAAGAAGCACCCAACTCTTTACTTGAGGGGGTGTCAATGGCATTACCCAATCTGTTAAGAGCCTATGAACTGCAAAAGAAAGCAGCCAAGGTTGGCTTTGATTGGCAGGAAATTACCCCAGCTTTGGAGAAAGTGAAAGAAGAGCTCGAAGAATTTGTGCAGGAACTTGATGGAACAGAAGAAGGAATGAAACGTGCGAAAGGGGAATTCGGTGATTTATTATTTGCGTTTGTAAATGTCGCCAGATTCTTAAAGATTCATCCGGAAGAAGCTTTGTTTGAAACCAATGAGAAGTTTACACGCCGGTTTCAGTTTGTCGAGGAAAGGGTAAAGGAAAGCAGCAGGACATTTGAGGAACATACACTTGAACAACTTGACCAATATTGGGATGAGGCAAAAGTTAAGGGATTATAAAAGAGGAGGACAACTACATGCGTCTTGATAAATTTTTAAAAGTATCTCGTTTAATTAAAAGAAGGACCTTAGCAAAAGAAGTATCGGATCAGGGACGAATTGAAATTAATGGGAAAGAGGCTAAGGCCAGCTCAACGGTAAAAGTCGGTGATGAATTAACCATTCGTTTAGGGCAGAGGAAGGTAACAGCGAGAATTGACCGAATTCAAGATACCACACGCAAGGAAGATGCAGCAGAAATGTATACTATCATCAATGAAGAAAGAATTGGTTCCACCGAATCGCCCTTTTAGTAACCGGGTTCTAATTTTTTCATCCCTCACATAAATATGTATCAAAAAGGTTGTACAAAGATTGTGAGGGATGTTAATGAGCCAATTTTATGAGAATAATCCATCAAAGAGCACCGTTCCAGAACATGATGTCATCATGAGGGGCAGAAGGCTGCTTGATATTACTGGGGTTAAACAAGTTGAAAGTTTTGATAATGAGGAGTTTTTACTCGAGACCACCATGGGGTTTTTAGCTATCAAAGGGCAGAACCTGCAAATGAAAAACTTAGATGTAGAAAAGGGGCTTGTTTCGATCAAGGGGAAGATCTTTGATCTAGTTTATCTTGATGAACAGCACGGGGAGAAAGCTAAAGGATTCTTTAGTAAGTTATTCCGATGAGCCTCTCGACTCAATTTTTCACCCTGCTTTCGATGATTGGAATGGGCACCTTGTTTGGTGCCATGTTCGATACTTATCAACGGTTTTTAAAACGGCCGAAACGAAAGCAATGGATAGTCTTTTTTAATGATTTACTCTTTTGGATTATCCAAGCAGTGATTATTTTCTATACCCTATTTTTAGTCAATAATGGCGAGCTTAGATTTTATATCTTCCTCGCTCTTATTTGTGGATTTGCTGCTTACCAGAGTCTATTTAAAGGGATCTATCTTCGCTTGCTCGAATTTGTGATAAAATCTGTGATTGCGATCAGCCGCTTCTTAAAAAAGACCTTTCAGCTATTGATCTATAAACCAATTGTTGGTCTTGTTCAGTTTATTATCATCATTATCATTGCGATTGGCAGGGGCCTTTTCACCCTTGTAAAATTTATTGGTAAGGTTTTATTATTAATAGTCAAAATTATTGTCGTTCCGATGCAAAAAATCCTGTTGCTCTTTTGGAAACTTTTGCCGAAAAGTATTAAAAAATCCGTCGAGAAGTTATATAATAAAACGGCAGGAAATTTTCAGAGAATCAGGAATTATATTACTAAGTTTATAGATAGATGGAAAAAACGAAATGAGTAAGGCGGTGAGGGAAATGGGAGCAGAACAAAAGAGTAGTGTATCAAAGATTCAGACAACCTTTGTAAAGCAGCAAGAATATGCAGAAATTGCTTCAGCTAGGAAAAAGAAGTTATTAGCAAGAAGGCTGACAATGTTTCTGGTATTTGCGAGCATTCTCTCTTACTTGATGATTTCCAGTAACATTTCCCAAACGGCAAAGCTCAATGCTAAGATTGCACAGAAGAAGCAGCTGGATCATGAGTTAAGGCAATTAAAAGGGCAGCAAGATATTCTAAATGAAAATATTATTAAATTAAATGATGATGATTATATTGCAAAGTTGGCAAGAAAAGAGTACTTTTTCTCCAGTAAAGGTGAAATCATTTTTAATATTCCAGATGAAAAGAAGGGTAAATGAACCATTTTATAGTCATATTGACACTGATTTTTTTCTTTTTGTATAATATAGAGTAAGATTGATTTTTTAAACTTTTAAGGAGGAACATTCTTTTTATGTCAATTGAAGTAGGCAGCAAGTTACAAGGAAAGGTAACCGGGATTACTAATTTTGGAGCGTTTGTGGAGCTGCCGGAGGGCTCAACAGGACTCGTACACATCAGTGAGGTCGCAGACAATTATGTGAAAGATATTAATGACCATTTGAAGGTTGGCGACCAAGTAGAGGTAAAAGTCATTAATGTTGAGAAGGATGGGAAGATTGGGCTGTCGATTAAAAAGGCAAAGGATCGCCCTGAGTCACAGCAAAGATCCCACTCAAACTCACACTCACAACGACCTCGTCAGGGTAGAAACAACGATCGTAATAATTTTAAGCCGGAAAATTTTGAAACCAAAATGGCCAAATTTTTAAAAGATAGTGAAGATCGTTTATCTTCCTTAAAAAGGAACACAGAGTCCAAACGTGGAGGAAGAGGAGCTAAGCGGGGGTAACTTGCTGCTAAACTTTTAATAGGATAAAGAGTGGATTCACTTCATATCTATAGGTAAAGACAGGTCGAAAATGACCTGTCTTTTTTGTACTTTAAACGGAAAATGGGTGTCAGGCACCATGTGAATTTATTCACATGGTGCCTGACACCTATTTTGTTTCGACACTAATTAATATTATTTGAATGATAATAGTGAAAACAGTCGAACGATTTTTTTTGCTAGTTCACTAATTTGACAAACTTCTGTGTCTATTAATTTTATAATTATCTGAACAATGAAAGAATAGGGAGTGTGATTTATGGAAAAGACAAATGCTAGTTTCATAGAACCGGTCAGTGAAGTTAATCTTCAGCCATCCAAATGGGCTTTGCAGAGTGGATTGAAAAAAATTCAACTAATGCTGGAGTCCTTTTTCATAAAAAAAGGGTTCTTACTATTATTGGTTGGTTTTTTACTTGGACGGGCCTTGATTTTGGCGAAGCTGACCCCTTTTTGCCTTCCCTTTTTTGCTTCTGTTTATTTAATTAAGCGAGATCGGGCACCGCTTGCCTTGATCGGACTGGTTATCGGGGCAGTGACCATTTCCTTATCAAATGCTGCCAGTACCTTTATCATTACCCTTTGCTTTATCGTTGTTTTTCGTATTAGCAAGAAATGGCTAAGAAATGAGTTGAAGGCAGCGCCGTTTTTTGTCGCCATTGTACTTGGACTGGGGAAACTAGCTGAGGCATTTATCCTTTCAACACAATTGACACTATATGATTTCATGATGGTAGGGGTACAAACAAGTCTAGCTTTTATATTGACGCTTATCTTTTTACAAAGTATTCCCTTGTTAACCTTTAACAAACGAAGACAATTGTTAAAGACAGAAGAAATCGTCTGTTTGATTATCATGCTCGCCTCTATCATGACAGGGACGATCGGCTGGAAGGTATATGATTTATCGGTGGAACATATCTTGTCGAGATACTTAGTGTTAGTGTTTTCATTTATTGCTGGGGCAACAGTCGGCTCCACTGTTGGGGTGGTCACGGGGTTGATTTTCAGCCTTGCAAGTGTTTCAAGTTTTTATCATATGAGTCTACTAGCTTTTTCAGGTGTTCTGGGCGGCCTTATGAAGGAAGGGAAGAAAATAGGTGTTTCGATTGGTTTATTTATTGCCACGCTCCTCATTGGCATGTATGGGGAAGGTGGCGATGGTTCGATTCTGATGACCGTTTTGGAAACATCGGCGGCTGTTTTCCTATTCCTGCTGACACCTCAAGTATTAACCTCAAGATTAGCGAAGTATATCCCTGGTACGCCGGAATACACTGCTGAACAGCAAAAATATATGCGGAAGATGCGCGACGTCACCGCGCAGCGGGTGTCACAATTCTCGAATGTCTTCCATGCTTTGTCCAAAAGCTTTTCGCAGATGGAAGTTCAGCCAATGGAAGACGAACATGCACGGGAAATGGATTACTTTATGAGTAACGTGACCGAAAAAACCTGCCAAACTTGCTTTAAGAAGGATCAATGCTGGGCGAGTAATTTTAATACAACCTATGCTTATATGGAAGAGATTATTCACGAGATGGATCAAAATGATGGGAATATTTCTTCTAAACTAGCAAGGGAGTGGGAAAAAGTTTGCACACGTTCCAAAAGAGTCTATGAATCAATTGGACAGGAATTAACCTTCTTCCAAGCGAACCAAAAACTAAAAAGACAGGTTCAAGAGAGCCGTAAGCTTGTTGCTGATCAATTGTTAGGTGTGTCAGAAGTAATGGAGAACTTCGCAAAGGAGATTCAGCGGGAAAGAGAAAATCACCACAAACAGGAAGAGCAAATTATGGAGGCGATGCAATCCTTCGGTATTCACATTGAGCAGGTGGAAATTTATAGCCTTGAACAAGGAAATGTCGATATTGAAATGTCCTTGCCATTTTGCAATGGCCATGGTGAATGTGAAAAATTAATTGCCCCGATGTTATCAGATATTCTTGGTGAAACGATCGTTGTAAAACTGGAAGAATGTGCAACCGTTCCGACAGACTTTTGTCATGTGACATTCAGGTCGTCAAAGGCGTATACGGTGGAAACAGGTGTAGCTCATGCAGCAAAGGATGGCGGACTTGTTTCAGGCGATAGCTATTCGACGATTGAACTAGGATTTGGTAAGTATGCGATTGCCATCAGCGATGGGATGGGAAATGGAGAAAGAGCACATTACGAAAGTAAAGAAACCTTGCTTCTTTTACAAAAAATCCTGCAATCGGGCATTGAGGAAAAGGTGGCGATAAAATCTGTTAATTCCATCCTTTCACTTCGGACAACGGATGAAATTTTTTCTACGTTAGACTTAGCCATGATTGACCTGCAAAATGCATCAGCGAAGTTCCTTAAGATTGGATCCACACCGAGTTTTATAAAGAGAGGAAATAAGATTATTAAAATCCAAGCCAGCAATTTGCCAATTGGGATGATCCAGGAATTTGAAGTGGACGTGGTAAGTGAGCAATTAAAGGCCGGAGATTTACTCATCATGATGAGTGATGGGGTATTTGAAGGACCCTTGCATGTGGAGAACTATGATTTATGGATGAAACGGAAACTACAAGGATTAGAGACAAACGACCCACAAGAAGTAGCTGATTTAATCCTAGAGGAAGTGATTCGCTCGCGCTCTGAGATTATCCATGATGATATGACAGTAACGGTTGCAAAAATAAACCATAATACACCAAAATGGGCGTCCATTCCTGTTCAAAAATTAAAGCGCCAAGCATGAACAAGTTATTTTATGCAGCTTCTATGTTAAATATGTATAAATCACCTTCTTCCCGTCGAAAATGGTACCAATACATGTAGTGAAGGGAGAAGGTTATGTATACAGGGAAGATTCGCCAAATTTTACTTATTACCGATGGATGTTCCAATCAAGGAGACGATCCAATTGCCATGGCTGCACTCGCTAGAGAACAGGGAATCACTGTTAATGTTATTGGAGTGATGGAGCAGGATACCATTGATGAAAAAGGGATGACCGAAATTGAAGGGATTGCCATGTCAGGCGGAGGAGTCAGTCAGATTGTCTATGCCCAGCAATTATCGCAGACCGTACAAATGGTTACCCGCAAAGCCATGAATCAGACGATTCAAGGAGTGGTAAACAGAGAATTGCAGCAAATTTTGGGACGGTCACAAACGATGGAAGATCTCCCGCCTGAAAAACGAGGCGAAGTTATGGAGGTTGTGGATGAATTAGGAGAAACTGTCGAATTAGAGGTGTTGATTCTTGTCGATACAAGTGCCAGTATGAAACACAAACTGCCAACAGTAAAAGAAGCACTCCTAGACCTCTCTCTAAGCTTGAACGCCCGTACAGGTGATAATCAATTTTCAGTTTATGTATTTCCCGGGAAAAAGAAAGATGTCGAAATGTTGCTGGATTGGACACCGAAGCTGCAAACATTGACAAGTGTATTTTCCCAATTGTCTACGGGAGGAATAACCCCGACAGGACCAGCGTTACGGACAGCGCTATCCTCGTTTGATCAAAAACAATCCTTAAGGAGCCTTCTTTCACGTGATGATGAATCATACTTTGAAGAGTCAATGTAAGGTAAGCCCAGGAACGGTTATTTCAGGGAAATGGCATTTGAACAAGTACACGATTATAAGGGAACTTGGATTTGGAGCAAACGGGGTGGTCTATCTTGCCAAACATAATAACACTCAAGTAGCGCTGAAAATGAGTGATAATGGGATGTCGATTACTTCAGAAGTAAATGTTTTAAAATCCTTAGCAAAGGTCCAGGGAACCCCAACCCTTGGGCCTTCTTTGCTTGATGTTGATGATTGGCAAAGTAATCAAGGACGGGTTTCATTTTATGTCATGGAATACATTGACGGCCCAGACTTCTTATCCTTTTTACAACAAAAGGGAAAGTCGTGGACGAGTGTGTTATTTTTGCAGCTGTTAAATGATTTAGACAAGCTACATGAAAATGGCTGGGTATTTGGCGACCTTAAGCCAGAAAATTTAATTGTCACAGGACCACCTCCCAAAATAAGATGTATCGATGTGGGCGGTACAACCATACAGGGGAGAGCCATTAAGGAGTTTACTGAATTTTATGATCGCGGTTATTGGGGGCTGGGTTCAAGGAAGGCCGAACCTTCGTATGACTTGTTTGCAGTGGCCATGATTATGATTAACACAGCCTATCCCAAACGATTAACGAAAACAACAGGGGGAATCGCGCAATTAAAGGAAGAGATACGTCAGAAAACAGAGTTAATAGCTTGGGAAAAAGTCATTTTAAAAGCACTTCAAGGCCAATATAGCAGCGCGAAGCAAATGAGAGCAGACCTATTAGATCTGATGATTGATAAAAAAAATCCCGATCCAGTTCCCAAAAAGACAGGCGGGACGAGCAAATTAGCATCAAAACAACAACCACAGCCGGGTTCGATGGGAAGTAAATCGATGACTAGGCAGCACTACCGCAAAAAAAAGAAAAAAAGCAGTTGGATGGAATTCTGGTTAATTGCCATTGTGTTAGGCCTTTTATATGCATGGTATACATTTAATAAATTACTATAAATGTTTGAAACTTATTATGGATTCATTCGTATAACATTTAATACATGAAAATTTCCATAAATGAATAGGAAATATTTCTAGGCTATTTGTAATATCAATGCTTTGATACTTTATTCTTAAAAGTGGTAGACTAAGGTTATTCTTACTATTTAAAGTTCTAAACATTGTTTTAAGGAAGAGTGCAATATTATGTTGGAAACAAAGGTCAAGACCTTTCTTCATCACCAGGCATTTAGTTTAACATCAAAAAAAATTGTCATTGGTGTTTCAGGAGGTCCGGATTCGTTAGCGCTGCTGCACTATTTGCTTTCGGAAAAGGAGAAGCAAAATATGCTCCTTGTTGTTGCTCATGTAGACCATATGTTTCGTGGTCAAGAGTCCTATGAGGATGCGATTTTTGTTCAAAAATTTTGTGAACAAAATAGCCTGCCTTTTGAAATGACTCGGGTCAATGTTCCGAAAATCATCGAATTAACGGGTAAAAGTTCGCAAATTGCGGCACGCGACGCGAGATATGAGTTTTTTTTAGAAATTATGGAAAAGTATCAGTATCCATTTTTAGCGCTGGCACATCACGGCGATGATCAAATGGAAACAATGTTAATGAGAGTAACAAGGGGCAGTACGGGGCTTGCTCGTGCAGGCATTCCATTTATCCGCCCATTTTACAGCGGCACCATTTTTCGTCCGTTCTTAGGGTTGGAAAGAGCTGACATAGAGGATTACTGTCAAAGGCATCATCTTAGCCCAAGAATAGATCCAAGTAATGAAAAAGGAATTTATAGCAGAAATCGGTTTCGTAAAGAAGTGATTCCCTTTTTAAAAAAGGAAAACCCGCATGTCCATGAACATTTTCAACGGTTTAGTGAAGAATTAACCACCGATGAAATCTTCCTTCAGGAATTAACTGTTCAACAAATGAATACAGTAATGACAAAAAAGGAAGAGTGCAAAATTACCATTGACATTCGCCGGTTTCGTGAAGTGCCTTTACCTTTACAAAGGAGAGGGATTCAACTAATATTAAACTATCTTTACAAAGAAAAACCAACATCTTTATCCGCTGTACATATCGATCAAGTATTTTTGTTAATTCAGCATCCTCTGCCATCAGGTAAGCTTGATTTTCCTAATGGTTTAAAAGTTATCCGTTCCTATTACTCCCTTACATTCCAATTTCAATCGAATGAGGTACCATCATATCATTTTGAATTGAGAGAACCGGGTGTGATTAACTTGCCGAATGGCGGGGAAATTAATTGCAGATATGTAACGGAGGAAATTCCGGATGCAGATGTAAACACGGCTTTGTTTAGTGTCGGCACGATAAAGTGGCCAGTTATTATTCGTTCTAGAAAAATTGGCGATCGAATGACGATCAAGGGATTGAATGGTTCTAAAAAATTAAAGTCCATATTTATTGATCAAAAAGTACCCATGCAGGAACGAAATATGTGGCCAGTACTAACTGACAAAGAAGGTAATATTATTTGGCTGCCAGGTTTAAAAAAGTCTTCATTTGATGGTATAGATTGCAGAGCTAAACAATATATACTATTCACATATCAAAAGTAGGGATCTTCTAGGAGGCACATTTAGATGAAACAGGACATTGAAAAAGTATTAGTATCAGAGGAAGAGATTCAAGATAAAATCAGGAGTCTAGCTGCACAATTAACGGAAGAGTACCAAGATAAATTCCCGCTTGCTATTGGGGTGTTAAAAGGTGCGATGCCGTTTATGGGTGATTTATTAAAACGGATGGATTGCTATCTAGAAATGGATTTTATGGATGTATCGAGCTACGGAACCGGACTTGTTTCTTCGGGTGAAGTAAAAATTATTAAGGATTTAGATACATCTGTAGAAGGAAGAGACATCCTTATTATCGAAGATATTATCGATAGCGGTTTAACGCTTAGCTATTTGGTTGATTTGTTTAAATATCGGAAAGCAAAATCCATTAAGATTGTCACACTGCTTGATAAACCAACAGGCAGAAAAAGCGCAATTCAGGCGGATTATGTAGGTTTTATTGTGCCAGATGAATTTGTTGTCGGTTATGGCTTGGATTATATAGAAAAATATCGAAACCTTCCATACATTGGCGTATTAAAACCTGAAGTATACACAAATGATCTCTAAGCATCCTTACCGTTAACTTGGAGGTAGTAAGCCCTATCAAAGTGTAATTTCTTGAATTTGTAAGATTTTCTATGATACCATTTACTATAGTTTGTCTATCGCGGGAGGAGGTAAGAGATGAATCGGATTTTCCGTAATACCATCTTTTATTTATTGATATTTTTAGTCATTATTGGTGTGGTAAGTTTCTTTAATGGAAGTAACGAGTCGACAAATCATATTTCATATGATAAGTTTGTTGCCCAACTAGAAAGCGGCGATGTAAAATCGTTCTCAATGCAGCCTGAACGCGGAGTTTATGAGGTCCGTGGTGAGTTAGATTCGAAGAAAAAATTCATAACGTATGTACCAAACAGTGAAGAAATAATTAACAAAATTAATAAAGCTGATTCAAAAGTGGAAGTAATGCCTGCGAAGGAAACAAGCGGATGGGTGACTTTCTTTACATCAATTATTCCGTTTGTGATTATTTTTATTTTATTCTTCTTCTTATTAAACCAAGCTCAAGGCGGCGGCAGCCGTGTTATGAACTTTGGTAAATCCAAAGCGAAGCTTTATAACGATGATAAGAAAAAAGTGCGTTTTAGAGATGTAGCTGGTGCTGATGAAGAAAAGGCAGAATTGGTGGAAGTGGTTGAATTTTTAAAGGATCCACGAAAATTTGCTGAATTAGGAGCCCGCATTCCAAAAGGGGTTCTCCTTGTCGGACCTCCAGGTACTGGTAAAACATTGCTTGCTCGTGCTACTGCGGGTGAAGCAGGCGTACCGTTCTTCTCGATTAGTGGTTCTGATTTCGTTGAAATGTTTGTCGGGGTCGGGGCTTCCCGTGTCCGTGATTTATTCGAAAATGCAAAGAAAAATGCACCATGTATTATCTTTATTGATGAAATTGATGCCGTTGGACGTCAGCGTGGCGCAGGCCTAGGCGGCGGACATGATGAACGTGAACAAACTTTGAACCAATTGCTTGTTGAAATGGACGGATTTGGGGCAAATGAAGGAATTATCATTATTGCTGCTACCAACCGTGCTGATATTCTAGATCCTGCGTTATTACGTCCAGGTCGTTTTGACCGGCAAATTACTGTTGACCGTCCGGATGTTGTTGGTCGTGAAGCAGTCCTTAAAGTCCACGCACGTAATAAGCCATTAGATGACTCTGTTAACTTGAAAAATATTGCGATGCGTACACCAGGATTCTCTGGTGCAGATTTAGAAAACTTATTGAATGAGGCAGCATTAGTTGCAGCCCGAAGCAGTAAGAAGAAAATCGATATGGAAGATATTGATGAAGCAACAGACCGTGTTATTGCTGGACCAGCTAAAAAGAGCCGAGTGATCTCTGAAAAAGAACGTAATATTGTTGCTTTCCATGAGGGCGGCCATACAGTGATTGGTTTAGTGCTCGATGAGGCGGACATGGTCCACAAGGTTACAATTGTACCTCGTGGTCAAGCAGGCGGATATGCTGTCATGCTTCCTAGAGAAGACCGTTACTTTATGACGAAGCCGGAATTACTCGATAAAATTGTTGGTTTATTAGGCGGCCGTGTCGCTGAAGAGATTGTCTTTGGTGAAGTAAGTACAGGGGCGCATAATGACTTCCAACGTGCAACTAGTATCGCTCGTAAGATGGTAACCGAATATGGTATGAGTGATAAACTTGGACCACTTCAGTTTGGTCAAGGTTCAGGCGGTCAAGTATTCTTAGGCCGTGACATTCATAATGAGCAAAATTATTCAGATGCGATTGCGTACGAAATCGACTTGGAAGTTCAACGCATTATTAAAGAATGTTATGAAAGAGCCAGAGTCATTCTTACTGAAAATCGTGATAAACTTGACCTCATTGCGAAAACATTGCTTGAAGTGGAAACACTTGTGGCTGAACAGATTAAATACTTGGTTGACCATGGCCATATGCCAGAGCCTAATCAAGCATTAGAAGCCGTGAAAATTGGCCCGAAAAAAACAGACGATGTGAAGGTTAATATTAATAAGAAAAAGGATGAACTCGAGCCAGAGAATCCTTCTGATGAATTAGATAAATAATAAATGTGTAAAGAGTGCTTCGTGAGAAGCACTCTTTTTTTTCATGATTAATCAAATCTATGGTATTATGTTTTCAGTAAAGAAGAGAATAATCTGAAAAGTGAGTGATAGATTTGATTTTCGTATTTGATGTAGGGAATACTAACATTGTTTTAGGAGTTTACGATGGTGAGGAGCTTAGATATCATTGGCGTGTTGAAACCAATCGAAACCGCACAGAAGATGAGTTTGGAATGAACATTAAAGCTTTGTTCGATCATGCAGGACTCTCTTTTTCAGATATTGACGGCATCATTATTTCTTCAGTCGTTCCACCAATCATGTTTGCGCTCGAAAGAATGTGCCAAAAGTATTTTCACATTAAGCCGTTTGTTGTGGGACCTGGAATCAAAACGGGTCTGAATATTAAATATGATAACCCAAGGGAAGTCGGAGCTGACCGAATCGTCAATGCTGTAGCTGCCATTCATGAGTATGGCAGTCCGCTGATTATCGTCGACTTTGGAACAGCGACGACCTATTGTTATGTGAATGAGGAACGTCAATATATGGGTGGTGCAATAGCTCCAGGAGTGGGTATTTCAACTGAGGCGTTGTATTCACGTGCGTCAAAACTGCCTAGGATAGAGATTGCCAGACCTGAAGGGGTAATCGGTAAGAATACAGTAGCGGCAATGCAAGCAGGAATTGTCTATGGGTATGTGGGTCAAGTAGAGGGGATTGTCAAGCGAATGATGGAACAAGGTGAGAAAAAGCCTACCGTTATTGCAACAGGCGGTTTAGCGAATTTAATTGCTCAAGAGTCCACCATTATTGATATTGTTGATCCATTTTTAACTTTAAAAGGTTTACAGCTTATCTATAAAAGAAACATAGGACAACCTAAGGAATAACAGCTAGAAAGGGGTTTATCAATGAAGGATTATCTTGTTAAAGCACTTGCGTATGATGGTAATATTCGCGCTTTTGCCGTTCGGACGACAGAAACTGTGACCGAGGCACAAAGACGCCATCAGACATGGCGGACAGCTTCTGCTGCATTGGGCAGGACGTTGACTGCAGGAGTCATGATGGGGGCTATGCTCAAGGGTGAGGATAAATTAACGATAAAAATTAATGGGGGCGGCCCGCTAGGACCGATTGTTGTTGATAGTAATGCCAAAGGGGAAGTTCGAGGATATGTAACAAACCCAGAGGTGGATTTTGAATCGAATGAACATGGGAAGCTTGATGTTCGTCGTGCGGTCGGGACAGATGGGATGTTAGCAGTTGTCAAAGATATCGGGCTGCGTGACTTTTTTTCTGGACAAGTTCCGCTTGTATCCGGTGAATTAGGCGAGGATTTTACTTATTATTTTGCTACTTCTGAGCAGGTTCCGTCTTCCGTTGGTGTTGGTGTTTTAGTGAATCCAGATGATACGATTCTTGCAGCAGGCGGATTTATTTTTCAATTAATGCCTGGCACACCGGAGCCGATTATTTCAAAAATGGAGGAACGGTTAAAAACAATTGAGCCGATTTCTAAATTAATTGAACGTGGACTAACACCAGAGCAAATTCTCGAAGAGCTTTTTGGAAAAGATCAGGTAAAGGTGTTAGAAACGATGCCGGTAGGGTTTGTTTGTAATTGCTCTAAGGAACGATTTGCGAATGCTATTGTCGGCTTAGGAGCAGCAGAGATTACAGCGATGATTGAAGAAGATGGTCAGGCTGAGGCACATTGTCATTTTTGCAATGAAAAATACCTTTTTACAAGTGAAGAATTAGAAGAGCTTAAAAAAGAAGCAAAATAACAGATCTTTGTTCTTTTCTGATTGGGGGAGAGAGGTTGGGAAAGAAGCAGCTTTGGATGGTGATTGGGGTCCTAATATTGGTGAATTGCCTAACGATCGCTTTTTCTCTTTCAAAGGCAAATACGGCTGGTGGGGCCCTAGGAAATGACGAGACAGTAGCTACAATTGGGAAAAAGTCAATTCTGCGGCAAGATTGGCTTAACGAGCTTGAATCTAGATATGGAAAAGATGTATTAAAGGAAATGGTCGACCAAAAGGTCATTGAAGAAATGGCTGCGAAATACCATATTAACGTATCCACCCAGGATGTCGACCGCGAATTTAGAATGCTGCAATCCACTACGAATTCATTTACTCAGCAGAATAGTAAGGATGAAAAAGGCTGGAAGGAACAAATTCGCAGCAATCTACTATTAGAAGAATTATTAACAAAGGATGTTAAAGTTTCAAGCAGCGAACTAGAAAGATATTATCAAGAAAATAAAGAGCTATTTGATGTACCGCCTGCATTTCATTTATCACATATTGTTCTCCCTACACAGGAAGAGGCAGATAAAGCGGTGCAAGAGTTGAATCAAGGATCTGATTTTTCAACCTTAGCCATGGAACGTTCAATTGAAGAGTTTTCTGCAAATAATGGCGGCGATATTGGGTATATTAGTGAAGGGGATGAGCGTTATCCCGGGCAATATATTGAAGTAGCTAAGGAACTGAAGACAGGTTCCTATAGTATGCCTGTTAAGGTGGAAGAAGGCTATGCGATCCTTAAGCTAGACGGAAAGATCAGTGGGAAGAAATATTCATTTGCAGATGTAAGAGAACAAATCCGCAGGCAAATTGCCCTGGAACAAATGAAATCGCCTGCATCTGCTTCGACTTTTTGGGATGATGCAAAGGTCGAATGGTTCTATGGTCATAAAGAGAACTAAAGCACAGGGTATTAATCTGTGCTTTTTCTTATATATCAAGAGTATAAATGTTTAAATATTGTAAAAATACGCAAACAAAACGATTGACAAACTCAGTATAGAACTGGTAAATTTAATAATATAAATCCAATCAATTTACTCGGAATAGGGGTGCTCTTAATGGTTCGTGTTGCAAATTCAGTTACCGAATTAGTCGGCCAAACGCCAATTGTTAAATTAAACAGATTAGTAGATGAAAATAGTGCTGAGGTTTATTTAAAACTAGAATATTTTAACCCAGGCAGCAGTGTAAAAGATCGTATCGCTTTATCTATGATTGAAGCGGCAGAAGAGCAAGGGTTAATCAAACCAGGTGTAGATACCATTATTGAGCCTACAAGTGGAAATACTGGTATTGGACTTGCAATGATTGCTGCAGCAAAAGGTTACAAAGCCGTGTTTGTTATGCCTGAAACGATGAGTTTGGAAAGACGGAACCTCCTTCGTGCATATGGAGCAGAACTTGTATTAACACCTGGTCCAGCTGGTATGAAGGGTGCAATTGCTAAGGCAGAGGAGCTTGTTAAGGAACATGGTTATTTCTTGCCGCAGCAATTTAAAAACCAAGCAAATCCTGAAGTTCATAAAAGAACAACAGGTAAAGAAATTGTTGAACAAATGGATCAATTAGATGCATTTGTTTCTGGAATCGGTACAGGAGGAACCATTTCAGGTGCAGGAAGTGTTCTGCGCGAAAACTTCCCTGAAATTAAAATTTATGCGATAGAACCAACAGATTCACCAGTTCTTTCAGGTGGAGCTCCAGGTCCACATAAACTTCAAGGTCTTGGTGCAGGATTTGTTCCTGAAACTTTAAATACTGACATTTATGATGAAGTAATCCAAGTTGGTACGGAGGAAGCATTTGCAGCGTCAAGACGTGCAGCTAGAGAAGAGGGGATTCTTGGCGGGATTTCTTCAGGCGCAGCGATTTACGCAGCCTTAGAAGTTGCTAAGAAATTAGGTAAAGGTAAAAAGGTATTAGCAATTATTCCTGATAATGGCGAGCGTTATTTAAGTACCGTACTTTACCAATACGATGCTGAATAAAAATAGCTAAGAGGCGTCGGCTTTGCCGATGCTTCTTTTTTTGTATTCGAATAAAGATTTCATGTATGATAATAGAAGTATAAAAAGGCTGGATAAGGAGGAAAGGTATGAAAACATCTCATGAACTAATCCAATGTGGACCCTATACCTTGGATAGTAGTAGAAAAACCATTATTATGGGCATTTTAAATGCTACTCCAGATTCCTTTTCGGATGGAGGTAAATTCAACCAGGTTGAAATGGCTGTTAAACGGGCAAAGGAAATGGTAGCAAATGGTGCGGATATTATTGATATCGGCGGGGAATCAACACGGCCAGGCTTTGCAGCTGTTCCTGCAGAGGAGGAACTCGAGCGGGTGATCCCGATTATTCAGGCAATCTCTGAACAAGTTCAAGTGCCGATTTCGATTGATACCTATAAAGCAGAAGTCGCAAAACAAGCAATAGAAGCTGGTGCTCAAATCATCAATGATGTGTGGGGGGCAAAAGCGGATGAAAAGATGGGACAAGTGGCGGCAGACTACGGTGTTCCAATCGTACTCATGCATAATCGTAAAGAACGAAACTACAAGGTATTTATGAGAGATGTCATCAATGATCTTTATGAAAGTATAGCCATTGTAAAAAAGGCAGGGGTGAAGGATGAACAGATTATCCTTGACCCGGGTATTGGCTTTGCGAGGGATTATCAAGAAAATCTGCTAACCATGCAGAATTTAGATACGATTGTTAATTTAGGCTATCCAGTATTATTAGGGACTTCTAGAAAGTCGATGATTGGACAAGCATTAGATCTCCCTGTTCATGAAAGAATGGAAGGTACAGGAGCAACCGTTTGTTTCGGAATTCAAAAAGGCTGCCATATAGTCCGTGTTCACGATGTAAAAGAAATGAGCAGAATGGCTAAAATGATGGATGCCCTAATGGGGAAGGGTGAAACCATTGGATAAAATTTACGTCAATAGAATGGAGTTTTACGGCTACCATGGTGTGTTTTCAGAAGAGACCCGGTTAGGGCAGCGTTTTGCAGTGGATTTATCCGTTTCTATTGACTTAAAAAAGGCGGGAGAAACCGATGAACTGGAATACTCAGTGAATTATGCAGAACTCTACCAAGTTTGCAAGACAATCGTGGAGGGTCCTCCTTTTAAATTAGTCGAGGCGGTGGCAGAGCGAATTGCAGCAGGTGTGCTGACAGGCTTCCCGCTTATATCAGAAGTAACTGTTACGGTGATTAAACCAGACCCGCCGATTCCGGGTCACTATCGGTCTGTTGCAGTAGAAATTACAAGGAGAAGATAAAAGTGGAAAACACAGCATTTATTGCCCTTGGCTCGAATATAGGAAACCGTTATGATAATATAACGAGTGCCATTAAAAGATTAACCAGTAATTCTGGGATTCACTTGGTAAATTACTCCTCTATTTATGAGACAGATCCCATTGGCTATGAGGAACAAGATTTATTTTTAAATATGGTAATTGAGATTCAGACCGCTTTTTCCTCCATGGATCTATTAGATTTATGTTTAGAAATCGAACTAGAACTTGGTAGAAAAAGGGAAATAAGGTGGGGTCCGCGAACAATAGACCTTGACATTCTTACCTATAACCAAGAAAATATTCAAAGCGAGAAGCTCATCCTTCCACATCCCAGGATGTTAGAACGAGCGTTTGTAATTATTCCACTTTTAGAAATCTATCAGGACAAGAAATGTTCGGAGATAAATCAGTTACTTGAATCATCATTAGAAGAATTACCAAATAAAGAAGGAGTCCGAATATGGAAGCGGAAAAATGGGGAAGACGTATTCGAGCCTATCGGAAGTTAAAGGGCTTTACACAAGAGGGTTTTTCGAAGGAACTAGGTGTATCTGTATCAATCCTAGGCGAAATTGAAAGAGGGAATCGACTTCCTGCCAGTGATTTACTGGAAAGGATTGCGGATTCTTTAAAAATCACCATAGATGACTTAACGCCAAAAGATTAATAAACAGGCGCTGGCATAGATCGTATGATAAGTTCAATCCTAAGAATAATTGAAAGAAGGAGGTGAGGTAGTTTCATGTTGAAAATTGGCGATATAGAATTGAAGAATCCAGTTGTCCTGGCTCCGATGGCTGGGGTATGTAACTCGGCATTCCGTTTAACGGTAAAAGAGTTTGGCGCTGGATTAGTTTGCGCAGAGATGGTGAGTGATAAAGGCATCATTCATAAAAATGAAAAGACAATGAATATGCTTTATATCGATGAGCGTGAAAAGCCATTAAGCTTGCAAATCTTTGGCGGAGAGAAAAAAACGCTTGTCGAAGCAGCTAAATTCGTTGATCAGAATACTAATGCTGACATTATTGATATTAATATGGGTTGCCCTGTTCCTAAAATCACCAAATGTGATGCCGGGGCAAAGTGGCTGCTTGACCCTAATAAAATTTACGAGATGGTTTCAGCTGTGGTAGCAGAGGTTGAAAAACCTGTAACTGTAAAAATGAGGATGGGCTGGGATGATGAGCATATTTTTGCTGTGAAAAATGCCCAAGCTGTTGAACGTGCTGGAGGGAAGGCGGTTTCCCTGCATGGACGAACACGTGTTCAAATGTATGAAGGCAGTGCTAACTGGGATATCATTCGTGAAGTTAAGCAAAACCTAAATATTCCGTTGATTGGTAATGGTGATGTTCATACACCGGAAGATGCCAAACGTATGCTTGAAGAAACTGGTGCAGACGGGGTAATGATCGGAAGAGCGGCTTTAGGTGATCCTTGGATGATCTACCGTACGGTTCAGTATTTAGAAACTGGTATTTTGATGCCTCAACCATCTGCTAGAGAAAAGATTGATGTATGCATCCTTCATCTAGACCGCTTAATCGCGCTTAAAAGTGAATATGTTGCTGTTCGTGAAATGCGTAAGCATGCTGCTTGGTATTTAAAAGGGGTGCCCGGTAACGCCATGGTTCGTAATGCGATCAATGAATGTGATACTAGGAATCAATTAGTAACATTACTAAACGAATTGGTCACAGAAGTCGAAGCAAAAGAACAAAGTCAGTTAATTGTAGGATAAACCTGTCACTTAAAGTGTCTTTCTATACTAATTTGGATGCTGCCAGTGAAAAAACTGGCAGTTTTTATTTTAATAACATCTTTTTTGATGTCTGAAAGTATAAGTTTGTGTAAAATAATAAAGTATGTAGAAAAATGGGATCGCCTTATTAATAGCATTTTACATAATAAAAGATTATTGGAGTTGATTTTATGAGTCAGGAAGATTTGAATGACCAATTAATGGTCAGACGTGAAAAAATGAATACCATGCGTGAAAATGGTCTTGATCCATTCGGGAAACGTTTTGACCGCTCACACAACACAAAGGAATTAGTTGAGCAATATGCAGAATTAGAAAAAGAAGAGATCGAAGCCAAAAATGTTTCCGTTTCTTTAGCAGGTCGGATTATGACGAAGCGTGGAAAAGGAAAAGCAGGCTTTGCGCACCTTCAAGATTTAACAGGTCAAATTCAAGTCTATGTTCGTCAAGATGCAGTCGGCGAGGAGAATTATAAACTATTCGATTCTTCAGACCTAGGAGACATAATTGGTGTATCCGGAACACTATTTAAAACAAAAGTAGGCGAATTATCAGTTAAAGTGGAAAACTTTGTGTTTTTAACAAAGGCGTTACGCCCGCTTCCTGATAAATTTCATGGACTTAAGGATGTTGAACAGCGCTACCGTCAACGGTATTTAGACTTAATTATGAGTCAAGAAAGTAAGGCTACATTTATTTCAAGAAGCCGTATTATTCAATCAATGCGTCGGTATTTAGATGACCACGGCTATTTAGAAGTTGAAACACCAATGATGCATTCCATTGCTGGCGGTGCATCTGCACGTCCATTCATAACACATCACAATGCTTTGGATATGCCATTATTTATGAGGATTGCGATTGAACTGCACTTAAAACGATTGATTGTGGGCGGTTTGGAAAAGGTATATGAAATTGGCCGTGTTTTCCGGAACGAAGGTGTCTCGACTCGTCACAATCCTGAATTTACAATGATTGAACTCTATGAGGCTTATGCGGATTACCGTGATATCATGAGTCTGACAGAGAATCTAATTGCTCATATTGCCCAAGAAGTAGTTGGCTCAACTACGGTTCAATATGGCGATTATGAGGTAGACCTTAAACCTGAGTGGAAAAGACTTCACATGGTAGATGCCATCAAAGAATACACTGGTGCAGACTTTTGGAAAGAGATGAGTGTAGAAGAAGCTCGTGACCTTGCGAAAGAACACGGGGTTGAAATTAATAACAACATGCTTTATGGCCATATTGTTAATGAATTCTTCGAACAAAAGGTAGAGGAGAAATTAATCCAGCCTACTTTTATTTACGGACATCCTGTCGAAATCTCACCACTTGCGAAGAAAAATGATGAGGACCCACGCTTCACAGACCGTTTTGAATTGTTCATTGTTGCTCGTGAACATGCGAATGCATTTACAGAGCTGAATGATCCGATTGATCAAAGAGAACGGTTTGAAGCGCAATTAAAAGAACGTGAACAAGGAAACGACGAAGCTCACATGATGGACGACGACTTCGTTGAAGCGTTAGAATATGGTATGCCGCCAACGGGAGGATTAGGAATTGGAATTGACCGTTTAGTTATGCTGCTTACTAATTCTCCATCCATCCGTGACGTACTATTATTCCCGCTTATGCGTCATAAATAATACGTAAAAAAGTGCCATGTTACTGGCACTTTTTTTATATTTATAACGAGGAAGAGTAAGAATATTATTACTTTGGATATTTTTAAGGGAAAATCGTAAAATACTATTGCACCTGTTCTCGAATGGTGGTATATTAATATCTGTTGCTGCGAGACAGACGCAGTGAGAAAAATAAATTAAAAAAGTTGTTGACTTTCAGTGAATAACTTGATAAGATTATAAAGTCGCCTTAAGGCGATTGGGTAATTGATCCTTGAAAACTAAACAAACAAAATCGTGCAAACAAACAATTTATTTTAGCTTCTTTTAAGAAGCTAAGCC
>NZ_NUZU01000226.1 GCF_002567005.1 Bacillus sp. AFS073361
CCCCGGAGAGCCCCATTCCCCGTTCCCCCAGCTTCGTGTCATATCCATCAGGCAGCTCCATAATAAAATCATGAGCCTGGGCCCGTTTGGCCGCATCGATAATTTCCTCCAGCGCCGCATCTGGTCTTCCGTACGCAATATTGGCCTTGATCGTGGATGAAAACAGAAAGGTTTCCTGTAAGACAACGCCAATTTGCGAACGCAGCATTTTCAACCCGTATTCCTGAATCGGTTGATCATCAATCACAATCGTCCCTGCCGTCGGTTCATAAAAACGGGACAGAAGCTGAATCATACTGGTTTTCCCAGAACCAGTTGCGCCAATAAGCCCAATCGTTGTTCCGGGAGGCGCGGAAAAGGTGATTTCCTTAAGTGCGGCCGCCTCTTCCGATTGATAATGGAACGTGACCTGATCGAAGTTCACCTTTCCTGCCATTCTGCCGCTATGTCTGATGTCATCGCCATCCATAATCGATTCATCTGCTTCCAAAACTTCAAGAAGCCTTTCGCCGGAAGCTTTTGCCTGTGAGAACATATTAATGGTGAATCCCAGGTTCATAATCGGCCAAATAATATACCAAACAAGACTGTAAAAGGCGACTAGCTCCCCGGGCTTTAACGCTCCACTGATCACTTGAAATCCGCCATAGGCCAGCAAGGCGACAACGGAAATATTGCCGATCAGCTCCATCAGCGGAAAATATTTCGACCATACCACCGACGTAGCCAGCTGCTTGGTCCTGTACTCCTGATTGGAGGAGTTAAAACGCTTCGTTTCCTCCTTTTCCTTTGACAGGGCTTTAACCGTGTGAATCCCGTTAATATTTTCCTGCACCATGGTATTTAAGCGGCCGAACGATTCGCGAATCCCACGGAACGCCGGGTGGACGGCACGATCGAACTTATAAACCACCACACTTAAAAAAGGCAGGGACATCATCGTGACCAAAGTCAAGGAAACGGAATAATAGAACATCACACAAAGACTGGTCCCCACGACAATGACAAAGCGAAGAACCTCGCTAAAGCCGAAGGATACAAAAAAGCGAAAACCTTCCACATCCGCAGTCAAACGGGACATTAAATCCCCTGTCTTTGCGTTATCGTAATAGCTGAAGGATAGCCGCTGCAGCTTTTCATAGAGAGCATTTCGGAGCAGGTACACGGATTTAATACCGAACATATCTGCCAAATAATGCTGAATGAAGGTTGAGAAGGCTTTTACCCCCATGATGACGATAAATCCCAAGGCAATCCACGGCACCCAGTCATATTTCCGCCCAAGCACGACATCATCAATGGTTACCTGCAAAATGACCGGATAGATGACGGTAATCGCAGCGACAAGCAGCATAAAGAGCAACGACCAGATAAAATCCTTTTTAAAAGGAAGATAAAACAACTTCAACTTTTTAAAAACGAACATTTTTTCCTCCTTATGTAACCTAAAAATTTACATACCTTACATTTATATAGATTAAAGTGAGAAATATTTCGAAAATCGTTTAGGTTCTCTAAATTTTTGAAAACCTCCACCCCCTTTCGTGTCCTAAACCGGTATCCATGTAAGCCTTTCCAATAGTTTAGCAGGACGATTCCCTCCCTCCTATTGGCAAAACCATAGATTCATTGGTTAAAATAAAGTCTTTTTCCGCAACAAAAAAACGTACCACCCTTTAACGTGGTGGCACGTTTCTTCTATTAATATGATTTATGGCTCTTTAGTCAATGCCTGATCGGCCAGCAAAAGCGCCCCTGTAATCCCGGCATCATTGCCTAAACCAGGGCTTACAATATATTCTGACAGCTCCGGCAATGAAACATACTCACGGAGAAATTCCTTCAAGTGCTGGTAGATCGACGGGAATACCTGTTTCTGGTTCATGACGCCGCCGCCCAGGATAATCTTTTTCGGTGAAAGAATCAAAATATATTGCATCAGTGCCTGGGCGATATAGTAGCCTTCTAATTCCCATACTTCCTTTCTGTCCACTAACTCTATTCCTTTTTGCCCCCAGCGCCCTTCAATGGCAGGACCGGCCGCCAATCCTTCCAGACAATCACCATGGTACGGGCACCGCCCCTTATATAGATCTTCCGGATGACGCCTAACCAAAATATGCCCCATTTCCGGATGAGAATGCCCTTGAAGCATCTGCCCCTGAACGAGTGCACCTGCTCCAATTCCTGTTCCAACCGTTATATACAAACAGCCATCCATCCCTTTGGCTGCACCAAAAGTTGCCTCGCCTAACGCGGCGGCATTCACGTCGGTATGAAATCCGATGGGAACCCCAAATTCATCCTCAAACCCTTGCACAAACGGATAATCCTTCCAACCTGGTTTTGGGGTAGACGTGATGTGCCCGTATGTGGGACTTTCCCGGTTAACATCAATCGGACCAAACGACCCAATTCCAATCGCTTCAATCGGATATTTTTTACAAAATTCAATGACCTTCGGAATCGTTTCATCCGGGGTAGTGGTCGGGATTTGAATTCGGTCCACAATCGTTCCCTTTTTGTCTCCAACGGCACAAATAAATTTTGTCCCGCCAGCTTCAATTCCACCAAGCATTCGCAGCTCCTCCTAATCTATAATTCTTCAAACCGGCCTGTGTCCTTGAGGAAATGAAACAATGCCCCGATTAGGTTGGCATCGTTTTCAAATTGACAGGCTTGTACTTCTATATGTAACGTTGAAATGTCGTCCTTTAACCGTTTCAATTCACGATTGATCCCGTCAATCACTTCCAGCCGCTTGCTAATGCCGCCGCCAATGAGGACTTTTTGCGGGTCCAAGGCATATTTCAAATTATAAATTCCGATCGCAAGCTTTTTATAAAATTCTGCAATACTCTCCTTCGCAATCGGGTCCCCTTCTTCGGCCAAACGAAATACTTCTTCCCCGTTCAACGTTCCTTTTGCCAGTGACTTTCTCCTGGTGACCTCCTCCACTAAAGCATGGGTCGAAGCGGTCTTGCTCCAGGTTTGATCAAGCGGATTTTTAGACTCTGTTCCCATAATCATGTAACCGAACTCCCCGCCGTGGAGTGAAGCCCCGCGTAAGATCGATTGGTTCATGACGATACTGCCGCCAATTCCTGTCCCTATGACAATACAAATATAGTATCCCGTGCCTTTTGCCGCACCTAACCATCCTTCCGCCAAAGCGGCGCAATTGGCATCATTTTCGATCGATACCGGGAAACCCGTTCGCTCCCTTAAGAGGTCAGTCATACAAACTCCATGGATATATGGAATTGCACTGGCACCACCAATAAACCCCGTTTTACCATTTACCGCACCAGGTGAACTTAAAGCAATGCCTTGCAATTCAAATGAATTCGAACATTCCTTTGTTACTTGGCTGAGTTTCTGCAAGAAGCTTTCTAATCCATCACAAGGAGTCGGAAACTTGCCACTTTCTAATTTCTTTCCTTCTTGATCCATCACAGCATATTTGATATAGGTGCCGCCCACATCGAATACCATGTACGCTTTCATCCGACTCACCTCATTTTCATCCACTGCCCATTTCATGGTTAAAACCCATTGTTTTCAGATAACTGTTTATACCATTTCCCTGATTTTTTAACCGTTCGTGTTAAATGGTTCTTTAAATCTACTTCCACTAATCCATATCGGTTCTTATAAGCGTTCGTCCATGACCAGTTATCCATGAAGGTCCATAGGTGATATCCCAAGCAATTCGCTCCCTCTTCAAGCGCTTTATGCACCCATTTCAAGTGTTCCTGAATAAATTCAATCCGATAATCATCCTCAATAAACCCTTCCGCATGACGGAACTTTTCTTCCCCTTCCACACCCATTCCATTTTCCGAAATAAAGAATGGCAGATTACGATAGTTGTCACGGAGGTCAATCATAATATCATAGATCACTTCCTCGCAGATTTCCCAACCACGGTGCGGATTGATTTTCCTGCCTGGCATGATATACGGATCAAAAAGATGTTCCGGCATAAACGGAGCATTCTCCGGCTCAGGCTTCTCTTTCGCTTTCACACGGCGCGGCTGGTAGTAGTTCACGCCTAATAGATCAATCGGATGATTTCTAATCACTTCCAAATCACCGGCCTCCACGGCTGGAAGCAGGTCTCTTTCTTTTAAAATATCAACCAAATCACGGGGATACTCCCCCTTTGTGACCGGATCAAGAAAGCTGCGATTAAAGAACAGATCCGAAATATGGGCAGCCTTCACATCTTCGGCATCCTGGCTCCGTGGATAAGAGGGGGTGAGATTGAGGATAATGCCGATTTTTCCGTCCACATTCATTTTTCTAAAGGCTTCTACTGCCTTCGCATGGGCCACAATGGTATGGTGGGCAACCGTTGCCCCCCGTTTGAAATCTACTATATTTGGAAAATGCCAATTATATAGATACCCGGCCTCAACCGGGACGATCGGTTCGTTAAAGGTAAACCAATATTTCACACGGTCGCCAAATAAGCGAAAGCAGGTCTCCGCATAATTCACATAGGCGTCGATGACCTCCCGGCTTTCCCAGCCGCCTTTTTCCTGCATGCACATCGGCATATCGAAATGGTATAAATTCATAAATGGTTCGATGTCTTGAGCAATCAATTCATCGATGACCTGGTTGTAAAAGGCAACGGCCTTCCCGTTTACTTCACCCGTTCCATCCGGAATCAAACGTGACCATTGAATCGAGGTTCGAAAGGAGTTATGGCCCGTTTCTTTCATCAGCTGGATATCTTCTTTAAACCGATGATAGAAATCCGATGTATGTTCCGGGCCCACCCCATGATGAAAACTAGCAGGTTCCATGCTGTACCAATAATCCCAGATACTTTGCTTTCTTCCATCCACCAGCGCTGCGCCTTCCGTTTGCGGGCCTGAAGCGGCACTTCCCCACCAAAAGTTTGTTGGAAAACGATAGGTAAGGTTATCTTCTTGCAAACGATTAATCATTGATGATCACCATCCTGTTATTTAATTTTTCTCCATTCACTTGGTGTCGTTCCCACACTTTTTTTGAACTGTTTATAGAAATAAGCCGTATCCGAATACCCGACTTTTTTGCCAATTTCACCTGCACGGTAATGGGTGGTTTTGAGGAGCTCCTTTGCCTTTTCCAATCGGTATCGGTTTAGGTATTCTGAAAAAACCGCCCCTACTTCTTTTTGAAATAATTGCCCTAAATAGATGGCATTCACATGAAACTGCTGGCCCAATGTTTTTAACGAAATCCCTTCATCATAGTGGGCATGGATATAATCAAGGACATTTTGAACAATCGGACTTCGATTATTGACTTGTTTGTGGATCGAAAAAATTAATTCCTGGCAATATTCCTTCAAAATGGCTTTCATCTCGTCAATATCAGAGCTATACGCGATTCTTTCGATGGCAGCTGTATGATAGGAGAGATCGTTCGGCTGCAGCGAATAATGGATATAAGAAAGTAAATCAAAGATATATTTTCTGGCAGCTGGCGGGGAGATAAAGCTAGAATTCTTGGTGAGATCCTGAAAAAATGAATCAATCCGTTGTAAAACTTCTCCCTCTGCTTTTAATAGCTGCTTGACAATCGTTTCTTTAAATTCTTGCTGTTTTTTTAATTCTTCATGCTTATCAATCGTCAAATGTTCGGAAAGAAGTACATTTGGGGATGAATATAACTGCAATAAGCTATATTCCCTTGCTCTCATATAACTTTCTTCTAATTCGTCTACCGTTTTTACCGGCTTTCCCATCGCTAAATAGAATAAACCGGCCCCTCTTTCTTCATCCTTTAGCTGCTCGACCAGACCTTGGTTATATCGATATAGGTCCTTTTCCTTTTCGCTCCCTAAAATAATGACCAAGTCTTGATTGGGACTGAATAAACAAACAGCTGTGCAATGTTCCTCAATAAAGGTTCTGAGCTCCTTTAAAATCTCCACACTGTCATAGTTTTCAAAGCTTAAAATCGAAACGGAATAATACGGCTGAGTAAACTGGATATCATATAATGACAATCTTTCCAGACAGTCGTTCTTCTCAATCTCGCCATTCAAAAACCGCCACAAGGTATTATCCAATAGGGTGGACGGTTCCTGTGCCTGATTACCGCCCGACACGGCATTCATTTTCCGGCCTACATTTTGTACGGTCGTTAATAATTCTTCCTCATCCACTGGTTTGACTAAATAGTTTTCAATCCCCAATAACAGACCTTGCTTAATATACTCGAATTCTTGGTAACCCGTTAAAATAATACATTTCACCTTCGGCTGGATTTTTTTCGCTTCCTCAATTAAATCTAAACCGGACATTTCTCCCATTAATATGTCTGTAATAAGGAGGTCGACTGGATGTTCTTTAAGATAAGCAAGCGCCTCTTCCCCGCTCTCGGCACGCGACACAATTTCAAACCCATAGTCCTCCCAATCCAGGAGGGCTTGAAGGCCGATCGTAATTAATGGCTCATCATCCACAAGAAGCACCTTATACATGGCTGGTCCCTCTTACTGGAATAGAGAGTGTCACAATCGTTCCCTTATCATTAATACTTTTCACAGAAATACCGAATGTATCTCCATATTTCAGTTTTAAACGTTGATGGATATTTCTTAATCCAATGGAATCCATTTCATCTCCCTCTTCACAATTAAGATGCTGGACAATCATCGCAAGATCCTCCTCCGTTATCCCCTTACCATTATCCTCCACTGTGATTTCCAACATTTCTCCAAGCTGAGTGGCACGAATGTGTAACTCATTGTCAGTACGGTTTTTTCTAAAACCATGAACAAAATAATTTTCGATGATCGGCTGCAAAATGAGCTTTTGCACAGGTGTTTGCTCCACGTCACTAGGTATATGAATATCAACCTGTAGTTTGTTTGGGAATTTAAATTGCATTAATTTTAAATACTGATTGACATATTCAATTTCTGTATACAAAGGCACCGTGTCTTTTGACTCTAACGAGTAGCGGAATAGCTTGGATAAATGGAAAATCATTTTACTAGACGTTTTTGAACCCTCTACAACAGCCACCATCCGGATCGCCTCTAACGTATTAAATAAAAAATGAGGATCGATTTGGGCCTGTAGTGCTTTTAATTCCGCTTGCTGCTGCTTTAAATTTAGCAAGTAAAATTGTTCAATATAATTATTCAATTCATCTAACATCGAATTGATATTAACAGCAATCCTGGATAATTCATCCTCATGCTTGGATTCCGGTATCCTGGCATCCAGATTTCCGTTCTCCACCTGCCGAATAATCGCAACAATCTTATTAATACGCCTGGAATAGTTTCGAGTAAACGAATAGGAAATTAAAATGGAAATACTGATGAAGAAGATAATGACCCCCCACATCGTTCCTCTGACAATGGTCAGCTTTTGCCACCCTCGATCGGGAATCACACTGATATACGAATAATCCCCCTGGTTCGCAATGGTACTGATATAGAAATGGTCATTTCGCCACTTTATTTTTTTCTCATTGGTTTCCGGCTTTATCTGTTTGATCATGTCTAAGGGAACATCCCCCTTATTGACGGAATAAACAATTTCGCCTTCCGCATCCATGATAAAAAAGGAAGCAGGCACTCCATCACGCTTTTTGACCATTTTTTCTAGACGATTGGTAGAATAAAAAATAGTAATCTCACCAATTTTTTTCAAGGTCACAGGATTGTTAACGACAATCTTTTTGGTAAACGTATCTCTTAGCTGCCTGCTTCGTGGAATACCATGCCTGCCAAGATTAGGAATTTCTTCTGATAGATACAGGCTGCCTAAATGCCCGGAAGGATCGATGATGCTTTTATTCCATCGTAAATTTTGAAAAATGAGCAGGTATTCGACAGTTGGGGTCTCCAACGAACGCAGACTGATCGCATTAATATCGCTATCTTGACCGAAATAGGCATTGAAATACGTATCAATATTATTCGGTACAAAGGACTTGCCCTCCGAAAATTTGTCGAGACGGTATTCCAAATATTTCGCATACCCATTTTGAAGGGCAAAGGACATATCATCAATGACTTCCCCGTTCACATAAAAATCCCTTTTGGACCGATTAATATCTGCATCTTTAGCGGAAAAATAATCCTCCACCCGCTCCATCGTTCTGGTATTGACGTTCACTTCTTTTTGAACAATCACTTCCGAGTAATAGTTCGTAATCGTAACGATTAAAACAATGATGGTTAAAATAATAGTGATAGATGATGCCAAGAATAGTTTATTAAATATTCTTTGAGTAAAACGTCCTTTTCTTCTTAATCCCATTTTGATGTCCTCAAATGATACTTATTGTTTTTTCTAGTCTACCACCGGAAACTACGGTTTCAAATAAAATCAAGCTGAGATTTCCCACCCAGCTTGACTTTTTTGTGCTTATTTTTGCTTGCTCTTCCAATCGTCAAATTGCTTTTGAATTTCTTTTAGGACCTTGTCAATTCCAGCTTCTTTTAACTTCTTATTATATTTTGGCAAGTACTCTTCTGGATCAACAGAACCTGTTGCCAATGCCGGATAGAATTCTTTTGATATATTCGTAATGGATGCAAGCTCAGATCTTACAGGGTCGCTGTTAAAATGGAAACCAAGGGTTGGCGCAGTTTTGGCAGATTTGTTAAACTCTTCGAATTTAGCCCACTTATCTTTAGGGTCATTTTCATACAAATCCAAAACAAAGAAGTTTCCAAGTGAATAAGATGGAACATTATAACGATCGATACGTGCTGGAAGGTCTTTAATCGTTCCGTTGTCATTCTTTTCGTAATGTACGCCTTCTATCCCTTTGTCAACAAGGTTGCGTAGGTATGGATCTGTGTTAAGCAGTGTCAGGAATTCCATTGCTTTCTCAGGATTCTTAGATGTGGCTGAGATGGCCTGAATGGAACCGGATACAGAATCATTAATGGTAATCGGATCTTCCGCCGGAACAGAAACCACATCATACTTAGCCGAGCGAGACCATAATAAATCAGCATATGGCTGAGAATCACCCATGCGGACAAACCAGTTTTCTACATCCATTGGCCAGCTGTCTTTACTTGTCGCTGCATCTTCTTTAAGGAATCCAGCCTTATAATATTGATGCATAGTTTTATAGGTTTTCATAGTTAAATTAGATTCAAATTGATTAATCACATGGTCCCGATCGCCTTCCATCGCAAAGGCAAATGGCATTTCATTATTAAAGATATAATCGTATGGCAGATAGGCTTTGAATGTTGCCATTGGCGTGACGCTAGGTTCATTCTCTTTAATCGTTTGCAGCATCGGTTCAAGGTCTTCCAAGCTTTTTACTTTGGAAAGATCAAAGTGGTATTTGTCTACAAGGCGTTTATTAAAGGTATAAACCGATTGTCTGGCAGCCTCTTTATTCGTAGGAACGCCATAAATTTTTCCATTGACCTTAATTCCTTCTAACAGGGCCGGGTTGAGAGCTGCTTTAAGCTCTTTTCCCTCTTTTTCTAACATACCGTCAATGTCCTTAAAGGCACCTTTTTGGGCATTTTGAACGTAAGAGGTCCCATTGGTAAAAATAATATCAAACGGTTCCCCTGAATTGATCATCACCTGTGATTTTTGATCCCAATCTCCCCAGTCAATTTGCGTCATTTTCACTGTGGCATTGATTTTTTTCTTTGTGTACTTGTTGACTTCTGCAAAAACTTTTTCAGTATCTTTTTGCGGAGTTCCAATCGTGTACCAATTAATTTCATAAGGCTGTCCATCTTTACCGCCCTTTTCTGATGTGGAACTGTCTTTGCTGGTGCAGGCAGATAGAAGGGTTCCGGCTGCCAGTAGGGTTGCGAGCATAATGCCTAACTTCTTTTTCTTCATTCCTCTTCTCCTCTTTCTGTTGATTATTCTTTAACGCCGCCAATCGTCAGTCCGCTAATAAAGTACTTTTGGAAGAACGGGTACGAGACTGCGATCGGTAAGGTGGCGATTACAACCATAGCCATTTTGGCTGATTCTTGCGGAATCGTATCAAATAAACTTGACTGCATGATAGCGACATCCATATTTTTTCTCATAAATTCAAGATTTGCCTCAATTTTCATGAGTAAAGCTTGAAGCGGCACCAGATTAGGATTATCAATATAAAGCAAGGCCGTAAACCAGTCATTCCAATAACCCAATGTACTGAACAAGGCAATGGTGGCAATTCCCGGTAAAGAAAGTGGGAAGATGATTTGGAAGAAGATTCTCCATTCACTTGCCCCATCGATTCTTGCCGATTCCAAAATCGATTCAGAAACGGATTTTAAGAAAAAGGTTCTCATAATGATAATATAAAACGCATTCATCGCAAGGGGCAGGATCAGTGCCCAAACGGAATTTTTCAAATGCAGGAACTGGGTGACCACGATGTAAGTCGGCACCAGTCCGCCACTGAAAAGCATCGTAAAGAATGCGAGAAATGTGAAAAATCTGCGATACTTAAATTGCGGTCTTGAAATCGCGTAGGCATAAAAGGTAATCATGAATACACTGATGATGGTACCGACAATGGTAATAAAAATCGTGACACCATAGGAGCGGAAAAAGGACTCCTTCATCCCCCAGAGATAATGATAAGCATCCAAGCTCCATTCCTTCGGGATCAATTGAAAACCGTTCCTGACGATACTTTCCTCACTTGTAAACGAAATGATAATGACATAGATAAAAGGAAAGATACACGTAAATGCAAGAATCCCAAGCAGCACACTAATAATAGCATTTGCGGCTGGATGCATATGTTGAGGGTTCCGATACTTCTTCCTAACAACCTTAGGCTTCCCCTCGTTAATTTCTTCTACTGGTTTTGAAACAAGAAGCGTTGATTGGGTTTGTTCTAGTTTTGGCATATCAATAGCCGCCGGGCGACTTTTCCTCCCTTCTTAAAGAAATGAACATTAAAACAAGGCACTTTCCTCATCCACTTTACGGACAATGTAATTGGTAATGATCACGAGGATAAATCCAACAGCCGATTGGTATAGACCTGCAGCCGTACTCATGCCGATATCCCCCAGATTCATCAGACCCCGGTATACGAAGGTATCAATGACATTGGTCACCCCATAGAGAGCTCCCGAATCTCTTGGCACTTGATAAAACAATCCGAAATCCGAGTTGAAGATCCGCCCAATATTCATGATGGTCAGGATAATCATTAATGGCTTAAGCATTGGCAGGGTAACATGTTTAATCTGCTTCCATTTTGAAGCGCCATCAATCATCGCTGCCTCGTAATACGTCCGGTCAATCCCGACGATGGAGGCTAAGTAAACGATACTGCCGTAACCAACGCCCTTCCACATGCTCATGAATACGAGAATGATTGGCCAATATTTCGATTCGCTATACCACGATATAGGGTCAACATGGAACCAGCCCAGAATATGATTTAACAAACCATGTTCCGTACTTAAGAAAGTGAAGACAAAATAACTGCCGATAACCCATGAAATAAAATGCGGGAACAAGATAGAAGTTTGGTAAACCTTCGACAGCCTCTTATTGATTAACTCACTGAGCAAGACGGCTGTTGCAACCGCCGTTATCAGCCCTAATACGATAAAGACAAGATTGTAGAGGATGGTATTTCTGGTAATGATCCAGGCATCATTTGTACTGAATAAATATTTGAAGTTGTCAAAGCCAACCCATTCACTATTCATGACGCTGGCAAAAAATCCATCGGGATCAATTCGGAACTTTTTAAAGGCCAATACCTGTCCAAACATCGGCAAATACGAAAATAGAAGCAGCCAAATTGTTCCCGGTAACACCATAAGCAGCCAAACTCGATTTTTATAGAGATCGCTAAATATCTTTTTCATGTTTCTCCTCCCTCCAAGTGTTATGTAAGCACTTCCATACCTTTATTTTATAGGGAAAGGAGACCTAATTATAGTTGACTAATTTGGGATTAAGTGCAAAAATCTTAGAATTTAGTACAATCAGATGAAAGATCCTGGTAAAAGTAAAATAAGCGGAGTTTTTCCGGTTAAATGCAAAATGGAGCTCGTTTTGGGGGAAATAAGGGAAGGTTTTCCGCTTATGCAATGAAAAATCTCATATTGACACGTTTTTCGAATCAATAGGCGGAATTTCTCCGGCTATTTAAGCCTTTTTTAATCATAATTACGAATTAAGCGGAATTTTTCCGCCTATTTATCCACTCGGGTGATTAACCTGATTCCAAACCAATCGATAAGTGCGGGCGGACCCTCTGATTTCTCAGAAACCTTGATAAATAAAGAAAAGACGTATGCCAATTCATACGTCCATTCTTGTGTCTTTTAATAACGAAGCACCATTAACACAGCCTAATCCTATAAAACTCGAAAAGTCTTAATCTCATACGGTTTGATTTCAAACTCAATCGGCGATGCCGATGCCTCTCCAATAGGTTCTTCCATCAAATTGGTTTCTGCCCATGTGTTGATGCCTGCGAGAATATCCAAAGAAATCTTGCCCCTGCGTCCTTCATATTCATGAAGGCGGATAATGATTCCGTTGCCATCATAAGCCGGCTTAATCGCATCAATCCAAACATGGTCCGAATCCATTTCGAGGAAGGACTCTTCCTTTGCCCATTTCCCTTCAGAAGCCACAACAGGATCGTTCAAATCCCACGCTGCTTCCACCGTTTTCGCTTTGCGCCAGTCCCCGATATGCGGGTAAAGCGAATAAACGAACGAATGGGTTCCCTGATCTGCTTGTGGATCAGGATGGATGGCTGATTTTAGTAGGGTAATCCGCATGATATGTTCTTTAATGTCGTAGCCATACTTGGAATCGTTCAGCAGGCTTACCCCATAGTCTGGTTCTGACAGGTCGGCCCACTGATGGCCGACCGTTTCAAATTTAGCCATATCCCAGCTTGTATTCCAATGAGTCGGGCGCTTCACATTTCCATATTGAATATCATACGTGGCCTCGGTGGCGCGAATATCCACTGGGAAGGCAGCCTTCAGCAGTTTTCTCTTTTCATGCCAGTCCACCGTTGTTTCAAAATCAATGCGGCGGTCATTTTGATAAAAGACAATCCGCTGGGTGATTTCAGAATGGTGATAGGTCCACTGGGCAAGAATCGTAAACGCCAATTCCCCATTTTCCAAGACTTCAAAACTGATTAAATCACGAATTTCTTCCATTTTTTCTTGATAAAAAAGATCGATATCCCAAGCATCATGGGCAAGAGGCTTATCTTCAAAAATTTGCAAGATATTCCCCTTTTGATTCTCAGCGAGAACCCCACGGCCTGCTTCCTTATCAAAGAGGGACGTCAGTTGACCAAATTCATTCCATTCAACCAAGTAATACGGGGTTTCCAATTTCCGGTCCTGATAGTTGAAATTCGAATTCGTTTCCTGAACGGCTGCCGCCGGTTCAAAATATAACGTCTTCGCCCCAAAGGATGGAAGGGTGTCAACTTCAATCAGCCAGCCATTAACCCGTTTTTGATGGGTTAAAATTTCTCCCTTGCTGTTTTTCCAAACGCCTCCGGCAAAATCAGCAAATTGCTGGACCGCCACATTTTTCTTCCCCTGGTGGTGAGTGGCATTAAAGAGCACGACAGAGCGGTCATCCTTTTCGATTCCGTGCTCAATGATACGGGATTCCACGTTTCGAACTAGCTCATGCGCTTCCTTGTATTCTTCTTTGGCATCCTCATACACCTCATGGATGGAGGAGCCGGGAATAATATCATGGAATTGATTGCGCAAAATGATCTTCCAGCCATTTTTCAGTTCGTCTGTTCCCATCCATTGGCCATTTTCAGAAAGCCATGAAGTAAGAAATTCAGCCCGTCGGTAGAGGAGCTCCAATTTTCGATTCATCTGCTTCATAAACGCCTGGCTGGTATACGTGCCCCGGTGGTACTCCAGGTACAGCTCGCCATCCCATTTATGGATATAGCCATCCGATTCAGCCACATTCTCGTGAAGCTTTTCAAAAAATTCTCCGGCTGTCGACGTTTTTACCTTCGGCATTCCTGGGAGCGCATCAAATCTGCGGCGCATTTCAAGCATATGCCGATTAACACCGCCGCCGCCATCACCATATCCATAAGATAGAAGCAAATCTTTCGATAAATCCTTATCACGATAACCTTTCCAAGTGCCATTCACCGTTTTCGCGGTAATAAAGCCATTATACGTATAGAACCAAGAGTCCGGAGAATTCCAGGGCTCCGGCGTCGTAATAAAATGCGTTAAAATCTCGGAACCATCGATTCCTTTCCAGTAAAAGGTATCATGCGGCATCCGATTATACTGATTCCAGCTAATTTTCGTCGTCATCATGGTTTTAATGCCTGATTTGGTTAAAATCTGCGGCAGCGCCCAGCTGTAGCCGAACACGTCCGGCAGCCATAAATATTCGCAATCGACGTCAAACTCTTCTTTAAAAAAGTTCTTCCCGTGCAGGATTTGGCGGACAAGCGATTCGCCGCTCGGAATATTACAGTCCGACTCAAGCCACATCGCGCCGCCGGCTTCCCATTTACCTTCTGCCACCCGTTCCTTTATTTGAGCGTAAATCTCAGGATAATCCGTTTTGATATAGTCATAGAGCTGAGGCTGTGTTTGCAGAAATAAATATTCAGGGAATTGCTTCATTAAATGCAAGACCGTTGAAAAAGAACGAGCAGACTTCTCCCGTGTATTTTTTAACCGCCAAAGCCAGGCCACATCAATATGGGTATGGCCGACAGTATGAATGGTGATGTCTGAAGTTTTGGTGAAGGACTGAATCGCCTCCGTCAGACTTTCCTCCGCCGCATAACAGGACTGATAAAATTCAGGGCTGCCGGGCTCGGTCCAATTAATAAACTGAAGCGCGTCTGAAATCAACTTTTTCAAAACAGTATAGGCGGATTCTGATTCACTTGTTTCCTTTAATACTTCATACGCGGCTAAAAGGGTGTAATAGAGATGATCTACCCGGCGATCCAGCCAGCCAATCGCGGCCATTTTCAGTTTAAATTCATTTTCTGTCGGAATTCCTCCACCCTCAAGTCCTGACCAGAGCCTGAAATCCAAACTCATCGGCCCCTTGGCCGTTTCGTCATCGAAGAGCACTTCTTCATGATTGGAATCGACCCCCTGATAGGGTTTGCCATTGACAAATAGAAGCGACTCAAAGCCTGAATTATTGCCCCCGCCCGTTTTTCCAAACGAGAATAGACCGACAATCTGCTGATCGGCATAGGACAAATGAGTATCGATCTCAGCATGAAGCCAAATATAGCGATCGCGGCCTTTCCAGTAGTCGCCGATATTCATCACCTTTTGTTCATCATACACAGTAGGTGGATAGGCACCAATCGAACCATCATCCTCCTGGGCGAAAAATGAGTTGATCGCCGTCAAGTCCCGGTACCGGTAACCCTCTAACTCCCTGATGCGCTCTTCAAATTTTCTTTCTGTTAAGAACATGCTTTCACCTCGTTATCACTAGTTTTTATAATGAAAAGTTGCCAGCCGTGACGATCCGATGGTAGACATTACCGCCTACTAGCCCCTCCACGATTTCCCATGGCCCATCATGGCGCAGCCGTTTTTCTTCCAATTCCTCGATCCGGGGAATCCTTCCCTCAAGCCACTCCTGAATCCGGTATTTGACAGAATCCATCCGGGTCATCACACCGCCATAACGAATATCGATTACTTCCCAGCCAAATGGCTTATACGCTGAAAACCAAATATCTCGGTGCTTTTGCCTTAATAGATCCACATTCACTTGGATTCGATCCACAATCATAAGAATGGATTTCATTTGTTCAAAATCGTTGTTCTGATACGCTGCTAGGATCTTGAGGCCGATTTCCGCTTTGTCAGCCAGCACCCTCGCTAGCTGTTCATAAAAATCAAACAGAGCTTCCCAAGCTGGATTTTCTCGTTTGGCTTTTTCAAGCACGGGTACCAGCTGCTGATAGTGCTCCCCTAAAGAAAGGCCGCGGACATTCTCGTCATATAAACCTATTAAACTATCTTGGTATAAGAGGACTTTCGACGTCATCGAGGTATTCATGTTATCTTCCATGACACCCGGTGTTTCATCCAATAATTTCAAATTCATAAAATCGGCAAAATGCCCCTCACCGCAAAATTCAAAACGCTCGGCCACCTTTTCAATAGACACGTCCTTTTGGTAAGTGTGCTCGGCAAATAATTGCAAGATCGGGTAGGCTGTTGCAAACGGCGTTTCGGCCCCGTTATCCCCCCACAATGTGACAAAGATTTCGCCGATCCCTTCCTGTTTACAGGCGGCCAGTCCCGCCACCGTGGTCGCAATCGCCTTGCCATAGTTCGGCACCAGTCCATTCCATGTCCAAGCCCCGCCGGCAAAAATCGGCGTGGAGCCGAGCAGCTTATGATGTTGAAAATCTCGTTCATATACTTCTTGTTCTTTCCGGTAATAGTTCCAATAAACAAGCTCAACATCCGGAATCCCTTCAAGAATTTCTTGGCGGATGCGGCCGTTTTCATCCTTATAAGGGCTGTTTTCGGCAAACAGCGGGAAGTACATATCGCTCCAAATCATCGGTTTCAGACCGAGCTTATCGGTAATGGAGACCACCTTTTGGAGATGCCGGTTCATAAGTTCAATATGGTTTTCATAGCCATGCTTCTCCAAATATTTTCCTAGGCCCAGCTGAAACGTCTCGTCCATCCCAATATGAATCCGTTTGGTTCGAAATGGCCCGGAAGCCGCTTTTAGACAGCTCTCTAAAAACTCATACGTTTGGGGCTCATCCACGAGTAAGATATCATCGGTGTCTCTGATCGTTGCGGCATAGTTCCATTTCAGAGCTTCCCGCAAGTGGCCCAAGGTTTGAATGCAAGGGATCATGTCAATCCCGAGCTTTTCGGCATATTCATCACAGGCCCGCAGCTCCTCAAATGTATATCTTCCACGCATATATCCAAAATAAGGATATTCCTTCACCTCGTACGTATCCTCCGTATAAAGCATGAGGGTGTCTAATCCCATGACGGCCATGTGCTGGAGAAGCTTCTCTACGTCAGCAACGGTAGGAACCGCATTTCTTGACGCATCCAGCATCACGCCGCTCATGTTGAACTGGGGATTCTCGGTGATATCGAATTCATTGTTTTTTTGAAAATTCTCCAGCCACAAGCCAAGCGCCCGGAAAAAATGAATCGGCTTTTCGAATGAAATTTCTCCGTGGCCGTTTTTATTCACAACCCTTAACGGTCCTTGCTGATGTTTGACTTGTATTGGGTATCCATCAGTAGAAAGTTGAATCTTTAATCGTTTAGAAACAAGCTCGAGACCATCCGTGACCGCAGATATGTCCCCCTTGAGGTACAGTTCCACTTGTATTTCCCCTTTTTTCTTTGTTTTTAACTACAAACTGCGAAATAAAAGCACCAGAAAAACTAGTTTGATAGATTTATCGGCGAATATTTATGTTTTATCGGCGAATTTTTGGATTTTATCAGCGAATCCGGCGCTTTTATCAGCGAATTTCACACGTTTATCAGCGAATCGGAAATCGCCGCGGCCATTTACCTTTAACAGACCCTTTCCAAACGAGCAAACCGGTTAAGACAAACCTTCATCATCCAATAGGCAGGAGCCACCGCAGAAATAAACGGGATGAGGCCGGGAACCTGATTGATCAGGTAGCCAATCACAAAAAAACCAGCGCCAATCCAGATGATGGAAGGCAGCCCTGTTAAGGTGACGAGAAAGGACTGTTTGATGTATTCCCGACTTGAAAGCTCATAATGGACATAGACGGCAAAAAAATGGCCGGCTGCCAATAGTAAGATGATCAACAGGATGTACAGGATAACCGAAAGGAAGCTGGCAAACACACCCGACATGAAGGACTCTGTAATCCTGATATCAATAAAAAGAAAAAGGCCGATGCTGTAAAAAACAAGGCCTATTCCGTTGCTTCTCTTCCATTCTTTAAAATACACCTGCTTAAACGTCTTCCAAACAGGTACATCGGTATCTTTTCTCAGCCATTTACGGACAATCGTAAACAGGGCAACCGTTGCCGGGAAAAAGCCAAATACCCCGAGTCCCAAGGCGGTTAAGGCAATCCAGCATAGATTTGCTGTGATCACCCTCCATATCCATTCACAAACAACAATCATCCATGAACCATTTTTCATACGGCACCACCCTTTCCAATAAAACTAGTTATTTTTCATTAAATGATGATAAAGCGGACTTCCTTTAACAGCTTTCCCGGTTAAACTCAGCACGAATTCACTGAACATCGTGTTGGCCCACGCGAACCAATCTCTTGTAAATTCCTCCGGACAGTCGGCGTTAAAGCCTTCGTGCATAAAATTCGTCCCGCCATCGGTGTTTTTAAAATAAGCCAAAATTTCCTGTTTTTCCGCATCACTTACCGCGGTCATCCCCTGGATGGCAAGAGCAATATGCCAAATATAGTGATCCGGTGTATGCGGGCTGCCAATGCCGTTAGCATATTTACCCTCGTAAAAATAAGGATTATCCCTGCTCAAAAGGAACTCTCTTGTATTGAGATACGTCGCATCCTCAAATGACTGATACCCTAAGTACGGCGCCGCAAGCAAACTTGGCACATTGGCGTCATCCATTAAGTTAACGCGGCCTTCCCCATCGGTTTCATAGACATACATCTCTCCATAGATCGGATGGTCCAATTTCGCATATTGTTCAATCCCCTGCCTGATTTCCTCACGAAGCTTTAAGCACTCTTCTTTTAAGGAAGAATCCTGTAACACCATCTCACACATTTCCGCCGCATACCCTAACACGACAACGGCAAACATATTCGCCGGGACCAGGTATCCGTATGTGCAGGCATCATCACTTGGGCGGAAGGCGCTCCAGGTCATTCCGGTCGGAACCACACGCCCTCCTTTTCCTTCACGGGTCAAGGTATCGGACTGGCGCACATCGGCCCGTTCAAACCGGTAAGGAGACTTATTTTCATGATCCTGCTCCGTTCTCCAAACCTGGATAATCGTCTCCAAAACCGTTTGGAACGTTTCTTTTATATAAGCCGTACGGCCGGTTGACTTCCAAAACAGATAAGCGAGCTGGATTGGATAGCATAACGAGTCTATTTCGTATTTCCGTTCCCAAATATGGGGAGTCATGTCGGTTAGATCGGTTTGATGCCCCCTGCCATTTTCCGTTTCATTAAACGCATTGGCATAAGGGTCATGCAGGATAAAGGCGAATTGCTGGCGAATCACTCCTTCGAGTAATTCGGCCAGCTCCTCATCCTCCTCTGCAGCCAGCAAATAGGGGCGCACTTGTGCTGCAGAGTCTCTTAACCACATCGCCGGAATGTCACCGGTGACGACAAAGGTTTTTCCGTCTTCCAGCTTTTTCAGTGTCGTGGTATACGTATTAACAAAGCATTGCTCAAACATAACGTGTAATTTTTCATCCCCAGGAAAGCATTCCTTTACATGTTGGATCAGTTTTTGCATCGATTCTGGAATTACTGCTGTCATTTTTCCCTCTCCTATCGCTTATGTTGAAAACCTAGTGTAATAATTTCATAGCCTGCGACTTCATACTGCTCGCTAGAATCATTGGTTTGTTCTTCAAGGATCGTACTCTTGTAAGATGTAAACTCCGTCTGGGCGGGGATGGATGCCGTAAAACTTTTACTAGTCGGCGCCGGATTGAACCAGCGAATCATCACGTCATCACATTCTTCCGCCACTTTCATCGATGACCATGCAAGGCCCTCGGACTCCCGGTTCACAAACTGATGGTCAGCTGGCAAGGTCCCTTCATGGGCGCTGGTCTGAATAACCTGAAGGGGAACTTTATATTGATACGCCTCCACAAAGGCGTTTGACGCAATCACATCTTTTTCATGCATGAGCACTTGCCACTCGGCTGTTTGCATCCCGATGCACTGGGCCTCCGGTGTCGGGAAGTAGCCCCAGTCGCCAAGCTCGGCAACCGAACGAAGGACGGTGAGGGCAATCGTTCCATCCGCTGGAAGGATTTCATATTCCTGAAGGCCGTCCGTGGCCACGGTTAAGCCCAATTCGTCATCATTAATGCTGGCGAAGCGCTGCTGATGATGACAGAAGCTTGGATTTTCCCATTCTTTTTCCGGTGTATTCGGGCGGGTCACAACCTCAAAAATACTGTCGGCCTGGTGTGTTTCCGTCTGCAATCCAGTCGGGAAAAGGACACGCAGGCGGTGGTCCGTTGCTTGATTGTCCATGGTCAGCTTGAAAGCCGGCCCCTTCATTCCTTTTTCGAGAGTCACAACGGTACTTAGTGTAATAGTCGTCATTTCCTTCGATCTGCCTGCTTCCCTTTCCTTATGCCAAATCAAGCGGTTCCGTTCGATCGCCAATCGGTCGTCCGCTGAAACCGGAATGGTTAAGGTATGCGTAAACTCAAGCTCAGTTCGAAGCGGTGATTTTTCAAGGAAACGGAATACGGCCGGGACATCCTTTGTCGTCATCGGCTCCTGTCCTTTTGCTTCCTTGAACATATATTCATTGCCGACATCCCCTGTGTCCTCGTAAATACCGAGACGATGGAAGGTCCTGCCGGTTGCTTTATTCGTTAAATCATAGGTACCATCCTCATGAAACAGGAGGTGAACATATTCATTTTCGATTTCCATGCCGCCTTCCGCCGCGTGTTCTGGACGCTCTCCGGCCGGCTGTTCTTGCGGAATAAGATAGAAGGTCTTGTAGCCGAAAGCCGGTACATTTTCTGCAAAGAAGGAAACCTTAGCCCGCTTGGCAAAAAACGGCTGGCGGAATTTGTCATCCGGTAAATCATAGCCAAACTCCACCACAGGGCTTTCCAGCTGACTTTCGATAGTATGGCCGGCTTGATCGGTCAGCTTGTAGGCCGGTAATTCTTTATCCTGTAAATAGATTGGAATGTCTTCAAAATGCATTTGTGAAAAATACACCTTTTCCAGATCCACTGTTTTTGTGACGACTTCTTCCTTGTTCCACCCCGTTGTATTCATGATAACAAGGGGAATTCCGCCCTCTGGTGCGCCCGAGGTATCAATTTTACCGGCAAGCTCTGCTGCCTGCTCCGATACAAACACCTCGCCCATTTGCGAAACTGTTTCAAAGCGGGTCTCCATTTCACGGTGTACTTCATCCACGCTGCAGCCGCAAATGCTGTCATGCGGGTGATTTTTCATCAAGGATTTCCACATGAAGCGGAGATATTCCCTTGGGTAGATCCCGCCTGCTAAAAAGCCCATGCTCGCGAGCGGCTCGGCGATTTTTTCCAAAAGGGTTTGACAGTGGTTGTTCCATTGCTTCAAATAAATCCGGCTGGAAGCGGTATTAACAAGCGTCGACCAGCCATCGGTCCGCTGATTGCGCAATTCGCCTTCAATGACCTGCAGCTTCTCAGGAAGTGCTTCTTTTAACGCCTCTGTATATTCATCAAAACTGGAATGCTTAAAGGTGTAATCAGGATATAAACTGGCTGCCGTTTCAATCGCCTGCGGAATCGTTTTTTGCAGTGGCTGGTGGTCGCTTCCATTCATAAACAATAACTGATGGGTGGACGCATACTTTTCAGCATCGCGGAGTTTTACATCCCAAAATTTCTTCGCTTCCGCTTCATCCGCCGGGATTTCATTGCCGTTCGAGTACCAATTAGCAAAAAGAATACCTAATACGTTCGAGCCGTCCGGTGCTTTCCAGATCATCTCAGAATAAGGAGATTCATAATCAGGAGAATCCGACACGGTGTTATTAAAGCCGGTCGGTTTGACGCCCCTTCCGAAGGCCGCCGTATCAATCCCCGCTTGCTTTAAAAGCTGGGGCGCCTGCCCATAAATGCCAAACGTGTCAGGAAAGTAGCCAATTTTTGAGACATGCCCATAGGCTTTGCTATCATGTAAACCGATTTGCAGGTTCCGGACATTGGCTTCAGAGCTTGTTAAAAAAGCATCCTGAAGCACATACCATGGTCCGATATGCAGCTTTTTCTGTTCGATTAATTGTTTGACAATCTCCCGGTTTTCCGGATGAACGGCAAAGTAATCCTCTAAAAGAACCGTCTGGCCATCGAGATGGAACGATTGAAAATCATTTCCTTCTTTTTTGAACTGGTCGATCAACTCATTCATCAGCTTGATAAAATAGTAACGGTGCTGTTCAAAAGGCAAGTACCATTCCCTGTCCCAATGGGAATGGGAGATAATATGTGCAGTTTTTTTCATTGAATCCTACCCGCTTTCCTTTATTTCAGTTTTACGAAAACGCTATCATTTTCTTTGATTTCATTTTAACAAGCTAGGATTTTCGAGCAATAGATTACTAGTAAGTCCTATGGATTTTACAGTGTATCTAAAAATAGTTCATGAAAAATGGGGGCAGACATCATTGCTTTCTCTGCAATGAGGGCTGCCCCCTTAAGTCGCCGGGACGGTTCTTATAACTTTTCGCCAATGGTTCACCTGGAAAAAGCCAGCGGAACCGTCCCCATGGCCACTTGGTCATGGTTATGGATTCAGAAATCCATAGGCTTCAAATTCAAATATCCTTGCGGCCGTATCGCCGCCTTGGGTTGGTTTGTCCACCCATAAACGGACATAGCGTGCGTTTGTTAACGCGATGCTGTGTTCTGAAACCGCCGCTGTATTGTCGGTCACCTTGACAGCTTCCGTCCAATTAACTCCATCCGTGCTTACTTCAATCCTAAAGGCTTGAGTGTTGAAGGCTTGCGGTTCCCCGCCCGCTTGTGCATGGTGAATGACAAACTTGGAAAGGGCAAACTGGTCGCCCAGATCCACCTGCAGCCAATGAGGAGCATTCCCCAATGCACACCATTTACTGTTGTCCTTGCCATCGAACGCATACTTCGCCGCTTCACTCGGAGCACATTGTCCGCTGGCAATCGCGGTCTTATTCAATGCCACATTTTTAATGTCCTTGGCTGCTTCAGAAATGGTAATCATCGCTTCTTTTGTCAGGACACTTTCACCCTCGCTGTTTTTCGCGATCAGGGTAACCGAGTAGACGCCTTCTTTTTCATAGGTGACGACCGGATTTTCCTCCTTACTCACTGCTGGAGTTCCACCTTCAAAATGCCATTCCACTTCTTCTGTTACTTCGGATGAACGATTAAGAAAATGAATTTCCTTCCCCGGAGCCGCTACCGTTTGATCGGCACCGAAATCAGCTTCCGGCTTTGGATAGGACGGCCAATCGAAGGTAACCTTTGTCGGCTCGCTGCGCTTGAACTCTTTGTTCACCGCAACAATTTCCAACGTGGTGCTGCTTTCCTTCTCGCTTCTCTTCAGATTGGATAAGTAATACACCTTGTTAGGGGTAGCACCAACAAACTCTTTTTCATTGTTCGGCAGCTTGCGATAAATTTCATAGTGGCTCACATCGGAATCAGACGGCTTCCAAGCAAGGGCAACGTCCGCGTAGATTCCTTTCTTAAACTCGACTTTATTTACCTTTGCATCGTTCGGAGCATGGATGGAATTGTGCTTTTCCTGTTTGTTATAAACCTTGATTTCTCCGATATGGGTCGTAAAATCTTTCACATCCTGGTCACTTTCAACCAAAAGCGAAATGGCTGCGATGTTTTTACCGCTGTATTTTTTTAGTTTGAATGAATCCGTCGTCCACGGTTGATCCGTTCGTTTTTTCACATCAAAAAACACAAATTGGTCGGGCTTGTCTGTAAAGCTGACTCCCAGTTTCATGTTTGGCTTTTTCAAATCTGTTTTGTATGTCAGCGAGATTTCCGTATCCTTTTGGATCGGCAGATTGGTTTTATAAAGCTTGATATGTGTTGGGTTGTCTGCCTCGATCGTTCCTGAAAGCTTCAACGAGCTGCCGCCGTAATAGGCTGTATCCCAATCGAAATCGACGTCAACAGCCTGCCCGCCCTCTTTCAGCCAGCGCCAGGTCGGAAGGAGATCCTGGAGACTGCGGTTATTCCAGGACTGATTGCTTACTGTCGTTCCATCTGCAGCGAAAAACTTGCCGCTTCCGGTATTAAAGTGCGTCACAAAAGGGAGCTCCTCGATCGCGGTTTTAGCGGTAAAGTAGTGGGCCATCCCTTTCCATGTCCCGTTATTACTTGTAGCTGCAGGGTTTTTGGACTTTCCAACCCAGAATTCATTTTCCTTCTGATAAAACTCTTCCATGGTCTCAGCCGTTTTAAAGGCCCAGTCCGGGCGATAAATGCCTAATGAAGTTAATGGCGCTTTCCCCTCAGGGAAAATCCCATCCCAAGGAACGTTCGTGCTTGTCCCATTTGCTTCCACATCAATCCCAGTAAACAAATCATACGGGCTTCTGCCGATTTCCTGAGCTTTATTAACAGAAGACTGCTGGTTGCGCCACCAGAAGTTTAAAAACATACTGTCGGAAACACGTGACCCTCCATCCTGCAGGAAGCTGCTGTTTTGATCGGTCAACGCATTTTGCCAGCTAACCCTTCCGTCCTTGGTCATCGAATCGTACCACATGATATGCATGCCTTCACTCTTATGCTGCTGAAGATAGATGAGGAATTCCTTCATTTTTTGAGCGGTCTTGGCATCTCCGCCTTCGGTTTCCTGATTAATAAACCAGCCGTCAAATCCGTAATAGCGTGCCGCCTCAAGCAGCTTGTCCGCCGCAGGGAAAGAGCCATCCTCCCGTTGCGTCAACATTTGGTTCAGCCACGCAACCTTTCCTCCATAGACGGTTGGAGGGAAGAAAACATTTCCCAAAATCGGCACGCCGTTTTTATGGGCAGCGTCAATGACGTCCGCACTTGGCGGCACGATAATCCCTTCACCGGAAGAACCTGCCCAATACACCATGATGTCGACGTATTGCCAATAACTGAACGTATTCGCCAAAAATTCCTTCCCGCCTTGGGACGGTACGCCACTCGTTGTGGGATTGAGTGCAGACAAAGCGACTACCTTTGCTTCTGACTGGGCATGATCATTGACTTTGTATAACACGTCCCGTTTGCCCAATGGAACTTGGCTGCGGTTAAACACAGCATCCGGATCGTTCTCCGGCGTCCAATTCAATAATTGCTCGGGATACCAATAAGATGATTCTGGCTGTTTGGCATAGCTTGTGTTAGGTGATACCCCCACTACAAAGATGCCCAAAAAGAAAACCAGCCACAAAAATCCCTTTTTCACGTTTTTCACTGTTTCTCCTCGCTCTCCATCTATTTTTTATATTGAAGCTTATGTAAGCTTGCTTCCCCTTTCCCTGAATGGGACGATACAATGATAGCGCTGTCAAAATTGCCTTCGATGATGTTTTTTCCGTCAGTCATTCCGATTTGACCCTTTTTTCCACATCTTATTCTGAGCAGATTGCTCCGTCAACGAATGCACAAAATATGGTTTAGTTTTTCCATTATCTCTAAGGTTTTTCCATTAAAAATCCCCATGATGTGAGTGACTGGAAATGACAAGCAACTGAATCAATATTTGTATAAAAATACCATTAATAATTTCGCTAATGTTCCCCATCCTATAGAGGAGAAATATAATTGGAGGTATTTCCATGGCACAATTAAGAGATATTATGACAGCAGATATTGTTACAGTTAACGAAACACAGACCGTACAGGAAGCTGCAGCGTTAATGAGCGAATATAATATTGGAGCGATTCCAGTAGTAAATAACAGCAGACAAATGGTTGGAATTGTAACGGATCGGGATATCACCCTTCGTACGACAGCACAGGGAGAAAATGCAAAAACACAAGTGTCTCAAGTCATGACTGCACAGCAAATCGTACAAGGTACACCTGATATGGATGTTCATCAAGCAGCAGATTTGATGGCACAGCAGCAAATTCGCCGATTGCCGGTAATTGAAAATGGACAAATAGTGGGAATGGTTGCTTTAGGGGATCTTGCAGTACAAAATCAATATGCAAATGAGGCAGAACAGGCATTACAAAGTATTTCAACTCCTTCCGCACCTCAACAATAGTCAGGGGTCCTTTTAATTAGCACAGACTCATACCTTGATGGCAGCGTATCAGGGAATCATACCAGACGCATTAAAACCATGCTGGACAACAGCATGGTTTTTGATAGTGGATCAGACTAGAACATTTTTCAACCCATTCAAAAAAGAGAATTACCACTCAGCTACGCTGCCATCACGATGGCGCCATACTGGATTTTGCCATTGGTGACCTTCTTTTGCCATTTTCCGAACAAACTCTTCATTCACTTCAATACCAAGACCTGGTCCTTGTGGAATTTTCACATAACCGTTTTCATAATCAAAGACAGTTCGATCCTTTAGATAGTCTAATAAATCACTGCCTTGGTTATAGTGAATTCCCAAGCTTTGTTCTTGGATAAACGCATTATGTGCAGTGGCATCTACTTGTAAGCATGCAGCTAAAGCGATAGGGCCTAATGGACAATGCGGAGCAGCGGCAACATCATATGCCTCAGCCATGCTAATAATTTTTTTACATTCGGTAATACCGCCTGCATGGGATAAGTCAGGTTGGATAATATCTACGTATCCACCTTGTAATAACGGTTTAAAATCCCATCTAGAGAACATACGCTCACCAGTTGCAATCGGAATCGAAGTTAACGAAGCAATTTCCTTTAGTGCCTCATTATTCTCTGGCAAGACTGGTTCTTCAATAAACATAGGATTAAATTCTTCAAGGGCTCTAGCCAATACTTTTGCCATTGGTTTATGTACACGGCCATGAAAATCAATACCAATTCCAATATTTCTACCAACGGCATCACGAACAGCTGCCACGTTTTCTAGTAATCTATCAACCTTGTCATAGGAATCAATGTATTGTAATTCTTCGGTTCCATTCATTTTAACCGCTTGGAACCCTCTTTCTACACATTCCTTCGCAGCTCGGGCTGTATCACTTGGGCGATCTCCGCCAATCCATGAATACACCTTGATCGAATCACGGCACGCTCCTCCTAGTAACTGGTAAACTGGTGCATTGAAATATTTACCTTTGATATCCCAGAGAGCTTGGTCAATACCAGCAATAGCACTCATTAAAATAGCGCCACCTCGGTAAAAGGCACCTCGGTACATAACATTCCAATGATCTTCAATTCTTAAAGGATCTTTACCTACTAAATAAGTCATCATCTCATCAACTGCAGCTTTTACTGTTGCCGCTTTACCCTCGATGACCGGCTCTCCCCAACCAACAATACCTTCATCTGTCTCAATTTTTAAGAATAACCAGCGTGGTTGGACTGTGAATAATTCATAACCTGTTATTTTCATAATGAACACTCTCCATTTAATAGTAGTATTAGTTATTGGCTGCTAATGTAAATTGCTTTGCTTTTTCAGATAAACGCATTAAATACTCCTCTGTTATTTCCTCTTTTGTATTCACAAGAGAACTGCCAATTCCGAGGCCTGCAGCACCGGCAGCAAGATAGTCCTTCATATTATTTAAGCCCACACCGCCTGTTGGCAATAAAGGAATTTGCGGCAGTGGTCCCCTAATATCCTTGATAAACTGCGGACCTAAAGTCGTTGCCGGAAAAACTTTAATAATATCCCCGCCTTGTTCATAACCCTCCAAAATTTCAGTCGGAGTGTATGCGGCAGGAATACTCACCGCACCATATCTTTTTGTCATCCGAATCGTTTCAGGCTTCATCGTCGGAGATAGAATAAATTGCGCACCTGCAAGAAGGGCACTGCGAGCAGATTCTGGATCCAAAACAGTTCCTGCACCTACGGCCATTTCTTTACCAAATTTATCAGCAACCATCTCAATGGCAGATAGCGCTTTCGGGGAATTCATCGTGATTTCAACGACTCGTATCCCCCCTTCATATAAAGATCGAACAATGCTTAATGTATCCTCAGGGTGTGCTCCGCGTATAATAGCGATTAATTTGTGATCTAAGATCTTTTGCAATGTACTCATTAGACATTCCCTTCCTTTTTAAAAACTAACGATTAACTTCGTCCCTTACGTTTGACTGAGTAAATTTCTCCAATTCACGCCTGTCCGGTAGTCCTTCTATATCACCGTTTATGGTAGCAACCATAGCACCAATCGCGCAGCCTCGTTTCACGGCATCTCCAATAGATAGGCCATCGAGAAATCCAGAAAGTACTCCTGCAGCAAAACCATCTCCTGCTCCAACTGGATCGACTACGTTACTAACTGTAAAACTATCAATATATCCTTTTTCAGCTGAAGTAGAATAATAAGAACCTTTCTCGCCAAGCTTGACGACAACGGTCTCTGCACCTAAAGCAAGGAAGGAACGAGCTGCTTTTTCACAATCCCTTGTACCAAACAAAAATTCACATTCACCAATCCCAGGTAAGACAATGTCTGATTTCCCTGCAATTTCTAAGATGGTTGCCCTTGCTTCGTCATCTTCCCACAGCTTCCTGCGAATATTTGGATCAAACACAACTCTTCCCCCGTTACCCTTAGCTATTTCAATCGCATAAAAGACGGTCTCTCTACACGATGGACTTAGAGCGGGAGTAATTCCTGATATATATAAGAATTTCGCCTGAGCGATATACTCCTGATCAAGATCAGCAGGGGTGAGCAGACTCGCTGCTGAATTTTTTCGATAATAGTAAATATTAACCCGATCTTGATTGATAATTTCTTTAAAAAATACACCTGTTGGAGCATTCTCGTCCAAGGCCACTCGACTAATATCTACACCTTCTCCGCGAATCGCAGTTAAGATTTGAGCTCCAAATTCGTCTCTCCCTAACCGGCTAATCCACCCCGCCTTATGGCCAAGCTTAGCCAGCCCAATAAGTGTATTCGTTTCTGCACCAGCTATCTTCGAGGTAAACTGATTGGAATAGCGCATTTTTCCAGGCGTATTTGGGGTTAGTAAAACCATCGTTTCCCCAATGCTAATAACATCCATGTACTCACCCTTTTCTTATAAAATACATCCCAAACTTTCAGAAATTTTCTTTGATGTCCAAAGGACGCGTTCCACTACCTCTGCTTTTTGAGCTAGCATCCGTTCTTTTGGACCTGCCACACTAATAGCAGCTTGAATCCTTCGGTCTGCGCCAAAGATGGGAGCTGCCACACAATATAATCCTTCTTCATTTTCTTCATCATCGATGGTGTAGCCAATTAATGAATACTGATACAGTTCTTTCTCTAACTCTTCCCTATTGGTGATGGTTTTCGCGGTGATCGGTACTAAGTCAATCCGATCTAAGATGCTTTTTCTTTCCTCCTCTGCCATATTCGCTAAAAAAGTTTTACCTAACCCCGTACAATAAAGCGGTTTACTGTATCCCGTTTGAGCGGTCGTTCGAATCGATCGATTACTGTTTATTTTAGTAAGATAGACCAGATCTTCCCCAGACAGCGTTGCCATAAATACCGTTTCCTGAACACTGTGCATTAATTTTTCAAGATATGGCTTCGCTTGAAGAGAAATATCTAAGTTCTCCATAGCCATGGTGCCAATGTGAACTAACTTTGCTCCAAGCTTATATTTCTTCATGTTGTCTAAACTTAAATACCCTTGTTTTAAAAGAGTGGCAATAAGGTTCGATGTGCTGCTCTGCGGAAATGAAAGTTTTTCACTAACCTCTTTAATCGATAACCCATCAGGATTATGGGCTAGTAATTCAAATACCTGGAGAACTCGTTCAGCCGATTTTACCGACATACTCTCCCTCCTTTTTATAAATCACATATGTGATGTTAAATCCTATATGTGATTATCGTAGACACATAATAGCACCACTCAATCCCTCCGTCAAGGGCGTTCTTGCAACCGTTTACAAAAAAAAAAAAAAACAATAGGAATGTTCTTTTCGGGGACAATCGGGAGGGTGGTGTCAGGCACCTTTGGTTTAATGGTTTTATGGTTTTCATCTAGCGCCCATTGTTTGCCCTTCATTAAGGAACCAGCGAAAGGAAAATAAGCGGAGTTTTTCCGGTTAATAGCAGATTGGAGCTCGCTTCCGGGGGAAATAAGGGAAGTTTTTCCGGTTATGCAGTGCAACCCCCCCATTTTCATACTTTTCGAGTAAATAGGCGGAATTTCTCCGTCTATTTCAGCTATTTTTAATGATAATTCCAAAATAAGCGGAAATTCTCCGCCTATTAATCTAGTCGGGTGCCTAAACATGTTCCCCCAACCAAGAAGCGGGTGGTGTCAGGCACCAGGGTAAATATGCCCTAAGTATCTCTCAGCTGGCGGTGATTCCTAATATATTTTATCCATTGCGCTTGAAGGAGGATTCCGGCCTTGGTAAGCTATAGCAAAGGGGGGTTCAATATGCACCACCATAAGCTTTGGATATTTGCGAACATTGCTGCCATCATCCTTTCGATTGTATATATTTGGTTTTTACGTCCTCACGATAGCTCCATCCTTATAACCGCACAGTTTTTATCTCAAATTGGAGTCATTTTATTTCTTATAAATATCAATATGTATTTTATTTTTCTAGTTATACGAAAGACTTCTCTGCGGAAGGTTAAAATCAGCCTTGCAAAGTTTTCTAGATTTCTAATGAAGTGGCATATTAAGATTGCCCTTTACGGGACAACGGTCATTTTCGGGCATGCCTTAATCAACCTCTTTGAACTAGGGCCAGTGATTGGATTTAACCACCTGAAGCTATTAAGTGGATACCTGGCAATTTTATGCCTTCTGTTCACACTGTTTGCTGGTTATTTACGTCACAAAAAAGCATCAGGCTTCCGTCGCAAATTCCATCTCATAACAGCATTTGTGTTTCTAGGAGTATTTCTTTTCCATATGTTTGTGTTTATTTAATAACCAAAAAAACAGTGCCTGACACCCCCCTTGAATAATGAGGGTGGTGTCAGGCACTTTTGTTCATATATGACTAAATTTCTTTAATCAAAGATTCTATAGTGAAAGAGTTTTTACCTACTGTTGGTTTGTAAATAATAACGAACGTTTAGGAAAACCTAGATTAAAAAGAGCATACAGGAGGGCGAAAAAATGACAGAAAGCCCAATAACAAACAACAAGACTTTTTGCATGAGTGAGTACGATGTATTAAGACGAGTAATCCTTTGTCAGCCTCAATATATGACAATCCGCGAAGTAATTAATGAAACGCAAGAGCATTTTAAAAATGAAGGGATCCATATTGAACGTGCGCTTGAACAGCACGGTGAATTTGTCAAAACACTGAAGAAACATGATATCGAAGTTAGTTTATTGCCTTACCATAAAAAATATCCTGAACAAGTATTTACTCGGGATATTGGTTTTACACTAGGGCAAACAATCTTTGTTGCCAAGATGGCAACGGATGTTCGTGCAGGGGAGGAAGACATTTTAAAACAATGGCTGGAGGATGAAGAAATCTCTTATTATAATTTATACGAGGAACGAATTGAAGGCGGAGATGTTGTGATTGATCGAGAAACAATTTACGTGGGGCTCAGCAATCGGACGGACCAAAAAGCAGCTGAACATTTACAGAGTCTGTTGACTCAATTCAAGGTCATTACCATCCCATTTAAAGATAAATACCTGCATTTAGATTGTATATTTAATGTCGTTTCACCTGAAGTGGCCCTTATTTACCCAAATGCCTTAAGGAAAAAAGACATCGATTTTTTTGCTTCACGCTATGAATTAATTGAGGTTTCGCAAGAAGAACAATTTCAATTGGGCACAAATGTATTAAGTATAGGCAACAAACGGGTTTTTAGTCTGCCGGTTAATGGGAATGTAAACAAACAGCTTCGTAACCGGGGATTTGAAGTTATTGAGGTGGATATCACAGAAATCATTAAATCTGGCGGTTCCTTCCGTTGTTGCACCCTTCCTATTTTACGAGAATCGTAAAAGAAAATATAAAAATGACCATAACAAAAAGTATATAGAAATGAATGAAAAGGAATCCATTGTTAGAGCGATTCGTGCTGGTTTCACAAGTAAATGTCAATACAGAAGTTTCGATGGCTGCTGTCTCTTACCTTCAAACATGTACCGAAAAGCAACAAATGGCACATCTATCTACGATCATGGCAGAAATGCAGCAAGCAATGGAGCCAGTAATGACAAAATTTGTCCGCTTATTATCAAAAAAATAAAAGAACAAAAGGTGCCCTTAAAATGTTGTTAAGGGCACCTTTTGTTTCATAATAACGATACTCATTTACTCATGACATGAAGATAAAAGTTCAAGTCCGTTTCTAAATGTTTTTTCATCAGGATTTCAGCCTTTTCACCATCTCTTGCCTTGATTGCTTCATAAATTTCTTCGTGCTCATCAATTAGATGCGGACGATTATAAATAACAACCGTTTTTCTAAACAGATAAATAATTGCCTGCATCCGATCAATGATATCAATCATGACTGGATTATTGCTTGCATTCACAATATCATTATGGAAACTTTCATTGGCAGACATAATTTCTTCTTTGGTGCCCTTTCTGCCAATCTCAACATATTCGTATAGTTTTTCAATTTCAGGTTCTTTTAAGAAGTTTGCCGCACAACGGGCTGCGTACCCTTCAAGCAAGATCCGGACACTAAACATATTTCGTAAATCCTTCTCCGTTGGATTTACCACTCTCTTTTTCACTACTAGTCCTTCATATTCTAATTTTCGGATCGAATCTCGTATCGGTGTTCTGCTGACACCAAGCTCCGCAGCAATTTTTTCCTCAACGATCTTAGTACCGCCAGAAAGCTCACCATTTAAAATTTTATCGCGAAGAATTTCATAACAATGGTGATACGCCGGTCGTGAGCTGTTACTTTCAAACACAAAATCCACCCCAGTTTTTCAATTTCTAATTATATTCATAGTACCAAATTATTTTAATAAAATCACTGAAGTAACAAGTAAAATTCACTTTTCGCATACAGAAATTCATAAAATGTATACATTTTAAATAAAAAATGTATACAAAAAATATTTTTTAGTATACAATTTAAAACGTAAACACATATGTAAGCGATTGCTTGCAAACTTTCAATTTCAAAGCGGATGACCCAATCAAGATGATAAAAGTAGAAAATCATTTTTCAAGCGGGTATCAGCATTTCATAACATAATGCATTAGGAGGAAAACAGCATGACAAAGAGGATTGGATTTATCGGATTAGGCATAATGGGAAAACCTATGGCATTAAACCTTGTTAAAGCAGGACATACATTAACAGTCAATGATCTTAATCAAGATGCCTTACAAACATTATTGGAAGCGGGTGCAAAGAAAGCTCATTCACCAAGAGAAGTAGCAGAAAACAGTGAAATTATCATCACTATGCTTCCGGCATCTAAACATGTAAAATCTGTTGTTTTAGGTGACAATGGAATTTTAGCAGGGGCTAAAGAAGGCTCCATTATTATTGATATGAGTTCCATTACTCCCGCTGTTTCAAAGGAACTAGCGGAAGATGCAGCAAAAAGAGGCGTTGGCTTTTTGGATGCACCGGTCAGCGGCGGCGAGCCTAAAGCAATTGATGGTACTTTAGCGATCATGGTTGGCGGCAAGGAAGACGTCTTCGAAGAGGCAAAATCAGTTCTATTCGATATGGGAAGTGCGGTTACATTAGTTGGAGACAGCGGATGCGGAGTTACAGCCAAATTAGCTAACCAAATCATTGTAAACCTGAATATTGCAGCAATGTCTGAAGCACTGGTATTGGCAGCTAAAGCTGGAATTGATATTGAAAAAATGTATCAAGCCATCAGAGGCGGATTAGCAGGAAGTGCAGTGCTTGATGCAAAAGTTCCATTAATTCTTGAAAGAAACTTTGCGCCAGGCGGAACCATTGCCATCAATATGAAAGACATTACTAACGTAATGGATACAGCTCATGAAATTGGCGTACCGCTTCCATTATCGAGCCATCTTTTAGAAATCTTCCATGCATTAAAAGTGGATGGAAAATTAATGGATGATCACGGCGGTATCGTTCAATATTATGAAAAACTAGCAAATGTTGAAGTAAGGGGTTCTTAATCAATGAATTCAAATAGAAGATTAGTAGAAGAAGTTTTTAACAGCATCCCTTCTGTTGATACAAGCCTTGTGAATGAAATGATTGAAAAGGAACTTAAGAATTTAAATAAAAAAATCATCGTACTCGATGATGACCCAACCGGAGTTCAAACCGTTCATGGAGTTTCTGTTTATACAGATTGGTCTCTGGAAAGTATCGACAAAGGCTTCCAAGAAGACAGCTCCATGTTCTTTATCTTAACAAATTCACGTGGATTTACTGCCGCAGAAACAACAAAAGCGCATCAAGAAATTGCCGCTAATATTGTGGAGGCAGCAAAAAGAAACAATCGCCAATTCACCATTATCAGCCGTGGTGATTCAACATTAAGAGGCCATTATCCACTAGAAACTCAAGTGTTAAAAGAAACGGTTGAAGCAAACTCAGATGACAGATTTGATGGCGAGGTAATCCTTCCCTTCTTTAAAGAAGGCGGACGCTTCACAATCGATAATATCCACTTTGTTCAATATGATGAGTATCTTGTCCCTGCAGGGGAAACTGAATTTGCGAAAGACCGCACCTTCGGTTATACCAAATCACATTTAGGCGAGTGGGCCGAAGAAAAATCTAATGGTAAATATCAAGCTGAGAATATGACCTATATTTCGCTTGAAAGCCTGCGTGCACTGGATGTTGACACCATTGAACAGCAGCTTCTGAAAGTGAAAGACTTTAATAAAATCATTGTGAATGCAGTTGATTATGCGGATGTCAAAATCTTTACCATTGCTTTAATTAGAGCAATGAATAAAGGAAAGAACTTCATGTTCAGAAGCGCAGCCGCACTAACGAAAGTAATCGGAGGCGTAAGCGATAAAAATCTGCTCACTCGTGAGGAAATCATGAGTGAAGACAGCAACAATGGCGGGTTAGTCATTATTGGATCCCATGTTAAAAAGACAACAGAACAGTTTGAAGAACTGAAAAAGTCTAATGCCGTTGCATTTATCGAATTCAATGTTCATTTAGTACTTGAGCCTGAAAAATTCGAAAAAGAACTTGATAGAGTAATACAGACAACAAATAAGCTCATTGTTGAAGGAAAAAATGTGGCTGTTTATACAAGAAGAGAAAGATTGGATCTCGGAGAAGGCAAGAAAGAAGAAGAACTAAAGCTTGCTGTCAAAATTTCCGATGCCGTTACAAGTATCGTAAAACGGTTAGAAGTAAGACCTTCCTATATTATAGCTAAAGGCGGTATTACCTCTAGTGATATTGGGACAAACGGTCTTGAAGTGAAAAGAGCAACAGTAGCAGGTCAAATCCGGCCTGGAATTCCTGTCTGGACAACAGGCAGCGAGAGCAAGTTCCCGGGAATTTCCTATGTTATCTTCCCAGGAAACGTTGGAACAAAAACAGATTTAAGAGAAGTTGTTGAAATGCTAAGTAAAAAGTAATCCATAAAAAGAATCAATTTTTCTAAAAAATGGTTTGGCCCTGAAGTAAGGAGTTAACACTCATCATATAGTCGTCTTTCAGCAAGAATGAACCATCATCAAGAATCAGATGATAGAGTTTGAGTGAACTCCTTACGGAGGCGGCCTCCTTTTATGAAACCACAAAGGGGAAGAGGGAGAAAAAATGCCAATTATTTCAGTTACTATAGGGGTTGCACTGTTATTAGTATTAATGATGGCCTTTAAATTAAACGCTTTCTTATCATTAATTATTGTTTCGCTGGCGGTAGGAATTCTTGAAGGAATGACACCGATTAAGGCAGTCGAATCCATTGAAGCTGGTCTAGGTGGAACACTTGGACATCTTACCATGATTATTATCTTGGGTGCCGTTCTTGGTAAGTTAATGACCGATTCAGGCGGTGCGCAGCGTATCGCGACAACTTTGATTAATGCCTTCGGAGAAAAAAGAGTTCAACTGGCTGCAGTTATTACGGCCGCTGTTGTTGGAATCGCCTTATTCTTTGAAACTGGAGTTGTGGTTTTAATTCCATTAGTATTTACCATTGCCACAGCTGCTAGAGTGCCAGTACTATATCTTGGTATGCCCGTAATTGCTGCCCTGATTACCATGCATGGATTTGTGCCTCCGCACCCAGGTCCAACTGCGGTTGCAAACGTTTTCGGTGCAAATATCGGTTTAACGATGATTTTGGGAATCATCATTGCAATTCCTGCTTTTATTCTTGCAGGTCCCGTTTATACAAAATTATTTAAAAAAGAATCGTTAGATATTGAAATTCCAAAAGGTCTATTTAATCCAAAGAAATTTAAAGAAGGAGAACTTCCTAAATTCGGAATCAGTCTTTTCACAGCCCTTTTACCTGTTATTTTAATTGCGTTACAAGCGATTGTAGAAATTTTTGCCCCTGAATCAGCCATTGCACCGGTAACTGATTTTATTGGGAATGCTAATATTGCCCTTTTAATTTCTGTGATTGTAGCCATCTTTACATTCGGTTTAAATCTTGGTAAGAAAATGCCGGAAATAATGCAATCTCTTAGTGAATCTGTAAGTGGAATTGGTATGATTCTTTTAATCATTGCAGCAGGTGGTGCGTTCAAACAAGTACTGATTGACAGCCACATTGACAAATATATTTCCGATCTTATGGCTGGCTCTAATCTTTCACCACTGCTTCTAACTTGGCTAATCGCCGCAATCCTAAGGATTGCTGTAGGTTCTGCAACAGTAGCAGGTATGACAGCCGCTGGTATTGCTGCACCTCTTGTCGCTTCAACTGGTGCAAGCCCAGAATTGATGGTACTAGCTGCTGGTGCGGGAAGTGTTACCTTCTCACACGTGAATGACGCAGGCTTCTGGATTTACAAAGAATACTTTAATCTTTCCATTGGAAAAACCATTAAAACATGGTCTATCATGGTAACGATTATTTCTTTAGTTGGACTTGCTGGTGTCCTAATCTTGGATATGTTTATATAACATGTAAAAAAGACGAATCCACACGGATTCGTCTTTTTGCATGATTCGTTATTTCTGGTTCTTTGGAAACTTGGACGCCACTGGTCCTGCCTGTTTATCAGGTTTTTTTGCTTTTAGGCCGGATGCCCAGGATACTTTAGACTCATACCGCTGACTTTGTTCCTTGATGACTAGGTTTTGTAAACGATCTTTGTTCTTTTCGAGGGAATCCTCTAGTGATAGCAGACGCCGGGTTGGGAAGGAAAAGCCCGCCAGAATGGTTGTTATCGTAGGGTCGGTTTCTGAGAAATATGTTCCTTCGAATAATTGTAAGGGCTCTCCAATCCTTTCAAAGATTGATGGTATATTAATGAGCTTCGACATATTCTCTGGTCCTTCATAGATTAAACCAGCTCGAATGACACCTGCTGATTCAACAGGACAGAATATGGAGTTAATCCAAGATTGGTGAATTTCTCTAGATGCGTCAGACATCGTCTTCGCGTCTGTGATCGTGGCGGAAGAGATGATCGTTACTCCTCTGGTATTAAGAATATTCATTAGGTCCGACTCATCAAAGTTACCATAAAATGAACTCTTATTTGTGACTCGCAGGACATTGTTTATGGCTTCCATGACTTGTTGATTCGAAGAAAGGTAGATTAGATGTTTACTGGACTGTGGGTTAAGCTTACGCATCTGATCATTGTCTACTAGGAATACTGAAGAGATCGATTCAATTTTGGAAATCTCTTCAATACATTCAGAAGCATTGATTCGGTTTCCAGCTAACACGTTTCGCTCAGGTAAAATAGCAATCGCCCCAACGTTAACACCAGGCAGGTGATCTAATAACATCTCAATTAATAAAGGGCTCATTCCTGATCCAGTACCACCGTCAGTTGAGAAGGCCACCAATAACAGCCTTATGTTTTTAAAGGACCCCTTTACAAAGTCAATCAACTCTCGATAATTTTCCTTAACAGCTCTTAATCCTATGGATCTATCTTGACCAGCACCATTATAACCAGGGACAAAATACTTTCTTTCCACCCTGGTGTTGACTATCCCATCACGTTGGTTCGTGTTGATGAGGGCAGTTTGAAAGCCCAAGGTTGTTGCTATCTCAGCTATATTACCGCCTGCTTGACCTACACCCAAGATTCCAATTGATTTCACCAGATCGCCTCCTTATCCTAATATGATAATACTCAAGTTTTATGAATTTAGACTTTTTCATTTTAAAAATGGTGTTTAATTTCGTGTGGAGGGTCATGAAAGCCGTCCCCAGGGTCTTGGCCAACGCCGTGAACCGACACTCTTTCGCCAAAAAACCATTTAGGCTATACTATTCAAACGTTTGGTTAAAACTTCTACAAGTACTGATATATATGTATTCCCTCAGCAAAATGGACAAAAAGAATGTCGAAAATAATTTATTATTTCGCAGGAAATAACCCATCTTTTAACAAAATCAGATGGATTTCTCATCAACTTACATGATTCTACTAAAACCTCACATTTTCGAAACTACACAAACGTTTAATTAAAAGTTACTTCAGCTCCCATCATCCCTAGATTTTTCCCTAGGACACTTGAGAAAAATGTCAACTTTCCCCATAAAAAAGGAAACAGTCACACCATATTCGGTATGTACCTGTTTCCTTCAGTTTACATTCACTTTGATTCTACTACTATATTCGTCTCATACCCATTCGGATTATTTTCCTGCCATCTCCAAGAATCTCTGCACATGTCTTCAATTCCTCTTACAGCAGTCCATCCTAGTACATTTTTTGCCTTTGAAGGATCGGCATAACAAACGGCCACATCTCCAGGCCGGCGCTCCACGATCTTATACGGAACTTCCACACCAGCTGCTTTTTCAAAAGCTGTTACCATTTCTATTACACTATAACCAGTTCCGGTTCCAAGATTAATAGCATCCACACCAATGGAAGACTTTACTCTTTCAAGCGCTTTCAAATGGCCTAGTGCAAGGTCAACGACGTGAATATAATCCCTTACACCCGAGCCATCCACCGTTGGATAATCATTTCCAAACACTTGTAACTCTTTTCTTTTCCCAACAGCCACCTGAGTAATAAAAGGCATTAAATTATTAGGGATACCATTGGGATCTTCCCCAATCCTGCCACTCTCATGAGCTCCAATCGGATTGAAGTAACGCAATAAGGTAATACTCCAGCTATCATCTGCAATATGTAGATCACGAAGGATTTCTTCTATCATAAGCTTAGTCCGGCCATATGGATTGGTTGCACTTAGTGGGAAATCTTCAGAAATAGGTACCCGTTCTGGCATACCATACACAGTTGCAGATGAACTAAATACAAGATTCTTCACACCATATTTCTTCATCACATCACAAAGAACAAGCGTTCCAGTGATATTATTATGATAATAATGGAGAGGGATCGAAACGGATTCCCCAACCGCTTTGAGTCCTGCAAAATGGATAACAGCTTCGATCGAATGGTTTGAAAACACATCCTCAAGTCGTTTTCGGTCAAGCAAGTCAACTTCGTAAAACAAAAAGTCTTTACCAGTTATCTCTTTCACTCTACTTAGTGATTCAGGTTTACTATTTGATAAATTATCTAGAACAATAATTTCATAGCCTGCAGATAGCAGCTCTACACAAGTATGACTTCCAATATATCCAGCACCGCCTGTTACCAAAATCGCCATTGACCAACTCTCCTTTTATAAGCACTTATTTACTCAAAATGCATAAGATGCAGCTGTTTAATTCAACTTAAATAAATACAAAAATAGGAATATTCTAATTTTATTATACATAAAAATTACTCATTAGGGCTTCCTAATTTGTTAATTTTTTGAAAAATCAGCTCTAACATAGACTAGTTACTATTTAAAAAATTTATTAATTACATAATAAATCCCCTATCTGCTCATGATAGGGGATTTTCCACTTGATCTATTAATGACTCAGGTGAACTTTAAACGGGGTGGTGTCAGGCACCGCTAGTTCAACTAGAGTATTTAGTTTACCTTTTAATTAAAGACTTTTTGAATGTCCGACCGAAAGCTCTCAGTTCTTGTGCAGGAATCAAGGCCCGACTTTAGAAACGGTTTTCTTTTCAAATTATTAGATAAATACCTCATTTTGTTAATCTTATCTAATAAAGTGCCTGTATAAGGCTTCACAATTTCTAAAACGTTATCATCTGTATGATCCAAATCGTAATGAATAAAAGAAGATAAGTTTTCGCAGAAATCTATGTCGAAACTTTCGTTTACTTGTTGCTGTTTTAATTCATAAGGGATGTTAGAAGTGTTATTATGAAGTATTCCAAGAATCTTAGCCAGCTCATTTACCTGATTTTGACTTAGCTGTTGGTCGGCAACTGTAGTTCCCTCAATATATTCTGAAAGTAAATAAACGTACTGCTCGTCCTCGCATTTATTATTTTTCAATTTGGTTAAGATTGGATTAACAAGATTGTTTCTTAAATCAGTATGGTTATACATCCACTTTACTAAGGGAGTATATCTATCAATTGCCTCAATCCACGGAACAATGGACGGCTTTCTTTTGTCATATACTTTTAAAAAATACTTTTCACACTTATCTTCCACGAAGAATGCTAAAGCCGACCAGCCGCCTGGTCGTTGTTCTATTGAAGTTGCTTCAATTCCATAGTTATCATTCAATATAGCAGTAATCCTATTATTAATCTCCATCCGTTCTCCTTTTCTTCCTTTTGAATATTATCCTGCCCCATTCGTACAAAAAAGAGCTGCACACCGGCAGCTCTGATTTAACTTTGGCTTCAGGTAGTTACAAACTAAATGATCATCAGTCGTGTTAAATATATCATTTAATGCAGGTTATGGAATCCCAATTCTGTAAATTCTATCACCCGAATTTCCCTAACCAGTTGGTCATTGATATAAATCTCAACAATCGGAGAATATCGGTCAGGAATGATCCGATTGATACTCCATATTTTCCCTAATGTCTGTATACAAAACATATTTTCCATTCCAGGTTTTCTGCCTTCTCTAAGAAAAACTCGAGCAGGACCAAATTCGTTTGCTGGATAATATCCGAGTACTACTACTTCATCACACGGTGTGGGCAATCGCCCAAAGAGGACTACAGTTATAAAGCCGTCTTTTCTAAATGCATCCGCTTCGGTAAGCATAAAATTTTCTCCTTCTATTAAATCAATAAACTTCCTGTAGGTTTTATTATATGTATTGACCGATGGCAGGGTACCTAACCTAAGTCTCCCCAACGCGTAACCATAGGCCACCGCAGCGCCCTTAATAAAAAAACTCTGTAACAAGTACAGAGTTTTGCTGTAAAACGGTTTAAAAAGGATGATCGGTCACATCTTTCGTGTGGGTGTCAGGCACCATAGGGAAAGTAATCACAGCCTTAAATAAATCTCCGTCCACGTGGATGTTAAATTTACCTTTTTGAGCTTCGATGAGGCTTTTTGCAATTGATAATCCCAGCCCGCTGCCCTGGCTGGATCGGGATTCATCTCCCCGCTTAAAACGTTCCATTAATTCTTCTGCTGAAATATTTAACTCATAGGCGGAAATATTCTTAAAGCTAAGCTGAATTTCACGATCGTCAGCCTCGATATCGATATAGACTCTGGAACCGCTGAGCGCATATTTAAAGATATTCGATAATAAGTTTTCAATTGATCGCCAAAGTAATTTTCCATCCGCTTTAATATACATCTTATCCTTGGGATGATTCAGCTTGAATTGCAAGTGGGAGGCTTCAATTCTATCATTTACTTCGCCAAGCCCCTGGGTAATTAAGGACACAATATCAATTTTTTCAAAATCAACGGAAATATTTCCACTCGTCGCTTTAGCCGCCTCGAATAAATCATCCGTTAGTAGTTTTAGTCTTTTTGATTTTTGATCCAAGATCTCGATATATTCGGCAGCTCTTGGCGTGACCTCCTCCCCTTTCAGTAAATCCACATACGTAATGATGGAGGTTAACGGTGTTCGAATATCATGAGATACATTGGTGATTAACTCCGTCTTTAAACGTTCACTTTTGAGTTCACGATCGACAGCCATAGTTAATCCATCCGTGATGCTGTTGATGTTGCTCGCAAGGGTTTTAAACTCCCCACGGTCCGCCACATCGATTCGGTGCTGAAGATTTCCCGCCTTAATCCTTTCCACTCCATCCTGGATCACTTGAAAACTCTTCACTTTTTTATAAGCAAACCAGGCTGCCAAACCAATGGTAACCGGGAACATAAAAAACGTTACCGCAACCAATAATGGGTAGCCAATGACGATTAATACCGTCTTAACCGCGACATTTCCTGACTCATAGACATTTCTTACAATAGTGATAAGCTTATGGATGATCGCAAAAATCAAGGTATGTTTAAAGAACGTTTTATTTTTAATATGTTTAGCCAATGAGAGAATCAGCACAAATACGACGGCTGAAATCGGGATCGTGATAGGAATGGCGATTTTATCAATGTTTTGTTGTGCCACATTATCCATCCATGTTCCCCAAATGGTCATTAAGCTAATACATAGCGCGATATTGATATCATTGTATAGTCTGTTTACTGTATGAAGATGTACATGGTCATCTTTAAATGACCTTCTTCCTGTAACGAGGAGGAGATAACCAAAGGAAAGGAGGAAACCTAGCAAAAATGCGGCTAGAATAGAAAGGTTCTTTGTGACCAGTGCTTTATCTTGATTCCACTCGTTTATTTTCCGGCTTAAAAGGTCGTCGGTAAACGCAATATATAACACCGTCTTGTCTTGGTTCAATTCCTCAATTGGATCTGTAATAAATCGAAATTGCTCATTCTCTTCGATTTCGCTCGGATAAACCTCCCTCTTATAATCCCCAAACACCAGATATGCAGGATACTCTTTAAACTGGCTTTTTTCTTTCATTGTCGTGTTCGTATAAACATTTACACCATCACTTGCATAAAACAACGGATTTCTCTGCTCCGTGAGCTCTTGCAATAATCTATGATAAGTTCTTAAATCTTCCTTTATCAATCTTTCCTTAACCTGAGCAATCTTGTCAGCATACTCTGTTTGAAAGGTGGAATAGTTCTCCGCTTCCCTTAATTCCGGCCGATAGTCCTTAGAAGAGAGCTCAAAATCGGAATATAACTCCATCGTCTCCATCCTTAACCTCTCTTCACCAATCGACCCGCCTTTTAAAATATTGTCCTCACTCTTATATTCCCTAAGAAGGGTGGTAAGATTGTCCACAATCTTTTCATTTTCTCGAATATATGCATTACTTGAAAGATAGTCCTCTTCCATCACCATGCCAAAATAACCATCATGGACTACCTCCACCTGAATCACCGCTTTGATGACCCCTGTCAAACAAACGACTGCAATCATCAAAACAATGATTTTCGTTGTTAATAAGTGGCTATATTTTTTCAACTTTATATCCAACTCCCCACACCACCTTTAAATATTTCGGTTCCTTCGGATTGATTTCAATCTTCTCTCTTATTTTTCTAATATGTACGGATACGGTATTTTCCGGACTAAATGAGGTTTCATTCCATACCCTTTCATAGATATCCTCAATCGAAAAAACTCTTCCGGCGTTAGCCGTCAGCAATTTCAAAATCTTATACTGCACCGGTGTAAGATGGACCACTTCCCCATCGACTGTGATGATTTTACTTTCATCATCAATGACCAGCCCCCCCGTCCGAAAGACATTCTGCTTCGTTTCAAGACTTCCCAATGTGGTATATCTCCGCAGCTGCGACTTAACTCTTGCAATCAGCTCCAGGGGATTAAACGGCTTGGTGAGATAATCATCTGCCCCTAAATTTAAACCGAGAATTTTATCCGAATCCTCCGATTTAGCAGAAAGCATAATCAACGGGATATTATTTTCTTCCCTAATCTTCATCGTGGCCCTTAACCCATCCATCATTGGCATCATAATATCCATGATAATCAGATGAATCTCATGATCTTTGATGAGATTCATGGCTTCCAAACCATTAAACGCTTTAAATAGTTGATATCCTTCATTTTCTAAATAAATTCCGATCGCATCGACGATCTCCTTATCATCATCACAAACCAACACGTTCATGGAAATTCACCCCCCACTCTGGCCTTTACTATTACCTTTTAGTATGCCTGCAAAAAGAATCATATCAAGTAAATCTTAACAAACACATGATGAAAATCTTAAGATTTTCTTAACACGTGTATTAGTGGTATGGGTATATAAATAAAACTCGCCAAAGTAAATTTGGCGAGTTTTATTTATAGAGCTGCATTCCTTTTTAAATAAGAGTCTTATCCTTCATCTAGTAACCAGCAAATGTAATAAGCGGAGATTTGAGACTGTCGATTAA
>NZ_NUZU01000227.1 GCF_002567005.1 Bacillus sp. AFS073361
ACCAAATAGAAAAGCGGAAGTGTCCGCTTAGCAACGTATGGCCTGGAGGGCTTTGACTGAGATAAAGGAAACACGAAGAGCGTTAGCGATTCGATGTTGACTTATCGTAGGGAAAAGACCGAAGGACACTAGTTGCTGGACGCTGGAGCTAGACAATAATATTAGGTGAACTCAAGTTTACAAACTTCTTCAGCATTATCTAGTTTTGAGGGAATGAAACCTCAATTAAATAGTCTGGC
>NZ_NUZU01000002.1 GCF_002567005.1 Bacillus sp. AFS073361
CCGCAGACGCTGAAAGCGGCGAGGAGGCTCCCCGGCACGCCCGCGGAAAGCGAAGCCGCCTGGAACGGAAATCAACAGACTAGTTTAATGAAGCCAAACAAAAAAGACTGTCGATTTAAAACCCGAAATCCTTCGGATTTAATGACAGTCTGAAAAGCCACCTAGGTGGCTTTTTTTCTATTAATTCAATCCACAAATTTCAAAGGAGCAGTTTTGGCAGTCGACTTCTTCTTTTAAGAAGTTTAGTTTTTTTACGGTAAACTTCTGATTATCATAGGAGATAATCTTCTTTTCGCGCAGATCTTTTAATGAGCGTTGAATTACTTCACGTGTTCCAAATGTTAAATTAGCCAGTTCCTGATGTGTTAATGGAAGGTCAATTAGAATACCTTCTTCTGTTTTTATCCCATATGAATTGCATAAGCGAATAAGGATCGAATATAAACCGCCTTTTTTTCCATTCATAATGAGGTCCTGACATTTCATCTGTGCTTTTAAATAACCTGTACTTAACCATGTAACAAAAGAATTCATTGCCTCAGGGTCTGTTAAAATGAAATCTTCAAATTGCTCTTTTCTTATTAGTATCATTTCACAATCAGTTAGTGTTTTTGCGTAAAATTGATAATGAGGATTTTCCTTGAAAAGTTGGTATTCTACTATTAATTCTTGATCGTTTAAGATTTTTAAGATAAAATCTTTGCCGCGTAAATGAACTCTTCCAAGTGAGATGCTCCCTTTAAGTAATAAATAAACATACTGAGCAGCATCTTTTTCTTGAAAAAGGATTGAACCGGCTTTTATTTTTTGAATAGGTTCTTTTTTTTGAAAAAAAGCAACTAATAAATTATATATAGATGAACAGTTTAATTGCATAGAAAATCACTCCTTATGTACCACTTCCCTTTGATTTAAATAGATAATTTATTAAGTGTCAATATGGCTATTACAGGATTTGGAAGTGACAAAAGTTGGATATGACAAAAATCGTTGACAAATTGCCCTTTAGGTAAAAGGTGACAATTTTTCGAAAAATTACGAATGGATGGCTTCAATACATATTTTTGAATAATATCCTACTGAACGGGAATGGTAAATATGTTAAGAACCTAAGCATTTTATTTGATACAAATAACCAACTTTGGTATCTTAAGGAGGAAAGCTTTAGAAATATTCGAAATTCTAAAGCCGATAAAATCACTTATACATAGGAGGAATTAAAATGGCATTTGAATTACCACAATTACCTTATGCAGAAAACGCACTTGAACCACATATTGACAAAGAAACTATGAATATTCACCACACAAGACACCATAACACATATGTAACAAATTTAAATAACGCTTTAGCTGGTAATGAAGAATTACTTTCTAAATCAGTTGAAGAAGTTATTGCTAATTTGGATGCGGTTCCAGAGGCTGCTCGTACAGCAGTTCGTAACAATGGCGGCGGACACGCTAACCATTCTTTATTCTGGCAAATCCTTTCTCCAAATGGCGGCGGTGCACCAACAGGTGAATTAGCTGACGCAATCAGCAGTAAATTTGGCAGCTTCGAAAACTTTAAAGAAGAATTTGCTAAAGCAGCAACTACTCGTTTCGGATCTGGTTGGGCATGGTTATCTGTAAACAATGGTGAGTTAGAAGTTTCTAGTACACCAAACCAAGATTCTCCATTAATGGAAGGCAAAACTCCAATTCTTGGTCTTGATGTTTGGGAGCATGCTTACTACTTAAACTATCAAAACAAACGCCCAGACTATATTTCCGCTTTCTGGAATGTAGTAAATTGGGATGAAGTTTCAAACCGCTACAGCCAAGCTAAATAATAATGATAATGAAAAAAGGCAGCCCAAGGGTTGTCTTTTTTTTTGTGAATAAGAAAAACTAGCTTGTTAAAGACTACCCATAAGATAAAAGGGGAGTTTTTGATGGCAAAAAAATTTAAGATTCTGGGTGATGTTACACTTACAAAAGATTTATTACTATTGCTGGTTATTGGAGGGCTATACTCATTAAGTATTGCTTTGTCTAACACGTTTGTTAATATTTATCTTTGGAAACAGACGGGGAAATACTCGGATATCGCCTTCTTTAACCTTTCGACCGTGATTCTACAATTGCTGACATTTATCTTAGCGGGACGATGGGCGAAAAAAATTGACAGGGTAATTGTGCTTAGGATTGGGGTTATTTTTTTAGCTTTATTTTATGTATTGGTTTTAGTGTTTGGTACAAATGCTTCAACCTATTTACTTCTTTTAGGAAGTTTTTTAGGAGTAGGGTATGGTTTTTATTGGCTTGCCTACAATGTATTAACATTTGAAATAACTGAACCAGATACCCGAGATTTTTTTAATGGTTTTTTAGGGATATTATCATCTGCAGGGGGGATGATTGGCCCCATCGCTGCAGGTATCATTATTACAAAATTTGAAAAATATACTGGCTACACGATTGTTTTTGGACTATCACTTGCTTTATTTGCACTGGCGGTTTTTATGAGTTTTTCATTGAAACCACGACCATCATCAGGCAGTTATTGCTTCATGAAAATTGTAAATGAAAGAAAACAAAATGAAAATTGGCGTTTAATTACAAATGCTAACTTCTTTCAGGGCTTGAGGGAAGGTACCTTTGCCTTTGTTATCTCTGTTTTTGTTTACCTTTCAACGGGAAGTGAAATGTCTCTTGGGACATTCGGTCTTCTTAATTCAGGAGTATCATTCGTAGCGTATTATTTTGCTTCACGTTTAATAAAACAAAAAAATCGAAAAAAAGCCATTCTTATTGGAGGGATTATTTTATATGCATCTGTTCTGTTAATTGTTTGGGACGTTAGTTTTGTCAAATTGCTTATCTATGGCGGGATGATTGCAATCGCTTATCCGCTTTTACTCGTGCCATATATGTCAACTACATACGATGTTATTGGAACCGGATGGAAGGCTGCGGAAATGAGAATTGAATATATTGTTGTTCGTGAAATATACTTGAATCTGGGCAGGATCATTTCTATCGTATCTTTTTTAGTTGGTATCACTTGGTTCAAAGCTGAGAACAGTATTCCCATTCTCCTTCTCATTTTAGGTGCGGGGCACTCATGCATCTATTTTTTTCTTAAAAGGGTACACTTACCAGCCCCGGAATGCGTTGAGTAAATTATTTACTCAACGCCATTTTTTTCATTGGCATTATTACCTTATAAATTGGTAAGGGTTTTTCATAGAAAAAAGCAGACTTATCCTATAAAATAGAGAAAGTTAAGCTTAAGCCGTGAAAAAGGAAGTGTTTTTACCCCTTGAATAATAAAAAGAAAAAAAAGAAGGAACATGTGCCGTTTCGTTTAAACATGTTATTCTTTGTGGTATTCATACTATTTTCTGTCCTCATTCTTAGACTTGGAGAATTACAAATCGTTTTTGGGGATGATTTTAAACGTGAAATTGAACGGACAGAAGATGTAACAGTCAATAACCCTGTCCCAAGAGGGAAAATGTTTGACCGGAATGGGAAAATTATTGTTGATAATACACCATTGAACGCGATTACTTATACGAAATATCAACAAACAACCCAAGAGGAAATGTTGGAAAGTGCAGCGAAATTGGCAAAAATTATTGACAAAACTGATGATGCAAAAAAAGTCCCTATTCGGGAAAGAAAAGATTATTGGATTACAAAACATCCCGAAGAAGCAAAAGCAAAAATTACTGATAAAGAATGGGCTCTCTATAAACAAAAGAAGTTAGATGATAAGCAAATTTATCAACTTCAGGTGGATCGAGTAACTGATGAAGAAGTGAAAAGTATTGTCGGTGAAGAGCTTGAAACTCTTGCGATCTATAGAGTCTTTAACAGTGGTTATGCCTTAACACCACAAATTGTTAAAAACAAAGACGTTACACCTGAAGAATTTGCGGTGGTCAGTGAAAACCTAGAAAATTTACCTGGTGTTGATACAACAACGGATTGGACGCGAAAGTATGTTTTCGGGAAGACACTAAAGTCAATATTAGGAGATGTTACTACCTCTGAGGCAGGAATTCCCAAAGAGCAATTAGAAAAATATATGGCCCGTGACTATAGCCGTAATGATCGAGTTGGAAAAAGTTATCTTGAATTAAAATACGAAGATGTCCTACATGGTCAAAAGGCAAAAGTGAAAAATGTAACAGATAAAACGGGAAAAATCCTTTCAACAGAAGTTGTTTCAGAAGGTAAAAGAGGTAAAGATCTTGTTTTAACGATTGATATGGATCTTCAGAAGAAGGTAGAAAATATCATCGAAGAAGAAATGTGGAGTGCAAAGCAAAAACCAAATACAGCCCTTCTCGACCGTGCATTTGTCGTTTTAATGGATCCTCATACCGGTGAAGTCTTATCACTGGCTGGAAAACAAATTAGTAAAGATAAAAAAGGTAAAACAGTCATGAATGACTTTGCCGGAGGAAATATTACGACTTCTTACAATGTGGGGTCAGCAGTAAAAGGAGCTACGATTTTAACTGGTTATAAAACAGGGGCCATACAACCAGGCACCACACTACTTGATGAGCCTTTGAGAATTGCTAGTTCTCCTGTAATGTCTTCATGGAGAACATTTGGCCGGATCAATGATTTAAGGGCACTGCAGGTTTCATCCAACGTGTATATGTGGAAAACAGTTATTGCAATGGCGGGTGGACAGTATCGAGCAAATCAACCATTACCACTCGATTATTCAGCCTTTGATACGATGCGGCAGTCATTTAGTCAGTTTGGATTAGGAACGCGAACAGGAATTGACTTGCCTAATGAAATGAGCGGCTTTCCAGGTCCGGAAAGAACGCCTGGTTTACTCCTTTTCCTATCAATTGGTCAGTATGATACGTATACCCCAATCCAACTCGCGCAGTATGTCTCCACGATAGCGAATGGTGGTAATCGTATTCAGCCCCATTTAGTGAAGGAAATTCGAGAGCCAGTAATGGAAAATAACGAGTTGGGCCCGATTGTCGAGGAAATCCAACCTAAAGTATTAAATCGATTGGATATGAAGGAATCATGGATTAATCGAGTGCAAGAAGGTTTTCGAATGGTCATGCAAGTCGGTGATGGGACGGCAGTCAGCTACTTTAAGAGTGCAAAATATAGCCCTGCAGGAAAAACCGGAACAGCACAGGCGTTTTATGATGGTTCTGATAAATCAAAGCGTGGGACGCCAGTAATGAATCTAAGTCTCGTCAGCTTTGCACCTGCAAATGATCCAGAGGTAGCCATGGCAGTGGTCGTACCATGGGCATATCAAGGAAACAGCGGTCCAAGTATTAATAACCTAATAGGGCGAAGAGTCTTGGATGCTTATTTTGATTTAAAAAAAGAGCGTCAAGAAAAGGATAAAAAATCAACATCTGAACAAAAGGAAGAAACCACAAGTAATAACGAGTAAACTCAACATCCCTAACACCTGTCTCTCAAGTCGGAGACGGGTGTTATTTTTTTATTCATGATTTACAAAAACTCAATATTCATTTACATAACCTTTACACAAGATTAAAACTCAGTTAACATTTTAGCTTTATTCTTATACATGTAAGGCAGAACAAATCAAAAACAAACTTAAATTCACAGGGGGAATTAAACCAATGAAAAGTTATAAAAAAATTGGTCTAGCACTTACTCTAGCAGCATTAATGGTACTTGTTGCTGCATGTGGTGGAGGAGCTTCTACTGATAAAAATGAAGGAACTTCTAATAAAGATAGTAAAAATGCTGAACTTTCGGGCTCGTTAACTGTTTCAGGTTCCTCTGCGATGCAGCCATTAGTTGCAGCTGCTGCTGAAGAGTTTATGGCTGAAAATCCAAATGTCGATGTTCAGGTAAATGCGGGTGGATCTGGTACAGGCTTATCGCAAGTTGCTGAAGGGTCTGTTCAAATTGGTAACTCTGATGTATTTGCTGAAGAAAAAGAAGGAATCCCTGCTGACCAGCTTGTTGACCATAAAGTAGCTGTTGTGGGCATGACTGCTGCTGTTAACCCTAAAGTTGGTATTAAAGAAATTAAAAAGGCGGATTTAATTAAAGTTTTCACTGGTAAAATTACAAACTGGAAAGAACTTGGCGGTGCTGATCAAAAGATCGTTCTAGTAAACCGTCCAGACTCTTCAGGTACACGTGCAGTATTCAATAAATTCGCCCTTGATGGAGCAACACCTGCGGAAGGTATTACGGAAGATTCATCAAACACAGTTAAAAAGATTATTAATGAAACTGATGGTGCAGTTGGTTACCTTGCATTCTCATACTTCACTGACGATTCTGTCACACCACTTGCTATTGATGGAGTAGAACCAACAGAAGAAAATGTACAATCTGGACATTTCCCGATTTGGGCTTATCAACACTCTTATACAAAGGGCGAGGCAACAGATCTTGCTAAAGCGTTCCTTGACTATTTAATGTCTGATGATATCCAAAACACTTTATTAAAAGAACAAGGATATCTTCCTGTCACAAAAATGAAAGTAGAACGCGATGCTGAAGGGAATCAAAAAGACCTATAGCAACAGGTTGAAAATAAAAGGGTAAATGCAAGTAGGCGTTTACCCTATTATGACGTATTTTAGGGGTGTTTGGTGCATTATGGAAAAATTAGAACCTGCAAAAGATAGATTATTAAAGTCTAGGAAAAATTGGCTGGATGGGGAAATACGCGGGAGAATTCTCGTTATCCTATGTGCTGTCATAATGATATCTGCAACCATCTCAATCACCATTTTCCTAGGATCAAAAGGGTTACAATCCTTTATAAAAAATGGTGTAAGTCTTATTGAGTTCATAACCAGTACACACTGGAATCCTACAAATCTAGCAAAACCGGAATATGGGGCATTACCGTTTATTTTTGGATCCTTTGCGGTAACCCTTTTATCAGCTTTGGTTGCAGCACCATTAGGGATTGGCGGAGCGATTTTTATGACGGAAATTGCACCCTCATGGGGGAGGAAAATTTTACAGCCTGTCATCGAGCTTTTGGTTGGAATTCCATCGGTTGTTTATGGTTTCATCGGGCTTACAGTATTAGTTCCTTTTATTCGGGAGCATGTGGGCGGACTGGGTTTTAGCTTGCTGTCCGGAACGATTGTTTTATCTATCATGATTTTGCCAACAGTAACAACAATTGCAACAGATGCGATGAGTTCACTGCCTAAAAATCTTCGTGAAGGTTCGTATGCTCTTGGCGCTACTCGCTGGCAGACGATTCGAAAAGTATTAATACCTGCCGCATTACCTACCCTTTTAACTGCTATTGTTCTTGGTATGGCAAGAGCATTTGGAGAGGCTCTTGCGGTACAAATGGTTATTGGTAACGTAAGAGACCTGCCAACAAGTTTATTAGATGCTTCAGCAACTTTAACAACCATTATTACTCTAAACATGGGTCATACAACCTATGGCAGTGTAGAAAATAATACGCTTTGGTCAATGGGCTTAATATTATTAATCATGTCGTTTGCGTTTATTCTCCTCATTCGCTACCTATCATCAAGGAGGAAAATGTAATGAACAGTAAAACTGCAGATCGAATTGCTACAGGCGTATTTATTACCATTGCAATCATAATCATTTCTATTTTAGTTGGCTTATTTTATTATATTTTGGTTAATGGACTTAAACATATTTCTCTTGAATTTTTAACCACTCCATCAAGCAATGTACGTGCTGGTGGGGGCATTCGCGACCAATTATTCAATTCGTTTTATATATTATTTATTACGATGTTAATCGCCCTTCCGTTAGGTATAGGCGGGGGGATCTATATGGCGGAATACGCTAAGCCAGGAAAAATTACTGATATGGTTCGTTCCTGTATAGAAGTTTTAGCTTCGCTGCCATCAATTGTTATTGGGATGTTTGGTTTATTAATGTTCGTTAATTTAACAGGCTGGGGCTACACCATTTTAGGAGGAGCTTTAGCATTAACTGTTTTCAACTTACCGGTAATTGTTCGTGTAAGTGAGGATGCTATTCGTGCAGTCCCGAGAGAGTTGAAAGAAGGAAGTCTAGCATTAGGGATTACTAAGTGGCATACGATAAAAACTGTTTTATTACCAAGTGCATTTCCGTCTATTTTAACAGGAGCGATTCTTGCTGCAGGGCGTGTATTTGGGGAAGCTGCTGCGCTATTATTTACTGCTGGTCTTTCAACACCAAGACTTGATTACGCAAACTGGAATCCATTTTCCCCTCAATCACCATTAAATATCTTTCGTCCGGCTGAAACGCTTGCTGTTCATATTTGGTCCGTAAACACACAAGGGTTAATACCTGATGTTGAAGAAGTTTCCAATGGGTCAGCTGCTGTTTTAGTTTTATCGGTATTAGTATTTAACTTACTTGCTAGGTGGATTGGAAGTATGATTCATAAGAAAGCTACTGCATCTAAATAAAAGGCGGGGAGATAGAATGGTTACAACTTTTGAGGAAAAGGAAAGGGTAAACCAAGCTGTTCGGTCAAACAGTCAATTACAAAATGACTTAATCCTAGAGGTAAATAATTTAGAAATATTCTATGGAGAAAAACGAGCAGTAAATGGAATTTCAATCGATATAGAAAAAAATTCAGTTACTGCTCTAATCGGTCCGTCAGGTTGTGGTAAGTCGACTTTTTTAAGAAGTATTAATCGAATGAATGATCTCATTCCCGGTGCAAGGGCAGAGGGAGAAATCATTTATGAAAATCTTAATATCTTGTCGGAGCAAATAGATGTTGTTGCTCTCCGTAAGGAAATTGGGATGGTTTTTCAAAAACCCAACCCGTTTCCAAAATCAATTTATGAAAATATTACGCATGCCCTTAAGTTTGCTGGAATCAAGAAGAAAAGCGAACTGGATGAAATGGTAGAAGAGAGTTTGAAAAAGGCGGCATTATGGGAAGAGGTAAAGGACAGGCTTCATAAATCTGCACTATCCCTTTCAGGCGGGCAGCAGCAGCGTCTTTGCATTGCTAGGACGATTGCTATGAAACCTACAGTCATGCTTCTTGATGAGCCATCATCGGCGCTAGATCCGATATCCAATGCAAAAGTGGAGGATTTAATCGTTGATTTAAAAAAGGAATATTCAATAATCATCGTTACCCATAATATGCAGCAGGCATCTCGTATTTCCGATAAAACTGCCTTCTTTTTGAGTGGTGATATCATTGAATATGATTATACTGAAAAGATTTTTACCAATCCATCTGTAAAAAAGACAGAGGAATATATCTCTGGAAGGTTTGGATAAGGAGGAAAAGTTGTGGAAACTTCAACATTAACCAGACAGGTTTTTGATATAAAAGATCTGAATTTATGGTATGGTGAGCATCACGCATTAAAAAACATCAATTTTCCGATAAACAAGAAAGAGGTTACTGCAATCATCGGACCTTCGGGATGTGGTAAATCTACATTTATTAAAACACTAAATTTGATGATTCATATGGTCCCAAATGTAAAAATGACAGGCGAAATTAACATTAATGGCCAAAATATATTAGATAAGAAAGTGGATCTCGTCGATCTACGCAAACACGTAGGAATGGTTTTTCAGAAGGGAAATCCGTTTCCGCAATCTATTTATGATAATGTTGCTTATGGACCAAGAATACATGGGATCACAAAAAAGAAGCATCTAGATGAAATTGTCATTAAATCACTAATGGATGTGGCGTTATGGGAGGAAGTAAAGGATCGTTTACATGCTCCTGCATTAGGACTATCAGGGGGACAACAGCAAAGGTTATGTATTGCTAGAGCACTGGCAACCAAACCAGAAGTGATATTAATGGATGAGCCAACATCTGCTTTAGATCCAATTTCGACGCTAAAGATCGAAGAGATGATATTAGAATTAAAAGAAAAATACACGATTGTAATTGTAACCCACAACATGCAGCAGGCATCGAGGGTTTCAGATAAGACTGCATTCTTTTTAATGGGTGAATTAATCGAATTAGATTCAACATCGACAATTTTTTCAAATCCAAGAGACGAACGGACTGAAGGATACATTACAGGAAGATTCGGATGATGAGGTGTCTACTATGAGTACAAGGGCAATTTTTGATAACAATTTAAAAGAGTTGAAAGATTTGCTTTTAACAATGGCTGAAAAATCGGAGCATGCAATCAAGGAAGCGATGATTGCTCTTATTAATCAGGATATGGAAAAGGCTAAGCAAGTTATCGATGGTGATAATGAAATCGATGATTTAGAATACGAAATAAATGATAAGGCATTATTATTAATTGCAAGACAATCACCCGTTGCGACGGATCTAAGGAAAATAAATGTAGCTTTAAAAGTATCATCTGAGGTTGAGCGATTTGCAGATATTGCAGTAAATATTGCTAAATCAGCATTGCATATTGGTAATGAAAAACACTTTAAAGAAATCATTGATATCCCAAAAATGATGGAAATGGCCTTGGAGATGGTTTCGGATTCGATTAAGGCTTATTATTCAGAGGATATTACGGTTGCAAAAAAATGTGCAGAAAAAGATGATGAAGTAGATAAAATGTTTGGAAGTTTAATACAAGAATTGTTGAGTCATATTCCACAAAATCCACATGCAACAAACCAAATTATTCAATTGGCATTTGTTTGCAGATATATCGAAAGAATCGCAGACCATTCAACGAATATCGCAGAACATGTCATTTACCTCGTGACAGGAACCCGAGTTAATTTAAATGCCTAAAGGATCATAGAGTTGTAAAAGATAAGGAGTTTTTTGCCTTATCTTTTTTTAATAATAGGAAAAAGTTATGGGCCTCAAAGTTTCCAAAAAACGACAATTTGTGTTTATTGTGCGCGGTAGCAACTGGTGGTACGATTAAATTATCATTTATTATGAATAATTTGAAAATTACTTCATATGCAAATGAACCACTATAATGAATAAAAAGGTGTAATTAGATGAATATAATTGAACGGCAACAAAAAAAAATTAGCCCCCTTTTTCCACAGGAAACACTTCAGTTTATTCCTGGTTTATGGGTAAACGGAAAGTACGTTTGGCTCCAAGATTGTAAAGAAAAGGTTTTACATAACGAAGAAATAATAATCAAAGTGAAAGAAGAGCAGCTTCACTCCAAAATTCGATATTCAAGCGTTTATATTAGTAATCACAGCAAGGAAATGAAAGAGATTCATGTTTTGGCCATGCACTACTATCCAATTGTTATTCAAGACAATCTTGCCTTTGTATCACCGGTAGATAAAAGAATCTTCCATCATGCCAATAATAATATTTATCTGGTAAATGGAGAACATAATGGAGTTGGAATGAAGGAATACACAGCCATGCCACAATGGAAGGTTTTTACTGATCAAATATGGAATTCGCTTCATAAAGGGAGCCTAAATTACCTGCCAATGGCAAAAACTCCCGCTTCTAGTATTTTTTCAATAAAAATGTCGTTAGATCCGCAGGAGAATGGAAAAATGAACACGTGGACGATTACCGGGTCTAATAAAAATGAATTACTCTCTTTGGAGCAAGCACTTTTAAAGCAAGCGGAATGAAAGCAATAATTATCTAAAAAAAACATACTAGCATTTCCTTTTAAAAAATGATATTATGGATAAGTCGTATGAATGAAATGCTTAATTGTTTGGAGGGAAATAAACATGCGCGTGAATATTACATTAGCTTGCACTGAGTGTGGAGATCGTAACTATATTTCAACAAAAAATAAACGTAATAATCCAGATCGTCTTGAGCTTAAGAAATATTGCCCAAGAGAAAAACGTACAACAGCACACCGTGAAACAAAATAAGCAGTAGGGCTTCCTGCTGCTTTTTTTGTTGTCTAAAAATGGATGTGTTAAGCTTTTATTTATTTGGAACTCTGATGATTGCAGTGGAAGGCACGAAGACTCCCGCGGAAAGCGAAGTGCCTGGAGCGGAAATCCTCAGGCTACTTTAGCAGAGCCTAAAAATTAGGGGTGATACCTGTGATGAATAATAAAGTGTCTATTCGTAAGGATATGAAAGAGAAACTTTCCAGTCTTACAAAACCTTTATATGAACATTATTCAAATAATATAGCTTCCAGGCTTTATGAAGATCAAGATTGGAAACAAGCACAAGTGATAGGTCTAACCATATCAAAAAAGCCAGAAGTTGATACCTATCAAATTATTGAGAGAGCATGGGAATTAGGGAAACAAGTGGTTGTCCCAAAATGTGACCCCAAAGAAAAGAAAATGACTTTTAGAGCAATTACTGATTTTTCTCAACTTGAAACAGTATTTTATGGATTACTAGAGCCAATTGAGGCATTAACCAATCAAATGAACGCTGATAGGATTGACTTAATCATAGTCCCCGGTTTGGCCTACACACGAGAAGGCTACCGTTTGGGTTTTGGCGGAGGGTATTATGATCGTTATTTACAAAATTACTCTGGTAAAACCCTATCACTTGCCTTTGCTGAGCAGTTGGTTCCACAATTACACGTAGAGGATCATGATATTCCTGTTTCAAAAATTATTACAAACGATGAGGTTATCAAAATAAGATGACTGTAACCATTATTATAGTGATTTTTATCCTATTAGGATCTGCTTCAGGGTATCACTCTAAATCCTTGACTCGATCGGGTGCTTTGGCAGCTAGTATTGTTGGACTAGCTGTTTATTTAGGATTCGGGATAAATGGTCTTTACCTGCTTGGTGCTTTTTTTGCTTCATCAACTTTTTGGTCAAAATATAAGAGTAGTTCAAAGTACATAATAGAAGAAAAGTTGGCAAAAGGTGCTACAAGAGATTGGCGTCAAGTTGCTGCGAATGGTGGTGCTGCGGGGCTTTTCAGTATCATTCATTATTTTAATCATGATATGATTTGGTTAATTGGCTTTTTAGTTTGTCTTGCAAGTGCTAATTCTGATACATGGGCTTCGGAAATTGGCAGTTTAAGTAAACAAGACCCCTTATACATACGCACCTTTAAGCGAGTTGAAAAGGGGACATCTGGAGCGATTAGTTTTTTAGGAAGTGCGGCTTCACTTGCAGGATCTTTTCTCATTTCAATTATAGGATTTTGGCTTTTTGATTTAGATCTTTTTTTAACTTGTCTGGTGTTTTTATTTGGATATCTCGGGAATGTCATTGATACGTTGATTGGGGCCTTTTATCAGCAGCTATATGTATGTGGGCAATGTGGTATTGAAACTGAGAAGAAGAGTCATTGTCAGATGCCAACCGCTAGAATAAAAGGAATGGTCTTTGTAGATAATGATATGGTGAATTTTCTTTCAGGCTTTCTTGCTTCGCTATTTGCAATCATAATCACGTTCTTAAATAAGTAGCTCAGCTTATCAATTGCACTTGAAATAGTATTATTATACTTTCAAATGGAGGAATGGTCATGGTAAATCGACGAGTAAATAGGGTTGCCCTCATCGGAACCGGATTTGTTGGCTCAAGCTATGCTTTTGCACTATTAAATCAAGGAATTACGGAAGAACTAGTCTTAATTGATTTAAATAAGGAAAAAGCAGAAGGAGACGCGATGGACCTAAATCATGGATTACCGTTCTCTCCATCACGAACAAAGATATGGTTTGGGAGTTACCAGGATTGTGGTCAGGCTGATCTTGTTGTAATCACAGCAGGTGCTAACCAAAAGCCAGGGGAGACACGGCTTGACTTGGTTGAAAAGAATACAAGGATCTTTAAAGGAATTGTGGATGAAATTATGGCAAGTGGTTTCGACGGTATTTTCCTTGTGGCCACAAATCCAGTAGATATTTTAACATATGCGGTGTGGAAATTTTCAGGGTTGCCAAAGGAACGGGTAATTGGTTCAGGGACGATTTTAGATACAGCGCGATTTCGGTTTTTGTTGGGAGATTACTTTGATGTGGACACCCGAAACGTGCATGCTTATATCATTGGAGAACACGGCGATACAGAATTGCCTGTGTGGAGCAATGCTGAGATTGCTGGAACTTCCATTAGTGATTGGTCAAAAAACAAAACTGGTTTTAAGAAAACAGATCTTGATCAAATTTTTCTAAATGTTCGGGATGCAGCCTACCATATCATTGAGCGAAAGGGTGCAACCTATTATGGAATTGCTATGGGTCTTGTCAGATTGACCAAAGCGATTCTCCGTGATGAAAATTCAGTCCTCACTGTTTCCTCGTATTTAGATGGAGAGTATGGACAAACCGATATTTTTATTGGCGTACCAGCCGTAGTTAATCGTGAGGGAGTTAGACAAGTGGTTGAACTGAATTTAAATCAAGAAGAGCAAACCAAATTCGAGAATTCTGTTAATGTATTAAAGAAAACAATGGAGCCGGTCTTTAAGAACTATTAATAAGAATTCAATCATTTTAATTGGATAATTTAATCGTCATGATCACAAAATAGAAAAAGGAGGGATGATGATGTCTCGAATACTAACATCCATATTAATGATTGGTTCGATAGGGTATTTGGTTTATAAGTATAAATTCCGACTGATTAATGTCCTGCTGGGATCTGGTTGGATGCGCAGAATTGCTGTAGGGTCAATCATGAGTTTCCCAGGAGTAAAGCAAAAAATGATGCAATCGATGTTTGGAAGACCGTCTGAATGGTGAAAACCACAGATGGTTTTTTGTTTTGATTTGGAGAGTTAACTGCAAAAAATAATCAACTTGTTTAATTATTGTAACGAGAGATTTCGTTTATAATGAAAGTTATAAGGGATAGACGAATAAAATGAAAGCAGATTTGCTTAAAGCTTATTCTTACATAGGAAGTTGGGGGGATATGAGTAATAAAGAAGGATTCATTTTTTGGAATTTGGCCTATTCATTGATATCTGATCATGGTTATCGTATTATTCAGTTATTTGAAAATCAAAAAGAATTATGGCTCGAAAAGCTTGAAAATAAAAGAGCACCTATCATTCGCATGCTGCATCATAATTTGGATTGGAGTAATGCCATGCAGCGGGATATTGAGTTTACTGCTGCCAATGGAGAAAAAGTTCGAAAACAAATTGGTCGTCATGAGTTGAAGGTTGTTAACATCTACGTCAGTCAATTTCCACCTGTTGATGAATACGAATTTCGACTTACAAAGCCTTTTGTCCATTCAGATGCAAATAAGACTATGGTGACCTCGGTCCTATTTGCACAGGGACAATACGAGGAAGGCTTCAGACAATTATCCGAGAGGCTATCGCTTGATATTTCTTTTGCAATAAATGAAAACTATTTAGAAGAAGATGTTGAGTTAATGAAGAAAGCAGCCTTAGATTATGCAATAAAAAAAGTAAAGTCGGAGCGAGCGATTTTATTAAGTGGTAAACCATTCTTCACTTATGTATTTATCGCAATCCAGCTTGCTGTTTTTTTCTGGCTTCAAGTACATGGTGGCAGCACCAATACATCCACTTTGATTAAATATGGAGCAAAAGTTAATCAATTGATTGTTGATGGGGAATGGTGGAGATTTATTACGCCAGTTTTTCTTCATATTGGTTTTGTCCATCTAGCGATGAATACACTAGCTTTATACTTTCTTGGTATAGAAGTAGAAAGAATTTATGGCAGTATTCGGTTTTTAGTGATTTACTTATTTTCTGGAGTTATAGGCTTTGTTGCTAGTTTTATCTTTAGTGCGAACTTATCAGCAGGGGCAAGTGGTGCAATTTTTGGCTGTTTTGGTGCTTTACTTTATTTTGGGGTTATTTACCCGAAATTATTTTTCCGAACAATGGGAGTAAATTTGCTTGTTGTGCTAGGAATTAATTTGATGATCGGGTTCTCTGCATCTGGAATAGATAATGCAGGACATCTAGGCGGATTGGTTGGGGGATTCCTTGCCGCTGGTGTTGTCCACTTGCCGAAGAAAAAAAAGTTACTGTTGCAAATGTTATTTTTAATTGCATCTGCAGCATTGTTGTGGGGTTCTTTATTGTATGGTTATAGTGCATCTGGAAAAGCTTATGATGAAAACTCCAGTTTGTTAATGGCACAGGAATATATAAAACAAAACAATTATGATAAGGCATATACCGTATTAAAGGAATCTGAAAAAAATGCAGTGAATGTATCGGAGAGAACTTATTTTCTCTTATCCTACGTAGAAATTAAGAAGGATATGCTCTCTGAAGCCAAGGTACATTTGGAAAAGGCAATAAAACTAGATCCAAGTTTTGATGAGGCGTTTTATAATTTAGCTCTTATTAACCTAGAACAAAAAGAGTTGGAAGAAGCTAAAGAAAATATACAGCAGGAATCCGAAACAACAGGATTATGCTGATTTACAACAAGAGATTAATCGTCAACTCCAATCTTCCAATAATGGGGAGTAGAATTGAAGTTTCTCTAAAACTAAGATTATATTTTCTTGAGGATAGATGCCGGGGTGGGTTATACTTTTTCTTGGATAATATTTTTTCTCCATTACATAACTAGGAGATATAGGATGAAAACAATTTATGATATTCAACAATTTTTAAAGAGATTTGGAACGATAATTTATATTGGTGATCGGGTTGCTGACCTTGAATTAATGGAAATGGAATTAAAGGAACTGTATCAGTCACAACTAATAGAACCAAGAGAATTCCAAACTGCATTATTAATTTTGAGGCATGAAATACAATTTCAAAAAGAAAAAAGTCAAAAATAAGATGGGTGATTTTATTGTCGAAACAATGGATTGTCGGTGTTGACCTTGGTGGTACAACGACTAAACTAGCTTTTATAACAATGGATGGAGAGATTGTTCGTAAATGGGAAATACCAACAGATAATACGAATGAAGGAAAAAACATAACCCATAATATTGCAAGAGCAATTGATGAAAAATTAACAGAACTTGGTCAAACAAAAGATTGTTTAATAGGAATTGGGATGGGGGCACCCGGTCCAGTTAACTATGAAAAGGGCATACTTTTAAATGTTGTAAACTTAGGCTGGCCTAATAACTATCCTTTAAAGAACAGTCTTGAGACCGCAACATCACTCCCAGCTGCAATTGAAAATGATGCAAATTGTGCAGCGTTGGGTGAAATGTGGATGGGAGCGGGCAATGGAGCAAAGGATCTTGTTTGCGTAACCCTTGGAACAGGTGTCGGCGGGGGTGTTATTGCTGGTGGAAAAGTTGTTCAAGGTATTAATGGTGCAGCTGGTGAAATCGGTCATATTACTGCCATTCCTTCTGATGGTGCACAGTGTAACTGCGGGAAATCGGGATGTCTAGAAACAGTTGCTTCTGCAACAGGAATAGTACGCCTTGCCCGATTGGAACTTGCTAAGGGGACACAAAGTGAATTAACTGCAATAATGGCTGAGAATCACACGATTACAGCTAAAGACGTCTTTGACGCAGCACGAAATAACGATCAGTTGGCTCAGACCGTTTTGAATGAGGTTTCCTTTCACTTAGGTTTTGCATTGGCTAGTATTGCTAATACACTAAATCCAGAGAAAATCGTTCTTGGCGGCGGTGTTTCTAAAGCAGGCGATATTTTATTAAATTCAGTCATAAGTAATTTTGAGAAGTTTGCTTTTTCGGCAGTTCGTGACTCAACAAAACTAGCATTGGCTACACTCGGAAATGATGCAGGTGTACTTGGTGCTGCTTGGCTTATTAAAAATCAATTGAATCAATAAACAGACTATAAAGGAAAATCCGCAGATATGTGGCTTTTCCTTTATTACTTTCTGTAATACTTGTAATAGATGATTATGGCTTTTTTCCTGTTTTGAAAAATTTGTTATAATATTGAAACAATATAGTTTAAAAAACGTACTTATTTATGAGAGAGAATAAGAGAGGAGGAAGTATTGAATACTTTGAAAAGGAATAATAGTAAATATCCAATGTTTCTGATCTTCTATTTATTTATACCCGTCCTCATCTTAGGTGCATGCGCTCAAAACGAGCAAGTAAAACAAAAAGTTCCTGCTAAACATGGAAAAACTAATTCTCTTGTTACCAATGCTTCAGAAGATAAGTGGAAATTACCAATTTCGATCCCTGAAGGTGAATTTTCCAAACTCGCCGGCTGGCTTTCTGAGAAACAAATCCTCTATATTACGAATCTAGAACAAACTTCAAGTATATACCGCTACGAACTCTTTACAGGTAAAAGTGAATTAATTTATAAAAGTGAATATCCCATTATCAATGTACAAATTAGTCCATCCCGAAAAAGTATTCTTATCCATGCTTCGAAAACAAATGCTGAAGGATTAGTTACAATAATTGATACGAAAGGAAACGTAATCTTTAAAAAGGATTTTCCATCCTATGAATTAGCATTTGAATGGAATCCATATAATGAATCTCGGGTCTTAGTAACAAAATTCGCTGAGGATTGGAGTTTTCAAGTGCTATTACTGGATTTGGAACAATCAACCACAACCGAACTTGATGTGCCTCAGCCTTTTATGAAGTGGATAGCTTCGAATCAGATAGCTTGGATTAGTTGGAATGTGGATCAGCCATCGTTATTTGCACCGCTTAATAGTAGAAATTTAGATACTGGAATGGAGAAGAAGTTGTTTTCTTCAGTTATTCATTTTTCTGCATTTCCTGACTTAACCATGACAGTCACCATAAATGAACAAGACCAATCCATGTCCAGTTATTCATTTTATGATAAAGACCTGCGTAAACTATCTACTTTTTCAATGCCGCAATTAACAAAGTATTCAGATTGGTTAGTTCCTTTTTATGACTATAATAAAGAAAAAGGACAATTTACAACCTTAAGACCCCTATCAAGCGGAGAATCGGATGCTTATTCAGAGGGTTTCCAGCTTCTAAATTATAATATTAAAAATGGCCGCAGCGAGCTAATAATGGAAGGATTAGAAAATGAGCCATTGATACTGTCACCTACAGGTGGGGCACTTTTGTATGGGAATCGGTTTGAAAAAATTATTGATCTTAATCATAAGAAAATATATGAATTGATAAAAGAATGACACCAGGATACACAGTGTCATTTTTTTATTTTATCTTCTGTTATGATAAAATCACGTTGAATCAAAAATTAAAAGAGGCAGGTATTCAGTCATGGCTATTGTAGATGTAACTGTTATTCCAATTGGAACAGAAACTCCTAGTGTAAGTAAATATGTAGCAAGTGTTCAAAAGGTTTTGAGAAAATATCAAGACGAAGGGAAAATACGTTTTCAATTAACACCAATGAATACCATTATCGAAGGTGAGCTTCCCATCCTATTTGAAGTTATCCAAGAAATGCACGAGGTACCCTTCTCTGAAGGAATCCATCGGGTCGCTACGACGATTCGTATTGATGACAGAAGAGATGTCAAGCGAAGCATGGAATATAAAGTAGACCGGGTTACTAGCCTTTTAAATGAGGACTAAATTCAAGGAGATTACAAAAAAGTAATATTGTGCGTCGAGGACAATTTCACTCCAGGTAAAATTAAAAGACTGCCGGTTGGCAGTCTTTTAAAATTCTTAGTGAGTTCCTGTTGGAAATCCAGAATTAATGATGGTCATTACTGTAAACCAGCCGAAAACCACAAATGAAGCTACACCCCAAAATGCAGCTAAGAAATTTTTTTTCTTAAGTGCTGAAAGTCCACCGAAAGCAGCAAGAATGGTTACAAGAGCAAAAATTATTACTAAACCCATGGAAAACCCCCCTTTTATTATGATAAGCAGGCATACATCAAACAAATTTAAGAAAATTATGTACCTATATTATTTACATTCGTTTCTTATTTTATATTTTTTTCTTTCGTTTGTCGAGAGCAAAAAAGAACTCGGGTGAATTTGTATTCTTTCTCTCTGCTTAATACTTAGTGTAAAATAATGATATCGCAAATTCAATTGGAGGTACGAAAATATGAAATGGCAGCAAATTCCATTGGGGGCACTTCAAACTAACTGTTACATCGTAGAAAATTCTGACCGAGCATGTTTAATTTTTGATCCCGGCGGTGAAGGGAAGAAGCTCATTCAGTTGTTGAATAATAGAAAACTGAAACCTCTTGCTATTATTCTAACTCATGCACATTTTGATCATATCGGAGGTGTCGATGAAGTAAGGGACTTTTATAAAATTCCAGTATATCTTCATAAAAAGGAAGAAAACTGGCTTGGTGATCCTGCGCGAAATGGTTCACAATTTTTTATGATTCAGGATTCAATAAGAGTCAATCCCGCTGATCAGATTATTAATAATGAAGGTGTTATGAAAATTGGCGAATTTGAATTTAGCATTTTTCATACTCCTGGTCATTCACCAGGAAGTATCTCTTGTTATTTTGAAGAGCAAGGCTTTGTTATCTCTGGAGATGCCCTTTTTCAAGGCAGTATTGGCCGTACAGACCTAATGGAAGGGAACGCATCACAGTTATTAAAAAGTATCCACGATAAACTGCTTGTATTACCTGAGGATACGTATGTATTATCTGGTCATGGACCTGTGACAACCATTGGTGCAGAAATGGATAGTAATCCATTTTTGAATGGATTTTAGCAATTAGGGGAGACGATATAGAAAAACCCTCTCCGAAATGAGAAGGGTTTTTCTGGGGGATATTCTATTCTAATATGGGAGGGGATAAAGTTTAAGCTACTATCCTTACAATATTATAAAGTTTTCACTGTGTCAATAGTGTTTATTTGAAAAGGAGTATATATGGACACATTTTTTAGAACATTAATTTCAACTTCTCCCAATGAATTAATTTCCTATGAAAAATACATTGGCTCAGCATTGTATCATCCTGAATTTGGCTATTATATGAAGGATAAACAAAAAATTGGGCGGCAAGGTGATTTCATTACAACAAGTAATATTTCTGATATATATGGAAGAATGATGGCAACTTGGTTTTCTCACGTATGCACCAATTCACAACTTGACCCTGTATTTTGTGAAATAGGTGCTGGAAATGGACGATTTGCCAAAGCGTTTTTACAGGAATGGAAAGAAAGGATTCAAACGCCTTTAACATATATTATTGTTGAAAGCAGCCCTTTTCATCGAAAACTGCAACGGGAATTGTTAATGGATGATTTTCCCATTGTTCAAGTGGAGAACATCAACGAAGTTAACGCATTTGAAGGAATGATTTTTTCAAACGAACTCTTTGATGCATTACCAGTTCATGTCATTGAAAAAGAAAATCAGGAACTGCATGAAGTTATGATAGGGATTCGAAATAATGAACTGTATGAACAAAAGGTACCTTTAACCAATACTGATATCAAATTGTTTTTAAAGGAAAGCCAGATTGAATTAAAGGAAAAGCAGCGGTTGGAGGTCCCGTTAGCCATGGTGGAGATGATAAAGGGAATCTCCCGTGCATTGATAAAAGGGATTGTAGTAACAGCTGATTATGGTTATACAAATGAAGAGTGGATGGACCCTAGAAGGGTAAAGGGGAGTTTGAGAGGTTATTATCAGCATCAGATGATTGATGATATCTTGCAAAACCCTGGTGAAATGGACATTACCACTCATATCCATTTTGATTATCTAATTCAAAAAGGGGAACAGGAAAACTTAGAACTTGTTTCAAAGCTAAGGCAGGATGAGTTTTTATTACAGGCAGGTATTCTGAAAGAATTAGCAAACCATTACGATCCCAATCCCTTTTCAGAGGTAAGCAAACGGAATCGAGCGATTCGCAGTTTGATTATGCCTTCAGGAATTAGTTCCTATTTTCATGTGGTTATCCAGCAAAAAGAGCTAAAATTAAAATGGAGTGATTTCTTCAGCGAATAAAGAAAAAACGCCGGAATTTTCCGGCGTTTTTTTCTAATGGTTACTTAATGTCCTGCACCAGGCACCATCATGAACGTTGTCCAATAAGTGAACCCTGCGAAGAAAACTGTTAAATAAGCTCCGAATACCCACAAATACATGCGCTCGGATAGTTTTAGATAGCTAAGCAGAACGAAAAAACCTGTTTGGGCTAAGAATAACATTGCCGTCTTATCCATATCACCAAGATAAAACATTACTGTAAAAATGCCCGTCCAGAAACCACAAACTCTGAACATGCGATCCATATGTATCCCTCCTTTTACCCTTCGATCCCATCATTACAATATTATAAAGTAAAAGGAGGTACAATGTAAATAATGGTTTCGATTTAGTTTGTTACAAGCGCTTGATAAGAACAAGTTTCACAACCAGAAATAATATTATCTTTTTCAATTAACTCAACTGATTCAAAAAGTGCTCCAAACATTCCTTTTAAGAATTCATGGTGCATACTGCAAACTGTTTCAGAATGATCTTCTGCCACTTCTTTGAAAGGGCAATTGAAAATTTGGAAATAGATTTTTGTTTTATCGCCATTTGCTTCAAATTCAGGATAAAAACCAGCAAGCGTTGCCGCACTTTTTAATATTGTGAGCTTTTGGTCAAATTCTAATTCCTCTCCAAACGCCCTTTTTGCCTTTTCTTGTTCAATCAGCTCTGCGCCGAAACGCTTTCCAGTATGGAAAAGTGCTTTTTTACCAATCTCGCCAAGTGAAATCATGGTTTGGAATGCAACTTTAGATAAGAGCATGTAGTCACGAAATGGGAAATGCAATTGTATTACATCATCTGAGAGACGATACAATCTACTCGGTCTGCCGCCTTTACCAGTTTTCTTAGTTTCAGACACTAACATGTTCACATCTTCAAGTTTTGATAAATGTAATCGTGCAACATTTGGGTGAATATTAAAGTTTTCTGCCACTTCTTGTACTGTTACTTCTTGATGACGTTTGGTAATGTATTGATAAATATAGTACCGCGTTGGATCTGATAAAACGTTTGTTATCTTTAATGTTTGTTCCATCATAGTTCACCTCGGACCCCCATAATTTATTCCATTATAATACAGCCCTTCTAACATGGGAATGAGGTTAACAATGTTAACACAGTATGTTTAGAAAATGTTCACAATTTGCGACTTTATATTGTAACAATGTGTTAAAAGATAGCAATTTTAGGTTATAAAATCATTTGTCAACAGTAAAATTATCATTTTTTGAAAAAATAAGGCATTTAGAGAAGCTACATTCTTCGCCTTTTTTTAACTTCAAAATAGAGAATGTAAGGAAGTATACCGAACCAACGATACCAGAAAGAAGCTTTTGTTTCTTTTCGTTCGGTACGAAGACGCTTCCTTTCATCCTTTGGTTGATCTGCATATTTTACAATCGTTTGAGTCATGAATTTTACATAATCATTGGTTTTCATGGACATACACCTGCCTTTAAATTTCATGAACAAGTATGCCCATATTTAGTTATTTCAATTCAAGCCACTTGGATAATCGTTTGGTCCGCGTATCAAAATATCCCCTTCCGTTAACTGTTATACCATCAGTATTGAGGTGCAATGTAAAATTGACCTTTTGAATATACCCTATGGGTGTTTCAGCTTGGTAATCCATGTCTCCCTTTACATACGGCACCGTCCCTTTGGCAGGCAGTATGCCAGTCTTTTGATAAATCGATTCAATCTTTTTTACTGATGAGAGGAAATAATACTCCTCGAGCATGATGGTATTCGTTTCGTGAGCAATTTTTCTTTCAGATAAAAATACTTCAATTCGGCTCGAAAGAAATAATAAAAAAATGATTAGAAGGCACAAAGTTAGTGGGTATGTGAAGCCACTCTCATTATTTTTCATGGGACATTCAGCCAATTTCCCATTGAGAAAGCAATAACTGAATTTTTTCTTCCCCTTAGGTCCGTTACATCGATTTTGACGGCATTATTTAAGAGAGTGAACGAATGCTGTGAAACATTTTGGAGGAGTATTTCATGACCAGTTGAATTTACACGGCGCCTAAGGTTCGTTCCGTATTTTTCATACTGAATGGTTTCCGCATCTTTTGTTAGAATTAAGCGATTCGAGATCACCTCTGCACGACTGGAAAGCCGAATCTCCTTTTTAATTTGGCTCGAAAATACATCCCACTCCATAGCTTGTAAAGAAGCCTCCGTATCCTTATGATTAAGAATTATTTGGAATAAGGGTGTCATAAAAAAAATAATTGTTGTGAAAATAGAAAAAGAAATAAGCACTTCAATGAGTGTAAAGGCATCGTCATTCAAGCAGCCCGCAAACTTCAACTTCAGGAAGGAACGAATTTTTTTCAACTCTCACACACACCTCCTTTTGTCCTGCCATCTCACTGTCCTTCCATATGATTTGAAATTCAATTCCATTTTGAATAGAAGTGGAATTTGATGTTCCCTGGTTACTGACTAAATTCGCTTGTAATTCTTCGTACATCAACTGTCTAGACATATTTTCTAATTCCAATTTCCGGGATTGTTCTCTTAGTTCGGTCAATAATGGCAGTAAAAACAAACTAATTATGAACAATGCTGATAAGGAAAGTAGAAGCTCAAGCAGAAAATAGCCTTTAGAACTCCTTAACATAAAACCGTCCCTTTCCGATTAACAGGGTCATTTGATAGGTTTTATTTTTGGTTTGGATGAGAAAGGTACCAAACTGGTTCACATTTCCATCGTTTAGGAATTTGAAATATAAGGGTATGGAAGCTTCAGCAAGATAAATATTTCTTGAATAATTTCGTACGAGGATTGGCGGCTGGTCGGTCCTCAATAACATGTAATACTTATACTGCGTTGGAAGAATAACAACGGATACTTCATGTTGATGAGATATAGCATATTGTTGTGAATAATATAGGTCTGCTTTTAATTGGGTTAAAAAGGCCTCATCCTCCAGGACTGAGTGCTGCGGTTTTAAGGAGAAAACTGTAATTGAGGAGATAATCATGAAGATGGAGAGAACTAACAGGGACTCAATTAAAGTGAAGCCGTTTTGATCGTTTTTCATTGGGGATTAGTTACTTTCAGTTGAAGATACATTGCCATCAACGTCTATTGCAACCGTATTCCCATTCGGACAACCTTTTGCGTCTTCCTTTAAATATCCTTCTGATTTTAGTTCCGCAATTGTGGGGATTTTGTTTTTGTCCATTTCATATGCTTGAACTTGAGCCTGGACCATTTTCACGTAGGCCTCACAGCCTTTATTGTTGATATTTGAATTATGTTTTGCAACGTTAGGAATTGTAATAATTAACAGTACTGAGATTACAAGCATAACAATCATCATTTCTATTAATGTAAAACCTTTTTCATTTTTTATCATTCTAACTAACCTCCAATTTTTTTAAATACCATCAAGCAGGTGAAACATGGGTAAAAGTATAGCTAAATACATTGACACGACAAGAAATCCAATAATGATGTAAAGAATAGGTTGAATAGTTGCTAAGCGTTTTTGAATCATTTCTTCCATGTTTGTGATACAGTGCTTGCTGAAAAATAGCAGTTCCTGCTCCAACTTTCCATTCTCTTGTCCATGTTTTACAATCATCGGAAATTCTTTTTCGAAGTATGACATCGTTGCCAAAATTGACTCTAATCTTTCTCCGGTAATTAGCTTACTTTTAATTGCAGCAGCTAAGTGACTGTAAAAAGGATGTCTGAGATTCTGTTCAAAAAGTAGTAGTGCTTCAGAAACCGATAATCCACCGGAAAGTAAGAAGCTTAGTTGAATGGAAAAGTAGTGAGTGAATAGTAATTTGAGGATCCTGCCAACAATTGGGATGCGAACTAGATGTGCCCTTTGTTTTAGGACGGTGAGCTTTCGAAATATCAGCAAATAATACATTGCTCCCAATGATAGAGTAAAAAGCAAGATGCCGATCACGATTGGAAAATAACGATCGAAAGCGTAAACGACATTCATAAAAAAATTTGCTTCTAGACCAAGGGAAGAAAAAAGACTTGTGAACCTTGGGAGTAATGTATTTTCGACGAAAATAAATAGAATTCCTGTAATGACAATGAGCAAAGCCGGATACTGAAGCAGTTTTAGAAGCTTGTGTAAATCTTTATCTTTAAGTAATGCAAGTTCACTTCCCTCCAGCAGAGCATCAGCAAAGCAGCCATGTTGTTCGGCAAAATAGACATAACCGACTAAATCTTTTTGGAAGCCAAGATTATTTAGTGCAACATGAAATGGTAGACCTTTTTTCAATTCTTCTAAACAATCATTAAGTTCCTCCTTTCGTTTTGAGGGTAATTGTAATGCTATGGATTCAATTGCAAGTGCAATTGGATATCCCCTTGCCAAAAGTTCACCAGTTCTTCTCAAGAAATTTGCTTGTTCATTCACTGTCCATTTATGACGATTCATCATCATACACCAATCGCTCGTATTCAGATTCTTGAATATAACCAAGGGCAATACCTTTGTTTATTACATCTTTTAAGGTGCGGTAACGCGTATTTATTTTATCACCTTGGGCTGCCTTCATTACCCCGTGTAAATTTCTTCCTGATAATAGTTCAAACACACTTGCGCGTTTCCATCTGCTATAGGAATAGCAAATAGGTGTGCAATCCCCCTCGCAAAAAGGGCACGAGAGTTCCACCAATCTTTGTGCGGTAATGGCAATCAGTGTCTGTTCAACTTCTAACCAATTCACACCAAACTCTCGCAGGCGATAAACTGCCCCCTTTGCGTCGCGAGTATGCATTGTGGAGAGGACAAGATGGCCTGTTAAGGCAGCTCTTACTGCGATTTTTGCCGTCTCAGCATCGCGAATTTCACCGACCATAATAATGTCTGGGTCATGACGCAGAATTGCCTTTAGACCAGCCGCATATGTTACGCCTGCTTTTTCATTGACCTGGATTTGCAGGACGGAGTCATAGTTTTTTTCGATGGGATCCTCGAGCGTGATGACATTGCGGTGAAATAGGTGGGCAGTTTCATTTAAAAGGGAATAAAGTGTAGTTGTTTTGCCGCTGCCAGTTGGCCCGGTGAAAATGATAAGTCCATGAGCATGTTTGAGAAGGGCGAGTAGTTTTCGTGTCATTGACGGGAATAGTGAGAGTTGGTGAAAAGGGATTTGTTCTTGCTGTGGGAGCAGCCGGATGACAAGGCTCTCTCTGTTATTAGAAGGAAGCGTGGATAGTCTTAAACCCATTAATTGTCCGCCAACTTCACAAAAAAATGCTCCGCTTTGTGGCCGTCTTCTTTCACCGATATCCATATTGGCTGTGAATTTAAAATGTGAAATTAATCTGTCGCATTCGTCTTTAGGAAGGGATAGTCGGGGAATGAGTTTGTTGGTTAATCGTAGTTGAATGAGTGTGTCATTCTTCCTTGGAATAATGTGAATATCTGTTGCCTGGTTCCGTGCCGCATCGGCAATAATTCGATTTGCTAAGATTTCTATCGCGCTAACAATAGGTACCACCGCCTTTATTATTTTTCTTTGGCTCTGTTAAACATTCCTGTTGATTTCCGCTCCAGTCGCTTCGCTTTCCGCGGGCGTTGCGGAGAGCCTCCTCGGCGCTTTTAGCGCCTGCGGGGTCTCCCCNNCTCCCGCAGGAGTCTCGCGCCTTCCGCTCCAAGCAACAGGGTGCCAAAATAACCATTATTTCCTAACAGAGCCTTTTCTTTTGATAATATTCGACAGCGTTCCTGCTTATCCTTCTTTATTTTCAAAAAATATTTTTATTTTTTCAGCAAAATATTTTAAGGGTGGCAGTCACCATGTGGAATTTTCACATGGTGACTGCCACCCTCATTTTGTGTCTTTATATGGCTTTGTCGGTTAGATAGAAGAGGCCTCCGTTGATGAAGGATATGGATATTTTTGGTTCGTATTGCTCTTTTAGGGCTAGTTTTTCCGTTTCGAAGTTTTCATTTTCTTCTTCGACATCTTCATAAAAATGGTTTAAGAGTCGTAAATCCTGCTCCCACCGTTTTCTTGAGTCTTCAGCCCAGGAGTGGTCATCTTTCTCAATTTCGGAAGTTAGATACGCTTCTATCCTTGACATCCCACTCTGCGGCCTCACTAATGGTGATAAGGTAAAGGAATAATCCGGAATTTTCGGTGTTAACGGTATTTGCAGAAGCCTGTCATGGAAATCTTCGACCATTGTTCCGTTTATGAGTTGTAAACCGATGGACTTAAAAATATCACGCTTTCGATCACATTGATAAGAGATTTTAACATTCATACATAGCCATGGCAGCAAGGGGGTCTGCTTGTTCTGATGTCGATGATTTTCGTAAAGCCGCATATAGCTGGCTAGTTTCTTAGTTGAAGCAAAAATTTGATGTAGACGAGGAGAACCAAAATGAATGATTTCCCCTTTTATATTCTCAGGAGCTGCATCTTGATTCGTGATAAAGGTTAGCCTCATCGGATTTGGAATCCCGCCTGTTTTTTCTAAATAATGCCAGTAAAAAGGGCGGTTCATTAATTCCTTGTCAAGTTCCACTGTTAACTGAACCATTAAATATCCAGGGCCATTCTCCACAATTTCACAATCATTAGCCTGAAAATAGGTCAATAGAAAGTTATGAATTTCCTGCTGCTGCATGGGAATCTCCTTTCTTCATCGATTCTGCAAATTCAATCATTGATGATAAGTTTTCCATTTTTATGCGCATTTCCCCTTCAGTAGAGGATTGTCCGAATATATCTATTAAGTGGTCTTCAATATTGCCAAATTCCAACTTTGTTAAAATATCGTCCAGTTCGCCGATTACTTTTTCGAATAAATGGATTTTTTCATAAAGAAGCTTTAAGATATGCTCCTCGACCGTGTTTTTTATTGCAAAGTTATAAATCATGACATCTTTTTCCTGCCCAAGACGATGAATACGACCAATCCGCTGTTCTAGCCGCATTGGATTCCATGGCAAATCGAAATTAATAATATGGTTGCAAAATTGAAGATTAATTCCTTCGCCGCCCGCTTCTGTCGCAATTAGAACTTGTGCATGCTTTTGAAATAATTCTCTCATCCAGTCCTTTTTCCCGCGCTTAAACCCGCCGCGAAAAGGGACAGATGTTATTCCATGCTGTTTTAAATACCATTGTAAGTACATTTGAGTGGCTCGATATTCTGTGAAAATAATCACTTTATCATTTACCTTTTGAATTAACTCTAATGCTTTTTCCGCTTTGGAATTTTTCTGAACAGCTTCGACCTTTTTCATTAAATATTGAATTTGTTCTTCGAAAGCTGGAGTTGGATTTTCCTTTTTTTGCAGCATATTCTTTAATGTATAAAAAACGGCCTCTCTGCTGCTGCATGCCTCACGCTGCAACGTCATGACTGAGAATGAACTAGTTTGTACCCAATTCCCTTCGCCTTTTAAGTCTGTAATTGACTCGTAAAGATCTTTCTCCTCAGGGGTACATTCAATTGGAATCGTCTCAACATGCCGTTTTGTCCATTCGATTCCTGTATCTGCCCGCCTGTTCCGAATCATGACCTTGTTTACTAATTCTTTTAAATGTTCATCATCATTTAAGGATCGTGCATCACGCTTGTATTTTTCATAGAATGCCGTTTCGCTCCCTAAATGTCCTGGTTTTAATAACGAAACCAGATTAAAAATTTCCTCGATTCGGTTCTGAATCGGTGTTGCCGTCAACAATAAACAAAATTTCTTTTTCAGATTTTGAACAAATTCGTAGTTTTTTGTTTTGTTATTTTTTAGTTTATGTGCTTCATCAATAATGATGAGATCATAGTCTTGTTGGTAGATAATGTCGCGATGTGGATTACGTTTTGCTGTATCAATCGAGGATACGACGACATCGCACTGTTCCCACACATAGCTTTTTCTTTGTGATATAGCAGGAATGAAAAATTTGCTATTTAGCTCGGTCGACCACTGTGTAACTAAAGAAGCAGGGACAAGGATTAATACCTTTTTCACCAATCCGCGTATCATATATTCTTTTAGAATTAATCCAGCTTCAATTGTTTTTCCGAGCCCAACTTCATCAGCAAGGATAGCTTTGCCGTTCATATTTTCAATTACTTGTTTCGCTGTTTCGAGCTGGTGTGGAAGCGGGGTTAAATTAGATAAATGACTTGGTGCCAATAAACCGTTGAAATCAGGAACAACGAGATGTTTTTCTACTCCAATTGCTAGTTTAAAAAGCTCCCAATTCCCCCATGGACCATCGTTATCGATTCTATGTAAAAAATCATCCTTCCAGGAGGAATCAAATTCAATTTCGATCGACATGGTGTCAACTCCTTTTTTCAATTTCCAGCTTTATTCTTTCAAATAAAATTATTGCCCAATGTATTATTTTAATGGTAGGATGATTATAGTCTTGAATGTTTTAAATATTTTAATAAAGTAATTTATTTTATAAGTATAATTAGTATGACCAATTTGGATAATATTATAATGCGAATGATAACAAGGGGAGAGACTACCTTTGTAGCGCCGAAGGAGCAAGCAGAAATGTGAATCTCTCAGGCAAAAGAACTCTTGTTTGACGCAGCTCTGGAGAGTGCTGATTAGACATTTACAGCCACCAAAGGGGAAAGCCTTTAAAGGTAAACTTTCAGGTGCAAGGACAGAGACCTTCCTAATTTTACATGGGAGGTTTCTGTCCTTTTTTATGGTTATCCTAAGAATAGTATGTGCCAAAGATTGAAGGGGGATTAAGAATGTCTGAATTAAAACGAACTCCGCTTTTTGATGTGTATAAGGAATGGGGAGGAAAAACCATTGATTTCGGTGGTTGGGAGCTGCCAGTTCAATTTTCCAGCATTAAAGAAGAGCATGAAGCTGTTCGCACACGTGCAGGATTATTTGATGTTTCCCATATGGGTGAAGTGGAAGTAAAAGGCAAGAATAGCTTGGATTTTTTACAAAAAATGATGACAAATGACATTTCAAAAATTAAAAATGGCGGTGCCCAGTACACGGCCATGTGTTATGAAAATGGCGGTACTGTCGATGACCTGCTTGTATATAAAATTGAGGACAATCATTACCTGTTAGTTGTTAATGCATCAAATATTGAAAAAGATTATAAGTGGCTTGAAGACCATGTAACTGGAGATGTTACTTTAGAAAACTTATCAGAAAAAACAGCGCAGCTTGCCCTTCAAGGACCACTTGCAGAAAAAGTACTGCAAAAGCTCGCTAGGAATACGGATTTGAGTGGGATTGGTTTTTTCAAATTCCAGCAAGAAGTAATCCTTAATGGGAAAAAATCCTTAGTATCAAGAACAGGATATACCGGTGAAGATGGTTTTGAAGTATATTGTGATGCAGAGGATGCAGTTGATCTTTGGAAAGATATTTTAGCAGCAGGTAAGGAAGACGGAGTAATTCCTGTTGGATTAGGTGCCCGCGATACACTGCGTTTTGAAGCAGTATTAGCACTTTATGGCCAAGAACTTTCTGCAGAAATTTCACCACTAGAAGCAGGGATTGGCTTTGCCGTGAAATTATCCAAGGAAGTTGATTTTATTGGGAAAGAAGCATTAATCCAACAAAAGGAAAAGGGCTTACCAAGAAAATTGGTAGGAATTGAAATGATTGATCGTGGGATTCCACGTCATGGATACCCAGTATATAGTGGGGATCAGTTAATTGGTGAGGTTACAACAGGCACTCAATCACCAACTTTAAAGAAAAATATTGGTCTTGCTCTAATTAATTCGGAATTTACAGGCCTTGAATCCGTTGTTGAAGTGGAGATTCGCGGTAAACGCTTAAAGGCTACTGTCGTTCCAACACCTTTTTATAAAAGAGAAAAGAAATAACAGAAGGGAGTTAGGTTAATGAAACATCGCTATTTACCTATGACTGAACAAGATAAGAATGCTATGCTCGAGGCAATTGGTGTTTCCTCTATTGATGAACTGTTTAGCGATATCCCTGAAAAAGTAAGATTTAAGGGTGAATACAATATCAAAGCAGCTAAGTCTGAAACAGCCTTAATGAAAGAACTGTTTAATATGGCTAGCAGGAACGCTGACCTAAAAAGAAATGTTTCTTTTATTGGTGCAGGTGTATATGACCATTACATGCCTGTTATTGTCGACCATGTTATTTCTAGATCAGAATTTTATACAGCTTATACACCATATCAACCAGAAATATCTCAAGGTGAACTTCAAGCAATCTTTGAATTTCAAACGATGATTTGTGAATTAACTGGCATGGATGTGGCCAATTCCTCTATGTATGATGGCGGAACAGCACTTGCTGAAGCAGCAATGCTTAGTGCGGGCCATACAAAAAGAAAAACAATTATAGTCTCTAGTGCCGTACATCCTGAAGCACGCGATGTTCTTAAAACATATGCAAAGGGTCAGTACCTCAATGTGGTCGAAGTACCTGTGAAAGATGGAGTTACGGATCTAGAAGCATTAAAAGGGCTCGTAAATGAGGATGTTGCAGCTGTTATTGTCCAATATCCAAACTTCTTTGGCCGAATCGAGCCTTTAAAAGAGCTGGAAGAAATTATCCACGCAAACAAGTCCATGTTTGTAGTTTCAAGCAATCCATTATCCCTTGGGGTGTTAACACCTCCAGGTAAATTTGGTGCTGACATTGTTATTGGTGATGCCCAGCCATTTGGAATTCCAACCGCTTTTGGCGGACCTCATTGCGGCTATTTCGCAGTTACTACTAAGTTGATGAGAAAAGTTCCTGGACGTCTTGTTGGACAGACGACAGATGACCAAGGCCGTCGTGGGTTTGTTTTAACCTTGCAAGCTCGTGAACAGCATATCCGTCGTGATAAGGCGACATCAAATATTTGTTCCAACCAAGCATTAAATGCCCTTGCAGCATCTGTGGCAATGACAGCTTTAGGTAAAAAGGGTGTACGTGAGATGGCGGCTGCCAACTTACAAAAGGCTCATTATGCAAAAAATGCATTTAAGGAAGCTGGCTTTGAAGTGGTATATGATGGTCATTCATTCAACGAATTCGTTGTAAAATTAAATAAACCTGTCAAAGAAATTAATCAACAGCTTTTACAAAAAGGAATTATTGGCGGCTATGATTTGGGTCGTGATTATCCAGATCTTGTTAACCATATGCTGATTGCTGTAACAGAACAACGCTCGAAGGAAGAAATTGATACTCTAGTGAAAGAATTGGGGGATTTCCATGCATAATCAAGACCAGGCACTCATTTTTGAACTTAGCACACCAGGCCGCATCGGTTATAGTCTGCCAGAAATGGATGTACCAGAGCTAGATCTCAATGGACTTCTTCCTGATGGTTATATTCGTACGGAAGAGCCAGAACTTCCTGAGGTTTCAGAACTTGATATTATGCGCCACTACACGGCACTATCAAAAAGAAATCATGGTGTTGATTCAGGATTTTATCCACTCGGCTCTTGTACGATGAAATATAATCCAAAAATTAATGAAAATGTAGCACGCTTTAACGGCTTTGCACATGTCCATCCGCTGCAAGATGAAAGTTCTGTACAAGGTGCACTTGAACTTTTATATGATTTGCAGGAGCATTTAATTGAAATTACCGGGATGGATGAAGTGACTCTACAGCCAGCAGCTGGAGCACATGGGGAATGGACCGGTTTAATGATGATCCGTGCTTACCATGAAGCCAACGGTGATATGAAACGTACAAAAGTTATTGTTCCTGATTCCGCACACGGGACAAATCCAGCATCAGCAACAATTGCAGGTCTAGAAACCATTACCGTTAAATCCAATGAACATGGTCTAGTTGACCTTGAAGATTTAAGAAGAGTGGTTGGTGAGGATACTGCAGCACTAATGTTAACCAATCCGAATACGCTTGGTTTATTTGAAGAAAATATTCTTGAATTAGCTGAAATTGTTCATGAAGCAGGTGGAAAGCTTTATTATGATGGAGCTAACTTAAATGCGGTTCTTTCAAAAGCACGTCCGGGAGATATGGGGTTTGATGTGGTTCACTTAAACCTTCATAAAACGTTTACAGGCCCACACGGTGGCGGTGGTCCTGGTTCTGGCCCAGTCGGTGTCAAAGCAGATTTGATTCCGTTCCTGCCTAAACCAATTATCACAAAACAAGGCGATGAGTTTGTTCTTGATTATGATCGCCCACTGTCAATTGGTCGTGTGAAGCCATATTACGGAAACTTTGGCATTAATGTTCGTGCGTACACATATATTCGCTCGATGGGTCCGGATGGATTAAAAGCAGTAACAGAGTATGCTGTATTAAACGCGAACTACATGATGAGAAGGCTTGCTGAATTTTATGATTTGCCATTTGATCGTCATTGTAAGCATGAATTTGTCCTAAGTGGCAGACGCCAGAAGAAACTAGGTGTTCGTACATTGGATATCGCGAAACGACTGCTCGATTTTGGCTATCATCCGCCAACCATCTACTTCCCGTTGAATGTAGAAGAATGTATCATGATTGAACCGACAGAAACCGAATCAAAAGAGACATTAGATTCATTCATCGATATTATGATCCAAATTGCTAAAGAAGCTGAGGAAAATCCAGAAATCGTTCAAGAAGCCCCACATACAACTGTGGTCGGCCGTATGGATGAAACAAAAGCTGCTCGTAAGCCAGTCTTAAAATATCAAAAAGCTTAAATATTAGAAAGGTCAGATTCGAAAATGGAATCTGACCTTCTCTATTTTTCAAAATAAAAAAGGCCCCGAAATACGGAACCTTGTTTATCTCATTATTTCTTCGTTTTAACTTTACCAGACCATTTTTTAAACCCGCCTTGTAGTTGGGTTAGGTCCCGGTAACCTTTTCGGTGTAAGAATTGTGCTGCACGGGCGCTGCGCATCCCACTTTGGCAGTATAAATATACCGGCATATCAGGTCGAATTTCTTTCATGCGCATTTTCATTTGTGACATGGGGATATTACGTGATCCTAAAATATGGCCGCCTTCGAATTCGTTTGCTTCACGAACATCTATTAGTTGTGCCTTTCTGTATCCCGCACGGAATTCTTCTTCTGTTACCGTTTTAACAATTCTTTTCTGATAGAAATAGGTGAAAACGGAATAGATGATAACTGCTGCAATGATAATTAATAAGGGATAAAGTGAACTCAATTTCTTTTTGCTCCTTTCAAGCTTTCCTGCACTAGTTTATTATATAAGCCAATCTCATAAAGATAAAGATGAATGCTAAAAAATCTTTTCAAAACTTCCTAAATTAATTATAGCAGAAACATCTTATTTTGAATCTATATCAGATTTTGGTAGACTTAAACTCGTAATAATATAAAAAATGAGGTCATTATAATGAAAAAAGAAGTTTGGCGTTTTATTGATACTGGAAATAGTTCACCATCTTTTAATATGGCTTTAGATGAGGCGCTGCTCGATTGGCATAGTGAGGGAAAAATTCCTCCAGTGATTCGATTCTATGGCTGGAACCCAGCAACCTTGTCAGTAGGATATTTTCAAAAAGTGGAAAAGGAAATTGATATGGAGGCGGTTAAGGCTCATCAATTAGGTTTTGTCAGGAGACCTACAGGCGGCCGTGGAGTACTTCATGAACATGAGCTTACGTACAGTGTAATCGTTTCTGAAGACCATCCAGAAATGCCAAATTCAGTGACAGAAGCCTATCGTGTGATATCTGAAGGTATTTTAAAAGGATTTCACCATTTAGGACTTGAGGCATACTTTGCTGTCCCAAAAACAGCGGAGGAAAGAGATGCATTGAAAAACCCTCGATCTGCTGTTTGCTTTGATGCCCCAAGTTGGTATGAGCTTGTGGTCGAAGGCAGAAAGGTAGCTGGCAGTGCACAAACACGGCAAAAGGGAGTCATATTACAGCATGGATCCATATTGTTAGATTTAGATGAGGATAAATTATTTAGTTTATTTAAATATCCTAGTGAAAGGGTAAAGGAACGAATGAGGAAAGCCTTTAAGGATAAAGCGGTTGCTATCAACGCTATTAGTCCTAGGAGAATTTCTCTTGAGGAAGCAAAGGAAGCTTTTTATAAGGGCTTTGCGGAAGGTCTAAATGTTGAACTAGAGCCTTATCAATTAAATGAACAAGAGCTAGCCTACGTTAATAAGATTGCAAAAGATCGCTATGAGAATGATGAATGGAATTACAAGAGATAATTGGAAGCGGCGACACGTCGCTTCTTTGTTATTTAAGCAAAATAAGCAACCTGCGAATTTTGTTGAATTTTCCTGATTTATGACGAAAATCTTATTATTGCTATTGATTACTATTAATTATATTATTTTTTGAGTTTGACAAAAAGAATCTTGTTTGTTTGATTTACAATATATAGTGGTGTCGAAAATATTTTCGGTACTATATATTGATATTTAGTTGATTTATTCTAGGTGCCTATGATAACCTAAAAATACAAACCAACTAGATATAGCGCAATACTGCTAGATTTAGCACAATAGGTAGATATTAACATGAAGGAGTTGTTCTCATGTCTGTAGTTTTTAGACATACAATGAATATTGATTTTGAAAGGTTGAATGAGGATATCCGCTTATTCCCCCAGGTGCATCCAGTTACCCCAGATATGAAAATAACTCACAAAGGTGTTTCTCGTTTGGTAATGTTGGACCGCTATACCTTTAAAGACACTGCAAAAATTACCCTTTCTAACGACGACTTCGTTGTTTTAACTATAAAAGAAGATCCGAAATTTCCAGCACGCGGCCTTGGCTATATCCAGGAAATCGATTGGGAAAAGAAAAAAGCAAAAGTTTTAGTGGAAGAGGAGTTTAGAGGTGTACTCGATGATCCTGAAGAAGCTAGCACAGGTGTGATTATTAGGTCATTAGATGTGATTGAAAAGCCGTTAGAGCTTTTCTACGAGCAAATTGCGAAGCGTAATGCTACTGGTCTGGCTGCTGTCGAAGAAACGGAAGAGAAGCGAAGAGAATGGACAGAACGGTTTTATCAAGAACTTGTAAACATGAACTTCATTCCAGCAGGCCGCGTTCTTTACGGTGCTGGGGCAGATACCGATGTTACTTACTTCAATTGCTATGTTATGCCTTTTGTCCCAGACTCACGTGAAGGTATCTCTGACCATCGTAAGCAGGTGATGGAGATTATGAGCCGTGGCGGCGGAGTTGGTACAAATGGCTCAACATTGAGACCGCGTAATACACTGGCCAGAGGCGTAAATGGTAAATCATCTGGTTCGGTTTCATGGTTGGATGATATTGCGAAGTTGACACATTTGGTTGAGCAGGGTGGATCAAGACGTGGAGCTCAGATGATCATGTTAGCTGACTGGCATCCAGACATTATTGAATTTATTATCTCTAAGATGCAAAATCCTAGAATTCTACGATTCTTAATTGAAAATACAAATGATGATACGATAAAAAAACTTGCAAAAGATAAGTTAAAGTTTACCCCTCTAACTCTAAGTGAAACTGCAATGTACCAAGGAATTGTAAATTATAAAAACATTCAAGGTTTTGGTGGATTTGATGAAAAAATCATTGCTGATGCAGAAGAGAAATTATTAACCGGTGGTAACTACACAGTACACAATTCTGAGTTCCTTACTGGTGCAAATATTTCTGTTTGTTTAACAAAGGAATTTATGGAAGCTGTTGAAAACGATAGTGATTACGAACTGCGCTTCCCTTATGTTGAACACTATGATCAAGAAGAAATGAAGATTTATAATGAAGAATGGCATAAAGTGGGAGATGTCCGCGAGTGGGAAAAACTTGGACATAAAGTACGGGTGTACAAAAAGTTCAAAGCAAAAGAACTATGGAACCTTATCAATATTTGTGCTACCTACTCAGCAGAACCAGGAATATTTTTTATCGACAATGCCAACGACATGACCAATGCAAAAGCATATGGCCAACAGGTAGTTGCAACAAACCCATGTGGGGAACAACCACTTGCACCATTTTCCGTCTGTAACCTTGCAGCAGTCAACTTGGCGGAAATGGCTGATAAAGAAACAAAGACGGTCGATTTTGAAAAGCTTAAGCGAACAGTAGCCGTAGGAGTTCGGATGCAGGATAATGTCATCAATGCAACACCATACTTTCTTGAAGAAAATAAAAAGCAGGCACTTGGTGAGCGACGTGTAGGGCTTGGAGTAATGGGCTTGCATGACATGCTGATTTATTGTGAAACAAAGTATGGATCACCAGAAGGAAACGAACTAGTCGATCAAGTTTTTGAAGTAATTGCAACTACTGCATACAGAACTTCAATTGAATTGGCGAAAGAAAAAGGAAGTTTCCCATTCTTAACTGGGAAAACAACAGGTGAAACTAATCGATTACGTCAAGCTTTCATCGATACAGGGTATATGAAGAAAATGCCTGAAGATATCCGCCAATCTATTTTAGAAAGTGGAATTAGGAACTCTCATTTACTTACGGTTGCTCCCACGGGATCCACTGGAACAATGGTTGGAGTCTCCACGGGCTTAGAGCCTTATTTCTCATTCTCTTACTTCCGCAGCGGACGTCTTGGTAAATTTATCGAAGTCAAAGCGGACATCGTGAAAGAATACCTTGATAAGCACCCTGAAGCGGATGAAAACAATCTTCCACATTGGTTTGTTACTGCGATGGAACTTACAACAGAAGCACATGCAGATGTTCAATGTGTCATCCAGCGCTGGATCGACAGCTCCATTAGTAAAACGGTCAATGCACCAAAAGGGTATAGCGTAGAACAGGTTGAAAGAGTATACCAGCGTTTATATCGTGGCGGAGCAAAAGGTGGAACTGTTTATGTTGATGGCTCACGTGATTCACAGGTACTAACACTGAAAGCAGAAGAAAACACCAATGAACAATTATCCATTTTTAATGAACAACCAAAACAGCATGTGGTCCTTGTTGATACAATCAGTGAACTTCGTTCAACAAGTGTGACCATCGGATCAGAAGTAGGAAATACATGCCCGGTGTGCCGTACCGGTAAGGTAAAAGAAATGGGCGGCTGCAACACGTGTACCAACTGCGGAGCCCAATTGAAATGTGGTTTATAATTTGTGAGTAATTAATGGGGGAAGAGTTTCCCCCATTTTTTTGCGTGATAAATGTAGATAAATCTGATAATTAATATGAAATTTACGACAATTTAAATGAATATTTACTAGAATTTTTAGAATAAAGTCGAAATTTGTAATATAACTGTAATCAAGCTGTTACTTCGGTGTTAATCTTTTTTTGTATATTAATAGTATCGAAGCACACAGGGGGATTAAACAAGATGTTGAAAAAGATCATAACAGCCATGATGGCTATGACAATAATTCTAAGTTCATTGTTTACCACTATGGGTGATAAAGCAGAAGCGGCCTATTATCATACAAAAGCAATCTCAGTTGCAAAAGCAAATCTTGGCGTCCCATATAGATGGGGTGGGTTATCTCCAAGAGGATTTGACTGTTCAGGTTTGGTTAAATATTCTTATGGTAAGGCTGGCAAAGTATTGCCTAGAACGGCAGCTGATATGTACTACAAAAAAGGATACCGTGTGAAATCTTTAAAGGCCGGAGACTTAATGTTCTTCTCTCAAAATAAAGCAAGCAAACCTAGTCATGTAGCGATTTACATAGGTGGCGGAAAAATGATTCAATCATCATCTTCAAAGGGCGTTTCAATTGCATCTACAAGCAACAGTTATTGGAAGCCAAGATTTATTGGAGCAAAAAGATTTTAATGAATAGTTAAGCGGTTTCAACCTCATTAATAAACCAAGAACATCGTGCAAAGTCGATGTTCTTTTTTATTTACAAATTTTTTTTGCTTGTCTACCGTACTATTTATGATTGCAACTGCTTAAAGATGTAAAAATAACTTCATCTTTAGGAGTGACTGCCATGTTTATAGACGGCGTTTTTTCCGGAGGAGGAATAAAAGGGTTTGCCTTAATTGGAGCCTGTGCAGAAATAGAAGATAAAGGTTTGCGATTTGTAAGGTTGGCAGGAACAAGTGCAGGATCCATCGTTGCTGCATTAATAGCCGCCGGTTATACCAGTAAAGAAATTTTCCAACTAGTCGACGAATTAGATCTTTCAAAACTACTGGATACCCGAAAAACAATTATTCCATTCCCATTTGCTAAATGGCTGTTTGTCTATTGGAGGCTGGGTCTTTATAAGGGAAACGAGCTTGAAAAATGGCTTTATGAAAAACTTGAGGCTAAAGGGTTAAAAACATTTGCAGATTTACCCCCTCAGGCCCTTAGGGTCATCGCTTCAGACCTTTCAAATGGGCGAATGATTGTTTTACCAGACGACTTACAGAAGTATGGCATCTCACCCGGTTCCTTTTCCATTGCTAAAGCGATAAGAATTAGCTGCAGTATCCCATATTTTTTTGAGCCAGTAAAAATGCGTTCAATGGACGGTATGAATGTATTAGTTGACGGAGGAGTTTTGAGCAATTTTCCAATGTGGCTTTTTGACCAAGAGAATGTACAAAAAGTAAGACCAGTGCTCGGAATTAAATTAAACGCTAGTGAATATGAGCATGAAAAACATAAAATCAAAAATGCGGTACAATTATTTGCTGCCTTATTTGAAACGATGAAAGATGCCCACGATTCCAGGTATATTTCCAAAAAACATGTAAAGAATATAATCTTTATCCCAACTGAAGGTGTTTTATTTACGGAATTTTCATTAACAGAAGAAAAGAAACACGAATTATTTAATTTAGGAAAAGAAAAAGCGAAACAATTTTTGAAAACATGGGGGTATTAATTAGGAATATTTTTATGCTTCCTCATAAAAATATAAAAAATCGAGCGCCTATAGTGACGCTCGATTTTTCTTTTTCCCCTTTTTGCCGTCGATAACGGTCAAATGTGCAGGAGATTTCTTTTTTGTCTTGTTGCTTTTCTTTAATGAGGCTAACGTTCCGAGAGAAGAAGTCTTAACAGTTCCTTCCCCGCTCTTTTGTTGTAATCGTTTTTTTGATTTTTTTGCTGCTTTTAGAAATGCCCGCTGCTCTTTTTTCTGAGGGCTTGAGCCGGTAAACTTTCGAACTAGGAAATAAACGACTAAAACAACCAGTGCCATGACAGCTATACTTTGAATGAAACCGGCTGGATTAGCTGTAAATGTACCAATAACACCAAGTAATGCTAGAATGATAAGTCCCCCAATAACCACATTAACAAATGTCCGATTTTTCAAGAAAGCCACCTCCCTAAGAGCATCTTAAGCATTTTTATAATCTTTTAAACACGATAAAACAAAGATTTAGACAATTTCTTCACTTTCTATGGAGAACTCAGTTTCTTTCTCCATTTTCAATAATCGGTTAAAAGAAAGGATCGCCACTTCCACTTGGTCATCTTGAGGTTCCTTCGTTGTTATTAATTGAAGCCAAAGACCAGGTATCCCAAGATATTTCAAGACAGGAACATCTCTGAGTTTGTTTGTCACTTGAAGAATTTCAAAGGCGATTCCTAGAACAACCGGGATTAAAAGGAGTCGGTCGACAACCCGTAACCAAAGCGGAGTAGTAGGTACAAACATATAAACAAAAACACCTACAATTACAGTAAATAAAATGAAACTGCTCCCACAGCGGTAATGGAGTCGAGAATGAGCCTGCACATTTTCTACAGTTAACTCTACACCTGCTTCAAACGTATTAATTACTTTATGTTCAGCTCCGTGATATTGAAACACTCTTTTTATCAATGGAGTAAGGGAGACAAAATAAATATAAGCTATTAGTAAGATTAGTTTAAAAAAGCCTTCCACTAGCACTTGAGCAAAATCAGAAGGGAAAATTGGTTTTGTTAAAACGGCAAGAAAAATTGGAATTAATGTAAAAGCGAATTTACCAAATAAAAATGAGATGACACCAATTGCTGCTACACCAAGATACATGGTTAATTTAGATACTTCTTTATCTTTTATGATTTCATCTTCTTTTGGGTCAACATCAAATCTTTCCGTTGAAAAGTTTAAATGTTTTGATCCATTTGCACTCGACTCAATAATGGCAATAATCCCACGTAGAAAAGGGATTTTTTTTAACATTGTAAAATAAGGATTTGCTTTACGTGGCAAATGAAAATATTCTACAGATTGATCCTTTCTGCGAACCGCAGTAACATAATGATGCTTACCGCCAAACATAACACCTTCGACAACCGCTTGGCCGCCAAAAACAGGTTTTTGCGAACTAGACATATACATAACACCAACCTAATCAAAAGTTGCACAACAGCAGAAGTAGAAAAAATCTGTATGTACTTAATTCTATTCTACTAGAAAAACAAAAAAACCTCTAGGAATGACATAATATTTCCAATTAAAAAGTTTTTTTTTATGCAAGGGATTGAATACCTAAGGACATAATAAAAAATGGAGTTTATTATGGCTTTTTGTTGACCCTGCATTGTTTTAGGGACAGTATTACATGAATGATGGACGGCAAATAAGGCAGTAAATAAGCAGAATGTTAATGGAGGTTGTTATTATGTCAAATGAGCAAAAACTAAGTAATTATCCTAAACCCATGTCCTTTCCGGTAATGGTCTTTTGGACAGGGTTATTTGGAGGCTTGTTTTGGGGAACAATTGGCTGGATTGCTTCCTATTTTAGTTTTACAGAAATTCGTCCTACTGTCCTACTGGAGCCCTGGGCGCTAGGCGATTGGAAGCATGAATGGCTTGGTACAATCATTTCCATCATTTTAATTGGAATTTGTTCAGTAGTTGCAGCATTTATTTACTATGCAGCCTTGAAAAAGTTCAAAGGTTTTTGGTTTGGTCTGGGGTATGGTCTTGTATTGTTTGCAGTGGTATTTTTCTTACTTAATCCACTCTTTCCGGGAATTAAGCCCTTCTTTGATTTAAACAGGGATACAATCATTACTTCCGTTTGTTTATATATCGTATATGGAATTTTTATTGGATATTCCATAAATTATGAGTATCAAAATAATAAAGTTCAAGAGAAAGAGGAATCAGCCTAAGTTTCGATTAGTCGGATTTGGTAGGTTGTGATAAAATATTTTTGTCCTCATTGATTTGAAAAGGAGAGTGGAGAATATCATGGAAAAAATAGAAAAATTGAGATCTAATTTTTCAACACATGGAATAGATGGGATCTTGATCACAAATCCATTTAATCGAAGGTATATATCTAACTTTACTGGTACCGCAGGTGTTGTATTAATTAGTGCAGATAAAGCGCAGTTTCTTACAGATTTCCGCTATATTGAACAAGCAGCAAAACAATGTCAGGGATTTGAGATTATAAAGACTACAGGATCTATCCCTGAGGAGGTAGCGGTCCAAGCAAAGAAACTTGGCATTCAAAAGCTTGGATTTGAAGCGGATTTTCTAACGTTTTCTTCTTTTAAATTATATGATAAAGAATTGGAAGCTGAACTAGTACCAATTTCCGGAGTAATTGAAAAGTTACGCTTGATAAAGACGGATTCAGAGCTTAAGATATTAAAGGTGGCAGCTGATATCGCGGATGCTGCATTTAAACATATTTTAGACTTCATTCGTCCAGGAAAAACGGAATTAGAAGTATCCAATGAGTTAGAGTTTTTTATGAGAAGAGCTGGTGCTACATCTTCTTCATTTGATACGATTGTTGCTTCAGGTCATCGCTCTGCACTTCCTCATGGTGTGGCAAGTGACAAAGTTATTGAGGCTGGAGATATTGTAACAATGGATTATGGATGTTATTACAATGGTTATGTATCTGATATTACAAGAACCGTGGCAGTTGGTGAGCCGGATGCCAAGCTTAAAGAGATTTATGAAATTGTTCTTGAAGCCCAATTACGTGGGATGGCGGGAATCAAACCAGGATTGACCGGTAAAGAAGCAGATGCAATCACACGAGATTACATAACAGAAAAAGGTTATGGTGAATACTTTGGACATTCAACAGGACACGGAATAGGACTTGAGATTCACGAGGGTCCAGGATTGTCGATGAAATCAGATGTCGTTTTAGAACCTGGCATGGTGGTAACATGTGAACCGGGCATTTATATCCCAGGTCTCGGCGGTGTTCGAATTGAAGATGATACGTTGATTACAAAAGACCATAACGAAGCACTTACACATTCTACAAAAGAACTAATAATACTGTAGCGATTTTAGGAGGATTTTAACATGATATCTGTAAATGATTTTAAAACAGGATTAACAATTGAAGTTGATGGAGGCCTATGGCGTGTTCTGGATTTCCAACACGTAAAGCCAGGTAAGGGTGCAGCGTTTGTTCGTTCCAAACTTCGTAACCTGCGTAATGGTGCCATTCAAGAAAAAACGTTTCGTGCAGGTGAAAAAGTAGAGAAAGCTCAAATTGATAATCGTAAAATGCAATATTTATATGCAAGCGGCGATAATCATGTGTTTATGGATATGGAATCTTATGAGCAGGTAGAATTACCAGCAGCAAACATTGAGTATGAATTAAAGTTCTTAAAAGAAAACATGGAAGTACACATTATGATGTTTAACTATGAAACCCTAGGGATTGAATTACCAAACAACGTTACTTTAGAAGTGACTGAAACAGAGCCAGGGATTAAAGGTGATACATCTTCCGGCGGTACTAAAAATGCTACTCTTGAAACTGGACTTAATGTTCAAGTGCCTTTCTTTATCAATCAAGGTGATAAATTAATTATTAACACTTCTGATGGTTCATACGTTTCTCGTGCATAATCATGATCAAAGCCTTAGTCCGATAATTACGGACTAAGGCTTTTTTTAACAATTTCTCCATACTTTCTCCTAAGTTTCTGCACACTTTTTCACTACATTAAGGATGTAGAAAAATTAAAGGAGAAGATGAATATGAATATGACGCATTATATGGGATTATTAGCAGACAATCAACCTTGGAATTTATTGATTTTTATGGCGGTTCCAGTCATTTGTGCAGAAATCCTTGCGATTTCGGAAATAGCGATATTGTTTACAAGAAAATTAGATGGTGCACTAAAAAAATTGAATAAAGTAACAGGTATCTTTGCAGGCTTTTATTTTACCGGAATATTTATTTACCTTATGAAATCGGCTTATATACCATTAACTGTTAATGGGGAGTGGAAAGGTTGGATTGACGTTACAGCTGTTACTTTCTATTTACTTGGAATCATCCCATTTCTTGGAATGGCGCTGCTTGATTTAGGTCTTATTTTCAGACATAAAACTGAGGAAGAAAAACTGAAAATTCATGCTATATTTGTAAGTATTTTTCTAGTAGTTGCTCACATCGCAATGATATTTGGGATGATTGACCCATCACTTGGAACCGGTTCACCTTCTAGTCACGATATGATGAATATGTAATAAAGGATGAATAAGCAATGAGGAAAAAGTTAATAACTTAAACTACTTAAAAAACTTCACGAAATAGTAAGATTTAGTTACATTTTGACTAATCTCTTTTTGCTAAACTTAAAGAGTATTTAATACTATAGGGAAGGGGGGCAATAGATATTGAAACGAATTACATCTCTCTTGTTCCTTGGGATTTTGTTTGCCATTGTTGCAGCTGGCTGCAGTTCCAAACTAAGTGATGAAACTTGGAAACTTGATAAAAAACATTCGCCATTACCAGATTTTGTTCTGAATACATCTGAAAAGATTAATGAAACTTATGTTATGGCTGCAACTTATCCAGAAGTGGTAGCTTCGGTTCCTTGCTATTGTGGTTGCGTTGTCGAAGGGCATAAGAGCAATTTAGATTGCTTTGTAAAACAGGTTGGTGAAAATAATACAGTGACAGAGTGGGATTCACACGGAATATCTTGCGACACTTGTATCGATATAGCTAGAGATGCAGTTGAGATGCATCTTAGTGGAAAAAGTCCTAATAAAATTTATCAATTAATTACAGGTAAATATGAAGATATTGGGGAGCCAACCCCAACGCCCGAACCTAAGTAAGGGGTAACCCATGAAGAAAATATTAATCGGATTTTATATTTTGATTATTATTGGCATTATTGTCAGTATTAGTAATAGTGGCATTTTTAATAGCAAGAAGTCAGTGGAAATTGCTGCAGGTGAGAAAATTTACAAAAAAAATTGTATCTCCTGTCACGGTGAGACTGGAAAAGGAGAAGGCTCAAAAACTGGAACGGCGTTAAATAGCCAGAATTTTTTAAGCAATGTATCCGATAAAGATTTGTATAATTATATAAAGTATGGAAGAGATGGCACGGTTATGCCTGCCTACGGTCCTAGACTATCAGACAAGGACTTAAAGAATCTTGTTGCTTTTATTAGAGACTGGCAAACGAAGGAAATAACATTTGATACTCCAAAAACAATTGCTGGTGATCCTGAGCGTGGGATGGCGCAATTTAACTTGTATTGCCTTAACTGCCATGGTGAAGCTGGTATTGGTAAGGAGAAAATGGGAACAGCGCTTTCTAATCCACAATATTTGAAATACACTACTGATAAACAAATTTGGATTGATGCAGCGTATGGTCGTGAAGAAACAAGGATGGGACCTTCATTAAAAGGTTTAGAAGGTGCCCGTCAACTGAAGGAAAAGGATATTACCGATATTGTTACTTATATCCGTTCGTTGGAGAAATAAAAACTATACTATTGTTGTAAGACCTGAATCTATCAAGTGGATTCAGGTCTTTTTTTTGAATAGGGACCAAATGTGAACAATTTGTTGTGGATTTTTGACGAAAACGCAACGATTTGTATCCTTTAACAAAATGTTCAAGAGTGATTCAACAAATAAGATGGGATAAAGATTATATTTATTCCAAAGAGGACTATAGTAAAAAATAGTATTTTCTTCAAGTCAAGGAGGATTAAGATGCTAAAGAAAAAGTGGTTGGCATTATTCGTAATCGCATCATTTTTAACGAATTTCATTATCCCGCAGGCTAGTGCTGAAACAGCCTTTCATGCAGAAAAATTTCCTTTTAAGGAAATGCAGATTCAAGTAATGCCAGAGTTTGATTATCCCGAAGGTTGGTCACGTGATATTCCGTCATTATTAGTTGGTCAGTACGGAACCATTACCAATAAAAGTGGTCAAGATTATGATGGCAAGATAGAGATTGCCGTTCCAGCAATGGAAAAAGGATTTGAAGCCTTCTTAGTAGCAGAATTCCCTGAGAAAGATAAGCCTGAAGTACAGCGCCCGTATGATGTTGATAAAGAAAAGGGACTTATTACTTGGAAGCCGGCTAAGGCCATTAAGAATAATGAGACTTACGAATTTGTAATTGAGTACTATACAAAATCAATCAAAGTGAAGGATAACAAGACTTTTACATATGAGCTTAAAAATAAAGCTACTATCGATCTTTTAGATGTAATTTTTTATGCTCCGATGGATGCTAAGGATATAAAAATTGAGCCAAAGGCCGAGAACCATTCGAAAAATGAATATGGAGAAGAGCTTTATTACTACCAATATAAAAATGTAAAAGCTGATGCAGGCTTAAAATACTCCTTTTCATATAAAAAAGATGGTACGGAATCTACGATGGAAGCTATAAACAAACAGCAGCCGCCAAACGATGAAAACCATAGTGGTGTAACTGCAACTGATCAAGTTGTTAAAAATGGTGGAACTACCGGTACTTCCAAACGTCCAATTATCGGACTTGGTGGTGCAGCTATCATTGGTATAGCGATTGTTATAGCAGGGCTCTTTATATTCCTAGGCTTGAAAGGAAATTCTCAATCAGCGTCTAAGGTTACCAAACAACCTAAGACACAACCAAAGAAACAAACTCAAACGGCAAAAAAAGACAATAAGATCACAAATTCTGAGGAAAAGAAAGAATTACGAAAAAAGCTGTTAACAGGAAAGATTGATCAAGAAATGTACGAAGAGGAAATGAAAAAACTAATCTAATGAGGTGAGCAGGATGAAAAAAAATACGATTGTCATGCTTGGTGGATTTATTATTGCGGGAGCCATTGTTTTCCTTTTGATGGCAGCAACTCCTGGGTCAAGTGGAGTTGAACTAACAATGAAAGAACTATTGGCTACTCAAGAACAACATAAAGATGATTTTGTTACGGTTGAGGGTTTATTAATTGAAGACTCGATTAAATGGGATGCTAACAAAATTGAATTGAAATTTGATGTGAAGGATAACGACGGCAATGTTATGCACGTCATCCACAACGGAACTAAGCCGGATAATTTTTCAGAAGGTGTTATCACGATTCTCCAAGGAGCACCAACCAAAAAGAACACATTTGTTGCAGAAACAGTTAAAACCAGATGTCCGTCCAAATATGAAGGAAAAGATATCAAGGATTACGACCCAGAGACACATAAAGATAAGTTAAATAAAACACCGAATGAAAAATAACAGGCTAACTTAAGAAGGTGACGAAATGTATTTATTTGCCAATGCAACAATTTATATAGGCTTAGCCATTGCGATTTATTCTCTTCTTATTATCACGTTGGGGATTAGCAAGAAAAATCAAAAATACGTTAACAGTGGTAAAGGTGGATTAATAGCATTATTAGTTTGTTCCTCACTTGCCATGCTATCATTGTTCTACCTTTTAGCAACCTCTCAATTTCAATATGAATATGTTCATGATTACACAAGCAGTGAGCTCCCTATTATCTATAAACTGACGGCACTCTGGGCTGGTAATGCCGGATCGTTGTTATTGTGGACGTTTTTCTTAACTTTATATACCTGTATGATTGCTTTCTCACGGAAGTTAAAGGGGAACCCAATGGTCCCATACATATCTGCCATTTTACTAGCTAATGCTGTTTTCTTCTTCTTTATTCTAGGCTTTGTAGCGAAACCTTTCATTCTATTAGATGAGATTCCAATCGAAGGTAAAGGCTTAAATCCAATGCTTCAAAACCCTGGTATGATTATACATCCAGTCACACTTTACTTAGGATATGTTGGACTTGCCATACCATTTGCCTTTGCGATGGCCGCACTAATTTTGAAAAATGTTGATGATTTCTGGATTAAAATGACAAGACGCTGGACGATTATTGCTTGGTTATTTTTAAGTCTGGGTAATATCTTTGGCGGGCAATGGGCTTATGTTGAACTTGGGTGGGGCGGATACTGGGCATGGGATCCAGTTGAAAATGCTTCCTTTATGCCGTGGCTAACGGCTACTGCATTCTTGCACTCTGTTATGATTCAAGAACGAAAAAACATGTTAAAGGTATGGAATATTAGCTTAATCATTATATCCTATGCACTTACTTTATTTGGCACATTCCTTGTACGAAGCGGGGTACTGACTTCTGTCCATGCCTTCGCCAATTCAAATCTAGGATTATATTTCTTAATCTTTATGGGCGTGGCGGTGATTGGAGCGCTTTATGTATTGATGAGCCGATACAACCTGCTAAAAAGGAGTGCAGGTGAATTTAACTCCTTTGTGTCTAAAGAAAGCAGCTTCTTAATTAATAATTTATTACTTGTTGGGGCAGCCTTTGCTGTATTTTGGGGAACCATTTTCCCATTAGTATCAGAAGCAGTCCGGGGTACAAAAGTGACGGTGGGACTCCCATTCTTTAATAAGGTTGAAGCACCGATATTATTATCAATGATGTTTATCATGGCGGTTTGTCCATTGCTTGCTTGGCAGAAATCTACCGTAAAAAATCTTAGGAAAAACTTTATGATTCCGGCAATCCTAGCAATTCTAGCGATGATTTTAATGGTAGTATTCGGAATTCAAAAGGCCTGGGCAGTCATTGGTTACGGTGTTATCAGTCTATTATTTATAACTCATTTCTTAGAGTTTTATAGAGGTGTGAAAGCCAGAAGAAAAATGACCAAGGAATCTCCACTAGTTGCCCTCTATCGCTTAATGATCCGAAATCGACGCAGATATGGCGGATATATCGTTCACCTTGGAATTGCTTTTATTACGATGGGGATTATTGGTTCACAGAACTATGATTTACAAACAATGAAAACGGTCGATTTAGGAAAGTCAATTGAATTACAAGATTATCGAATCAACTATGAACGGCTAGATCAGAAAAAAGAAGGAATTAACGACATCGTTTATGCCGATGTAACTGTGTTTAGAAATGGTAAAAAGCTGGGCACATATCAGCCGGAAAAGGTTTTTTATGGAAACTGGGAACAGCCGTCTTCTGAAGTGGCCATTATATCCTCACTTAAGGAAGATTTATACATCGTATTAAGCGCATGGGAAGACGATGGAAAAGCTACCTTTGTTGTAAAAGTTAATCCCATGATGAATTGGTTGTGGATTGGATCATTCATGATTGTTATTGGCGCACTGTTCGCCGTCTGGAACGGAAAATATGGAAATGTAACTCCGAGATACACAGGAGTTCGTAAAGAGGTGTCTTAATATGAAAAGTAAAATATATATGGGGCTCCTCATTATCTTAGCCATCTTTCAAGGCTCATTCCTTCGTGCGGAAGCTGCAAAACAGATTGACTATAAATCTGCCGAATTCAAAGCTGTTGCTCAGCAATTCGCCTGCACATGTGGCTGCGGTCAGGATCATTATGAATGTGATCCGAATACATGTAATTTAACAACTGAGTTTAAAGCAGACTTAGTTGATATGATGAACAAGGGCTGGGATAAGGATAAAATTCGTGAATATTACGTCAATATTTATGGGGAAGAGATATTAACTTCACCAGAGAAAAGTGGTTTTAGCCTAACCGCTTGGGTCCTGCCGTTTGTTGTAATAGGAGCAGCAGGAATTGCAGTGTTTTTCATCATCCGTAAATGGGTGAAGAAAAAAGGAACAGAAGAAGATGTGGCGGAATACGAGAGTCCCGAGGATGAAGTAGAAGGAGAAATCCTTTCCTCTATCATTGATGAAGAACGCAAAAAGTATCTTTAGGATGTGAACAATATGCAAGATATCACCGTCATTTCAATGATTTTTACTACCATTTTAGCGCTTGCTTGTCTATTTCTAATCTTATCACCTTTATTTAAGTGGGATACGTATATACAGGTTTCTTCTAAAGGAAAAGATATCAATGCTACCAAAGAAGCACTTTTGACCACTCTTAATGAAATAGAATTTGAGTTCAAGATGGATAAAATCTCACACGCGGATTATAAGCATTTAAAGAAACAATATGAGACAGAAGTGGCTAGTATTATGAAGGAAGAAGAAGAATTAATGATAACGAATATCGACAGAGAATTAAAGGATGAAGTGGAAAAAGAAATTGAAGCACAGATGAAGACCTATAAGAACAAAAAGGGGGAAGGAAAGTGATCAATAAAATCACCGTTTTCTTCCTGGGGCTGATGCTGTTAATCCCTTTACATGGATTAGCGGCATCAGATTCAAAGGTTTCAATTGATATGCATTATATCGTGATTAGTCCTACAGAAGACGGCGGGACGAATATGATGAATATGGTTAACTATACAAATACCGCAGACCATGTATATAAAGGGGACGGAAAAAGCGAAGCTGTCTTAATTGTAACCCTTCCTGAAGGAGCAGAAGATCTTAACTTTTTAGATAATCAAATTGCCTTTAAAGAGAAGAATAAGGGGTTCATTACAACCACACCAATTCCAGCCAATCAAACGTTGGTATTGCCATACAGTTATAGAATGGCAAAAGGGAAAGTAATAAGTTTAAAATCTGACTATTCCGTACAAATGATGCAGATTCTCGTTCCAGAAGGAAGAGGAAGTATTGAAGTAAAAGGCGCTGAAGCGACAAGTCAAGGCAGCTTCAAATTTGATGATCAAAATTACTTTGGCTATAGTATTGAAGGACTTAAGGCTAATCAGGCGTTTACTCTGGTTTATAACAAAGACGTTCAGCCACCGGCAGATGAAACCAAAGAAGCGGAAACAACTAGTGAAAGTGGAAATAATAGTTCAGTCACACACACAGCGCCTGCTTTCCATAATCCTGGTCATCTAAGAATTTGGGCACAATCCCCATTACATCGCTTTAACCCGCATGTGTTCTTGATTATCTTAGTGGCGATTGTTATTGCAGGAATCTCTTATTATATCTATTTTAGGAGGAAAGCAAGAATACTTGAAGAACGCCTTGGGGCAGATAAGGAAGAGAAAGCATTTAAACTATTAATGACCAAGCAAAAAGCAATTATGGATAAGATCATAGAATTGGAAGAATCCTTCGGTGATGGGAAGCTTTCAGAGGATGAATACCACGCAAAGCTTGAGGCATATAAACAACATCTTGTCCAAGTAAAATTAAGTCTGCGTAACTTTGTAGAGTAGCAGCTGGGATGGGAGAGACTTCATATGATAGAAATAAAAAAGCTAACGAAGCAAGCCGATAATAAACTTATCTTGCGTGGTGTAGACCTCTTAATCAATAAAGGGGAAACAGTTGCCATACTTGGACCCAATGGAGCAGGGAAAAGTACACTTCTTAAAGTGCTGGCAACCTTAATAAAACCTACATCAGGACTGATCCAGGTTAATGGTATGGATTTGAAAAAAAACCATATAAAAATAAAAAAAATAATGGGTTATTTACCCCATTCCAGCTTGCTTTATGATCATTACACACCATTAGAAAATATTGTCTTCTTCGGAAATATATATGGTGTTAAGAATGTTGAACAACGAGCAACGGAGCTTGTTAAAGAGGTAGGCTTATCATTTTTTTTGAATGAACCTGTAAAGAACTTCTCACGCGGGATGATTCAAAGGATTGCTATTGCAAGGGCCATCGTTCATGAACCAGAAATCCTCTTATTGGACGAGCCGCACACCGGGTTGGACCAAGGGGCTATTGGGATATTGAATAATGTGATCCTTTCTATGAAAGCAAAAGGGACGACTACTTTGATGGTAACACATGATTTTAAACAAGCAGCTGAAATCTGCGACAGGATTATTATTGTTAAAAATGGAAAGATTGTCGATGATTTTAGGATTGAAAATCAAAACTTAGGATATGTTTCTGAGAAATATGAACAATTAGTGGAGGGAGTATCATGAACATTTTTCGAACAGCCCTCTTACTAGCTAAAAAGGATCTATATTCCGAGCTAAAAACAAAGCAAATAATGGTCACACAAATTATATTTGCTGGTCTAGTGATTGTGGTTTTGAGCTTTGCCTTTGACCCTGCTAATAATACAACCAAAGCAGTTATTCCGGGGGTGATTTGGGTCATTATCGTTTTTGCAGGAATTTTAGGTCTGAACAGGTCGTTTATTTCAGAGCAGCGGAATGATACGATGCAAGGATTATTGGTGGCACCAATGGAGGCAGCCAGTATTTATTTAGGAAAGTTCTTAGCCAATTTTACCATGATGCTGATTGTGGAACTTGTTTCGATCCCGTTTTTGTTCCTATTATTTGATTTCAAATTCTATGGAAGTCTTCCATATTTTATCTTAGTTGTATTCTTGGGAAGTTTTGGATTTATTGCGATTGGTACATTCCTTGCTGCATTAGCAGCCAATTCTAAAAGCAGTGAAATGCTGCTTCCGCTCTTGCTGTTTCCGATAACAACACCCATCTTAATCGGTGTTGTCCAAGCGACAAGAATCATCCTAACCAACATGGAGAAATTTTCAAGTGCCGTGGCGTGGATTCAGTTAGTTACAGCTTACGATGTTATCTTCTTTGTTGTGTGTTTCTTATTAATAGATTATGTGCTGGAGGTTTAAGTGATGAGTATGAATCTCGAACGGGAGAAAGCAGTGCTTCCTGGAACTCAATTAACTGTTAAAAATAGCCTGGATCTGTCAAAAATTTTATTTGGTGCGACAGTTATTTCGATGCTGGCTGCCTTGTATTTTATCTTTATCTTTGCTGCTGAGGAAGTAACGATGGGAGCAGCCCAGAAAATCTTTTATTTTCATGTAAGCTCTGCATGGCTTGCATTCATGGCATTCTTTGTAACATTTGTATTTAGTATATTGTTTTTAATCAAACGGAAAAGAATATTTGACACCTATGCCTATATTTCTGCGGAAATTGGAGTGGTGTTTACAATCATCGTTTTAACGACAGGTCCGATTTGGGCAAAATCTTCATGGAATACTTGGTGGGTATGGGAACCGCGGTTAATTACCACGTTGATTCTATTTTTCATCTATATTGCCTACATAATGATCCGACAAATGGATGGAGTTTGGGATAAAAAAGCCAGGCTGGCTGCTGTATTTGGAATTATCGGGTTTGCTGATGTTCCGATTGTATTCTTCGCGATTCGCTGGTGGCAAACAAAGTTTCACCCAATTGTATTTGGTGAGGGACCTTCTCAAAAAGGTGGAGGTATTGAAGGTACCATGTTAGTAGCCCTGTTTGTTTCACTTGCAGCATTTACCATTCTTTATTCTTACCTTCTTCATAAAGGTGTTTCCTTTGAGAAAATGAAACTTAAAGTTGAGCAGTATAAAGAAAAATTACGAGAAGACTTGGAAAAATAGGAGGAATTTATCATGGGATTTGAATTTATGTATGGTGCGTATTCAGTGGCGTGGGTTGTTATATTCTCATATATGCTAATACTTGGGAAGAGACATACAAAACTGAAGAAAGAAATTGAATTCTTAAAACAACTAGAAAAATAATTAGTATGTAATTTAGGGCCTGTGTAAAATTTACAGGCCTTTTGCATAGTACCTTAGAGGTGTCAGGAGGAAGTACGATGAACAAGCGGGTCATTAAATTACTCGTATTGATTCTTATTGTAGGTATGTTCGGTTTCTTTGGTTATAGTTTAGTAACAAAAGGCAAACATACAGATGTAGGGGATAAAGCGTATAATTTTTCATTGCCAAATTTAGATGGAAGTACAACCAAACTCAGTGATTTTAAGGGAGAGGTTGTCATTTTGAATTATTTTGCCTCATGGTGTGCTCCGTGTAAGGAAGAGTTACCGGAACTAGAATCGTTCCAAAAAGAATATGGGGATAAGTATAATTTTCTGATGATTAATCGAGGAGAGACCATGGATAAGATTAATAAAGTAACAGAGAAAAATAAAGCTGGAATGAATTATTTATTCGATTATAATGCTAAAGTTTCGAAAATGTATAATGTGACAGGGCAGCCTGAAACCTTTGTCATTGATAAACAAGGGGTAATAAGAGAGCATTTTAATGGTCCAGTTACAGAAATGCAATTATATAATTGGGCAAAGAAATATGATAATTAAACCACAAAAAAGGATTGAACCATAAAAATTGGTTCAATCCTTTTTTAATGTGAAGAAGTAAATTTAAATTCTGCAATTACTTCTGCTTTGACTTTTATTTGTCCCGGTTCTAATGGTGTGGAAGTCATTCCTTTCACGAAAGTGGCAGACTGATTAAAGACAGGCTGGACGGTACTTCCTTCTTCGATGATTTGAATTGGAGTTGGTTTTAACGAAACCTTTATGGTGCTTGCAATGGTTTTAGCTTTTTCAGAGGCATTATTTACAGCAAGAACTAAGGCCTGCTGATAAAATAATTCTTTGTTTTTTGCAGTAAATTGAACATTAGAGACGTAGTTTACCCCATTCTGAACAGCGGTGTCTACAACCTTTCCAATGATTGATAAATCATCAATTATTACTTTTAAAATATGAGTAATTTTATAGCCGCGAAATATTTGTTTCCCTTGATCATAATCATAATCAGATTCAATACGATAATCGAAGGTTTGAATATGATTTTTTGTAATACCTAGTTCAATAAGTGAATCGATTACTTTAGTTGCTTCAGCGGAGTTTTGTTGTTGCGCCGTGATTAATTGCTTACTGTCAGTAATAATCCCTAAGTTTACTGAAGCTGAGTCAGGTTGTACGTCTATTTCTCCCTCACCTGATACTTTAATTAAGTTGCTCCTGTGAGGGTGTCTATTGCGGTCAAGGGGAGGGGAATTGAAATTGTACACTTTTTAACGCCTCCTTGATGGATATTCTTTCCTATAAAAACACGGTTTACCTTATGATACGTTCTGAGATTTAATTCATTCCTGTTAACTTATCAAACTTTGTTCTAGCAATAATCTAGGATATTGAAAAAGAATTGACAGATTTGAAAGTCATAATGTGACCAAGCAGGCATACATTTTAAATAATGATAAATGCAAATAAGAGGAGGTTGCACACGTGGAAAAAATCTTAAACTTTTTACCTAAAAAAATAGCAGACCTAATCAGCAAAATCCCTCCTAACCTAAAAGAAGAATTAGAAGAAATTCGTATTCGCATCAATCGCCCTATTGAAATAACAATGAGAGGGAAACCTAGATTTTTATCCTATATTATCCAACCAGAAGATGCTATTCATCTAATGAATAAAATAAGTCATTTCTCCATCTATACACTTGAAGAGGAGCTTAAGCAGGGGTTTATCACTGTTTCTGGAGGACATCGGATTGGACTCGCAGGCAAGGTGATCCTAGAGGGTGGCAAGGTGAAGGCGATTAGAGATATTTCCTCTTTTAATATCCGGATTGCCAGAGAGAAGGTGGGAATAGCAGAACCTCTTATACCATACATCTATCAAGGCAGATGGATGCATACCATGGTGATTGGACCGCCCCAAACAGGTAAAACAACCTTACTGCGTGATATTGCAAGAATTGCCTCCTCGGGATTCGGAGTAAGCGGAATAGAGTCAAGTAAGGTCGGAATTGTAGATGAACGAAGTGAAATTGCGGGTTGTGTTCATGGAATCCCACAATTGACCTTTGGTGACCGCTTAGATGTATTAGATGCCTGTCCGAAAGCTGAAGGAATGATGATGATGATCCGCTCAATGAGTCCAGATATATTGGTAGTTGATGAAATCGGACGGAAAGAAGATAGTGAGGCGATCCAAGAGGCTGTTCATGCAGGAATTACTTTGATGATGACCACACATGGGACGAGCATTGAAGAAGTAAAGAACAGACCGTCTCTACGATATATTCTCGAACAAAGAATCTTTCAACGTTTTATTGTCCTTGATAGATCATTAGGACCAGGTACAATTACACGCATTCTAGATGTGAATGGAAATGAAATGAATCAAAAAGTGAGAGTGACATAAATGATTAAGCTAATAGGTGCTGTTTTCATAATTGTCGCGACAACCTGGATTGGGTTTGAGATTTCCAGACGCTTTAGTGAACGGCCAAGACAGCTCAGAGCATTAAGGTCTGCACTTCAATCACTTGAAGCAGAAATCATGTATGGTCATACACCGTTACACGAAGCTGCCCGAAGGTTAGCCGACCAATTATCAAAACCACTTTCGCCCTTTTTTGAAGCCTTTTCCAAGAAATTAACAGACACAGAGACAACGGTTAAAGAAGCCTGGGAAACGAGTTTAAGAGATATATGGAGTTCCACAGCATTAAAGCAGGGAGAATTTGAAATTATGAAGCAATTCGGGGAAACCCTAGGCCGGCATGATCGGATCTCCCAGCAAAAACACATTATGCTGACACTAACACATCTAGAAAGAGAAGAGGCAGAAGCGGTTCAAGCACAAGCAACATACGAAAAAATGGTAAAGAGCCTGGGATTTTTGTCAGGGTTATTACTGATTATTTTATTATTTTAGGGGGAAAAGCAATGGGGTTAGAAGTGGATATCATATTTAAAATTGCCGGTGTGGGAATCGTGGTTGCCTTTTTGCATACCGTTTTGGACCAAGTGGGAAAAAAAGAATACGCTCAGTGGGTCACGTTGTTTGGGTTTATTTATATTTTATTTCAGGTAGCTTCCATTGTGGATGATCTCTTTCAAAAAATTAAATCCGTATTTTTATTTCAATAAAGGAGGGGCCCTAAGATTGAAATCATAAAAATCGTCGGCATATCACTCGTAGCAACCTTTCTCGCATTAATTGTAAAGGAACAAAAACCTAATTTTGCTTTTCTCCTAGTCGTCTTTGTAGGTTGTGTCATTTTCCTATTTTTAGTCGATAAAATATATGAAATTATTCATATGCTTGAAAAACTTGCAGTGAATGCAAATGTGAATATGGTTTATATTGAAACGATCCTTAAAATTATTGGAATTGCGTATATAGCTGAATTTGCGGCCCAGATTACTAAGGATGCAGGTCAAGGAGCACTCTCTTCTAAAATTGAAATAGCCGGAAAAATTATTATTCTTGCAATGGCTATTCCGATTTTAACTGTTTTAATAGAAACAATCATAAAGCTTATTCCAAGTTAATGACATACCTGAAAAAGAGGTGTTAAGGAAATTGAAGCAGCGATGGCAGTTTATTCCTATTACCATTCTCATATTCTTTTTTTTATTGATTCCAAATGTACAAGCTGCTGAAGAGGGAAAAGACCAAACCAATCCGCTTTCCCCCCAGGAGTTGGTTGATGAACAGCTCAAATCGCTCGATATCACAGAACTTAAACAATTTTGGGAGGACATCAAGTATAAATATGGGGGATTCCTTCCAGAAAGTCAGAAAGGCAGTTTGTATGACTTCATTAGTGGTGAGAAAAAATTTTCTTTAAAACAATGGGGATTGGGAATCGTTAAATTTGCCTTTCAAGAATTTGTTGCAAACGGTAAATTACTAGGTTCATTGATTATGTTAACCATTTTTAGTATGTTCCTTCAGTCAATGCAAAATGCTTTCGAGAAAAGCGCCATTAGCAAAGTTGCCTACTCGATTGTTTATATGGTGTTAGTCATTATTGCCCTAAACAGCTTCCATATCGCAATCAGTTATACAAATGAGGCAATCGGGTCGATGATCTCGTTTGTGCTTGCTCTTGTCCCACTTTTACTTGCATTAATTGCAGCATCAGGAGGCCTGATTTCAGCAGCCTTCTTTCATCCGGTGATTTTATTTCTTATGAATATGAGCGGATTGTTTATGCAGTATATCATTCTGCCTCTCCTTTTTCTTGCTACACTTTTGAGTATTGTGAGTACGATGTCCGAGCAATATAAAGTGTCACAACTAGCAGCCTTGCTAAGAAATTGGAGTATTGGACTTATGGGACTCTTTTTAACTGTGTTCCTTGGTGTAATCTCAGTACAAGGGGCTTCGGCGGCTGTTTCTGATGGAATAACGATTAGAACAGCGAAGTTTGTGACAGGAAATTTTATTCCTGTAATCGGGAGGATGTTTACAGATGCTACAGATACGATCGTTAGTGCATCAGTCCTATTAAAAAATACGGTAGGTATTGCTGGGGTGGGAATCTTACTTATTATCGTGGCCTTTCCGGCTATTAAAATATTAATGATTGCCTTTATATATAAATTTGCCGCTGCAATTTTACAGCCGTTAGGCGGCGGCCCAATCATTACCTGTCTAGATATTATTAGTAAAAGTGTTATATATGTTTTCGCAGCACTGGGTATCGTGTCACTTATGTTCTTTTTATGTGTAACAGTTATTGTTGCAGCTGGAAATCTGACGATGATGATCAGATAGGGGGGATAAAAATGGATTTTTTAATAGAGTGGGTAACGAATATTATTCTTTTTATCTTATTAGCAACGGTAATTGATATGCTCCTCCCCAATTCAAGTATGCAAAAATATACGAAAATGGTTACGGGGCTCCTCTTAATTGCCATTATTCTAACCCCAATCTTTAAATTGATCTCCAAGGATTTTGAAACTGCACTTGGATCTATCCCTTCATATCAAGCCCCTGGAGAAAAAAATATGAAAAATTCAATAGATTTGAAGAAAAAAGAAATACAAGCCTTGCAACATGCATATATTTTAGAAGAAATGGCTGTCCAACTGGAAAAGGACGTGAAAGAGGAGTTGATGGAACAATACGGATTGGAGATCGCAAAAATTGATGTAGCTACAAATGAAGAAAGCGACCAAGCATTCCCTGAAAACCTCCAAAAGGTTATGGTTCTTCTGAAACAACCAGAAAATGAAGTGAAGACAGTCGAAGCAATTAAACAAATTGAAATTAACACAGAAACACCTCTTCCATCTAAAAGCTCAACAGAAGAAACTGAAAAAATAGCCGCTTTTCTTTCGCAAAAATGGAATGTGACCGAAAAAACAGTTGAAGTTTCGATTGAAGGGGGGAGTAATAACAAAAATGGATAATAAAAACCAGGGGCCATTTTCATGGCTTAAAAAGGTACTGAAAATCGAAGGAAGTTCTGAAAAGAAGCCAGGTAAATACCAATATATGATCGTTGTTTTATGCATTGGTGCAGCCTTTATGCTTGTTGGCAATATTGTTTTCAAAAAAAACCCGAGTTCAGCAGATATCCCGGTTACGGCCAATAATAAGGTCGAAGCCGAAGATGTACCTGCATTTGGTCTAAACCAAGGTTCCGGCAATAAGACAGTGTCTGCATATGAGGAAAAATACGAAAGTCAACTTAAGAAGGCCCTCCAGCAAATGCTAGGAGTTAACGATGTGACAGTAGTCGTCAACATCGACTCAACTGATAAGAAGGTCCTAGAAAAAAATAGAGTTTCCAAATCACAAACGACAGAAGAAACAGATCGAGAAGGCGGGGAACGTAAAGTTCAGGAGGCCTCAACAGATGAACAGCTTGTGATTATCCGTAATGGTGAAAAAGAGGTTCCTATTGTAGTAGAAACGAAAAAGCCTGAAATTCGAGGTGTCCTAGTAGTCGCGAAAGGCGCAGATAATATTCAAGTAAAAAAATGGATTGTAGAAGCCGTTACACGCGCCTTAGATGTACCAAGCCATCGGGTCGCAGTAATGCCTAAAAAATAGACTGTGTTAAAGCTTATTGTTGATATTGGCACCCTGTTGATTGGAGCGGAAGGCACGAAGACTCCTGCGGGAGGACGGGGCAGGGGAGACCCCGCAGGAGCACAGCGACGAGGAGGCTCGCCGGACCGCCCGCGGAAAGCGAAGTGCCTGGAGCGGAAATCAACAGGCACATTAACAGAGCCTATTTTTAGGGAGAAAGGGTTTTTTCGAGATGTCTGAAGAAATTATTGATTTAACAGAAAAACTATTAGCTTTTAACAGCTTATTCATGAAGTATTATCAAGAGGGGCGAACAACAGGGACTAAGTATGATTTTCATGAAGTCATAAAGCCATTTGCAAATGAAGTAAAGGAAATAAATGACCAATGGAAACTGGCGATGAAGAGGTGGCTTTCAGACTCAGACCATAAACATCTTCATTTAAAGCAAGTTGACACCACTTCTGAACATATTGATCAACTTTCAATCCAAGCCTTTTTCCCAGAGACCAGTAGAACAAGGTTTATTAATGCCAATCGCACGGTTGAATTTTTCCTTTTAGAAATATTAAAAGAGTTAAAAAAATAGAAAAGAGATGCATTTGCATCTCTTTGATGAGTATTAAGAATGTTCGATGAGGGAGTTTTCATTATCCGTTTCAGGTATGACTGCGCCTTGTTTTTCAAGCTCACAGACTAGAAGACGATATTCTTTAATATTTATATCGTTATGAATATACGCTTTCTTAGCAAAATCCATTAATGCATTTACATCATCAGTTGTATAATCCCTGCTTTGAATAAATTTGCTTTTTAATTCGCGAATGTCCATCTATTAGCTCCTCCTTCATCCTTTTTTCTATCGTAACACGAAAGTGATGATTTTCTAGTTTTTAAAATATTTAAACTTTAGACAAAATTCTTGTCATTATGACATTGGGAATCTTTTCAGGAGGAATCACCATTCCTTCCTTTTCTTCATAAAGTGTAGTAGATAAAATGCGGAGGAGATGTTTGCCCATGTTTGGAAAGAAAAGACCAACCAATTACTACTTCAATAATGGATATCCGGGGCAAATGATGCACCAAGGTCCAGTTGGTCAACAAAGAAATCAGCAGCATTTTACTAGTAATCCACCATACTTATATCAAGCACCACCTCAAAACTTTGATTGGACATTATACCAACAACAAAATCCACAAAACCCACCAAACCCACCAAACCCATATTATCAGCAAGCCTATCCGCCTTATATGCAAAACTATCAACCTGGCCATGTTCCACAAAGTTCTTTTAATAACCAGTCTTTTTCACAAGGGGATTCGCAATTCCTATTCCAAAATCCATTGCAACCTCAGGAAAAAATGGTTCAAAAACCACAGTATATGCCAATGAATGGTTATCCAGCGATGAATCCATATCCTAAACAAAGTGCAATCCCGAAACAGGCGGGAGGAGTCCAGTCCTTTATGAACTCTTTTAAGTCCCAGGATGGATCGGTAGATATTAATAAAATGGTTAACACTGCTGGGCAAATGATGAATGCTGTTAGTCAAGTAAGTTCACTTGTCAAAGGATTTGGTGGAATATTTAAAGCATAAGGAAAGACGGCTCATCAGGAAGCCGTCTTTTTATTTGGAGATATATAGATGTTTACTCCTCAATTTCAATCATTTTCCCTTTTTCCTGTGGAATTCGGACTTTTAATAAACCATCACGATAGGAAGCTTTGACATTTTTTTCGTTAATTGTGTGTGGAAAGGAAATGGTTCTGGATGATTTTTGTTGTAAGTATTTTCGCCGATAAATCTGGTTATGCTCATCTTCGGCTGTTTCAAGTTCTTTATTTTCTACAGAAATAGTCAAATAATTACCTGAGATATTTAATTGAATCTGCTCCCGTTTAACCCCAGGCAGTTCAGCTGAGATGATATATTCGTTACCTGTTTCAAGTGTGTCAACATGGAAGTTTGCCCCTGGTGGAAATGGACTTTTGAAAAAATCATCAATTGACTGTAAAAAGCCCTTAATCGGTTTTTCATGGAAAAATTCGTTCATCGTTTTCATTAAATCACCAAAAGAATCAGTTCTAGGCTTTTTTGAATTTTTATCATTCGGCACCAAAGATGACATATGGATTCCCTCGCTTTCCAGTTTTTCACTTGCCAGTATATGCGAATATAACTGGGTATGTGCCGTCATATTTTATCCTTGGGAATCAGGAAATTCAAATTGGTCCAAAAACGCCTGAATTTATAAATAAAAACCGCAGCCGATATGCTGCGGTATTAATGCCTATATTATATGAATTTCTTCCATTAAAATTTTAATATCTACTATCATGTTGCCTTCATCATCTACTTCAATTAATTCATCTTTTTTCATTTTTGTCAGTGTTCTGCTAATGGTTTCCCTAGTAGTCCCAATCATATTAGCAAGATCCTTGTTCGTAAATTCCGATTTTAAGAGGATTGTCCCATCTTCTTGTTCTTTTCCATGATTTTGGGCAAGGCGTATCAGAAGTTTTACTATTTGCTCATATGTATTATTGAGAATTTGCTCTTCTAAACGGTTTTGTAAATCAACGATTTTTTCACCCAACACTTTAAACACTTTAATACATAACTCGGGGTTATCAATTAAAACCGTTTCAAATTTTGAAATTGGAATGGCAATAAGTGTTGATGACTCAAGTACTTCCGCATAGGCAGGATAATCACCTTTTCTGAAAAAGCCCACATGCGGAAACATCTCCCCTTTTTTGGCAATTGCAACAATTTGTTCTTTGCCATTAATGTCACTTTTGTAGATTTTGATTTTTCCGTCATAAATGAAATAGACATTTTCAAGCGGGTCACCTTGGAGAAATACATGGCTTTGCTTTTTCCATTCTCTGGAGATGGCGATATCAGTGATTTTCGTTAATTCAAAATCATTCAATTCTCGAAAAAGAGTAAAATCAGCAAGCACCCTTTTTATTTCTTCTATTTTCATAAGATTCACCTTCACAGTCATAGTCAGTTATTATCTATTGTAACAAAAATTTTAGAAATAGTTTATGGTATTAATAAATGTTAAAAAATAGCTGGAACATTTTATAGTAGAGGAAAAAGATACCAAAGGAATAAAAGCAGAAATTAATTATTTTTACTTTTGTTACGAACGTTCATTCGATAGAATAGAAGTAATGAGGTGATAAGCATGAAGTTAAGAAAAACCCTACAAGAAATTTTAACTGATTTACAAATAAATGATCAATTCAAGGACAATATCGTCACTTGGCACACAATAGATGAAAAGCAGGCCCAAACAGTACCTCTTCCCAATGACCTGCATCCAGTATTAAAATCTACGCTATTTGAAAGGGGAATAGAGCAGCTGTATACACATCAAATAGCTGCTTATGAAAAAATTATGGAGCGAAAGAGTATTGTTGCAGTTACTCCTACAGCTTCGGGGAAAACCCTATGCTATAATCTTCCGGTCCTACAAACAATCCTAGAAAATCCAAGTGCACGCGCACTTTATATGTTTCCTACTAAAGCACTGGCACAGGATCAAAAGAGTGAAATTAATGAAATTATTCAAGCAGCAGAAGTAGACATCAATAGTTACACGTACGACGGAGATACGCCAGCAAATATTCGTCAAAGAGTCAGACAAGCAGGACATGTGGTGATTACTAACCCAGATATGCTCCATTCAGCGATTCTGCCGCATCATACAAAATGGGTTTCCTTGTTTGAAAACCTTAAATTTGTTGTCATAGATGAACTTCATACGTATCGCGGCGTATTTGGAAGCCATGTTGCCAATGTAATTAGAAGGCTAAAACGCATTTGTAAATATTATGGGAGCAACCCTGTATTCATTTGTACATCGGCAACGATAGCCAACCCACTAGAGTTAGCCGAAACTCTTACAGAGGAAAAAATGCACCTGATTGATAACAATGGAGCCCCAAGTGGTACAAAGCACTTTCTCTTCTATAACCCGCCTATCGTAAACAAGCCGTTAAACATTAGAAGAAGCGCCACGCTAGAGGTGCGAAAAATTGCAGGCGAACTATTAAAAAATAAAATTCAAACAATAGTCTTTGCGAGAAGCAGAGTAAGAGTCGAAATTATTTTAACCTATTTGCAAGAATTAGTGAAAAACCAATTGGGTGCAAAGTCTATACGAGGCTACCGAGGTGGATACCTTCCTACTGAACGAAGGAAGATTGAAAAAGGTCTTCGTTCAGGTGAGATTTATGGCGTAGTCAGCACCAATGCTCTAGAACTAGGAGTAGATATTGGACAATTGCAAGTATGTATTATGACTGGCTATCCAGGTACTATTTCAAGTGCTTGGCAGCAAGCGGGAAGAGCAGGAAGAAGACATAGTGAAGCTCTGGTAATAATGGTAGCGAGTTCTAGTCCGCTTGACCAATATATTATCCAGAATCCTGAATACTTTTTTAATAAAAGCCCTGAAACAGCTAGGATCAATCCTGATAACCTAATAATTTTAATAGATCATATGAAATGTGCTGCATATGAACTCCCTTTTAAAGCAGGTGAACAATTTGGCACTGTCGAAACAGAGGAATTGTTAGAATACTTAACCGAGGAACGTGTTCTTTATCATAATAGCGGCAAGTGGTATTGGATGAATGATTCCTTCCCTGCACATAACATTAGTTTACGATCGGCATCACAGGAAAATGTCATCATTGTTGACCAATCAGATGTGGCCAATGTCAAAGTTATAGGTGAAATGGACCGCTTTTCCGCGATGACACTTCTCCACGATGAAGCCATTTATTTGCATCAAGGTACACAATTCCAGGTGGAAAAACTTGATTGGGAAGAGAAGAAAGCTTTCGTAAGGGAAGTAGATGTAGACTATTTTACTGATGCAAATCTAGCGGTTCAATTAAAAGTACTGGAAGTGGACAAACTTCAAACATTGGATGAAGCTGAATTTGGCTATGGGGATGTAAGTGTACGAGCCATGGCAACCATTTTTAAAAAAATAAAATTTGAAACACACGAAAACATTGGGTCGGGACCAATCCATTTGCCGGAAGAGGAACTGCATACCAGTGCAGCTTGGATCTCCTTAAACCAGCCATTGTCAGAGCTGGGCCATGAGCGACTCGAACAGGGGCTTGTAGGGACGGCCCATGCACTAAACCATATTGCCCCCTTATTCGTAATGGCCGACCCACAGGATATTCATGTCATACCGCAGGTAAAGGCAGACCATAACGAAAAGCCAACCATTTTCTTTTATGACCGCTACCCAGGAGGGGTCGGATTAAGCGAGAAAATACACACGGGAATGTCAGAAGTATTTGCTGAAACAAAGAAAATGATTACGGGATGTCACTGTGAATGTGGCTGCCCGTCTTGTATTGGGACGGACACGGTTAGTGAGGCAGCTAAAAAGGATGTCTTAAAAATAATTGAAGCATTTTTAAAATCCTCAAAATAGGGGGAAGGAAGATTAGCGATGTCGTTAAAAAATAAATTAAATCGTCTAAAGCCACATCTTTCTGCTGGCGGAACTTCAGAAAAAAATTTCATTCCTCCACAATCCGCTAGCATTGAGGTTCCCTTCAAGGAGAAATGGGAGCAAGCAAACGTGTTTCCTTATTATTTCGACGAGAATTACTGTTTAATAAGAGAAGTAACATATCCACTTTCGCATCAGCATGGGCATTACTGTTTTCGTGATTTCCTCGCTGCAGTCGACATTTGGAACAACCAGCCCGTTAATCATCCATTATCGGCAGAGGGACACCAAGCTGACGAATTATTCTTTTTTGATACCGAAACAACGGGTCTCGGAGGAGGTGTAGGAAACACCATTTTCCTTCTTGGATATGCGAGTATTTCGGGAGATTCCCTTGTTTTGAGACAACATATTTTACCAAACCCAGGAGCAGAAGTCCCTTTATATCAAAGCTTTCTAGAGAAAATCAATTATAAAACATTAGTGACCTACAATGGGAAGTCATTTGATTGGCCGCAGGTAAAAACAAGGCATACCTTAGTTCGAGAACATGTACCCAAACTGCCGCAGTTTGGTCATTTTGATTTATTTCATGCCGCGCGGAGACTTTGGAAGCATAAATTAGAACGCTTGAAATTAGCTGTGGTTGAGAAAGAGGTTCTTGGTGTGGAAAGAGTTGATGACATTCCGGGCTTTTTAGCTCCAATGATTTATTTTGATTTTATTGAGAGTAAACAACCTGATGGGATGATGGGTATTCTAAAGCATAATGAAATTGATATTTTATCGCTTGTTACCTTATATACTCATATCACCTTTCAGCTTTGCGGGGTGGATATAGATCAAACAAGGTCGGAGTCTTTTGAGGTCGGGCGCTGGTTCGCAGCTTTAGGGGAAAGAAATCAAGCCGAGAAAGTATTAAGCAAACTTGTAAATGGCAGTGATATGACATCCTATCAAGCTAAATTTTCTTTGGCTTTACAACGCAAAAAGGAAAAAGATTGGGTAAAAGCAATGGAGCTGTATTCAGATGTCACCGATTCTGGTGATACTCGGCTGATGTTGGAAGCCTGCTTAGAACTCGCAAAAATTCATGAACATAGAATAAAAGATTATGAACTTGCCATAGATTACTGTCAGAAAGCGATCATGCTCGTGTCTCGATCGGAACAAACTGCCGTAATTTCAGGTCAATGCAGTCTAGAACAACTTCAGTTCAGGCTTCAGCGGTTAGAAAGGAAAATGGAAAAATAACTGAAAAACGATTGATTATTATAACGTTCACATTTTTGTCAAAAAAACTTTGTAATTTGTTTGTAAAACCAGCATTTCCATATTGTTAAACAACGTTAAAAGTTGTAAAATTTGAAATTGGATTGAAAAAAATGAAATACAAAACATTTGGAGCTGGTAATATATGTACAAGGCGATTTTATTTTTATTTTTTGTTGTCGTATGTTTGACTGCAGTTATTTTTACAAGTTTAAAAGATAGCTTTTATTCTTTTCTATAAAAAAAGCATATGCCTAGTGTGTATAGTTCAGAAGCTAGGCAGTTTTACATATATAAATAGAAATCAAGAAAATGAACTGTTCTCAAGGAAAAATAGGTATTTTCATTAGTACAAGAGTAATCCCTTCAACATAGGCTGTAATGTAAACAAAATACTGAAGGGAGATTATCATATGTATCTTGGAACTAATTTTATGCCGCCTGTTATTCATCCGACTCAACAAATTGTGAACCATACGTTTTCAACAACAGTGGTTCCCCATATTCACCCTGTCCACACAACTACGGTGAATCATCATCTGTTTCAACACAAACATTTTTGCCCGCAAACTGCATCATGCGCTGAAGAGGTATGCAACCAGCAAATTAATTGCTGTAACCCATGTGCTGCTCCAATGCCAGCGACTTTGCCTGCTGCAAATGCTTTGCCAAATGCTTTGCCAGGAGGTCCAGGATTTGGCCCAGGAATGGGAGGTCCAGGATTTGGCCCAGGAATGGGAGGTCCAGGATTTGGTCCAGGAATAGGAGGTCCAGGATTTGGTCCAGGAATGGGAGGTCCAGGAGGCCCAGGATTTGCACCAGGACCATTTATGGGACCAAGACGCTAATATCAAAACGGCGATTACAGGGGCTTTTCAGCCCTTGTTTTTTATTTATTTTTACTACATGATATGCTATTCTTGTCCAAATGTTTGTCCATTTAAAAAATTTTTTCATTGAGGAGAACATTTTAGATGAAAGTTTTAGCCATATCCGGTTATAAACCGTTTGAATTGGGGATTTTTAAGAATGATCATCCATCGGTTTTATTTATTAAGGCTGCGATAAAGAAATCGTTACTACCAATGGTGGAAGAAGGATTAGAATGGGTACTGATCAGTGGTCAGTTAGGCGTGGAACTATGGGCTGCTGAGGTTGTTTTTGAATTACAGATGGAATTTCCTGATTTAAAACTTGCGGTAATTACTCCATTTCTAGACCAGCAAGCATCATGGAAAGAGAATAACCGGGAATGGTATGAATCGATCCTGGCACAAGCGGATTTCATTGATTCTGTTACGAAAAAGGGCTATGAAAAACCATGGCAATTTCGCTTAAAAAATCAATTTTTTATTGAAAAAAGTGAAGGGCTCCTCCTTCTTTATGATCAGGAAAAGGAAGGAAGTCCAAAATATCTTTATGAAATGGCTTTGGAATACCGAAAAAAATATTCATACTCGATTGAACTAATAACATTTTATGATTTACAGATGATCGTGGAAGAAGAACAGATGAAACTGTCTGATTTTTAAGTTTTAGTCATTTTTACAGTTTTTATTCCATATATTGAATTGTTTTAAAAATCATAATACTTTCAATACAAATGAAAATTGACAAAACTACATATTTTTGAAAAAATAATAGGTAGTGATTGGCGAATACTGAGGTGAATGGAATGCTGTCAGATAAAGTAAAATTAACAGCCAAGGATATTTTAGAAAAAGAGTTTAAGTCTGGAGTACGCGGTTATAAACAAGAAGATGTTGATAAGTTTTTAGATTTAATCATTAAAGATTATGGAACTTTTCATCAGGAGATTGAAGATCTTCAACAGGAAAATCTTCGACTCCGGAAACAGCTTGAGGAAACTTCCAAAAGACAGCCAGCAGCACAACCTGCAGGAACAACGAATTTTGATATCTTGAAGCGCTTATCCAATCTTGAAAAACATGTTTTTGGTAACAAGCTTTACGATTAACAAAAAATAGGAAGATTTCCTGTTAATAACCATTGAATTACCAGCGTGAAATACATATAATAAATTGTATTCATTAATAACGTTCGGGTAATCGCTGTAAGATGCATTTGCATTCTTGCAGAGGAAAGTCCATGCTCGCACGAGCTGAGATGCTCGTAGTGTTCGTGCCTAGTGAATTCATAAGCTAGGGCAGTTGGGGCTAGCATCCAACTGACGGCCGGGAAAATACCTAAGTCCTTTTGGGATATGGTATGAATACCTATAAAAGTGCCACAGTGACGTAGTCTTTCCAGAAATGGAAAGGGTGGAACGGGTAAACCCCACGAGCGAGAAACCCAAATAATGGTAGGGGCACTTTCTCTGAGGAATTGAACAAGGAGAAGGACAGGCTCAAATTTGAGTCTGTAGATAGATGATTACCACCTAAGTACGAGACACACCCGTGTCGTTTGTAGTACACTGGTACAGAACATGGCTTACAGAACGTTATTAATGGGAATGAATGCTGGATATAAACGGCTCTCCTAATAAGGAGAGCTTTTTATTGTTATTAATCAGCAAACTGCATTCAAAAACCACTTTTTGTCAATAATGAAATCCATATACATACAAATGAAATGAATTAAGGGTGAAGAAATGGGAAAATATCAAATAATAGCTACTGCAGCCATGGGACTGGAGGCCTTAGTTGCCAAAGAAGTCCGGGCATTAGGATATGACTGTGAAGTTGAAAATGGAAAGGTCACCTACATAGGGGATGAATCTGCTATTGCTCGCAGTAATTTATGGCTTCGAACGGCAGATCGAATTAAGATTAAAATCGGAGAATTTAAGGCATACACCTTTGATGAATTATTTGAAAAAACAAAGGCCCTGCCATGGGAGAAATTTTTACCCGAAGATGCTGAATTTCCCGTTGTGGGAAAATCAGTGAAGTCAAAGCTCTTTAGTGTATCTGATAGTCAGGCCATCGTGAAGAAAGCTGTTGTGGAACGGATGAAACAACACTACAAGCGAAGTACTTGGTTTGAAGAAAACGGTGCCTATTATCGGATCGAAGTAGCCTTACTAAAAGACGTTGCTACCATTACCATTGACACGAGTGGTCAAGGGCTGCATAAACGCGGTTATCGAGTGGATCAAGGTGAGGCGCCTCTAAAGGAAACCCTTGCAGCTGCGCTAGTTCTACTCACTAATTGGAAAGCAGACCGTCCCTTTATGGACCCTTTCTGTGGTTCTGGAACGATTCCTATTGAAGCGGCAATGATCGGGCAAAATATTGCTCCAGGCTTTAACAGGGAATTTGTGTCGGAACGTTGGAATTGGATCCCGGCGAAAGTTTGGGATGATGCTAGAAATGAAGCTGAGGACTTAGCAAATTACGACCAGCCCTTAGATATTTTAGGGACAGATATCGACCATAGAATGGTGAAAATTGCCCAAGACAATGCGTTTGAGGCTGGATTTGGGGATTTGATCCATTTTAAGCAAATGCAGGTTAGAGACATTTCTACCAATAAGCAATACGGTGTCATTGTTGGGAATCCCCCTTATGGTGAAAGACTTGGGGAGAAAAAAGCAGTCGAACAAATGTATAAAGAAATGGGCGAGGCATTCAACGCACTTGATACATGGTCTAAATATATCTTAACTTCCAACGAGCAGTTCGAACAATTTTATGGTAAGCCCGCGACAAAAAAGAGAAAACTATTTAACGGCTTTATTCGTACGGATCTTTATCAATATTGGGGAAAAAGACCGCCGCGTCAAGATGATTTAAATCAAGACAAGTAATTCAAATGAAACATTATTTTTGTTGGAACATATGAAAGTTTTTTGGGGAGGGTACCATGCAAAAACGCTTGCCATTTGAAATTGCAAAAACGGAGTCTTTTTATGAAAAATTGGGTGAATGGATCGGAGACTTATTCTATGACATATTGCCCGAAGCAGGCTTCGAATTAAGAGATGAACAGATATATATGGCTTTTCAACTTGAAAATGCCTTCAAAGATAAAAAAGTAATGTTTGCTGAAGCAGGAGTTGGTACGGGGAAAACAATCGTTTACTTGCTTTATGCGATCATGTATGCTCGCTATACGAATCGCCCGGCTGTCATTGCCTGTGCAGATGAGACTTTAATTGAGCAGTTGGTGAAAAAAGAGGGAGATATCGCAAAGTTAGAGAAGGTCCTTGGACTCGATATCGATGTCCGCTTGGCTAAATCTCGAGATCAGTACCTATGTTTAAAAAAGCTGGATCAAACGAAGAACAATGACTTTTCCGATGAGATTGCAAGTATATATGAAAACCTGCCTGATTTCGTTCATTCTGTTGGCTCCATGCAAACTTTTGAAAAATATGGCGACAGAAGGGATTATCCAACATTATCTGATGAGAAGTGGAGTGAAGTTAGCTGGGATGCTGTCCAGGATTGTTTTTCATGTGAGAAGCGGCACCGCTGTGGGTTGACCCTACACAGAGAGTATTACCGCCACTCTGAGGATTTAATTATCTGTTCCCATGATTTTTATATGGAACATATTTGGACAAAAGAATCGAGGAAGCGTGAAGGACAGCTGCCGTTATTACCCGAACATTCTTCCGTTGTTTTTGACGAAGGGCATCTTCTTGAATATGCGGCACAGAAAGCATTAAGCTACCGTTTTACTGATTATACCTTAGAAACACTGCTTACAAGACTAATGGAAAATGAAGTCCGAGAAAAGACCTTATATAAGATAGAAGAGGCTTTATTAGATAATGAAGCATTTTTCGATGGAATTTCACAATTCTCCTCCCTTTCACAGGGGTCTGAAAAACAAATGATTACTAAGCACCCATTAGTATTGAAGACATGCAGAAAGCTTTTGTCCACTCTCCAATTCTTAGAAGAGGAATTAGTATTTGAAAGTGAGTTATATGTTATAAATGAATACGATTTGAAAATTGTAGAGGAATACCTGGAACAAATTACTTATTCTTTATCACTTTTTCTTCAGGAGTTAAATGGAATTACTTGGTTCGAAGAAAAAGGGGGAGAACGGACACTAGTGATTATGCCAAAAATGGTTGAAGAAGTAATGCGGGAAGAAGTGTTCACACAGAAAAAACCGTTTATTTTCTCTTCTGCAACGCTTGCAAATCAAAAATCGTTCGATTATATTTCAGCGAGTCTTGGTGTTGATGACTATCTTTCGTTCTCAGTGTCATCTCCTTTTGATTATGATGATAAGATGGACATTTACCTGCCTGCCTTTAAACAAGCAGACATGGACGGAAAAATTGACTATATTTTAAAGGGAATTCGCGAATCAGAGGGGCGTGCATTAATTCTTCTCAATAATAAAGAGGAGTTAGCATATCTTAAGAAAAATCTTTCTGGAGAAGTCCCATATCCTATTTATTTTGAAGGCGATGAAGAAATTAGCACACTTGTTTCTAAATTTCAGAATGAAGAACATGCGATTCTTTGTTCCATCCATCTATGGGAAGGCCTCGATATTCCAGGAAGATCGCTTGAAAATGTGATGATCTTTTCACTTCCATTTCCACCGAATGATCCTGTCTTTACCGCAAAAAAAGCGGGTGTGGAAAATCCGTTTACGGAGGTTGAACTACCGTATATGCTCCTTCGCTTACGTCAAGGTGTGGGACGCTTGATACGGAGTGAACAGGATCAAGGGGCAGTTCATATTATGGTAAATGAACATATTGACCCAGATGTATTAGAGAGGGTTAAAGAAGTTTTGCCTACTGAACCTAAAGCATGATAAAAAACGGAAGCACCGTAAAGTGTGCTTCCGTTTTTATATATTATCTTCCTAATAATTTAAGTCCTTCAGAGGTCATTTTATCCGGAGACCATGCTGGTTCCCAAACCAGATTTACATCTACTTTTTTTGTTTCTTCAATCCCCTCAACACTGTATCGCACCCCGCTTGTTATGCTGTCATGGAGCGGGCAGCCTGGCGTCGTTAAGGTCATCGTAATCGTAACATCATTCGACTCTGTAATCTCAATATTATAAATTAATCCGAGGTCGACTACATTTATATTTAATTCTGGATCGTAAACACTTTTTAATGCACTTAAAATTTTTTCTTTGATATTCATCATAAACACCTCACTATTTTTTTAAAACGTGCAGGATACTGAATGCAATAATAATAAATATAATCGACAGGATGGTCTGACCGATATTAAACAAAACAGTTATATGAAAGGTTAAGGCACAAAAGACTGACAAAATCGCTGCAATAAATATTGAAAACAAGGGGGTAACAATTTTTTCATTCATCATTTCTTTTAATGAAGGGACCTTGTTTTTTCCAATTTCTTTACTATATTTAAATGTCCACCAAAGAAATGGAACGATTTTATATAAATAACTAACGATACTTAAGACGATCCAGAGTAATAAATAGGCGTAAACAAGCGCTCCTATAAGGTTCGTGAATCGAAAATTCCATAGCATGATAAACGCTGCCAAATGAATCAAATTCCCCAATCCAATCGCAACTAGTGCGAACGTAAATGGTTTATCTAATGTCTTTTTCAATCGTTTTTTGATAATAAGGCTAATATGCAAGCTAAAAATAGTAAAACCAACTAAAAGTAAAAAGAATCCAATTTTCAATAGCAGACTGTTATTTGTAAAGAATGAAATTAATGATAGGACAAGACCAGAAATATAATACGTAAATACATATTTTGCTTGGACCATCGGAAAACCATGGGATAAGGAAAACATCGGCACCATCTTGTAAGAGAATCCGAAAATTAACAGTGTAAACCAGCCTGTAATCCCCAGTAATAAATGGGCTTTAAAGATGGATTGATAATATTCCCCAGCAAAACCTGTTTTTAAACAATATATTAGGGTAATCCCTAAGGAAATTGTAATAAATAAACAAACAAGCGCGGAACCTACAAAAGCAGTAAGAATAGTTGGTTTTGCTTGTGTTTTAAGGGTCATAAACATTTGGAATAAAAACATTAAGATCCCAAGCAGCATAAGGATGCCGGGCAGCATCGCATTTTGCGGCGACAAATACAACATCCCTGAAAATGAAACAATTCCAACGGCTGTTACGAAGAATTGAATAAATCCGAATGTTTCATTCCATATTTTAGTTAGGAAAGCAACTGGTACCAATTGATACATCGATCCCATGGCAGCCATTAATGACCAGCCTAAAACTAATAAATGGGCTGAAGACCAGATCACAGGAATTCTAAAAGTCCCTGAAGCTATTAATTGACCATTGACTAATAGGAGAATTTGCGAAAGTACTAATGCAATTAAACTAAACAAAATAAATGAAAATGGAAGTTTAATATTTGTTTCACTTCCCATATTTTGAGGAAGCATGATCATTCACCCCGCTTACCGGAAGATTTCAATTTTAAAACTTCCGTCACTTTGTTGTTCTGTTCGTTGTTGATAGCCCAATTCCTCAAGCTGCTCATAGAGAAACATGGGCCTTCTATCATTAATTATTGTTAATGTTTCATTTTCTCCGAGGGTTTCCAAGGCAGCTAAGGTTCGCATCATTGGTTGTGGCGGTTCTAAACCGCGATTATCTAAAATCATACAATTTCCCCTTCTTCCTTAAGCTTTTTTTGTGAAAGTTACTTTCCAATGCTTATGATCAATTTCTTCTTCCTCGTGTGTAAAGCCTTTCGCCTTTAATACCGTGAAGAGTGGTGAGGGTTTAAAAGGGGCATGTAGGATAAAGATATCATTTCCTTTTAGCTCCTTAATTGCCTCCATAATTTTTTGGAAGGGTTCTATTTTATTCTTTAAATCTTCTCTTACATCTAGTTCAATAATTTTCTGTTCCATTGTATTTACATCTCCCTATATTTAATTGAAATCTATTTATTAATAGAACAATTCCTGTTGAAGTGCATCCCGGTCGATAAGGTAATACCCCTCCTCGTCGAGTGTAATAAAGTTTTTCTTTTTCACTTGATTAATCGTCCTGCTTACCGTTTCTCTTGAGGTACCAATCATATTAGCTAATTCACGATTGGTAAACTGTGTGGTGAGTCTATAACGGCCATCAATCATTTCTCCATTAGATTTACAAAGCCTAACCAGCAGTAAAATAATTTGTTCAAAAGTATTATGAAGTACCTGTGCTTCTAATCTTCCTTGTAAATCTACTATTTTTTCTCCCAATACTTTAAAGAGTTTAATACAAAGTTCTGGATAGGTAATGAGAATTTCTTCAAACTTATCAATCGGAATGATAATGAGATTAGCATCCTCCATTACTTCAGCATGGGCTGGAAAATTGCCCTTTCTGAAAAATCCTGCATGTGGAAACATTTCACCAGGCTCAAGGACGGAAATTAGTTGTTCTTTACCTGATAGGTCTGTTTTGCAAATCTTAATCTTTCCACTATGAATAAAAAACACGCGGTCAAGTGGATCGTCCTGCATAAAAACATACATCTTATGTTTATAAAACCGAGTTTGTGCAATCTTCACGATTGGCTTCAGTTCTTCTACTGACAATTCCTTAAAGATAGGGACAACAGATAATCTATTCACAATGTCTTCTTGCCTCATTAACATCACCTTCGTATTAGTAATTATGATTTAGTTAGATTGTAGCAATGTTTTACAAGTAATAATGTGACCTCCGTCATAGTTAACTAGTTTTTATGAAAATTATTCTCAGTCTAACAGGTGTGTGGCAAATATCACAGGAAAAGGATGAAATGCTTCACTTTGTGTCAGACTTGTGAAAGTTACAATACGAAAGGTAATGAAACACGAAAGGATGAAGGGTTATGGAAATACAACGAGGAACACCACCAAAAAAAGTGGTGAAGGCGAATAAAAATGCATTGCTTAAATCAGTATTAGTGATCACAATATTGCTCAGCTTCACTGTTTTACTAGTTGGGGGATATTGGATTTTTAAAGAACAGGCACCAAGACCTGTCGAAGTAACTAATGAAAAAGGTGAAGTTCTATTTACAAAAGAATCCATCATGGGTGGACAGGCCGTTTTTCAAAAGTACGGATTAATGGATTATGGTACTGTTTTAGGTCACGGTTCATATATGGGTCCTGACTATACGGCGGAAGCTTTAAAGCTATATACTGAGGGAATGCAAGACTTTAGGGCAAATGAACAATATAGTAAAGACTATGCTTCTTTAAATGATGATGAAAAATCAACAATTAAAAATAAAGTAATCAAAGAAATGCGGAAAAACCGTTATGACTCAAGCAGCGATACCATGAAGTTAACAAATGCACAGGCGTTTGGACTTGAAAGAGTTAGAGAGTACTATAAAGAGGTATTCACTAAAGGTGACGGCTGGGGATTAAAGCCAAATCTAATTAAAGAAGGCGACATGCCTAAAACAGATCGTGCGTATGTTGCAAAAGGCGACCAAATTACACAAATATCAGATTTCTTCTTCTGGACTGCCTGGCTTTCAAGTACGGTTCGTGAAGGTGATAAAATTACTTATACGAATAATTGGCCATATTATGAAGACGCGGGCAACCAATTATCCTTTTCAGCCGTTTGGTGGAGCGGGGCAAGCATTACATTATTTGTATTAATGGTAGGAATTATCCTATTCGTGTTCTACCGTTATAATTTTGGAATGCAGGAAGCGTATAAAGAAGGTAATTTCCCGCAGATTGATCTACGAAAAATGCCAGTGACAAGTTCACAAGTGAAAACAGGGAAATACTTCGTGATTGTTGCTGCTTTATTCTTTGTACAATGTATGTTTGGGGCTTTACTAGCTCACTATTATATCGAACCAGATAGTTTCTTTGGAATGAAGTGGATTCATGATATTCTTCCATTTAATATTTCAAAAGGTTACCACCTGCAGCTGGCTATTTTCTGGATAGCTACAGCCTGGCTTGGAATGGGAATTTATGTTGCACCGCTTGTTGGCGGGTATGAACCTAAGAAACAAGGTCTATTAGTAGATATTTTATTCTGGGCACTGGTTGTTCTTGTTGCCGGAAGTATGGTTGGAGAATGGCTTGGTGCAAATGGTTATTTAGGAAACAAGTGGTTCTTATTTGGACATACAGGTTGGGAATATATTGAACTAGGACGTGTTTGGCAGCTCATTCTCATTGTGGGGATGCTTATCTGGCTGTTTATTGTTTATCGTGGAGTCAGGGCAGGTCTTAAGCGAGAAACAGATAAAGGCGGACTCATTCACCTATTATTCTACTCAGCGATTGCTGTACCAGCTTTCTATATTTTTGCCTTATTTATCAACCCAGGTACCAGCTTTACATTTGCCGATTACTGGCGCTGGTGGATTATCCACTTATGGGTAGAAGGTATTTTTGAAGTGTTTGCAGTTGTAGTTATTGGTTTCTTATTGGTTCAACTAGGCCTCGTAACGAAGAAATCTACCGTAAGACAACTTTATTTCCAATTGATCCTTCTCTTGGGCAGCGGGGTAATCGGAATCGGGCACCATTATTACTACAATGGTTCTGCAGAAATTTGGCTGTCTCTCGGCGCTGTATTCTCTGCATTAGAAGTTATTCCGTTAACATTGTTAATCCTTGAAGCATATGAGCAATACAAAATGATGCGTGAGGGTGGAGTAAATTTCCCTTACAAAGGAACATTCTGGTTCTTAATCTCAGTTGCCATTTGGAACTTAGTCGGTGCAGGTGTGCTTGGCTTCTTGATTAACCTGCCTGCTGTCAGCTATTTTGAACATGGACAATTCTTAACCCCAGCACACGGCCATGGTTCGATGATGGGGGTATACGGTATGTTCGCATGTGCAGTACTTCTTTACTCCTTAAGAAATATTGTAAAGCCAGAAGCATGGAATGATAAATGGATTAAAATCAGCTGTATCTTGTTAAACATTGGACTCGCAGGAATGGTGTTCCTATCCTTACTTCCAGTCGGATTCATCCAAATTAAAGAAGCATTTAATCATGGATATGCAGCATCTCGTTCAGCATCTTTCTTACAAAAGGATATTGTTGAAACATTATTAACTTGGCGCGCGGTGCCTGACACCATATTCTTAATTGGCGTAGTGATATTGTTAGTATTCTGTATTAAGGCAATCTTTAATTTGAGAAAGCCAACACATAAAGAAGGAGAAAAGCTTCCAGTTAAAGATTTATCAATAGATGAAGAGTAATCATTAAAAATCCGCAAAGGTCAGCTTTGCGGATTTTCTTTGCTCTTTTTCTCAAAACACTCAAAACAATAGATTTCTTTCTCCTCTGTATGGATCCCGTTAAAAAAACCATCCAAACAATAGATTTCTTTACTACAGCATGTACACTTTCCAATGAGTTCCTTCATTGTCATCCCCCCGTTTAAGCAAAATCATGTTTTTGGTGTGATGCCACTCACTAAGTTTTCATACAGGTTTTAATATAATAAAAGAGAAGTTAACAAATTAATAGGAGTGATAATAATGCAAACATACGCAAAAGTTATCAATGTACCAGATTTCCCACCACGTGAGAAACATCCTACCATTTTTAATGGCTTTGACGAACTAGCATCTGGTGAAACGATGATGATTGTCAATGACCACGATCCAAGACCATTGTTATATCAATTCATGATGGAAAGACCAGAGCAATTTTCTTGGGAGTACCTTGAAGAAGGTCCAGAAACTTGGAGAGTAGCTATTGCTAAAAAGTAGTTCCCTTAAAAATTAATTTCAATTAAACTTGATTAACTTAACCATTGCTAAATTTTCCAATCTATTTATTTTCCAGGATTCATCCTCTTTTCCCTATATTTCTATTTTACAACAGAATTTCTTTCTGTTGTTTTTTTATTCCGATGGTTATAGCCATTTACCTATTTTTCTGAATAATGTGTTAAAATTTAAATGGGAATCTAAAGGGGGATATGGAATGAATAAGCAGCTACTAGAAAAAGAGTTTTTGGATTACGTGAAAAAGATGTCAGCCTATAATGAAGCATTAGGATTAATATATTGGGATTTAAGAACAGGGGCTCCCAAACAAGGTGTGGAGCGACGGTCTGAAGTGATTGGAATGCTTTCCTCGGAAGTATTTAAAATGTCTACCTCTGAGGAAATGGCTGCATATATAGCAAGTTTAGGAAAACAGCCCCTGTCCGAAAGAACTAGAAAAATTCTCGATGAGTGCAAAAAAGAATATGAACGAAATAAAAGAATCCCCGCTGAGGAGTATAAAGAGTTTGTCATTCTCCAATCTAAGGCTGAAAGTGTTTGGGAGGAAGCGAAAGAACATTCAGATTTTGCTTTGTTCAGTCCTTACTTAGAAAAACTGGTTGCTATGACTAAGAAATTCGTAGGTTATTGGGGGCATGAACAAAACAAATACGATTTGTTATTAGATATGTATGAGCCTGGTATGACGATGAATGTATTAGATCAAGTATTTGCGGAACTAAGGGAGAAAATTGTGCCTTTAGTCAAACAAATTTCAGAGTCGTCAAACAAACCTAAAACTGATTTTCTATTTAAAGAATTTCCTAAGGAAAACCAACGTGAATTGAGTTTAAAAATTCTTGAAAAAATGGGTTATAATTTCAAAGCTGGCCGTCTGGATGAAACGGTTCATCCTTTTGCAACAGGATTAAACCCTGGTGATGTCCGTGTGACCACAAATTATAATGAAAACGACTTTCGTACTGCCGTTTTTGGGACGATACATGAAGGTGGTCATGCTTTATATGAACAGAATATTTCCAAATACTTAATTGGTACACCGCTTTGCACGGGTACCTCTATGGGGATTCATGAGTCGCAGTCCCTTTTTTATGAGAATATCCTGGGAAGAAGCTTTTCATTTTGGAAAAATAATTACCAACTGCTGAAAGACTATGCAACTGGACAATTTGACCAAGTGGAAATTGAAGATTTTTATCGTGCTATTAATGAATCGAAACCATCATTCATTAGAATTGAAGCGGACGAACTAACATATCCGCTCCATGTGATCATTCGTTATGAAATTGAAAAAGGGTTATTTAATGATGAAATTGCTGTGAAGGACTTACCAAAGATATGGAATGATAAGTACGAAGAGTATTTAGGCATTCGTCCTGAAAATGATGCATTGGGTGTGCTGCAGGACGTCCATTGGGCGGGAGGCAGCTTTGGTTATTTCCCTTCCTATGCCTTAGGGTATATGTATGCAGCACAATTTAAGCAGAAAATGGTCGAAGATCTACCGAATTTTAATCAATTAGTCGAAGAGGGGAACCTTATTCCAATCAAAGAATGGCTGACAGCTAATATCCATCGATACGGCAAAATGAAAAAGCCGCTTGAAATCTTACAGGATGTTACCGGAGAGGGCCTAAATCCCAAATATTTAATTGATTATCTATATGAGAAGTTTGGAAAGGTATATAGATTAAATTAATGAAACAAGACTTCAATCGAAAAGATTGAAGTCTTGTTAAATTATTAATATTTTGCTTTGAGAATTGTCCTGCTCCAGGGCGTTTGCGCTTTTCTTATTACCATTTACTCCAGGTCTGGAATCCTTTTGAGCCTGGAGGGGAGTTTTGAATAATATCGATAAATGGAATCGTGTAAGCGAAAAGAATTAAGGCTGCGGCAATTCCTAGCCATAATTTCCAGTTTTCAAATACCATTGGTGCTTTTTCCTCAAGATTCTCAGCTACCGCTACAGGGAATTCTTCATCCCCTTTAGGAGCAAAGAAGGCAAGATTGATGAATATGATAATCATCAGAATAATTCCTAGGAATAAAATTGTTCCACCCACTGCTTGTGCAATTTGATATGGAACCCATTCAGCTGCTTGTTTGGCTCCACCATAAGTAGAGAATGCAGAACGTCTTGGTCCGCCTAAAAGGCCTTGGAAGTGCATGGCACCCGACATGAAGGCCATTCCAATGAACCATACCCAAGCTTGAATGATACCTAATTTATTCATAGCTTTTGTTAATTTGCGGCCGGTTAAATGTGGAACAAGCCAATAAGAAATTCCAAAGAACGTTAATACAACGGATGTTGCCGCAGTTAAATGGAAGTGACCAGTTACCCAAATGGTGTTATGCACCACTTGGTCCATTTGGTTGGAAGCGTTAATGATCCCACCAGCACCAGCAGGAATAAATGAAGCCATCCCAATAAATGGAACAGTAAACCTAGCGTCATTCCAAGGCAGAACTTTAAACCAGCCAAAAAGGCCTGTTGCTCCTTTTGAGCGACCATATCTTTCAAACGTAGCGAATAACGAGAAAGCAGTCATTAATGATGGAATAATAACCATGAATGTTAAGATAACCTGTAAGAATTTCCAAGCAGGGTCAATCCCTGGCTCTGTTAATTGGTGGTGAAAACCAACCGGAATCGAGAAGAGCAGAAACAAAATAAATGACAAGCGTGCCAATGAATCAGAGAAAATTTTTCCACCGATAATTTTCGGGATAATCGCATACCAGCACATGTACGCAGGTAAAAGCCAGAAATAAACGAGTGGGTGACCAAAATACCAAAATAAAGTCCGACTTACTAATACATCAACAGTATCCACTAATCCAAGCGACCAAGGAAGTAATTGGAACAATACCGTTGCTGCAACGCCCAATGTAGCAATAATCCACATGACAGTATTTATTACAGCCATAAAACTTAATAATGGACTTGGCTGACATGGATTGTTTTTTCGCCATTTTGCATAGGTCATGATTTGAGCCGAACCATCAATCCAGCTTCCAATTACTACAAACGTTAAACCTAAGTAAAAAATCCAATGTGCTTTAAGTGGTGCATAAAAAGTGTAAAGTACAGAAGCTTCTTTTAGCAAAACCATGGTTGCTGCCATTAAAGTTCCTACTAACATTATCCAAAAACCGATCCAGCCGCTTCGGCGGGCAGCAATTGAATGACCTCCAGTGGTTCTGCTTACCGCAGCATATTGAAATCCCATAATAAAAAACGTCGTTAAAACCAATCCCATTAAAACACCATGGACAGTTAGGATTTGGTAATAATCAATGCCCCATGGAAGCTCCCATTTTCCGGAACGGACAAGGGTTTGTAATAGCCCCATTAAACCTCCAAGTGCAAGAGCAGAGAAGGCAACAAAAAAATGCGCCATTGAAAGCTTTGCATCTCGCGGGTCCACTTTTACTTTCGTTGTTATGGAGTTAGTCATTATTTTTTCACCTCAATCATCGAACTCATTAAATGATGTCCAGCACCACAATATTCATTACAAACAATTAAATATTCTCCTGCTTTATCAAATGTTGTCGTATATTCACTGACATAACCAGGCTCCAGCATCATGTTGATATTTGTTCCCGCAACCTCAAAGCCATGGACGACGTCTTTAGTTGTAGCAATAACTTTCACCTTTGCTCCAAGTGGTACTTCCACTTTTACTGGATTATAGGAGAAAGCCGAAGCAACATAGACTAACTCATAGTCCCAATCTTTCCCTTCAACCTTATGTAATCCCGGTTTATCAAAGGGTTTCGTTTCATCGACCTTATCTACATTAATCGTCGTTAAACAGCTCGGCGGCTTGTTGCCAAGATAGAACGCGCTTACACCTACAGTTGTTAAGAAAACAACCAGAGCGCCAATTCCAAAGGCTAGCCAAATTTTTTCGAATTTATGCATATGCATAATCTTTTCCCCCTTCAATCATTAAAAACGATCAACAAATAAGTAATAGACACTTACCCAAGTAACAACAATAAAAGCTCCTAATAAGAAAACGGACGCTAATGTCCCTTTAAGAGAAGAGCTGTCTTCAATTTCTGTTTTATTGTTTTTTTTAAGTTCCGCCTTCGCCATCCCCCGCACTCCCTTCAGAGTAATAAAATAATTGATTAGTTCTCTTTCATAATACAAAACAATTGTGAGGAAAAAATAACAAATATCATAGTTCACGAATTGTTCATTCCTTAGGTATCTACTATGTTAATATTATAAAATTGATATAACAGTGATTTATATCACAATCACCCCGGGGTATTTGTGAATAAAATGTGAACTATCACACTTCCTCTGTGATAAAAGTAATTGAATAATCCTTCATAAACGATAAAAAGATATCTTTTGGAATCAATGTCACACTCTCGAAGTTCGAAAATATGATAATAATAAATCTTATTTTCCTCTAGAAAAGAGTGGATTTTTGTGGAAAAATATTATTGCGAACGATGTCGTCTCTTGTATGACAATGTGGAAATTTGTAAAATTTGTGGAACTGTAGTAAAAAATAAAATTAAGATTGAAGTTCAAAAGCAGCCTGATAAAAATTAGATCAAGAAAAGCATATTTCTTGCTTTTCTTTAAGAAGTTGAAATTGGAAAACATTAGCTAATGAACGAAATTAGCATCCATTATATAATTTAAGAGCACAGCAACAACCTTCAAAACGTTTGCTCCCTTATAGAGAAACTTCGGTTTCTCCCTTAAAGGGGGCTTTTTTTTATGTGCTGACCTTTCTGCATAAATATCTCCAAGCTGGAAAAAATACCCTTACATAGCTTGAAGGAGATAAGATATGCCGACGATAATTTCAGTTGCAGAGGTAACGCCGCCATTTGAAGTAAACCAAAATCAAGCATCGGAGTTTGCCCGCGAGCTGTTCTCCGATTCTTTTAAGGACATTGAAAGACTTTTACGCGCCTTTCAAAATGGCCAAATTGAAAAAAGGCATTTTGTAAAAAACATTGATTGGTTTAAAGAAGATAAAACGTTGGAAGAAAAAAATACGGCTTATATTGAGTCAGCGGTTGAACTTGGAAGAGAAGCAATCGAGAAGTGTTTATATAATTCTGATTTCTTAACAAGGGAAATCCCTTATCAGGAGATTGACGCCATTTTTTTTATTTCAACCACCGGAATGGCTACTCCAAGCATCGAAGCGAGAATTATGAACTTACTTCCCTTCCTGCCTCATACTAAGAGGGTTCCAATATGGGGACTTGGTTGTGCAGGTGGTGCTGCAGGGTTATCAAGAGCCCGTGAATACTGCCTTGCTTTTCCGAAAGCAAAGGTCCTTGTACTTTCTGTGGAACTTTGCAGCTTGACCTTTCAACGTAATGATCTATCGAAAAGTAATTTCATAGGTACATCCTTATTTGCTGATGGTGTTGCCTGTGCGTTAGTTTGCGGTGATGATTCAAATTATTGTGAATACAGAAAGAAGAAGACTTCACCCTTCATTATTGCAACTCAGTCAACACTTATGCCGGATTCCTTAGATGTGATGGGATGGGATATAAAGAGTAACGGGTTATATGTCGTTTTTTCTCGCGATATTCCTCATATAATTGAAAATTGGTTGAAGCCGAATGTAACGGAGTTTCTAGTAGAAAATCATGTAGAACTTGAAACAATTAACTATTTTATTGCCCATCCAGGTGGAAAAAAGGTAATCGATGCTTATGTAAAATCATTAGAAATTCCTCCCTCAATGACTAAGGTTTCACTTGATGTGCTAAAACAGTTTGGAAATATGTCTTCAGCGACAATCCTTTTTGTGCTGAAGCGATTCATGGAGAAAGAAATTCCAAAAGGTGCCTATGGTCTTGGTACTGCTCTTGGGCCAGGGTTTAGTTCAGAACTGCATTTAATGAGGTGGAGGTAAATGGAAGGATTTCTTGTATTCGAAATCATCATTGGCTTCATTATTTTTCAACGTGTGGTTGAACTTTGTATCGCAAAACGGAATGAAAAATGGATGAAGAACCAAGGTGCTATCGAATTTGGTAAAAAACATTATCGATTGATGGTTTTGATGCATGTACTGTTCTTTATTTGCCTAGTTGCTGAAAAAGTTTATGAGAATAGGGAACTCTCTTATTTTTGGCCGATCCTCTTATCAATTTTCTTATTGATGCAAATCATGAGAATTTGGGTGATTATTTCACTTGGAAGGTATTGGAACACGAAGATAATTGTTTTACGAGATGCAAAGGTGATAAAAAAAGGTCCTTATCTTTATATCAGACATCCCAATTATTTTGTCGTTGCGATAGAAATAGCTGTGGTACCTTTATTATTCAACTGCTATATAACGGCGTGTCTCTTTACTATCCTAAATAGCATTATCCTTATAGTTCGGATTACTGAAGAAGAAAAAGCGCTTATGGAATTGACGGAATATGAAGGGATATTTCAGGATCGAAATCGTTTTCTCCCTAAAGTTGTTAAAAAAGTGTGACAATTTGATAAGGACTATTGAAAATGATTATCACCTATGTTAAAATTTGATTAACAATGAAAATCATTCTCAACAACCTTGATAAGGAAGGTGTTACATATGGCTTTTGCTTTAGTTGGCGGAACGGTTATTATTTATGCATTTGTCATGAAGCACGTGTTAAAAAATGTTACCCATTAAAAATAAATATCTACCTTTTTCTAGCCAAGGCCGGTAACCTTGGCTTTTTGTCGTTTTTGGGAAAAATTTGTTTTAAGAAAAAATGTATCAGGATAGGAAAAGTTTGAATTATCGTATAAAATAAAAAATATTACAAAGTTGTTAAGGGGAATAAGTAATGATAAAAATAGCGAACCAAGAAGAAGCCATCCAGACATTGAAAACGAAAATCATATCAATATATGAATATTTAATGAATCAAGAGGATTTTGAACATGCAAAAAAGATTAAACAATTAGCCAAAAAGTTAGAGAACAGAGAGTTTCTAATAGCTTTTTGCGGTCATTTTTCTGCAGGGAAATCGACAATGATTAACCAACTAGTGGGTGAAAAATTACTGCCATCGAGTCCAATTCCTACCAGTGCAAACTTGGTGAAAGTAAAAGCAGGGGAAGAATACGCCAAAGTCTTCTTCAAAAATGAAACACCTCGTATATATTTAGCACCTTATGATTATGAATTAGTAAAGAATTATTGTAAAGACGGCGACCAAATTGAAGAAATCGAAATAAGTCACAGTGATACGGGTCTGCCCGAACATACTGTCATTATGGATACACCTGGCATTGATTCAGCTGACGATGCCCACCGAATTGCAACGGAGTCGGCCATCCATCTTGCTGATTTGATTCTTTACGTAATGGATTATAACCATGTCCAAGCAGAGTTGAATTTTTTATTTACAAAAGAATTGACTGAAGCAGGGAAAGAAGTTTACTTAGTCATAAACCAAATTGACAAACACAATGATGAAGAACTAAGTTTTCTGGAGTTTCAAAACAGTGTGGAAGATTCGTTTGCATCATGGGGGGTTAAACCAGCAAGAATATTTTATACTTCATTGAAGCATGAAACCCATCCCTTCAATGAATTTCACGATCTTCAAGGTTTTATTAGAGAAAAATTGTCCTCTAAAGATCAATTATTAGTTCCATCCATATTTCAATCTTTGAAGAAAATTACACAGGATCATATCCAGCAAAGGCATATATTAGATCAAGAGAATTTGGCACCTATTCTGGCGATTCTCGATGAAATATCTGATGAAGAAAGAAGTACATTGTACAATGCTGCCGAAGAAGCGGTAGGTAACCTCAAGACATTAAAAGATGGGGTGGCTGGAATTGAAAAGGAATTTGATCATCAAATTGCCCAAATCCTTAAAAACGCCTATCTGATGCCCTTTCCAACCAGAGAATTGGCTGAAAGTTATTTGGAATCATGTCAGCCAGAATTTAAGATTGGATTTTTGTTTTCTAAGCAAAAGACAGCAGAAGAGAAAAAGGTAAGGCTGGATCGTTTCCAGCATGATATTCTTGATAAAACGAAAGCTCAGTTAGAATGGCATGTCCGCGAATTTTTACTAAGCACATTAAAAGAAACTGGACTTGATGAGGGGGAACTGCTGGGATTGGCACAATCTTATTCCATCAATGTTCCAACAAGTCTCTTAACAGAAGCAGTAAAGCCCGGTGCACGAGTATCTGGTGGATATGTATTACATTATACAGAAGATGTGGCCAATGAAATTAAAAAACTGGCACGAATCCAACTCACGACTTTTAAAGAGGAGTTTCTTAAAGCATTAAAGGAACGAACCACCAAACTAATAGGGAAGTATGAACAAGAACTAAAAAGCACAGATCGATATGTTAAGGCATTAATAGAATTAAAAAAATCGCAGCAGAAAATTACCTTGATGGAAACAAAAATCGAAGAGTTATTAACATCGGATGTTGTGCTGCAAGAAGATAGTTATCATCTTTTTGAACAGGATGAAGAAGTATTTGAGGTGGTCAGAGCTCAGCCAACCACTAGCACTGATTCAACTGTCACCAAAACTTCTAAGCCTGAACCCTTTGAAATACCGATATCTAAGGAAACGGAAGTAAATTCATCGAAAGACCATTTAATTAAAACTGTAGAACGTCTCAGCCTTACTTCAACATTAATTAAAGACATTCCTGGGTTTCAAAAGCTCTCAACGGAATTAGCGGAAAAAGCAGAAAGACTTGCAAACAAAGGGTTTACCGTCGCATTATTTGGTGCTTTCAGTGCAGGCAAATCATCCTTTGCCAATGCACTTATGGGTGAAAAGGTATTACCTGTTTCACCAAATCCTACCACGGCTGCGATTAATAAAATTAAACCAGTTACGGAAAATCATTCTCATGGCACAGTGCTTGTTAAATTTAAAGATGCATCAGCCATGCTGGAGGATGTTAATCGTTCTTTAAAAGTATTTGAACACCAGGTTGCAGATTTAGAAGGTGCCTCCAAGCAAATAGATCAGATTATGCTTCAAACAGGGCAAGAAGGTGGAGTTTTAGAAAAGACCCATTATGCCTTCTTGCAGGCATTTATGAAAGGCCATGCATCATATGGGAATTTGTTGGGAACTGTTCTCGAAACGGATGTTACTGAATTTAGCGAGTTCGTCGCAAAAGAAGAAAAATCTTGCTATGTCGAATGGATCGAGCTCTATTATGATTGCGAGCTAACCCGAAAAGGCATCACACTTGTTGATACACCTGGAGCAGATTCAATCAATGCTCGTCATACCGGTGTAGCCTTTGATTATATTAAAAATTCAGATGCGTGTTTTTTTGTTACGTATTACAACCATGCATTTTCTAAAGCTGACCGTGAATTCTTAATCCAACTTGGACGTGTGAAGGAATCATTCCAAATGGATAAAATGTTTTTTATTATCAATGCAATCGATCTTGCTGAGAGTGAGGAAGAGAAGGAATCGGTGATTGATTATGTTGAGGATCAACTTAGCAAATATGGGATAAGAAATCCGCATCTTTATCCTGTGTCTAGTTTATTAGCCTTAAAGGAAAAAACGGATGCTAATCAACAATTGGATTCAGGACTGAATAAATTTGAACAGGCGTTTTATCGCTTCATTACCAATGAATTAACAGAAATGGCTATCTCCTCAGCGGAAAAGGAAGTAACTCGTGTCCATGATTTAATCACTAATCTGATTCAAAGTTCGCGCGAAGATCAATCGGTAAAAGAGAAAAAACGGGAGGATATTAGATACCAGCAAGCGCTAATTCAAGAGTTATTTACAAACCAAACAGTTGGAACATTACAAAACCGTTTGCATCAAGAGGCAGATGAGCTGGTTTATTACATTAAGAAACGGGTATTTTTACGCTTCGGGGATTTCTTTAGGGAGTCATTTAATCCAAGCTCTCTCAGGGATGATGGACGTAATTTAAAAAAAGTTTTACAAGGTGCGTTGGATGAATTTCTCGAAAGTCTAGGGTTTGATTTTGCTCAAGAAATGAGAGCAACTACTGTACGTATTGAGCGCTTTACTGAAAAGCAGATGTCTGATTTCCAATCAAGTCTTATCAGGAACTTACAGGAAATTAATTCAAACCTTTCTTTTTCACCATTTGAAATGGAGCATAAAGAAACAATTGAATTTCCAAATGCCTTTAAAAATGTAAATAAACAAATATTTACGAAAGCAATGTCTTATTTTAAAAATCCAAAATCCTTCTTTGAAAAAAATGAAAAGAAACAAATGAGTGATGAGCTTTATCAAGTGTTAGATAAACCAGCAGAGGAATATTTAGCAGAAGAAGCGAAACGATTAAATAGTCATTATAGCGATGAAATCACAAAGGAATTCGATCGTCTATTAGAAGAAATGAACGCGCAAGTAAATGATTTTTATTTAAGTCATCTTTCGGCCTTAGACGGTGGAATCCCCATTGAATTTTTAAAGGATATCCAAACAAAGCTGGCATAATAGTTCTAAGTTTATATATCAAAATCGAGGAGGACGCTCTAGTGAAATATATTAAAGATCAGGAATGGGTCTTGAAAAGCTTAAATGAGAATCATGTCAGGATCATCGATTGCCGGTTTTCATTAGCCGAACCAGAAAAAGGCAAGCAAGAATACTTACAAGACCATATTCCAGGAGCAGTGTTCTTTGATTTAGAAAAAGATCTGTCCAGTCCAAAACAAACCTATGGCGGCAGGCATCCAATGCCAGTGCTAGAAGAATTTATCTCTAAACTTGAGAATGCAGGGATTGATGAAAACAAACTTGTAGTGGCCTATGATAATGGTGAAGGAGCGTATGCTGCCCGTTTTAGCTGGATGCTTCAATACCTCGGTCATGAAAATGTCTATGTGCTTGATGGTGGATATAAAGTTTGGGTAGAAGCATCTTATCCTGTAACCAAGGAAATTCCTGTCTTTGGAAAAACTGAATTCCATTTCCGGGTTCAACCTGAATTGCTGGCAACAACGGAAGAGGTAAGAGAAGTAGTTGAAAAACAGTTAACCAATAAAATCTTAATCGATTCGCGGGAAGAAAAACGCTTTTTAGGTATAGAAGAACCAATTGATAAAAAAGCTGGGCATATTCCTGGAGCAATCAATATGCCATGGATGAAAGGATTAAGTCACAGTCATTATAAGCCTGTTGAGAATCAGAAACAAAGGTTCGAAAATCTCGACCCTTCTAAGGAAATAATTGTATATTGTGGATCAGGGGTAACAGCTGCCCCTAATTACTTGGCCTTAAGAGAAGCTGGTTTTGAGAGAGTAAAGCTCTATGTTGGAAGTTTTAGTGATTGGATCTCATATGAGGATAATAAGATAGAATAATATTTTGGGGCAACTTATGTTATAATGGAAATCGTGTTGTTTTTAAACAGCCAAATAAGGAGGTCCAAAATGACGAATCAAAAACCTTCACTGATGCTTGTTGATGGAATGGCCTTGCTATTCCGTGCTTTTTACGCTACCGCAGTTACTGGACAATTTATGATAAATTCAAAAGGAACACCCACGAATGGAATTCATGGCTTTGTGAAGCATTTATTCACGGCTGTAAATTCTTTCAAGCCCACACATCTTGCCGTTTGTTGGGATATGGGAAGTAAGACCTTCCGTACTGAATTGTTTTCTGATTATAAAGGGAATCGTGGAGAAGCTCCGGTTGAGCTTATTCCGCAGTTTGATTTAGTAAAAGAGGTGGTGGCCTCTTTTGATATCCCAAATATCGGACTAGCTGGATACGAAGCCGATGATTGCATTGGAACCATTGCCAATCAATCGAAAGATTATGCTCATGTCTCGATTTTAACGGGTGATCAGGATATGCTTCAGCTGCTTGATGACAGTATTTCCGTAATTTTATTGAAAAAGGGCTATGGGAATTATCTTGTTCATACGCCAGAAACTTTTTTGGAAGAGAAGGGGATTACTCCTCGGCAAATGATCGATTTAAAAGCTCTAATGGGTGATACTAGTGATAATTATCCTGGTGTAAGAGGGATAGGAGAAAAGACAGCTCTAAAGCTCTTAAAGGAGTTCGAACATGTTGAAGGTATTATCTCCAATTTAGATCGCTTGTCCAAATCAAATAAGACTAAAATTGAACAGGATTTAGAAATGCTCCATTTATCGAGAATACTTGCTGAAATAAAATGTGATGTTCCCGTAAGTTGTGCCTTAGATGAGGCGGGCTTAAGAATTGAAAAAGAAAAAGCATTGAATAAGTTAATGGAATTAGAACTTCGTGGATTACAGCGCCTACTGCCAATAGACGAAGTGTTTGTTTCCTGAAAAAATGAGGTTGTCCATTTGAGACGACCTCATTTTTTTAGATTAATGAATAAGGTATGCCGGAATTTCCGCTTTTTATTTTGTATTTTTCTTTTTAGCGGCATTTTCCAATTTGCTTTTCGGTTCTTCGGCAAACTCGGCATCTTGACCATATCCTTGAGGATTAACCCCTGGTGCTTTCACGCCGCGATTTGCTTGACCATTTTTACCCATAATCGTTCACCTCCCACTTTTTTAGTATTTCCTGTTGGAATAATAAAACTCAGGAATTCGAACAATAGTAGCAGGGGTGATTTGATGAACAAAGGTGTTTATTTAGCGCTTTTTAGCATCGGACTAGCACAAGGAATGAAAATTCCGCTTCACTATATAAAAGAGAAAGAATGGCGCCCTGAACTATTCTTTGGAACTGGCGGGATGCCTAGTTCCCATTCAGCCGGGGTTTCTACTTTAACAACCTATATTGCCATGCAGCGTGGCCTGCCAACCTTTGATTTTGCCCTTTCCCTTATCTACGGATTAATTGTCATGTATGATGCACAAGGGGTTAGAAGGCAAACAGGTGAGTTAACCTTAAAAGTTAATTCCATGAATGAATTAATTGAAAAAATTCATAAAGAGGAAAGCGTTGAATTTAAACAGGACTCTCCAAAAAAGTTAAAAGAGATGTTAGGTCATGAACCGGAAGAGGTTGTTGGTGGAGCCATCCTAGGTGTTTTGGTGGGAGTCATTGGTCACTTATGTACAAAAAAGAATAGAAAATTACCAAAATTTAAGTTAAGATTTTAAAGGGATGTTCAGAGTTTGTTGGGAGAGGGATGGCAAAGTCAGTGGGAACAGTCGAAGATTATTTGCATCACCTGAAAGGAAAGGGTTTTCAATTCCAAGAGGATGCAATTGGGTTTATTTTCTTTGGGAAGCACTACACAAACGCTTCAGATGAAATGATCAATACGGCCATTGAGATGACTCTTAAAGCACAAAGAAGTTTTGATGGAAGTTTTTATGTATCATTATTGGAAACCTTAATTTCAAACAAAATCAGCACTAGAAAAGAAGCGATTCAATTTGTTAAAGAAAAGGAACTATTAGCGATATAAACATGAGAAAACTCCCTTTTAAAAGGGAGTTTTTTCATGAAACTTTATCTTCAATACTCTTACTTCTTTTAAGAAAAGCAATTTTTTGGGAGGGGAGTTCAGCAAATATCATGCCTGCAAAAATTAGGGAACAGCCTATTAAAGCACTATAGGATAATCGTTCTTGTGCCCAATAAAACCCTGTAATCGCAGCAAACACTGGCTCCATTGCAAAAATCAAGGCTACCCTTGTTGCTGAGGTATACTTTTGGAAATTGGTCTGAATTAAAAAGGCAAGCGCCGTCGCGAACAAGCTCGTGATGATTAGGGCAATAAGCACCTCTTGTCTAAATAGTATTTCAGGATTAAAAGACTTCCTCCAATCTTCAAAAAGGAAGGAGGATACGATTGAAAGAAAAGCTACAGTTGTAATTTGGATAATCGTTAACAGCAGTGTTGGATATTTATTGCTAAATTTACCAGTATAAATAATTTGAAGCGCGAAACTGATCGCACAAATGAAGACGAAGCCATCTCCCTTATTCAATGCAATTACATCAGTCATTGTCAGCAGAAATAAGCCAATCGTTGCTGTCAGCACACCGAAAACAGCATTTCTGGTGGGATACTGCTTTAATAACATCATCGAAAATAATGGGACGAGGACAACGCTTAGCCCTGTTATAAATCCTGCTTTAGAAGAAGTAGTATATAATAGCCCGATGGTTTGGGTAGCATACCCAAGAAATAACCAAAATCCGATGAAAACACCGGATAAAAGTAACTTTCTATCCAATTTTTTTAACTGCCCTTTGTCAAATAGGAAAAGGCAGAGAATTAATATTATGGCTGCAGCAAGAAAGCGAATGCCATTAAAGGAAAATGGTTCAAGGAAATCAATAGCATTTTGAACTAATACAAACGTTGTACCCCAAATAATGGTGACAAGGAGCAAACTTAAATCAGCAAATAAAGGTTTTTTCATGAGTTTCATTGCTCCCCGGGAAGATTTTTTCGAATCGCCTGCCGTGCTAATTCATCTGCAACTTTATTTTCAGCACTCGGAATCCATTTCATAAAAAATAAAGGAATTTGTTTGGATAAATGTAATGCGTGTTCAAGTAATGGGGTGTAAAGCTTATTTTTAACAAACTCTTTTTCAACGGCCTGATTTACTAATTGAGAATCCGTTCGAAAAGACAAAACGGAATCCTGAACCCCTTTTTCTAAACATATTTCTAATGCTTTAATAAATGCATGATATTCTGCTTCATGATTTGACATGTTTCCAAGGGGAATGGAATATTTTTCAGAAATGCCATTTCCTTTAATAAAAATCCCGGCTCCGCTTGGTCCAGGATTTCCAGCACTTGCCCCGTCAATATAAACTTCAATCAATTCTGTTTCCTCCATATGTGTACTAATGAAAGTTTATCATATTTCTTTTAAGGCAGAAAATATTTATTCTTATAACAACTATGAAGAAGTGGGTATGATAAGAATATATCAGAATAGGTTAGGATGAAGTGGTAAAATTGCCGAATAGGAATCGATTATTTTAAATGCCATTGAATTCTTTAAAGAAAGGTTGAAGACATTGAAATATCGGTTAGAGTGGATGTATAAAACAAAAACTAATGAAAAGGTACAGTTTTCCTCTGAATTGGTATCAGGTGAAACAGCGATACAAATCGGCGAGGAGCTTGAAAGTACTGGCAAAATATCGGATTTGTTTTTTTATGATGAGAAAGGCACCTCTTGGATCTTAAAGGAAATGAAAAAGTTGATGACTGAAATTGAAGAAGATCCACATGAAATAACCGTTTACTTTGACGGGGGCTTTCAAAAGGAAACAAATCAAGCAGGTCTTGGTGCAGTTATATTTTTTAAACAGGGAAGGAAGAAATATCGTATTCGAGCGAATGAGCGAATAGATGAATTAGAGACAAACAATGAAGCAGAATATGCTGCTTTTTATTATGCCTTGAATATTTTAGAAGATTTAGGGGTACATCATTTATCTTGTGAATTTAAAGGGGACTCCCAGGTTGTGCTAAAACAATTAGAAGGGGAGTGGCCATGCTATGAAGATACACTTAACAGCTGGCTTGACCGAATTGAGGGGAAAATTAAAGAGTTAGGTTTAATCCCAAAATATACGACGATTAATAGAAAAGATAATAAAGAGGCAGATAAACTGGCAACACAAGCATTAGCAGGAAAAGAAATATTTGCAAAAACATTAATTCTTTAGGAAAGGGGTGGGAAACTGTTGTGAAGGAAATCAACAGAAGAGAATTATTGAGTCATGTCGAATCTTTAATGGCTCATTACTGTGAAGGCTGCTTTTTACATCAACATATGAAAAAAGAAGGCGGGCGAAGATCAGCACACCGGTTTTGCATTTCCCAGTGTACAGTAGGGGAACAACTCCAGGAATTTGGGAAAAAATTAAGTTAATGCAATCACATAGTTCCTGCAAAAATATAAAGGCTGACGATATTCGTCAGCCCAAATTGGTTAATTTAGATTATAGTTTTACAACGTTAGCTGCTTGTGGTCCACGGTTTCCTTCAACGATTTCAAAAGAAACTTCTTGGCCTTCTTCTAAAGATTTGAAGCCTTCGCCAGTGATCGCGCTGAAGTGTACGAATACATCGTCGCCGCCTTCTACTTCAATAAAACCAAAACCTTTTTCATTGTTAAACCATTTAACTTTACCGTTTTGCATTTACTTCTTCCTCCTAAGCCTTTTCAAGCCACCCTTATGGTGCCAAAGATAAATATTATCATGTAGACAATCTGCACTAGTAAAATAATGCATATAGTAGATACATGATGCTTTAAATATACAATATTGAAAATTTACAGTCAAGGAAGGACTTAGGTTTTTTAGTGTATTTTTCATAGATTCTATGAAATTATTTAGATAATCGTTAGCAGGCACTAACATAAAACTACTTTTGCATCATATGTTTAAATAACCAATATACATGCAGGAGGCAGATACCATGTACCGATTTTCTATTGAAGGTGCGGAATGGATATTAAGATTTTCACCGCAAGTTTATATTGATTCAGTTGAAAAACAGGCGATATTAATGGCTCTGCTTCATATCGGTGCTGATTTAAGTAAATATTCTCATGGAAGCGCCTTTATCATTTTTACGAAAAAAGTTGGTGCGATAGTTTTCGAAGTTGAGAGAATTCCATCTTTAATATTAACAGTTTCAAATATTATCCCTGATGACAATTGGTATGATCATCCAAAGATTAGCACGTTAAAACAAATAATGTAATGTTCCTCAAGGGTGGCCATAAAAATGGCCATCCTTTTATTTATTCTCCAGCCGGCGCATTTGTCATCATTTTGTCAAGGAAAGTAATGGATGCCCAGTATTTTATCTCTTTACTAACGATGGATTTAATGGGTAAAATGGATTTCGGGATGCTTGTAAAAAAGGGAGCAATCACATGAAATTAATTATTGCCGAAAAGCCGGATCAAGGTTCGACCTTAGCATCAATCTTTAAACATAAAAAACAAAATGGTTTTATTGAAATTTTTTCAAATGATGTTTTTCCAGAGGGAGCCTATGTCACTTGGGCCATTGGACATATATGCCAATTAGTTTCGCCTGAAAAATATCAACAAGGCTGGAAAAAATGGTCTTTAGATCATTTGCCAATGATCCCCGAACAGTTTGAATACGAGGTAACAAAGGATAAGGCAAAACAATTTGCCATCATTAAGAAATTGGTCTCAGACCCAAGGGTTACTGAAATTATTCATGCAGGTGATGCGGGGCGCGAGGGTGAGCTAATTATCCGCAATATCCTCAGGCTGACTAAATGTCACAAACCCATGAAAAGGCTGTGGATTTCTTCGTTAACTGCCAATAGTATTCGAGAAGGTTTTCAGAAGCTCTTGGATGAACAACAGACAAGGAGTTTATATTTTGAAGCCTATACCAGGGCTTGTGCTGACTGGGTGGTAGGTATGAATGCTTCACGGCTCTATAGCCTCTTATTGCAAAAACAAGGCTTTTCCGATGTGTTTTCAGTTGGGCGAGTGCAAACCCCAACCTTAGCATTAATTGTTAAAAGAGAACTAGAAATAGAGAACTTTAAGTCTGAACCTTTTTGGGAGGTTCTAGCACATTTTAATATGGACGGAAAAAAGTACACAGGAAAATGGCAGAATGATGGCGAAACCCGAGTAAACAAAAAAGAGTTAGCAGAAAAAGTTGCGGCTTTTTGCAAGAATAAACCCGCTGAGGTTAGTGAGGTTCAATCAGAAAGAAAAGAATTTCTCCCTCCACTCTTATACAATCTTTCGGCTCTCCAAGCTGAAGCGAATAAACGGTATAAGTTTTCTCCAAAGAAAACTCTCGATGTTATGCAAAAGCTCTATCAAAAAGGAAATGTTTCATACCCTCGTTCCGATTCACGGTATGTAACGAAAGAGGAAGCTAATACTTTCCCAGATATTTTAAACAAATTAAGTCATTTGAAAGATTACGAAAGCTTCTTTCCTTTGCCAATAGAATCGATTTCAGAAAACAAACGCTATGTAAATGAAAAAAAGGTCACGGACCACTATGCAATTATTCCAACGGAACAAATCCCAATTGTGGAACGGCTTACTCCGGATGAAAAGAAAATTTATGATTTAGTCGTAACAAGTTTAATAGCTGCACATTACAATAAGGCGATTGCGGAGTATACTACTGTAACAACATTGGTAGATAGCAGGGCGGCATTTATCTCAAAAGGAAAGGTACAAATTGAAGAAGGCTGGCGAAAGGTACTGAAACCAAAAGATAATGATGATGAGCCTGCACTGCCAAAGTTAACAGAAGGTGAGCAAGGTAAAACAGATAAAGTGGAAGTGAAAGAAAGTAAAACTCAGCCTCCAAAACGTTATACCGAAGGTCAATTGATTACGTTAATGAAAACAGCAGGTAAGCATATTGATGATAAGGAACTTGAAAAAATTCTCACTAAAACTGAGGGTCTTGGCACGGAAGCGACGAGAGCAGGCATCATTACGATGCTAAAGGATCGCTTATATATTGAGGTCAACAAAAATTTAGTCTATGCCACAGCAAAGGCCAAAATCTTGATTGAAGCCATCGGCAAGGAGATTTTAGCTTCACCAGAGATGACCGCCAAGTGGGAACAGAAATTGAAGGAAATTTCCGAAGGATCTGCTGCGCCAAAACATTTCATGGAGCAAACGAAAAAGATGGTTTTTCATTTAATTTCGTCTAGTATAGACCAAGCGGCAAATTGGTCGTTTTCAGATGAAATGCGTGAAAATTTTGCACCAGGGAAGCAAAAGGGAAGAAAACAGTCATATACCAAACTAGGGCCTTGTAAAAAATGTGAGGGGTTTATGGTGGACAAGGGCAGTTTTTACGGCTGTTCCAATTACCAAAAAAATCATTGTGATTTTACTATATCTAAGAAGATTTTAGGTAAAAACATTACGCAAAAGAATATTAAGCTTCTTTTATCAGAAGGGAAAACAGAGCCGATTGAAGGGTTTGTTAATAAAGATAAAACTTTTAATGCCCGGCTTTATATAGACGAATCTGAAAAAAAGGTCAAATTTTTATTTGAACAAACGCCTCAAAATAAGGAAGTAATTATAGATAATTGATAAAGAGCCTTGTCACTATTTTTTTCTTATAGTACACTTTTAGTTGAGTAATTTTTTTGGAGGGTATGGGATGCCAACACCAAGTATGGAAGATTATATTGAACAAATATATATATTGATTGAAGAAAAAGGATACGCTCGGGTTTCAGATATTGCCGAAGCGCTGTCTGTACATCCCTCCTCAGTAACGAAAATGGTGCAAAAGCTTGATAAAGATGAGTACTTAGTTTATGAAAAATATAGAGGTCTTGTGTTAACAACAAAGGGTAAAAAGATTGGTAAACGCCTTGTCTTTAGACATGATTTGCTAGAACAATTCCTAAAAATCATTGGTGTAAAAGATGAAAATATTTATAACGATGTCGAAGGGATTGAGCACCATTTAAGTTGGGATTCCATCGATCGGATCGGTGACTTGGTTCAATTTTTTGAAGAGGATCAAAAGCGAATTGATGCATTAAATGAAATTCAAAAACAGAATGAAAATGAATAATAAAGCACCTAGCGGAATTACGCTAGGTGCTTTTAATATAAATCAGGGAATTGGTCAAAAGATTGGCTGCTCTCTGGTATTAAAGACATTTTCCCGTGTTCCTCAATCGCCTGGATCCCTTGGATTAGACCCTCTTCGGCCTCTTGTAACGCTTTTCGATACGAGATGATTCTACCCTCAGAAGTAACGAAGTTAATAATATCACCATTGTAATTGCGATGAAGTGCCACGATTGATTCCATTAAAACTCTCCCTTTTAGCTATTTTTTGGTGCTCTTACTTTTTCTATATTCTTTCTATTTTTACAAAAAATAAACTAAAAAAAGCATCGGAGGTTTAATTTCCGATGCTTTCTATTAACCCCAAAAAAAAGGAGTTTCTTGGTAGACATAATAATTGAGCCAGTTTGAAAAGAATAAGTGGCCATGGGACCGCCAGCGATTTATAGGAGGTTGCGTTGGATCATTATTTGGGAAGTAGTTTTCGGGAATATGGATTTCAAGCCCCTTCTTCACATCCCTTTCGTACTCCTGGGCAAGAGAATCTGATTCATATTCTAAATGTCCAGTAATCATCACATGCTTTCTGTCTTGGGATGCAATTAATAAGGCTCCTGCATCCTCGGAAGCAGCTAATAATTTTAATTGTGAATTTTTTTTAATTGCTTCAATCGAAACATCTGTATAACGAGAATGTGGCGCGTAAAACTGATCATCAAAGCCACGCAGCAAAATATCATTTTGTTCAAAAATCCGGTGGGCATAAATGCCGGAGCATTTTCTTTGTAATTCAAATTTCCCAATTCCGTAATGATAATGTAGTGCAGCTTGGGCTCCCCAACAAATATGTAGCGTCGAAGTGACATTTTCATTGGCCCAATCCATTATTTCTGTTAACTCTGACCAATATTTCACTTGATCAAATTCTAACAGCTCCACCGGGGCACCAGTAATAATCATCCCGTCAAATTTCAGGTTCTTCACTTGTGAAAAGGTCGTGTAAAATTGTTCGAGATGCTGTTTACTCGTATGGGTGGATTCATAAGAATTCGTTTTTAAAAAATTTACATTTACTTGTAAGGGTGAGTTTCCTAATAGTCGTAAAAGCTGTGTTTCTGCTCTTTCTTTTTCAGGCATTAAATTCAGAATAAGTATATTTAACGGTCGGATATCCTGAGCAATTGCACGTTCATTGTCCATGATGAAGATATTTTCTGTTTCAAGAATTTCCCTTGCTGGGAGAAGTTTTGGAATGTTAATTGGCAAGTGACCATCCCCTTTTTCTGGTTTAATTTCAGGTGTTTTACTTCATACTACATCCATTAATATAACTACTATATACGACAAAATGTCAATGAATATTTAAAATATTTAATAATAATATTATAAACATTATTGTAATTTCAGAAAAGATAATAATTTGTTCATAATTGGCAATCGGATTGAAAGCGCTTTTTTGATACAATGAAACCGTAGGTCAATTCTAATGCTGAATGCGGGGGATAAAGGTGGTATTGAAAACAATAGTGAAATCAGACATTGAAATTGCACAAGACTCAAAGATGAGACCGATTGTTGAAATTGCCGAAAAAATTGGTCTAGAAGCGGATGATTTAGAGCTCTTTGGTAAATACAAGGCCAAAATTTCTAATGAAGCTCTTGCTAAACTGAGTACAAAGGAAAGTGGGAAAATCATCCTTGTCACATCCATTAATCCAACACCGGCTGGCGAAGGAAAGTCGACCGTGACGGTTGGGCTAGCCGATGCTTTTAATAAGATTGGTAAAAAAACAATGATTGCCATAAGAGAGCCTTCCCTAGGTCCTACAATGGGTATTAAAGGCGGTGCGACTGGTGGTGGGTACTCACAAGTACTGCCAATGGAAGATATCAATTTACACTTTACTGGAGATCTTCATGCGATAACGACTGCAAACAATGCCCTCGCAGCATTAATCGACAATCATCTCCAACAAGGTAACGAACTTAACATTGATCAACGTAGAATTGTCTGGAAACGGGCGGTCGATTTAAATGACAGAGCCTTAAGAAAAGTAATCATTGGACTTGGCGGTCCTCTTCAAGGAGTGCCGCGGGAAGATGGTTTTGATATTACGGTCGCATCAGAAATTATGGCGGTTCTATGTTTAGCTGCAGACTTAAAAGATTTAAAGTTACGGTTATCACGGATGGTGGTTGCTTATAATTTTGATAAGAATCCGGTGACTGTTGGAGACCTAGGGGTGGAAGGTGCATTAACATTATTGTTAAAAGATGCGGTTAAACCCAACCTTGTACAAACAATTGAACACACGCCAGCACTAATTCATGGCGGTCCATTTGCTAATATCGCCCATGGATGTAACAGTGTAATTGCTACAACCACAGCAGCTAAATTAGCGGATTATGTTATTACAGAAGCAGGGTTTGGTGCTGATTTAGGCGCAGAGAAATTTTTACATATAAAATCGAGAAGTGCGGGTATTAAACCGGAAGCTGTTGTTATTGTTGCAACGATTCGTGCCTTGAAAATGCATGGTGGTGTAGCGAAGAGCGAGTTAGCAAATGAAAATATTCCATCATTAACGCTGGGCTTTGCGAACCTAAAGAAACACATTGAGACCATTCAGAGCTTCGGATTACCAGTTGTTGTGGCCGTTAACCAATTCATCACGGATACCAAGCAGGAGGTAGAAACATTACTTGAGTGGTGTAAAAGGGAAAATGTGCCTGTTGCCTTAACTGAAGTGTGGGAAAAAGGTGGAGCAGGCGGGATTGATTTAGCTAATACGCTTTTAGCTGTCATGGACAAGGAAAAAAATAATTTTAAACCGCTATATGACTTATCTGATCCGATCGAGAAAAAAGTTCGAACGATTGTTCAAAAAGTTTATGGCGGAAGCGATGTTGAATTTTCATCAAAAGCAAAAAAACAGTTAATTGATTTTGAAAAGTTTGGCTGGTCCCATTTGGCCGTTTGTATGGCGAAATCTCAGTATTCTTTATCTGATGATCCATCAAAGTTAGGCAGGCCAACGGATTTTAGTGTGACAGTCAGGGAATTAAAACCTTCAATTGGGGCCGGATTTATTGTTGCCTTAACAGGAGATGTCATGACGATGCCAGGTTTGCCAAAAAAACCAGCAGCTTTAAATATGGATGTCAATGGAAACGGGAATGCAATCGGGTTATTTTAAGAGGAGAGTCAAAAGTTTATGTTTGATCCAACCGCATTTGATAATATGAAAGTAGTGATTGAAGGGGCTCTTTATGATCTGGATATTAGTGGAGAAATCGTTATTACCGATCGAAACGATTCCGTTAATATGGCTAAAATGTCGCGAAAATTTGACATGACATTTCGATTACCCGAAAAAAAGGTAAAGGCAACAATTGAACTAAAATCAGGTCTGGTTAATTTAGCAGCCGAGCTTTTACCATCTATACAATCAGAGGAGCAGGCAGGATGTATGTTAAGTCTGAAATTTATTGCAGCCAAAGAGGAATCGGACTTAGACTATTCCGCACTCAAAGCCCTTCTATTGGATATTTGGGGACCGACCAGAATAATAAATCAAAATGTTCTCTATGACCCGTTAAGTATTGACCCAGCTCATTCTCTTATAATAACGATTGAATTTGACAGACTGATTCATGAAGACCAAATTGAGGACTTAGTCGAAATGACGGAGTTTATTATCACAACGTTAAAGAGACTAAACGAGGAAATTAGTTGAAAATCCAAAACCAGCTTTTTATATTGGAAGCTGGTTTTGTTATTGTTCCTATAATATTTACAATATTCTAATTTTTATGTACGATTAATTTACATACTTATTTAAAATGATTAAAAAGGGGAGATGACGTTGGTCAAAACGGCATGGGTTACAGATAGCACTGCCTATTTAGACGATGAATTAAGAAATCATCCGGATTTATATACAATACCCTTAACAATTTTACTTGATGGAGAGGAATATTCAGATGGGATTGACTTAACACCTGCCCAATTATTTGATCGCTTAAAGCAGCTTAAAAATCCTCCAAAAACATCACAGCCTTCTATTGGGGCATTTCAGGCACTATACGAAAAATTGTCAGCGGATTATGATCAAGTGGTTGCCGTACTTTTATCTGGAAAGTTAAGTGGTACGGTATCTTCAAGTGAGCAGGCAGCAAAATTGGTAGATATTCCGGTTACCACGTTAGATTCTAACATTCTTACTTATCCGATGACAGCCTTGCTTAAAAAGGGAATAGCCTTACTAGAAGCTGGTGCTAGTCTTGAATCGGTAGTCAATCAACTTGAAACAATTAAGAAAACGAACGAGACATATGTGCTTGTAGGAAGTTTAGAACAACTCCACCGAAGTGGCAGAATGTCAGGCTTGAAATTCTTTCTTGGCAGTATGCTTAATGTTAAACCAATTATATCCATCGTAGACGGAGCATTGAATGTAAAAGAAAAAGCAAGAAGCGAGAAAAAGGCGAAAGAGAAAATATTGGATTATTTACGATCATCCTATCAGCAGCATCACTTTAAAGAAGTATATATTTTATATGGATTACATGAGGAACAGGCTTCCAATTGGGAAAATGAAATCAAAAAGGAATTTCCTGAATTAGAGATAGTACATTGCCCCTTAGGAGCGGTAATCGGTGTACATGCAGGTGAAAATACGCTGGGGATTAGCTGGCACAATGGGTTGAAATAACTTTTTCTTGAACGGAGCATACTAATTTTGCATTTAATTTTAAATGAGAGGAAGATGCACAATTAGTAAGCAGGGTAGACAAAATGCGAATCAAACAAGAGAGCAAATTGAAAAACAAGACAAACGAAATGATATCGAACTCGGCAGTGAATTTCAGATTGGTAATACCAAATCGCAAAGTCAGAAAAAAAGTGGACGTCAAGCAAATAAAAAATAATCCCGTTTCTTCGAGGGCACTGAAAAACCTTC
>NZ_NUZU01000228.1 GCF_002567005.1 Bacillus sp. AFS073361
TTTAGTTTTCAAAGAACAATCTTGTTTGTCAGAAGCGACATTTGTTATTATATCAACTCTCTATCATTATGTCAATATAATAATTTATCTTTTTTTGAAATCACTTTTAACGAATTAACTTCCGTTACAAGCAACTTTCATATCATAACACTGTCGGTTTACTTGTGCAACAAAAAGTTTTTCTTTTTTCTCCTTCCTTCTCCTGAGACGGTTCTTATGTTTCTTTTAGCAAAATAATGTCAACCAGAATCGTTCCCATGGTCACAAAAAAGAGAGGTTTCTAATTAGATAGAAACACTCCCTATTAAAATTACGAACATGTACATTTAAATACGCAGCAAAAACTTCTGCATCTTTTGCGTTCATGATAATCATCTTTTTGCTTATCATGTTGAGTATCCTTTTCTTTTCCCTTAAACCCCCACCAAATGACGGATGGGCGGCATTCGTATTTTTCCTTACAATCCATAATCCATTTTCCTCCTACAAAAATGATTTATTTATATATAGTTTATTAAGAGCAAGAAAAATGGGTTGGACGAACACCCTGCCCGGATCCTTTTTCTAGAAAATTCACCGAGCGGTTTCTCATGTTTTTTACTGGGATTAATGAAAACACCAGAACCAGCCCATCCCATCTCCCAGAGGATGATAGCGTATTCATTCATATAATCTTTTGTTTGTAAAGGCTTTCAATTGAAGATTCATATTACTGTCACATTTATTGTGAAATTATTCACAATCTAGTGTTATACTAACCTCATCAAGTTATTAATTACCAAAAACCACTAATAGATAGTGCAAGTTAAAACCCACTAATAAAGGAGATTGATCATTATGGAAAACAGAAATAAAAAAGTAAACCGGGTTGTCTTAGTTGGAACTGGTGCAGTCGGTTGTAGTTATGCCTATTCTATGATTAATCAAGGAGTTGCGGAAGAATTAGTTCTCATTGATGTGAACGAGTCTAAATCAGAAGGCGAAGCGATGGATCTTAACCACGGAATCCCATTTGCACCATCACCTATCCATGTTTGGAGCGGTTCTTATCAAGATTGTGCACAGGCCGACTTAGTTGTAATTACCGCAGGCTTAGCACAAAAGCCTGGTGAAACACGCTTGGAGTTAGTGGAAAAGAACACGAAAATTTTTAAACAAATTGTAAAAAACATTATGGCAAGTGGATTTGACGGTATCTTCTTGGTCGCAACAAACCCTGTCGACATTTTAACCTACGTGACTTGGAAAGAGTCCGGGCTGCCGAAAGAACGTGTGATTGGTTCTGGTACCGTCCTAGATTCTGCGCGTCTCCGCTTTGCGCTTGGTCAGCATTTCAACATGGATACTAGAAATGTTCATGCTTATATCATTGGTGAACATGGAGATACAGAACTTCCCGTTTGGAGCCGTGCCGCAGTGGGTGTCGAACGACTGGAAGAGCTTCCAGCTGAAAAACTAAACAAAGAATCTTTAGAAGAAATTTTCGTGAATGTCCGTGATGCTGCTTATCACATTATTGAGCGAAAAGGTGCAACGTACTATGGAATCGGAATGTCTCTCGTTCGAATTACGAAGGCCATTTTAAATAATGAAAACTGTATCCTGACGGTTTCCTCTTATCTAGATGGACAATATGGACAAAATGATGTGTTTATCGGGGTGCCTGCAGTCATTAACCGCGGCGGAATCCGTGAAGTCCTTGAAATTGAGTTAAATGAAAAAGAAAAAGAACAATTTAGCCACTCCGTTAACGTATTAAAGGAAACGATGAAACCCGTAATCTAGGCATTGCTGCAAGCACTCCATTTTTTCAATGAAAAGATGATATCACTATTGAAAGCAGATGAAGATATGGAAACGATCAATCATACAAAAAAAGGTTATTTTATGATGGCGGTATTGTGGCTGGCTTATGTAACCTTTGCCATGAACTGGGTGGCGGGCTCTTCATTGACCCCTCAAATAACCGAAACGTTTTTCGGTGGGCCGGTGGATCCTATTATATCTCAATTAGTGAATTATTCGATTACGACCGCACGTGTATTTGCGAACATCTTAGCAGCGCTAGTGCTCATGAAATTAGGGCCAAAAAAAGCAGCAGGCACAGCAATTGGCCTGTTAATGATGGGACTTGTTGCGATTTACCTGCCTAATTACTGGGCCTATACCGCAGCCCGGATGGTCATGGCCGTAGGTGGCTCGATGGTGATTGTCTACATGAACCCCATCGTCGCCCACTATGTCAAAAATTCAAATGTAAAACTGCGCATTAATGCGGCCAATACCGTTGCTTATAATGCGGGGGCCTTTATTGTTGCCGTCTTATTTACGGTTTTTGCTAAGCAAATGGTGGCCAACTGGCGTTTAACCTTAACGTTATTTGCTTCGTTAACGATTTTGTTTTTCATCGGCTGGCTTTGGAAGGCTGAGACCTTTGAAACAAAAGATAGCGGTGGAAAATCTGAAAAATATGGGTACAGAGACGCTCTTAAGGACGGATTCCTTTGGCGCTACGGTCTAGCGTTCGCTTCCTTTTTAACGCTGTATGTATTATCGCTAGTAAGCTTTAAAGCCATATTTGATCAATATACCTTGTTAAACGGCTCGGTTACGAACCTATTAATCTCAGGTTTCGGTATACTTGGTACCTTTGCAGGGATTCGAATCGGGAATAAAGGGGTACCGCGGAAACCGATTCTCCTATTTTCAGGGATCGTCATGGCGGGAGCCTTTGCCCTGGCGCTCATTTTTGCAAATAAAGTTCCGTTACTTTCCTACACACTCATTTCGATTTCTGGATTTGCGATGTATATCCAGTACCCAATCTTTTTGAATCTGCCCCATGAATTAAAAGGGATGACGCCACAAAGATTGACAATTATGTTCGGCTTATTCTGGGCCATCGCCTATGCGGGCCAAACCATTGCGACGATCGTGTGGAGCTTTATCTTAGGCGCTTCCGGATACACGGCCGCGATGATCTTCTTTATCGCCGTGTCTAGTTTGTATATCTTCCTGGTGGCGACCTTTCCGGAAACGAGGAAGCACGATATCGTTGCGAGGAAAGCAGCGTAAGTTAATATAGTGGAACGAATTTCTTTTTACACAATTATATGGACTCAATCGGGGATCAGGTTAATCGCGGAGCTGATAAATAGACGGAAAAATTCCGCCTATTTCGGAAAATCTTGTAAAAAAGGAATAAATAGACGGAGAAATTCCGCCTATTTATTCGAAAATCATGAAAATGGGAGACTTTGCTTTGCTTAACCGGAAAATTTCCGCTTATTTGCCTCAAAACGAGCTCCATTCAGCATTTAACCGGAAAATCTCCGCTTATTATACTTTTGCTGATTGCTCAAATAAGAAGATATTATAAAAAAATTGCTCAGAGTATCAAAACTCTGAGCATCTCCATTTCCTTTTCCCTGATGCAGATCTGCTAGATTTTAATCCTTTTCCCCATCTAATAATAGATTCACTGTAATCGAAAGCATATCTCTTAACGCTCCGAAAGCATGGTCGACATCTAGTCGTTCGGTCCATTTGTGTGCATCTCTTCCAACCGGACCTAGGTTAAGGACAGGTATATTGAGATTCTCTAATACATCTAAAGGAATATGATATCCCTTCCCCCACAATGGCATGTTAGCGGTGAGGTCTTTTAGACTTGACGCAGTTTTCTCTAGACTGACATAACTTAAATCCGATAACCCCGCAAAATAATTTTGGTTTTTCAGCTCGATATCATACGTATTTTTGGCATACCCAATGATATGATCCACGACACGACTGATACGCGGGTGGTTTCGAGAGTTTACCGACGGATAATAGGGCGGAGCAAAGAAAAGGACAATCATGGGTGATAACTCTTTACAAAGGATCGAAAGCTCATCAACCAGGTGAATGGTCAGGTCGCGATCATCCTTCGACCCTCTACTTCTCATGACATTTGTTTGAATAGCATCTACTTTTTCTTTTCCATAGGTTTCGATCGCATAATGTAATAATTCATCAAATTGATAAACCTTTACGGACATTTCCTTTGGTGTAGAATTTTCTAATGACGAAAAATGGGCTGCTCTTTTTTCGTACCCCTGTTCGATCCTGCGGGCGACTTTTTCAGCACTTTTCGTTAGGTGTTCCACTACTTCATTCATCGAACGTTCCATAATAAATAGATTGAACATGGTAATCGCTCGATGAGGGATTTGCACATTGTATTCTTTTTTTAAGTCTTTCTGGATTAGATTGGTTGGCGGGGGAGTGACCTCACCTTCAACCACTTCACAAAATTCTGTGTTCAACTCTAACTCATTCGTTAGCAGTGAGGCCATAAAATTCGCATTTAATCCTGAAAAAGGCTCACCCACATGTGTTTCCTTCCCGTAGCAGAGAAACCCAGGCAGGATCTTACCAATGGAACCGGAATAAATGTATTGATTCTCATCTCCTGGATAGCGAGCAAACATAGGCTCCGAGTTCAAACACGCGTTGTATTCAAGATGATGCTGCTTCGCCATTTCCATAAGAACCGGTGCCGCATTACGCATTCCTACAGAATTCACTTCTTCATCACAAACCGTTAAGAGCAGCAAATTCCCATCAAAGGATCCGGAACAGGCCTCTTCGATAAGGGACATATGCAGAGTTAACCCACACTTCATATCCATCGTTCCCCTGCCGAATAACCAATTTCCATTTTCTAAGTCCTTTTGAACCTCTTTAGGCATATGATTCTTATTCCCATAAAATAACTCTGTTAATTTTTTCGGCTGAAAAGCATATTCCTGCCAATCCCCATAATCCTCTACTCCCACCACATCAAAATGACTAACAAGAATCACCGTTCTTTTTTCAGCAATTCCTTTTTTAACAAGAGCCGTAACAAATTTACGATCGTCTTCGGTTGTATGAAGAGTTAAAAACTCTTTATTCGTTTGAAAGTAAGGAAGCTCACGAAGCTTTTTTTCAACAAATTCTGCCACTTCGATTTCGCCAATACTATGTGTCACACTTGGAATCTCCACCAGCTCACAGAGTGAGTCCAATAATTGGTCTTTGGTTTGCCACTTACTTTCCTTTACCATCTTTCTTTTGTCATCCCCTTTTAATACTGATATCAAGATGTTCTTTAATCTTTACCTTTATTATAAACCGAATCGTTGTTATGGTTTGAATCCCAACACCGCTCCCGTTAACTAAATTTGTTGTCTGTTTTTATTAAGTGTCTTCCTCGCTTTTATACTCCAGAATATCACCTGGCTGGCAATCTAAAGACTTACATATCGCTTCTAATGTTGAAAAACGAACCGCTTTTGCTTTCCCATTTTTCAGAATGGAAAGATTCGCCATAGTAATTCCAACTCTCTCCGAAAGCTCTGTTACGCTCATTTTTCGTTTTGCTAACATCACATCAATATTAATAATAATGGCCATCTTCTCCACCTCAAACCGTTAAATCATTTTCTGATTTTATGTTAATCGCTTCTTGTAAAAGCCGTTGGAGGATAGCAGCAAAGACGGCAATAACCAACGAAGCAAAAATGATGATGAGTGCGATAAATCCAATCGGAGGGTCCACTTTCCTCGCTATCAAACGAAAGAGCGGCAAACCTACTACATACAAACCACTGATTGTAAATGCACACCCCTTTATGTTCTTTAACGCCTTTACAGATAATTCCGAGAACGCTGTGTTCCTCTCAATGTTCCGCAAAAGATTGAACGCCTGATAGAGAGCAAAGTAAAAAGGCAGGGCGGCTCCGTACATCAAGATGAAAACGAGATATTTCATCGGAGCAATATTTGGATACAATTTTGCAGCGAAATCCGCTAGATGGGGCACTAAAAATATACATAAAGCAAGAACTAGTAGTCCGATAATAAAAACAGCTATTTTTAAAAATAATGTTGTGACTTTTCTCAAAGTACACACCTCACAATTTATTTCACTTTTTCAGAAAATCTTTAATTGGTTTTTCAAGAACACTGACAAAAGCTGCAACGGTACTTGTCACTAAAATACCCATTAGGCTTAGTGATATAGGACCTGCTGCATCGTCACCTGTAACTTTAGCAAGCACCATCAAGCTTACGATCCCTAACACAAGGAAGAAAATGACTGCAAAAGTACATTTCTTTATAACCATCAAAGATTTAAGGGATAACTCAGAGAAAGCATTGTTCCTTTCGATATAGGTTAATAGTTTAAATACTTGATACAACACAATCGCAAACGTAATACAGAATCCGTAGGCACATATTAAAAAGGGAATTAGGAAGGAAGCCGTATCTGGATGTACCCTTGCATCTCTAACGGCGATCACAGGCAGCCAATAGATACACAATGCAAGCACTGTAATTCCAGCCAGAAAAATAATGACCTTTAAAAAAGTGGTCGAACCTCGGCTAACATTCATCTGAAACACCTCACTTATTTCATGACAACATGATTTTAGCACACGATTTATCGTATTACAATAAACTAATATTGTCTTTTATTATATTATTATTGTTAGTTAAATATCCCTTTGATTTCTGACAAAAATAAAAAGCATCGGAATTTACCAATGCCTTTTTTGTGAAATATGATATTACTCCTTTATTGGATTGACGGCTGCTACTGCCTCCAGCTCCACTAATTGGTTTCTATAACCTAACACTGTAACTCCGGTTAAAGTGCTTGGGACATCGTGGTCGCCAAACTCAAGACGAATTGCTTCCCAAACGGCACCCAAATCAGCTTGCTGGTTTGATGCAACTAGGACTCTCGTATAGACTACATCTTCCAATGTAGCCTCGCTTTCCTTTAAAGCCACCTTCAAATTCTCAACACAAAGTTTCGCCTGGGCTACATAATCATTTATATCTGGTACGATCCCCTCTTTATTGAGAGGGCATGCCCCTGCTAAAAATAGCAACTCCATCCCAGCAGGTACTCGACTTGCATAAGCATAATCCACCTGTGCAAGATTACTAGAACGTATTAACGATATTTTCTTGTTCATAAGTATTCCTCCCAATTATGAGGGACTCATCCCTTTTTCTTCAAAAGATGAACAATTTCAGTGGCTTTTTCTAACGAAACACGTTGAAGCACACTATTTTCTTTGCGAACAGCTGATCCGAAATGATAGAAACCGGTACCCACTTTTTCATGAACTTCTAGGATATTTTCCTTTGTCAGCCCGCTTCCGATGAGGATATCCGTCTTCTTACACCGATCCTTCATCTGCAAGAGCAGCTAAAGCCGGGTGGGCCAGTCTCCATATCCGCCCGATGTTAAAATCGTCTTGATTTCCTTATATTGATCCAATGTTTCGGCTGCATCGAGTGGATTCCTAGAACTATCGATGGCGCGATGGAAGGTTACCTCCATATCACCTGTTTCCATTAAAAGTTCTTCCAGCTGATCGTATGCGATATTTCCTTCTTCATCCAGCATTCCCAATACGACCCCGTTTGCCCCAAGCGAGCGAATGATGCGAATATCATTTTTCATGATCGCGAGGTCGTCTCTCGAATAGCAAAACGACTGACTATGCGGTCTAACCATAACATTGACCGGAATATGAACACTCGAAACTGCTTTTTCAATCAACCCATAACTCGGCGTTAATCCACCTTCTGTTAAACCCGAAACAAGCTCAATTCGGTCTGCTCCCGATTTTTCAATTAATACGGCATCCTCAGCCGTGACAGCAATCAATTCAAGTAGCACGACATTTCCCCCTGGTTTACTTTTGGTTATCCTCTGGTCTCCCTTGTTCTAAGCATGTGATACGATTAGTTCAAGTTCACCATTTAATTCAAATTCTCCCAAACCGACTGGAATAATGCAATGTGTTCCTTTTGTCAACGGATACTTCTCACCATTGTGGACTAGCATTCCATCACCCTTGATCACACTTAAAAGTAAATAGTGATGATCGTGTCATCGATCTCCATGGTCTATTCATGTACTTTTATATGGAAAAGAGAGCAATGGCTGCTCTCTTCTTTTTGGTTTCTTTCTATGTTAATGGATTGTCTCAAGCAATTTGAACGCTCCTTCTTTAGAAGTGACCTGTAACAGTCGCTCTCTAAAGCTGTCATCCATTAGTTTGCGTGATAGCATTTGTAAGATCTTCAGATGCGCATCTCCTGCTGCTTTTTCCGGTACGGCAATCATAAAGATTAGTTTTGCGTCTGTACCGTCTAAACTCTTCCAGTCTACACCTTCACGTTTAATTCCAAAGGCAACAGCTGGCCGTTTAACCGCACTTGATTTTCCATGCGGAATGGCAATATTCATACCCAAACCAGTAGAAGATTCACCTTCACGGTTCAGGATTGCTTGTTTAAATTCTGCCTTCGAGCTTAAAACACCAGTAGCATCAAATTTTGTAATCAATTCATCGATAACACCGTCACGAGTCGTTCCGTCTAAATCCACTTCGATTAAGTCCAAATTGGTAATATCGGTCAATTTCTCGATTTCAGCCTTTTCGGATTCTGCCATTACACTATTTCCTACTAGAGGCGCATCAGTTCGAGCGCCGCCATCACCAACAACGGCCGCCGCTGCCTCCACATCTTTCTTCAATGCCGTAACCATGATCGCTGTTATAACTACCCCAACAATAACGGCAATAAAGAACATAACGACATGGTCGACAGCACCTAACACGGCAACAATCGGGCCGCCGTGGGCCACTTTGTTACCCACACCTGAAAGCATGGCAATGACCGATCCAGCCATAGAACCGACAACGATACTTGGAATAACACGCAGCGGATCTTGTGCTGCGAATGGTATCGCACCTTCCGTAATACCGAATAAACCCATTGTGAAGGACGCTTTTCCTGCATCTCTTTCCGTTGGACCAAATTTGCGTTTGTTCAAGAATGTAGCTAGTCCAAGTCCAATTGGAGGAATACAGATTGCTACGGCAATCGGCCCCATAATTTCATAGTTTCCTTCTGCTATCATAGCTGAACCGAATAAGAACGCTACCTTGTTGAATGGTCCACCCATATCAACGGCAATCATCGCTCCAAGAATCATCGCTAATACAATCGAACTTCCGCCTTGCATACTAGCCAACCAGCTTGTTAATGATTCAAAGATTTGTGCAACCGGAGCACCGATAACGAAAATGAATAATAAACCTACAATAACAGATGAAAGAATTGGGATAAAAATAATCGGCATAACAGGTTGAACTGCTTTTGGCACCTTCAATTTCTTAATTCCAAGGGCTATATAACCTGCCAAGAAACCGGCAATAATTCCTCCGATAAATCCGGCACCTGCTTCACTTCCATAAAAACTGCCATTAGCTGCAATATATCCGCCGATCATCCCCGGCACTAATCCCGGGCGGTCAGCTATACTTACTGCAATAAAACCAGCCAAGATTGGCACCATGAACATGAATGCTGTTCCGCCAAGTTTTTCAACTTGTTTCCAAATAGAATCGTCTGGAATGACAATTCCTCCAGGTGTTTGTTGCCCGCCAAGAGTCAAGGCAATCGCAATTAATAATCCCCCAACAACAATAAATGGAACCATGTACGATACACCATTCATCAAATGCTTATAAATGGGATTCTTTTTACCTTTACTATTCGATGATCCACTAGCAGATGCTAATTCTGGTTTATAAACAGGAACATCTCCGTTCTGAATCTGCTTAATGAGTTTTTCCGGGTTCTGAATTCCATCTTTAACACCGGTAACAATGACTTTTTTTCCAGCAAAGCGGTCCTTTGGGACCTCTTTGTCAGCAGCAATAATAATTCCATCGGCTTCCGCAATTTCCTGTTCCGTTAACGCATTTTCAACCCCAATGGACCCTTGTGTTTCCACTTTAACATCTATGCCTAACGCTTTGCCCGCTTTTTGTAAGTTTTCAGCAGCCATATACGTATGAGCAATACCAACGGGACAAGCTGTTACAGCTAGAATTTTCCCCATCATGCTTTCCTCCTAATGAAAAAATATAAGTAATCGCTTACTTATATAATAAGTCCTCTTTGTCTAGTAAATTTTATTTATTTTTACCAGAAGTTGCGGTAAAAATCATTTTATTAAAATAAAAAGCACCGAAAAAAAAGAGTGGATCTCTGGATCTACTCTTCTCTGCCCTACTTATTTATGATCCGTAGAAAATCCTGATAATTCTCTGCGACTGTTAACTCATGAACAACCAATGGTGACTCACTAAGGGAAGCTATTTTTCCGATGACCGCGCGAACGTCTCGATGATTTTCTTTTGAAATCGCCAGCAGGAATACTAGTGAAACCCGTTCATCGCCCCACTCAATTGGCTCTTTCATGATTGCTGCGGCTATGGCAGATCTTTGAACCACCGACGGATTTCCATGCGGAATGGCCACTCCTCCGCCAATCGCAGTGGCAGATTTCCTTTCCCGATTCACAGCACTATGGATAAACTCTTTCCTAACATAGCCTTTGTTTACGAGAGTAGTGGCAAGCATTTCGACCACTTCATAACGGTGTCCCTTATCTAATTGAAAAAACACAAGGTCTTCCGTCAATAATTGAGAAAAAGCATTTTGTTCGAGAAGGTCAGGCTTATTCTGCTTTACCTTCTTAACAAATTGACTTAATTTTTTCTTATCCTCTTGTCCAAACAGCGGTGAAATAACGAGGTACTCCATATTGATTTCAAGAGGAACAGTAGAAATAATAAAATCAACTGGATGCTGCCTTATATAATCTGTTACTTCTGCTTTGCCGATACAGGCTACTATATCAATGTCCATATATTGCTGTTCAATTTTTGCCTCTAGCAAATGAGACATGCCAATTCCCATATGACAGACGATAAGTGCCTTCTTCTTTAGGTCTCTCTTCCCCTCCATCCGTTCAATCGAGGCTTGAAAATGAAGAACGATATAGGCGGCCTCATCTTCAGGGATTTCTAAATGGAAAGTACTTTTAATTTCTTCGAGCGTCAAAATAACCATATTAAACATATAAGGATACATTTTCTTAATATTAGATAACAGCGGATTAAAGATTGGAAAACCGTACTTCATTCGATTGATGACGGAGAGCATATGGACAGCAAGGCCATTTTGTAAAACCGAATCGGCCTCAAAATCAAATAGGGTCAGTTTCCCCATTTTTTCAATAAACACAGGGAGTACCTCTGCAACCTCTTCATCGTATTCCATAACCTGTTCGGATCCCTCATCTACTCGCTTGCTGCTAATCAGGTGCCAGGTAAAATAGATCCGCTCTTCTTCAGGAAACGTGAGCCGAAATACGGACTCCAGCTGATTAAAAAACCAAATGGCATACTGATATTCCTTTCGACCAAGTGCCGATTTCTTTTCAGACTCTTGGACAAATACGGAAGACCTTTGCCGGGTCCGTTTGGTCATGATCAAAGCATGAACCAGCAGGCTCTCTAACGCCTCCTCTGTAAAAGTGATCGAAAACTTGTCCCGCAAATCCTCCAGCGCTTTCCTCACGGTGGTAATTTCATAAGGCAAAAATAGATCCAACACAAAATTTTTCCCGTTTGAAAGAGAGGGAATTAGCTCGGATAAGTGAGCCAACGCGCTCCGTTTTTGCAGCTCTGTTCCTTCAATCACACTTCCAAGCCGTGGTTTAGTGATCAGTTCAAGATGAAATACGTGAAGCCAGTTCGTAATTTCTTCCATATCCTTTTTAATAGCCGCTTTGGGCACGTAGTAAGAATCGGAAAAATACTGTAAGGTTATCGCCTTATGACTAGTTAAGAGCTGATAGGTGATTTCAATCAGCCGCTCTTCATTTGATTTCGGTTCACTAGAAAGTAGACTTCGCAAAATAGCAGACCGTTCTCCCTCGCCAATTCCAATCATTACTCCAAAACCGGGCCTGCGGATCAGTTTCGCGCCGGAATAATCAAGAAAAAACTCCTCGATCCGGTCTAAATCATTCCGTACTGTTTTCTCCGCACAATCAAGCTCCTCCGACAAATCCCTTATATTCAAGGCCCCTTCTTCATTCGTCAGCAATATTCTTAGTAATTCCTTTTGTCGATTATTCATTCCTGCACCTGCTCCAATTAACGATATAGTAAGTGTATCTTTCTTTTGACTTCTATTCAATTGGAACAAGGTACAGTAGGACCCGAATTTAAAATTAATGGTTTCAGTTGCTTTTTCTAGCGAAGCACTTTGAAGCAATAAAACATTTTCACCAACTGTACTCCACCTAAAGACTTTCCTCTCTCTCCTTGAGGAAGTTTACATTTTCTTTTTCTACTTCATTTAAAGAGCCATCAAAGTCAGGTTCTTGCTGGTACCATGACTTACTCGAAAAATAGGTTTGCAAATCCTCGGATTGAAAGACATACCCATGACGAGCGTAGATCTCATTTCTCGCGATTCGCAGCTGCCCTTTAGTAAGATTAGCAACGTCCGCCTCACTCATCACTTTCTTATCACTAGCAGGCAAAATATATTCCGAAGAGGAAGGATTGGAACTTTCCTGTTCGGTTTCATGACTAACTTGATCTTTCTTTTCAACCTCCTTATCTTTTAGTTGTTCATGATCAACTGCTTTTGTTACCGCTGCATTCGATTTAAGTTCAGGCTTAGAGAAATCTTTTACGATTAGGGTAACGCTGATAGCAAGCATCAATCCTATAAGCGATCCGACTCCAACTAATAATCTCGTTTTGGAACGATTTTTCTTTATTTCAATGCGAGTTTCTAAGGTTGAGGGCATGTTCTTTTGATCTACTGCAACCTTCGAACCGCAGTTTGGACAGAACTTACTAGATGGATTTAATTCTTCACCACAATTTGTGCATACATCCATTGAAACACTCCCCTTCTATTGAATATTCCTTACTAAAAGACATCCTATATTCAATACTTGCAATCATACATATTATAAGGGGGAATTATTTCAAACAGATTATTCTGATATGACATCAGTATTTCAATTCAACTTATGAAAGCGGGATATTTCAGCAAAGAAAAAAACCAATCTCCGCGGGCAAGCTGCATCGATTGGTTTAAGGATTATTTTTATTCACCTGTATTCATGATCATACACTAAGTTTTGAATGATTTTTTGAAAGAAATTCTGTTTCTGTATCACTATCTAAGTTCTTATTTGTTGGATCCCATTTGATTAGAGACACGGCAATTAAGCCAATGACCGGAGCAATTAAGACAACAAGCAGTGTCTTTTCTAATCCTGCAAGGGCCAATACCATTGGAAAAACGAAGGCCCCAATAATACTGCCAACCCTTAACATTGCTTGTCCCCATCCGGAACCAAGTCCCCTTAACTCTGTCGGGTATGATAATGTAGCCATGGTCATACATTGAGCCCCAGGTCCAAAGGCATGGCCAAAAATAAAGCTGCCTATAAGGATGGCCACAAAGATGGCCGGTAATGATTTTCCTAATAAACCTACAGTTAAAAGGGCAACACAAACGATTGAATATCCAATGATCGCTAGTTTACGAATACCAACTTTTCCAGTCAAATAGGATTGGAAAAGGCCGCCGAGGATTCCACAACAGTTAAATACAACGGTTCCGATAATCCCGTAGATTGTTCCTTTGCCAAAAATCAGCATCGAAATGGTAGGAAGATAAAACATAACAGCAAAATATTCCATGCTTTCGGTAGCGGCTAGAATCGATGCGGAAAGAGTTCTCATCCGGTATTTCTTTGAAAATAAAGTAGATAACGCTACTTTATCGTCCTTTTTAGTTACCTTTTCTTTCAACTCTTGAACAACTACTTCAATATTATAAGTTCTTTCTACAATTTTTGCTGCTTCCTTTAAAGGAAGGTGTTTGGCAGCCCAAATCGGACTTTCATCCATAAATTTAAAGCGAAGAAACAGTACAATTAAGGCAAGCACCCCTCCAAAGCCAACTGCATACCGCCAAAGATTCTCATCAATTCCTAAAAAAAAGATCGGCAATAATAGCAATCCCGCAAAAGCAGTGGCGATATACCAGACCGGACTCCAAAGATTTACTAGTTGCCCCCGTCTCTTCGTATTTGTTATTTCTGCAATAAAGCTTAAGGCAATAGGGACATCAAGTCCAATGCCGACGCCTAAAAGAAAACGGAAAAATACAAGAACTTCTAAATTGGGGGCGAGCGCTGCCCCAAAGGCCGCAACCACAAGTAAAAGAATATCGACCAAAAACATCTTATTCCGGCCCAGTTTATCTGTTACCATCCCTCCAAATAGTGCGCCCAACAAAGCCCCAACCGCCATGACGGAGGTAAGCGAACCCAGCTGGGCAGGAGATAGATTGAAATCCTCCGTCAGTTGATTAACCCCAATTCCAATACTCGTCAGATCATACGCATCGAGAACAATTCCTCCCAATGCAACGAAAACAATTAACATCCCTTTTTGACTAATAGGATTGGTACTGACAAAATCAATAATGTCTTGCTTCGAATGAATGACTAACCTTTTGTTTTCCAATTGAGCTCCCCCTTATGATGTTTTTTTATGTACTGGAATAGGATACTGTACATTCTCCAATGTTGAGGGTCTTCTAGGGAAGAGGGGTTTCTTCCAATCATCTAATCTTATTTAAGATTTGTAGTACGACTTGTCTGCTGCCAAGGCATCAAAGAAACCCCACGCCCTCTTTTGGAAAAGATAAAGCATAGTATTCCAATATGTTTGAATAGGCTTCATAATAGAACTGAATAGTCAGAAAGTCAATAATTTTTCAACAAGACACAGTTGGGTCATCGAGCATTAAACATGGTAAAAAGGGAATAAAATCAAAGCTGAACCAAAANNTTTTGGTTCAGCTTTGATTTCACATTCCTTTAGACCTATAAAAAAACCTATCAATCTTCGACAAATATCGAGGAGTGACAGGCACGGAATTTAAGTTACTTGTAATCATTTATTGGTCCTTGATCCATCATTACTTCGACCATATTTGCAGACCCCATCCTAAGTTTGGGCCTATGCTCTGAGTTCGGTTTACTATATAGCTCCAATGGGCTAATTATCACTCCATCTGGTGTATTATGAAGTATTCCAGGCACACAGGAATAAATTCTATCATTATTATTTGCATTCTTGGCGGTTATGGTAACTGAGGTTCCATTATGATTATCTATACTCATGGACACCTTGTATCTGTAGAATGAGCCTGTCCCATTTGATTGAGCAGAATAAACTACTGGAACAACTGCGAGTATATCATTATTTAATCTTAATTTAATTACTTCTGTCTTAGTCGAATGGCTGCTCCTCCCAACATCCCCCATATGTTCCACTGCTCCGTTGCCAAAACTCCTAAGGGGGGGTGTTCCTTTCGCCCCAAACATAGCTACATCTATCTGCTTACCATTCTTTATATAGACTAAGGCATAGATATCATAATCTGTCCCGGTTTTCCAAGATACCGTGGCGGTAATTTCTGGTGTTTTTTCAATGATAACTGGCCTTTGGCCTTTGTCGAGACTTATCTTCCCCGTTACCTTTTCGAGGCTTATCGATGACAATACGTTTTGTCTATTTTTATTTTCAGAAACAGTTAGTGTCTTATCAGGTTCTATTGGGGTTTGACTTTGAATAGTTTTAAGATCAGATTGCTTGTTTTGCTCTTCAGATTCAACCTCAACACCGTAATTTTCACATAACCCCTCAAGCCCAGAATTAAATCCGCGCCAAATTGATTTTACCTTTGTCTGACCGTTCCTTAGATATAATTCTAATACTACGATTCCATTTTCAGTTGTGAAACTAGATGGAGTTAACTGGATAATCGTTTGATCGGTCCATATCTCGGCCTTCAAATTCCGTACATTTGAAAATCCCATGCTATTATCCTCTGTAAGAGTTATAGCTATTTTAGAAATACCTTCAGGGACTTTACTCATATCAAAATTAATTTTTTGTACTTTAGTATTACCTACTAGCTCGGCTGGTAATAGGGTTGCTACTCCAGAATTGTTCTTTGGTTGATTATAAAAAATAATCCCGCTATCTCCTTGTACCTTGCCAGATTCAGTTAAAAGGAAAGCTGTTAAGGAAATATCTATCGAATTAGAAATTTCGTAGCTAACAGTAACAATACCTTTCGGGGAATTTAAAACTGTATTTGCTCCCATCTGAAGAAATTGATTCATAATACCACTCCTCTCATCCCTTACTCACTGCAAGATCTTCTTATTACTGATCCCAATCGTGCAAAATTATATACCCCTACTCTAAAGAAATAATAATACCAATATTCGACAAAAAATTTAAAAATCCTGTTTGTCAATAAACTAATACAACTCATCTATGCCGCAGACAACAAATACAGTAAAAAAAACAAANNTTTGTTTTTTTTACTGTATTGATATCTTACTATTTCTTTTAAAATGCGCCTTCGACATCTAGTAGATATCTTGCTGCAGGTGAAATCCGATCATAGGTTTCTTTTGTAATGTATTGGCGTTGATCTTGTTGTTGCTTAAATTCTCTGGCAACGTAATATGGATGTAATACCCTTCTGGATTCTCCAGTTAGATTGTTTGTACCGCCATGCCATAAATGACTATTCATCACTGCTACGGTTCCTGCTTTACCAGTTACCAATACTTGCTCCGGATGATCTGCCATACGATCTTTGAGATAGAATTGAGGAGCTTTTTTCAAATGAGTGCCTGGCACCACTCTTGTCGCACCATTATCTTCTTTGAAATCATCCAGCATCCATAATGAAATGGCTACATTGAACGGATCATCTGGATTTCTGTAATCTCCATCCTTCTCCATTACACCTTCTTCAAAGAAGGAGTCATTCCAGTCTTCATGTAATGCTTGTAAACCATGGCCTTTCACCGCATCTCGTCCATTCATAGCTGATACTTTAAAATCTCTCTTAATAATATGATAGATAGAAGCTAAAACTTTCGGATGTGTGTAACAACCATCAAAAACTTCGCCCTTATTCATCAAGTTGGATAATCGGCGTGTACCTGCCTCTTGATGAACTTCTGTCCCAGCTTCAGCTCCTTCGATTTCAACTAGATCGTTGTACTTTTCTTGTAATTCTTTTAACCATTTCTCATCAATTAAATTTTCAAAGACCACAAAGCCTTTTTCATCTAGATCCTTTTTTTCTTGTTCAGTAAGAGTGTTCTCATTTACTCCAAATACAGAAAGCGCTTCCTTAAAAGAATTAATTTTCTCTTGAACATTCATTCTAATTTCCTCCTCATGATATTGGTTATTGTTTTCTTACTTATCTGATTATTATGATACCGCTAAAGGGTCTTTGATTAAATGCAGTTTCTTGTTATTAAACTATTGGATGTTGTTATTATTAAAAACTTAGCAATAGTGCACTCTCCTTTCTACAAAAAAAAGAGATGAACCTAGGAAACCGCCACAAGACAATTCCTTGATTCATCCCGATTTTTCTTTAAACCTAAACGAGAATCCCCAATTCCTTTAACCCATTAAATATTCCATCCTCATAACAAGAAGTGGTAATGAGATCAGCTGCAGCCTTTGCTTCTGGAACGGCATTCCCCATCGCAATGCCTATTCCGACGGAAGTCAGCATTTCCAGGTCATTTAACCCATCTCCGAATGCATAACAGTTTTCATTTGATATGCCAATTACATCAAGCATTTTACCAATGCCGATTGCTTTCGAACAGCCCTTCGGTAGGATATCAATCGCATGCTCATGCCACCTGATAAAACTACACTCAGGAAAACGCTGAATATACGTCTCTTCCTCTTGAGGTTGACAGAAAAGATGCCCTTGAAACACTGAGGTTTGTTTATAAAATTCACGACTCACAGGAGGATAATTTATTTTTAAAGAGTTATAACTCGATAATACTAATGGATGATTTTCTTCGTTGACTGTAATATGATGATCGTGACAGTAGGCAATCGCATGACCATTGCTTTCTACCATACTAGTTAAATCATTCAGTAATGAAAGATCCATTGGATTCGAATAGATCTCTTTCCCCTCAAAAACAACATACTGGCCATTGATAGAAACATACGAATCGATATGGAGCTCCTCGAGAATCCATTCAAACATTTGTGGCGATCGTCCAGTAGCAATGGCCGTATAAATTCCCTTTTCCTGAAGCATACGAACTGCCTTTTTAGTAGATTCCGGCAGGACCTTTTCTTCAGTCAAAAGTGTTCCATCTATATCAAAAAAGACAATTTTCTCATTCAAATGACGCTCCCTCCCCTCTATTCTCCAAAGTTACTATTAAATAACTCTTCAATCTTAGATACTGTCTCTTCTTCATCTGGACCATCAATTTTAATCATCACCTGTGCCCCTTTTTGTGCACCAACGCTCATAAGTCCAAGAATACTTTTGGCGTTAAATTCCTTCTGGTCTTTGACCAATATCACTGCAGATTTGCTTTGGCTCGCCATTTGTACCAGCAAGCTGGCCGGCCGTGCATGAAGCCCTTGTTCATTGGTTATTGTATATTGCCTTTCAATCATCATAAATTCCTCCTCAAGTTTAATTGTTTAATAAAAAATTCAAACAAAAAAGGAAACAAGGATAATTGAAAACCTTATTTCCCCTTTCTATCATTTCCTTTATTTTTGTACACGTTGGGCAATGACTTCTTCAGCCTTGGCAACAATAATGTCTGCTTTACGAACCACATCACCAACACCCACGTTAATTATTGGCTTTCCAGCAAAGCGCTCCTTGTTTTTGATCGCCATATCCTTCGTCAAGATTATAATATCAGCATCTACCACTTCTTCAGCGCGAATCGTATTTTCTATACCAATAGATCCCTGGGTCTCCACTTTAATCGAGTGCCCTCTTTTTTTAGCTGCCTTTGATAATGCCTCCGCTGCCATATACGTATGAGCTACCCCTGAAGGACATGCTGTAACACCAAGAATTTTCATATTATTTTCCCCCTCAAATGATGTAATGAATATTTTTTGATAGCCGAACTGCTTTTACATTTCGATTTCCATTACTAGGAAATCATCATCTTCAGTTTCTTCCTTCTCCACTTTTTCAACCACTTGTTTTTTCAAAGCGTTAACCATAAGAGCAGTCGTCAGCACACCTGCCAAGGTCGCAATGACATAGCCAATGATATTGTCAACAACAGGCAAGACGATCCAGCCCCCCCATGGAGCATGGTTTCCTACACCGAGAAGCATCGCTATAACAGCACCAACCGCTGAGCCTGTCATTAAGGAAGGTATCACTCGGATCGGGTCGATCGCTGCAAACGGAATCGCACCTTCCGTAATTCCAATCGTTCCCATTAATAAGGCAGCCCTGCCGTTTTCACGTTCTTCAAACGTATACTTCTTAGGTGCCAAAAGGGTTGCCAAACCCATGCCGACAGGAGGAACCATAATTGCCACACCGACTGCTCCCATCACATTATAAACACCTGAACCCACAAGACCTACAGCAAATGTGAAAGCTACTTTATTAATAGGGCCTCCCATATCAAATGCGATCATTAATCCAAGAATGATCCCTAAAATAATTTTACTGCCGCCACTCATCGCAGTCAGCCAGTCAGTGAATAGGGTCATAACAGTGGCAATTGGTGAACCGATCACGAATAACATAAGTCCGCCAACAATTAAGGTCCCAATAATCGGAATGATAAAAATTGGCATGACAGATCGAACCGTCCGTGGAACAGGGATCTTCTTCAGATAGAAAACGACAATACCGGCAACCAGACCAGCAATCAGCCCTCCAAGAAATCCTGCACCAACTTGACTAGCAATTAATCCGCCAATCGCTCCCGGGGCAATTCCTGGACGGTCAGCCATGGAAAAAGCGATAAATCCCGCTAAAATCGGAATCAACAGGGTAAAGCCAGCAGCCCCAATTTTGAAGATTCCGCCGAGGAAATAGGATTCCGGTGCAGCAGGCTGTCCAGAAAGTAATACGGAGAGAGCCAATAGAATCCCGCCTGCCACAACAAAAGGAATCATATAGGAAACACCGCTCATCAAATGCTCCCGGGTGCGTTTCATTAAATCAACAAATTCACTCATCAAAATCCCCCTCCTGCCTAACTCTATTTTTATGATTCAAGAACTTTCGGTTGAGTTACCTCATTCAATAAAGCAGCAATCTCCTCACCGGTTTTCGCTGCTAATAATTGCTCACGAAATTCATCATTGATTAAAGCTCTGGACAACAGCGCCAAAATCCTTAAATGTTCATTGGAGGCCTTCTCCTCTGGAACAGCAAGTAGAAAAACAGAATGGACAGGCTCTCCATCAAATGATTCCCAATCGATTCCTAATTCCGAACGGCCATAGACGATTGCCGTCTCTTTCACTTCCGCCGATTTCCCATGTGGTATCGCCACATTAAATCCTACCGCCGTATTTCCAATTTCCTCTCTTTGAAATACATCTTGTAGGAATCCATCCTTTGAAAATAAGTAACCTCCCTGTTCCAAACGCTGCGTTAACTCAATAATTGCCTCTTTACGTTCTCTAGCCTTTAGATTTAATTCTATCAATTCTGTTCTTACCAACTGTGTCATAAAAACCTCCGGATAATATTTTTATTTATAAGTCCATTAGATCCCAAATCAGATTCGTTAAAAGGAGCTATCTAAAAACTCAGAACTAGTGCCAAAAGAAAAACGCTTACATTTATTTGTGCTATGAAAATATCACCTCTAATCTCTTTTTCAGTACATCCTTGTTAAATTAACATTGGCTATTTTTCTAACTTATTGATAATTATCATAACTTTTAAAGATTGCGAATTAAATGCATTTTATTGCTATTAACCTATTAGATATTGTTATATTAACAACATGAAGATAGTGAAAACTAATTAAACAACCTACTCTTCATCATAAGATTCATTAGCTTTATCCCTGCAATCCCAACATTCACATCTATTTCTCTCCGGTTTTGACAACTCCGTTCCGCAAGTAATACAAAGATCCATTTACAAAAACCTCCTTAATGTAAAAAGTTTAATCCACTAGATTAACTCATATTTCCCCATCAACTCTCTAAAGAATTGCTTTCCTTGGGTAACCAGCACTTCACTGTTTGGAGCTAGCTGTCTCCAAACATAATCTCCTTTAATATCTACAACGCATTCAATCGAGGCATACCCTTCATATTGAATCTCCTTCAACCCTTTAAAAAGATCATCCCAGTTTACTTGTCCTGTACCGGCAATCCCTAGGTCACTTTCATTTAAATGCAAATGAAAGAGGTTATTACCCGCTCGTTTGATCGTCTCATATAGATTTTTTTCTTCTATATTCATATGGAAGGTATCGAGGTGAATTTTCAGATTTGATTCTCCAACCATATCTTTCAATTGCAGTGCTTGCTCACAAGTATTAATGAGACAAGTTTCAAACCTATTGATTGGCTCAATTCCGATGGTAATGCCAAACTGCCCCGCATACCGGGCGACTTCACGTAAGCCCTCTGTGGAATATTTCAATATATCATTTTCATAAAAGATGTTGGTGCGGTTAAACTGTTTCGAATAAATAATCCCTGAGAAAAATGTAGCTCCCAATTCACCAGTGGCTTCAATACATCTTTTCAAATAATTGATTCCATTTTTTCTTACTTTCTCATCACTACTGGTGATATCCACCGTATCATCCACTAAAATGGTGGAAGTACAAACTTCTAAGTCTACGTTTTTCAGTGTGCCTTTTAGAGTTGGCACATCTAACTCATGAAGATTCATCAGCGGAATTTCAATAAAATCAAATCCCAATTCTTTTACATGATTAATAACTTTCATAGGATCCTCATCCCATTGGCGACGCCATGCATTCGCTTGTACACCCAATTTCATGCTTATTCCCCCTTCACTCTTTTTTATTGCAGCTGAAGAAATTTATTGATACTCTCTTCTGATGGTAAAGCGGTCATCGCCCCTCTTGCTGTAGTTGTAATCGCTCCACAAACGTTAGCGAACTTCAGAATATGATTCAATGTTTCCCCATCTCTTAAAAATTCATCTATATTCTCTTTTTGGGTAGTAAGCAATGCCAGTTGATACAATAAGCCTCCAACAAAGGCATCTCCAGCGCCAGTCGTATCAATGGTTTTAACGACAGGAGCAGAAAGATCATTCGAAATCGAACGCGTATAATAACTGCAACCCTGACTGCCTTTCGTCACAACAATCAGTGAGATTCCCAGATTTAGTAGTTTCTCGACAGATTTTGGTTCATTGTCCTCTTTAAATAAGAAAGATAATTCTTCCTCACTTATTTTTAAAAAATCCACAGAAGGTAACAACGGTAAAATCGTGGCTCGTATGTCTTCATCATTTGTCCAGAACGGAAAACGGATATTTGGATCAAAACTTATGAACGCTCCCTTCTGTTTCGCGACTTCCATTCCTTTTTCGGTTGCTTGACGGCTGACAGGGTACGATAAAGAATTGGAGCAGAAATGAAAGATCTCATCCCCTGTGAACCATGAGTCATCCACTTCCTCTGCTGAAAAGATCATATCTGCTGAAGGGGATCCGTAAAACTGGAAGTCCCGTTCCCCAGTTTCATTTAGAGAGACGAAAGCCAGCGCGGTTTTGGCTTCTTTTGTAAATAGAAGATAGTCGGTATTTACCTGATAATCTTTTAAACAATCATTCAAAAAATGTCCAAAACTATCATCCCCGACTTTACCTGCAAAATAACTATTTCCTCCTAGTTTGGCAACAGCCACGGCCACATTAGCAGGTGCACCCCCAGGATTCTTTTTGAACATATCAACCTTTGTTAAACTGAACCCATTCTCAGTTGGAATAAAATCTATTAATGCTTCCCCTAAGGAGATGATTTTCTTCATTTACTTTCACCACTTTCTTTTTTATGTCAGATATTTCAAATGATCTCTCTTGGTAATCGAATGAAAGGGATGAGAAATTTTCACTTCTCCCTGCTTATGACAAATCACACACTTACATTTGAAATCTTTCACTTTGGCCACATGCGGAGTCCGAAATATTTTAAGCACATCTACAACATGCTGCTGGCAAACAACTAGCAAAGCCCTTACCTCCTGTCGTTTTTTTCAATCCAACAATAACCATGCCAAGAGAAATACTAAACTATATATTTTTGTTATTTTCAAAATAATTATATAATATAAACATAGTTAAAATATGAGTTATCCTGTCATGAAACTATTGAATCTTGTTATTTATATAAAGGAGATGACTTTAAATGGAACGACATGTCATTAAAAGTAATTCAGCTCCAATCATTCACTACGCTGGAATAAAGCATGTAAAAAAAGGGGAAAGTTTTTTTAAACCGATGCACAATCATCCCGACTGTGTTGAAATATTACTTATACTTGAGGGTGAAGGGACCTACAATATAGATGGCACGAATTATAAAGTGGAACCTCAATCGATCGTCATCTACAACCAAGGAGTATGGCATGAAGAGAGAGGAGAAATGGACAAGCCACATAAAATGCTTTATGTAGCTTTTTCAAACGTAGGTATTGAGGGACTTCCTGAAGGATATCTAATCAATAATAATGTTTCACCTATTATACCAATTGAGAACTTTATCATAGTTGAGGAATTATTTAATGAATTGGTCAAAGAGGTGGAATCAAAAGATTTCGAATCCTACTGGGTGGCTAGAAATTTAGCAGGTGCACTTCTGGGCTTAATCTTAAGAAATATTTATAAAAGAAAAGCCAATAATAGAAAGCATAACTCTCACAAAATTATAGTAGAGGCGAAGCACTATATTCAGGAAAATTACCATCAAAACATTACATTGAAAGAACTCGCGAAAATTTCCTATATTAGCTCCTATTACTTATCTCATATTTTTAAAGAGCTAACTGGGCAAACACCCTTTCAATACCTAATGCAATACAGAATTGAGGTGGCTAAGCACCTTTTATTAAGCTCAAACTCAACTATAAACGAAATTACCTTCCAAGTGGGATACCAAAGCGAAACACACTTTCAAAATCTCTTTAAGAAAATAGTAGGAACTCCCCCGGGTAAATATCGCGAACTCCACAGGGAACGCCATGAACGCCAGTATTAAATAACTTGAAGAACGGAAACTCCTAATTTCGTTACAAGTAGTTCCATTTCGGATTTTTCCAATTATTATCCAGCAAATGTCGAAAGTTTTGTAAAATACGTCATAAGTGTCCTGAATGATGTCATAAATCTCTTAAAATATATTATAAGCGCCTGAATTTATGTCATAAATCTAAATAGTTTGTCCTGTTACCAATTAGAATGCCTCCAGAACCTAGTATAAAAAACAGAAATAGTGTCAAATCTATTAGAAAAACAAAAAAAGTTTGCTAGAGGAGTTGGAGTATCGGGGACATGAACAACCTAACAAATATGTATAATGAACTTACCTTGATTAAGTCGTTGGAATTAGAGAAATGCAACCTTGAACTGAATAACAATCATAACGAAACGATCAGAAAAGCATTGATGGTATATAGAACCGAACTGCTGGAATGTCTAGAAATGTACAATCATTATTTAGATAAATAAACATCCCCAGGCTAATCAAGCCTGGGGATGTTTTTATTTGCAAAGTTTAAACTCTTAGCGCGGCGCGGAAACCCCTGGCAGCATAGTAGGAATCTGCTCCATTGTGGTACACAAAGACAGTGTCGTAGCGGCGATCACAAAAGATGGCCCCGCCAAGTTTTCTTATATTAGCAGGTGTTTGCACCCAGCTTGACGATTTCAAATCGAAATTTCCTAGGGTCTGAAGCTCCCGGTATTGCTCTTCCGTTAAAAGTTCAACACCCATGGCGGCGGCCAAATCAATCACGGAATTTGCTGGTTTATGTTGTTTCCTTGACTCCAGGGCTGCACGGTCGTAACAAAGACTTCTGCGGCCTTTAGGGCTTTCCACTGAACAATCATAAAAAATGAATTCGCCCGTCTTTTGGTCATGGCCAACCACATCCGGTTCACCGCCAGTTTCCTCCATTTCATGGAGCGACCACAGTTTTTCAGGATTCACTTCAAGCCTGGCTTGCACCTCAGCCCATTCAATACCTTCATGTCTGTTCATGTTTTTCTCAAAGCGGGCTTTCAACGTTTTTAGTAGTGCCTCAGTTTGTTCTAGTGACAACTCCATATTCGTCTTTATCATATTCGTTTCCCCCTTGTTTTTTTACTCATAAATGTTTAAGGACTATCGTCCCATATTAACATCTTAGATAAAAAAATACACTGACTACCTATTCGATAGTTTCTTAGTAAATTCCTTTGTTAATCATTGATTTTCATGGAGGTATGAGAATTCATAAGCGGAGAATTTCCGACTAATGTATATAGAGGAAGCTTATGAAGCCGATATAAGCGGAGATATTCCGCTTAACTGCTCGAAAAAAGTCAAAATCCAAAGATTTGGATCATATAGACGGAAAAACTTCCCTTATTTTTAAGGAAATATGGGTATTTCCCAATTTAAACGGAATTTTTCCGTTTATTTTTCATACACACTGAAATCAACATTCAGCAATAACAGTGCAACGTAAAAACAAGAAGCCCTTCTCTTAATAGAAAAGGACTTCACCATTTAATCTTCCCACACATCATCCATAAGTTCTTCAATCTCTTGCCTTAGTTTATCCGTTTCGTCCTTTAAAACTTTCACTTTTTCTCCGTTAATTTCAACAACATCCCCTACCGTCGCACTCTTAGGGAAAATGGATTTAGGAAAATCTTTAGTCTTCCCATCGATTTCTACCACTGCAAATTTGCCTTCAAAACGGTCAATGATCCCTTTAACCATGTTATTTCACCGTCTTTACACTAATTTTCGATCCGTTCGTCGTAAAGATGATATGTCCACTTTTATCGGTCCGATATGTTTTTACTTTCATTGAATTCAAACGATTTACTACCGTGCTGGTAGGGTGTCCGTAACTATTTTTCCCTACACTCAATACAGCATAAGATGGTTTGACAGCTTTTAGGAAGGCAGCACTAGTCGACGTTTTGGCACCGTGGTGACCTACTTTTAATACATCTGCTTTTAACGTTTGTTTAGATTTAATCATATCCGTTTCAGACTTAACTTCAGCATCACCTGTAAATAGGAACGATTTTTTTCCATATACCAGTCGTAAAACCGCACTCCAGTTATTCAAATCACTTTTGCTATACGTCTTTACCGGAGCCACTAAGGTTGCAGACACACCTTTTAATGGAAGTTTCACACCTTTTTGAGCCGTCTTAATTTTGACGGCTTCACGCTTCACAGCTGTTAAAAACTCTTTGTAAGCTTGGGATGTGTGGCTCACCTTTGGAGCGTATACGGATTTTACTTTAAATGCTTTCAGAACTTCATCCAATCCACCGATATGGTCTGCGTCTGGGTGAGTGGCAATCATTACCTCAATATCTTTTACTTTTTGCTTTTTTAAATAAGATACTACATCACTGCCATCTTTATTACCAGCGTCGATGATAATGTCATCACCAGCTGCCGTTTTTATATAAATAGAATCACCCTGGCCTACATTGATAAAGTGAACCTTCATCTCTTTTGTTGCTGCTTCTGTAGATGAAACACCGGATAATAGACCAACTGATAATGTTAGTGCTGTAATGATCTTAAAGATTTTTGTTTTCAAAATTATTCCTTCTTTCTAATAAATTCTAGGTGAAAACAAAGTACGTATGCTTAGAAAGTTGATTTCATTTCTAGTATGCTCTATTTGATAGACCAACACTCCACCTATTGTAAGGCGAAATAACAATTCAATCATTGGTATTTTATTGTCATTACTGGAATAAGTAACTATCCATGTCAGCCATTCATGCAGCAGGTCTTCACGAAAACAAAAAATCCGGCTACCCAGCCGGATCTTAAAAATTCACGTATATTTTTTTATATAAATTCTCACTCTCCCTTGTATGCTTCCCGTAATATCGCAAGATCAAATTTCTTCATTTTAAGGAATGCTTCCGTTACGCGGGCAAGTTGCTCTGGAGTGCCCTTGCTCATCATCTCGTCCATCTCTGTCGGTACAATCTGCCAGGACAAACCAAACTGATCTTTCAGCCAGCCGCATTGTTCGGCTTCAGGTACGGCCGAGAGCTTTTCCCAGTAGTGATCAATTTCATCTTGTGTGTCGCAATATACCATAAATGAAAATGCCTCGTTAAAATTGAATTTGTGCTCATGTGCGCTATCCATTGCGGAGAACCACTGATTTTCAAAGCTAAAATCGGCGAACATGATGGTTCCTTCTTTGTCAGGTTCCATGCCTTTTGGATAGCGGGCGATAAGTCCCTGCTTGGCGTTCTTAAATACGGATAAATAAAAGTTAATCGCCTCCTCCGCTTTGCCGCAATTATCACCGACAAACAATAGGGACGGCACTAATGGGGGACGCTCTTCACCTTCTGGATTGGAAAGTATTAACTGCCAGGAAAAACCATACTTATCCTGAATCCAGCCAAACTTCTCACTGAACGGGTACTTATCAAGTGGCATTAGCGCTGTGCCGCCATCGGACAATTTGTCCCAAACCGCTTGTAATTTTTCTCCTGCATCTTTTTCTCGGGACGGATCAAAATTGACGATGAAAGATACCGATGGATTGAGCTTGAAATGAGGACCGGCACTGATTGCCATGAATTTCTGCCCCCAAAGTTCAAACGAGACAATATCGGAGTCGCCTGATGGAGTATCATGGATAGTGGTTATATTCGTTATTTTCGAGTCCGGGAAGATAGTAGTGTAAAACTCGGCTGCTTCTTTCGCCTCCTTGTCATACCATAAATGCGGAACAATTTTTTGATTGGTTTTCGACATAGTACTGCCTCCTTCATTTTTTCATTGCGCCTTGCCATAAGACAGAACTGCAATTTCGTTTTCCGTCAGACCTTCGGCTAAAAAGAAAATTAAAAAACAATGATCTTCTATTCATTCTAGTAACTTTTAATAATTCCTTCTTAACAATTCTACCTACCTTTTTTCTTTTATAGACATGCATTTCAAACCTATAATAATTTTTGTCCCGCCTTTTCCCATTCTTTCAACGTTCCTACTATGGTAGAACCATACTGATACTCCTTGCTCATCTTCTCCACTTTCATTTGGTGCAGCTTCTTTTTGATAATTTTATTGAGCTTTTAGCATCCTAATCCTAGGACAATTAAAACTATAAAAAGGGTGATTAGGTGGATTTCTCGTTCATTTGGCAGTCGTTCGTTTTGATTTTAGCAGGGATTTTACTGGTAAGAGTTTCCGGTCGAAAATCAATCGCACAGATGACACTTTCGCAAACAATCCTTATGTTATCTATTGGGACAATCATTGTTCAGCCAATTGTTGAAAAAAGCATACTAAAGGCGATTGGGGCAGCAGCGGTCTTTGTAGCAACAGTCTTGGTTGTGGATTATTTACAACTTAAATTCAATGCCATTGAAAAATTTATCACGGGTAAAGCCAAGGTTGTCATTGAGAATGGGGAAATCAATCAGCAAAATTTAAAAAAGCTGCGCCTAAGCGTCGACCAGCTTGAAATGAGAATGCGAAATCTAGGGATATCTAAAATTGGGGATGTGAAATACGCAACGATTGAACCGAATGGATTACTTGGATATGAATTGATTGATGATGCTAAGCCATTAACTACGGGAGAATTTAAACAGTTAATGAACTCCTTTTTAGCTAAATCCCCTAATCAAACTGAGATTATTTCTCCTCGTAATCAAGATGCTGCAAGCATTTTTGAGGAACTCGATGGCAAGCAAAAAAATAATCCTTCATATCTCCAATGAATCCAGAAAATCAACGGTGTGCAAATATATTCAAAGGAGTTTGATTATTGTCAAATCATGAATGCCCCTGAGGCTGAATCTTAACGTATACTTAACTAGAGAAATAGATACTACCGATGACACTAACGGCGGAGAGGATGATGGGATGCGAGTGGTAACAAAGTTGAAAATGGATGAATTGGAGATTATAAAAATCTACACTGGCAAAAGCTTGACCATAACAGTAGAAATATTCACCGTTCCGGACGGCTATAAAAGCTTGGCAACTAACTCCTACCACTGCCATGACTCTTTAACAGGGATCGGATTGCATAAAGATAAAAAAGAGAGTGCCAAACTAGCCATCAAAGATTTACGTGAATTGATGACAGAGTTTACAGAAGAATAAACGGGTACCCGTAAAACCATGCTGATGCTAGCATGGTTTTAGTTTTTATTACTCATACACACGCACTTAATTACGACAGCGCACTCCATCTTGAACATCCCTAAAAAACAGCAAATCAATAATTTTAATCTCCAAATTAATTATTTTAATTTTTTACACCAAATAAATGAATTTCTATATTTACTATTTAATTTTATTGATTTATAATCAAATCAACTAAAGGAAAGGAATTCATTATGGCATATAAAGTAATCACAAATTGTCCTGTCTGCAGCAAAACATTGAAGATTACGAAGCTGCAGTGCTCTCATTGTCACACGACGATTGAAAATGAGTTTGAATTCTCCAAACTGGCGTCATTAACAAAGGATCAGCTTCATTTTGTGGAAGTATTTTTAACATGCAGAGGGAGTATCAAGGAAGTTGAAAAGGAAATGGGGATTTCCTATCCAACTGTTCGTGGCAAACTGAACGACATCATTTCTGCCCTTGGATATGTGCAAAAGAAGAAAAATGAGGTAGACGAGAAAAAGGTTGTCGCCATGTTGGAAAATGGCGAAATCACTCCTGAAGAGGCCATAAAGCTTTTAAAAGATGAATAGGGAGGAATTGACCATGAAAGAGGAAATTGCTAGAGTATTAGCGATGGTGCAAGAGGGAAAAATTGATGCGGATCAGGGGTCTGAACTGATCCAAGTATTAAAAGCGAAAGAAGTAGCAGGAAGTAGTCTAATAGGAAAACCAACGAAATATGTAGATAAAACATTAAAAGTTCGTGTGGTATCAAAAGAAAATGATAACGTCACGGTCAATTTGCCCGTAAAACTTATCAAGGCAGTATTAAAGGCGGGACACAGCATCGCATCGAGTATTCCTCAGTCAGAAAAGTATGTAAAGGATCTCGATATCCACCTTATTATTGAAGCCATCGAAAACGAATTAGAAGGCCAAATTGTGGATGTTAAATCGGCAAACGGAGATACCGTTTCTGTCATCATTGAGTAGGTGGCCTATGCTGCATCTTAAAGTGAAAGCAAAGGACATTCGGCTCTCGCTCCCCATTCCATATGCCATGTTAAACATCGGCATTTCTATTTTGTCTTCAAAATTTATTCATCAGCAGGCAAACAAATGGACAAAAGACTACTTCGAAAGAAAAAAACTGGATCTTACCATTCCACCGTTAGACAAAAAACTGCTAAAGCTCATCGTCGAGGAACTGAAAAATCATAAAGGAATCGTGCTCGTAGATGTCAAAGCGAAGGACGGTACGGAGGTTTTGGTTAGACTATAATGGTATTAGAATACACCGGTCATTGACCGGCTTTTTTATTTAACTCATCTTTAGAAATGACCAAATGAGTGAGTGAAACAGACCCTTTTGTCGAAAAAAACTGCAGGCCTCGTCTAATTTTGTCTCCTTTTCACTTGTTTTATCGAATCTATTACATATCAGTTAATACATGCTATAATTCATTTTAATTCTATTAAAAATGAAGTTTACTGAAATTTTACTAAAAGTTTACGAGGTGTATTCGGCAATGAGACTTGACCTATGTGAAGCTGCTATTAAAGAGAAAAAAGACGAAATGATTAAATTAGGAATGACAAAAGGACTTCAAAACGAAGAAACCATCTATTGCAGCCAAGAACTGGACAAACTTCTTAACGAGTATAATAGGTTATTAGCAGACAATAACCATTCTAAACCTATTAACCATCATGATGACTTTTACTCCTTATTTAGAGATCATATATTAAGGATTTTATCGCTGCCTTACAGATATTTTTTAATATAATGGCACTAGGGGTATCCCTCCACTTAAGTCCTTTAATATACAATTTGTTTAGATTCGTTAATAATAGAGAGAGAATGCACACATGGCATTCTCTCTTTTTTGTCTATTTTTAATAAGGATATAAGGAGTAACAATCTCTTTTTAGTATTGCTCTAAAGAGGCTTTTAAACATAGCAAAAAGGCTTCACTATGGAGTGAAACCTTTTTGTTAACAGAGCTCATCATAATCTAATGTCTTGATGTAAATTAGAGATCCTAACCTACTTTACTTTCTTCTATGGCATGTTGCCAACTTGGGTAGTAATGCAAAGCACTCCGCATTAAATCAGGATAAAGTTGTTTTACCTCTTTTTTGCGTAGAGAATTACCTTGGTTCTGTAACTTCTGGATCTGAGTAATGACTTCCTTTGATGTTAATGGAACATCCATTTTTCATTCCTCCCTTTCCGAGTTATCTTTACTATTTTTCCCTTTGGCTAACAATATTAAACTCGAAAGGTATTCCCTTTTTGACTGCAGGGAATCCTTTATTGTAGAAATGGTATGACCACTTCCCTATCTATTTTATCCACATGGTGTGTAATTTAAATGAAGAAACTATGAAAAAATTATGAAATGTTACCACTGTCAAACAAAATCCCAGAACAAAAAACCTCTCAGCCCGATTCGGCTGAGAGGTGATTCAAATTAACCCACACGTTTCATACTTCCCTCGTTTTGACCCTTCTCCTTCATCCGGCTAAAAATATTCGCTAGAACTGATCCAGATAAATTATGCCAAACGCTGAAAATCGCACTTGGTACGGCCGCTAATGGCGAGAAATGAGCGGTGGCGATGGCGACACCCAAACCGGAGTTCTGCATGCCGACTTCCATTGCAACAGCCTTTTGTTTCGCCAGATCCATCCCGCATACTCGGGCAAAGAAGAATCCAATTAAGAATCCTAATAGATTATGAAGAATGACAACGCCAAAGATTAACAAACCTGTTTCCGCAATCTTCGCCGCGCTGCCCGCAACAACGGCAGAAACAATTAACACAATCGCGATAACGGAAACAAGCGGCAATGCTTTTGCACCGGCTTGTGCCTGTTTTCCAAAGAACTTTTTAATAATAAAGCCAAGCGCCAACGGAATAATGACAACTTGTACAATCGATAGGAATAAAGAGGCCACACTGACATCCACCCACTTACTTGCAAATAAAAGAATCAGCAATGGTGTGACAATGGGTGCAAGAATCGTAGATACAGAGGCAATCGCAACCGCCAGCGCCACATTTCCTCTTGCTAAAAACACCATAACATTCGAAGCCGTTCCGCTCGGGCAGCATCCTACTAAAATAACCCCGACCGCCACTTCCTTCGGTAAATCAAGTCCAACTGCCAATAGAAACGCTAACAGTGGCATGATGATAAAGTGGCCGATGACCCCCAGTGCTACTTCCTTTGGCCTTCTAAACACTTCTTTAAAATCTGATAATTCCAGGGTCAGCCCCATGCCAAACATAACAATTCCTAATAAAGGAACAATATATCCTCCCAACCACGCAAAGTGAGTGGGAAAATTAAACGCAACAACAGCAAAGATTAATACCCATAACGTAAAGGTCTTTCCAGCAAACCCGCTGATTTTCTCGATGACGCCCATAATATAGTACCCCCTGAATTATTTCGTTTCTCCAAATAATTAATATTTTTATATATTAGTATAAATATTTAAAAAAATCAATATTTTCTATACAATAATTATTTTCAGAAAAAATGCAAAGGCTTACATATTTAAAAAGAATTTACAGCAGATATTTCATCTGTGCATTATTTGAAAATTATCTATATAATAAAAATTATATTTATTAAGGAGCAGACAAATAATGACAAAAACACTTACTAGAGCACCATTCAAAGCCGATCACGTCGGAAGCTTCCTTCGTCCCGAACGACTAAAACAAGCACGTCTTCAAAAAGAAAACGGAGAAATCACAGCGGAACAGCTTCGTGCCATCGAAGATGTAGAAATTATTAAATTAGTAGAAAAACAAAAAGAAGCAGGTCTTTCCGCTGTAACTGATGGGGAATTCCGCCGTGCATGGTGGCATTTCGACTTCCTAGCAGGCCTTGAGGGCGTTGAGCTTTACGAAGCTGAGGCAGGAATTCAATTTCACGGTGTCCAAACAAAAGCTCACGGACTAAAGGTGAATGGCAAACTAGACTTCGGTCCGCATCCATTTATCGAAGACTATAAATTCTTGCACAGCATCAAGGGTGACCATGTCGCAAAATTCACGATTCCAAGTCCAAATATGCTCTTTTTTAGAGGAGTTATTGAGGAAGCAGTTTATCCAAACAAAGATGAGTTTTTTGATGATTTAATTAAAGCCTACCAAAAAGCAATTCAGGCATTTTACGAGGCAGGCTGCCGTTATTTGCAGCTTGATGACACTTCATGGGCAGTGTTCTTTTCTGAGAAAGGCCATCAACAAATTGCCGATAAGGGCTATACACCAGAAGAATTAATTAAAATTTTCACCCGTGCCATCAATGAATCGATTGCTAACAAACCAGAAGATATGGTCATCACGATGCATATCTGCCGCGGGAACTTTAAATCGACATACACAGCAAGCGGCGGTTATGATAACGCTTCTGAATATATATTTGGCGAACTGAAGCTTGATGGCTTGTTCTTAGAATTTGATGATGAGCGCTCTGGCGGGTTTGCACCGCTTCAACACGTTAATCGGAAAGATTTACAAATTGTTCTTGGTCTAATTACATCGAAGTTCGGTGACCTAGAAGATCCGGAACGAATCAAAGCCCGTATTGCAGAAGCTGCAAAGTATGTAGACTTAGACCAGCTATGCCTAAGTCCGCAATGCGGATTCTCTTCTACCGAAGAGGGAAATCTATTAACAGAGGAACAGCAATGGGATAAAGTTAGACATGTGATTTCGATTGCGAATGATGTGTGGAAATAAGAGAAATTCGAAAGCGCGGGGACGGTTCCTTTGCTTCCGTTGTCCGTGGTATCAACTATCCTAATATCTATATTTACACAAAAGGCAAGGGCTGCCACCCTTGCCTTTTGTGCTTTAAAACGGAGTTGTTCAGTTCAGTTTTTATGATTTATAAATAATTACTTTGTTACTGAAAGAAGATAGTCAACAAAGTGGAAATTTCTAATAGAAGTTTTATAAAATTATATGAATTCTCACCCATTTAAAAGGCTTTTTTCTTCAATTTCCCCGTTTATTTTTCAAACACAGAGAAATCATCATTAAGCTATAACAGAGCCATAAGATAAAAAAAACCTGCCTTGAATACGCCAAGGCAAGTTTGATTGCATTCTATAATATTTGGTTCAAAAACCTTTTCGTCCGTTCATGTTTTGGATGGACAAAGATATCATTGGGATGTCCTTCTTCAATAATATTTCCGTCTGCCAGCATAATGACTCGGTCGGCCACTTCTTTCGCAAATCCCATTTCATGGGTCACAATCACCATCGTCATCCCGTCACGTGCGAGATCCTTCATTACCTGCAGCACTTCACCAACAAGCTCAGGATCCAATGCTGAAGTCGGCTCATCAAAAAGCATCACTTTTGGTTCCATCGCTAATGCTCTCGCGATCGCTACCCGCTGCTTTTGCCCGCCGGATAATTGTTCAGGATAGTAGTTGGCTTTATCCTCTAAGCCTACCTTTTTAAGAAGGGCCATGGCTTTGGAACTCGCGGCTTCCTTTGTTTCCTTCCTGACAAACATCGGTGCTTCGATAATATTTTCGATGACTGTTTTATGTGGGAAAAGATTGAAATGCTGAAACACCATTCCTACCTTTTCCCTTACTTTATTTAAGTTTGTTTTTGCGAGGTCTATTTTTTCAGAATCGATGATAATGTCACCGCTCTCTGCCACTTCTAAAAAATTGAGGCAGCGAAGCAGCGTACTTTTACCAGAACCACTGGCACCGATTAGAACAACGACCTCTTTCTCTTCTATACTTAAGTTAATATGTTTTAATACGTCAAGCTTACCAAAGGATTTTGAAAGATTGCTAATTTCAATCATGCGATCACTGCCTCCTTAGGTCTGCTGACATCCATTTTCTTTTCAATCCGATTAGCAACCCATGTGAAAATCAGGACGATAATCAAATAATAGACTCCGACAACAAAGTACGTTTCAAATGGCATATAGTTTTCACCTTGGACACTAAGAGCCGTGTTATATAGGTCCGTCACGGCAATATAGGCAACAAGGGAAGAATCTTTTAAGCCAATAATAAACTGATTGGCTAAAGACGGAATTGCTCTTTTGAAAGCCTGCGGGAAAATAATTCTCCTCATCGCAAGAGAATAGGACATTCCAAGTGACCTTGCCGCCTCCATCTGTCCGCGGTCAATGGATTGCACCGCTCCTCTAAAAATTTCCGCAATATAGGCTCCTGTATGTACACCTAATGCCAGAGCCCCTGCCGTGAAGCTGTCCAGATTCACGATATTGGCAAGTCCATAATAAAGGAACATAATCTGAACAATGAGAGGCGTTCCACGAATAATACCTATATAGATATCGGCAATGCGATTTAGTATTTTACTAGAGGAAATTTTAAAGCCCGCAAAAATTATACCAATCACCATCGCAAATAATAGCGAGATGGCCGTTATCGCGATGGTCATCCAAGAAGCTTTCAAAAAAGCAATTCCGTGTTCACTAAAAATACTGATAATATTTTCAATAAATATCATGATGCGTACCTCCTTCGTTGAATCGTGCAAGCACCCACATCAGGTGCTTACACTAAAAATCTTTGATCCCGTCTTACTTTTCCATGATGTTTGTATTAAACCATTTCATACTGATTTTTTCATACGTCCCATCGTCAATCATCGATTGGATAGCTTCGTTGATTTTATCAGCAAGCTCTTTGTTTCCTTCAGCAACCGCTACACTGACACGGTCTTCATTCAATAAATCGCCAATGGCCTTAATTTTTAAGCCTTTTTCATTTTTTGCACTCACACCGACAATTTTATCCGTGATGACCGCATCTAAACGGCCAAGCGCCAAATCTTGAAGGGCGTTAACGTCTGTTGGATAGCCTTTGACTTGATCAGATAATTCATCGGCCATGTCTTTCCACGTACTAGCTTGAATAACACCAATTTTTTTGCCTTTTAAATCCTCTTTCGATTGAATCGCAGAATTGCCTTCCGCTACAAAGATTTGTGCACCAGATAAATAATATGGATTGGTGAAATCAACTTGCTTATCCCGCTCAGGTGTAGCAGTCATACTTCCAATAATGGCATCATATTTGTTTGCCTTTAATCCTTGGATAATCGTTTCCCATGGATTGGTTACAGGATTGGCTTCCAGCCCAATTCTCTTAGCAATTTCTCTTCCAATTTCAACATCAAATCCAGTCAATTTACCGTCTTTCTTAAAGTTTAACGGTGGATACTGCCCGGTCATCGAGAATGTTAACGCACCTTTTTTCACTAACTCATGCTTAGAGCCACTTGCTTTTGCTGCCTTTTCTCCATCAGGCTTCTCCGTGCCGCAAGCAGATAAAATCAACATCATCGCTGCTGCTAATAAAAATGCAAACTTTTTCATAAAAATCCCCTCCTAGTTAATAAAAAAACACCGTCACTGTGAATATGACGGTGTTCTACACACCCTCATCAGTTAGCATTGGTGAAGATAGTTCTCCACAATTCCAAGGAACTGTGACAGTTCTGCCCCTATTCGAGTACAGACCCAGCTTTCTGAAAGACGTGATTTCAGAAGCTTCGGCGATGGATCCTTTTTCCTATTTTCATAGATTTCACTGAATCTCCAATAGGATACTAATAACAATCGCGACCTCTACCCCATCTAATGCTTAAAGATGAGGATTTATATTTAGTTTAATGAAACAAGTTTTAGTATATATAAATATTCTTACTTTTGCAATAATATTTTTGATGTTATTTTTTATCAAAATTAAAGACTTGACGGGCTTTCTCTTCTGATATACATTTTTTCTAAATACCAATTTACTAGAAAAGAAGGTCAGGCGTATGTTGCAATGTCGTGAGGATGTGCTGACATTCACGAAACAGCTTGTAAACATTGAAAGTGTCGTTAATACCAATGGCGAAAAGGCCATTGCTCAGTCTTTATATTCTATGATTTCTTCTATGCATTATTTTTCACAAAACCCTAGCCACCTAGTGTTAGAGCAAACACTCAACGACGATCAAGAGCGTTATAACGTTCTTGCTTTTGTGAAAGGAACGAAGGGAGCGAGCAGCCGCACGGTGATTTTGTTGGGTCATATTGATACGGTTGGGATTGAAGATTTTAACCATTTAAAAGACCAGGCTTGCTTCCCAGACCAACTGATGGAGTCACTAAAAACGGAACAGCTGCCGGCTGCTGCTAAAGAACATTTAGACTCAGGCGACTGGTTATTTGGCCGCGGTGTCCTTGATATGAAAAGCGGGGTTGCCAGCCACTTATATCTCTTAAACTATTATTCCGAGCACCCTGAAGAACTAGACGGAAACATCGTTCTCTTATCAGAATGTGACGAAGAGGACAGTTCACACGGTGTTCTTTCCGCATTGAAAACATTGAAACGGTGGAAAAAGGAACATGGGTTTAACTATGTTGCCGCAATTAATGCGGATTTCGTTTCACCAAGATATGAAGGCGACGAAAATCGCTATATTTACAAGGGTACCGTTGGAAAGCTGCTGCCATCTTTCTTTATTACCGGAGCAGAAACGCATGTAGGCTCCGCCTTTGAGGGTCTTGATCCGAACTTTATTGCCGCCGAGCTGACCAGGCAAATCAATTACAATCCGGAGCTTTGTAACGAAGCGTTTGGTGAAACCACCGTGCCTCCTGTTTCGTTAAAACAAACGGATTTGAAGCCTTCTTATACCGTTCAAACGGCCTTAGCTGCCTATGTTTATTACAATTTCTTTATTCATTCCTGGTCGCCAAAGGACGTGCTTGAAAAATTAAGGGAACAAGCGATCATTGCTTTTACCAATGCCCTGACTTCCTTTGAAGAACGGTATAAACAATACAGCACATTGAGCGGCGAACCTTATGTACAGCACCCTTGGAAACCTAGAGTGATGACGTACGAGGAAATGGAACAATTATTGGTCGAAGAGAACGGCGAAGCGTTCACGGCACATATGAGTCAATTTAAAGAACAGCTTTTAAAAAATACAGAACTAGATACGCGCATGTTTGCGGCAAAAGTGGTCGAGGAAGCTTGGAAATGGATGAAGGATAAAAACCCAGCCATTATTCTGTTTTACTCATCCCTGTACTCTCCAAGAATTGAATTGACAGGGAAAACAACGGACGAGCTTGCTTTAATTACGGCCTTGGATGAAGCTGTGGAAGAACTCCAGCCATACTATCAACATCCGATGGTGACACGTAACTTTTTCCCTTATATCTCTGATATGAGTTTTGTTGCGCTAAGTGATGACGAAGCCGGTATTAATGCTGAATCAAACAATAACCCGGGCTGGGGCACCAAGCTCTTTGTAGACTACCAAGACATTCGCGACATCAATGTACCAGTAATCAACATCGGCCCTTATGGTCTAGATGCTCACAAGAAACTTGAAAGACTAGAAATGACTTACTCCTTTGAAATCGTACCAAATTTAACAAACCTCGTGATTCAGAAACTATTAAATCATTGAGGCCAAAAGCCTGTAGACTCGTCTGGTCTACAGGCTTTTTTGTTTTGCGACAGCGGCGCGATCGGAAAATAAGCGGAGTTTTTCCGGTTAAATGCAGAATGGAGCTCGATTTGGGGTAAATAAGGGAAGTTTTTCCGGTTATTCAAAGCAAAATCCACCACTTTCGCGCTTTTCGAGTAAATAGGCGGAATTTCTCCGGCTATTTTGGTTATTTTTAATGATAATTTCTAAATAAGCGGAATTTTTCCGCTTATTTATCTGATCGGATGCTTAACATGATCCCCCAACCGATAAGAGCGGACCCTTTTGATCCCGGATGCGGGAAACTAATTGAGAAAGTGCTTTTTTTACCGTTTAAAGACTTGCGGAGTAGTTAATATAAAAAGAATAGTTAGAGAAGAATTTGAGGATAAAACTATCTTTAGTTTAATAGAAATTTGTCAATTTATATTTCGACCATACCATTCTGAGACCAAGAGTTTAATATATTTTCCCCCAATGCCATTTCCAAGAATAGTAAATTTCTTTAACAAAAAAAGAAAAAATGAATACGATAAATAGAGGTGATCTATTGGACAAGCACAAATTTAAAAAGGTAATTAAAAAAATGTCCAGGTATATAAATTCGTGTCTTCTCGGTCCCTTATCTCCTGCCGAAAGACGCGATAAAGCATTTGAAATTCGTATGGAGGCCGCGAAATTCTATAAGAATCAGCCGCTGGTCAACCATCGAAATAATGGGGATGAAGATAGGTATCCAAATAAAATAGCCAGTTATTCGAAAGCATTGCCGCATAATGAGTTAGGAGAGGTTAATCTCAAAGCATATCATAATTATTTAGAAGCTTTGAAATCAGGAGACTCGAAAGATTTTGAGAAGATTCCAATGGGTGGTGTTGTGAAGCTGGTAAATCCACAATCTGCATATGCATATGACTTAGTCGGACCCGATAGTCATCAGCTGGTTCTTCACGCACCTCCAGACTTTAGCAGTGCTGATCTTGCTGGAGAAATGGTTGAACTTTATTGGCAAGCACTTGCAAGAGATATTCCTTTCAATGAATACGATAGCAACCAATTAACAAAGGATGCAGCCGCAGAACTTTCAGGTCTGCCTGTTTTTCACGGCCCAAAAATCAATGGACAAGTCACGACAGGTACATTGTTCCGCGGGAACTATCCAGGCAGCATAGAAGGGCCATATATTTCACAATTTTTATGGAAAAATATACCTTTTGTTTCAACTGAAATTATCCAACAATACCATACTATTCTGCCTGGGGATGACCATTTAACTTCCTATAGCGACTGGCTGGCAGTACAAAACGGCTCAAGTCCTCATAGCAAAAAAATGGATTCCGTCCCCCGCTATATTCGCAATGGCCGGGATTTGGCCGAATGGGTACACAATGATAGTTCGATTGATAGCGGGTTAATGGCTTGTTACCTTTTGCTAAGCTATGGCAGTAAAGCATTAGATCCGGAAAATCCTTATTTTAACTCTGCCACACAAGTTGGATTTCCTACCTTTGGGGTCCCGCATATTTTGGACTTCATCACAAGAGCTTCACGTCCAGCCCTTGATGCAGTCTGGTTCCAAAAATGGCTCGTTCATCGCCGGTTCCGCCCAGAAGAATTCGGTGGTCGGATTCATAATAAGATGATGGGTGCTGATTACCCCATCAATCCGGTGGTTATGAGTTCGGAAGCACTTATCCAAACATTTAATAAATTCGGTACGTACTTGCTTCCTCAAGCTTATTCAGAAGGATGTCCAACTCACCCTTCTTATCCTTCCGGTCATGCCGCCTTTATTGGGGCGATGGTAACAATGATGAAAGCCTTCTTTGATGAATCGTATGAAATACCCGATCCGGTTGTAGCAAGTTCTGACGGTCTTCACCTTCTGCCTTATGATGGGAAGCTAACACTAGGAGGGGAACTGAATAAACTTGCAGCAAATATTGCCATTGGGCGAACGATTGCTGGGGTTCACTACCGTAGTAGTGCGATCAATGGTATGTTACTTGGAGAAGCTGTAGCCATAGGAATCTTAAGAGATTACAAGCGAACCTATAATGAGAGTTTCAAAGGATTCTCTCTTACAAAATTTGATGGATCTAAAATAACCACCTGAGAATTTGATGATTATGAAAAATAGTTACGCAAGATTTGGAGAACCATTATTTATACCGAATGCTTCCAAACGATAATATTTAAAGGATTAAGGCCACTCTGCAAATGGGAGTGGCCTTTTCTATTAGGGGGCGCAAAAATCTATATGGCTCCATTCCAGCGACGAGAGCAAGACTGGCAAAGCTCACTCCCCAAGAGGTAAATTTCTTTTTTTGCATGCGAAGGACTCCTTTCAATTTGTAAAGTACTTTCTAAGTCCATGACTGCATTATGAAACTCCCAGCTTAAATTAATCTTAAGAAGTGCGAAGGGGCCAAGTGGACGCCTTTCCTGGCTTTTTTGCATTTAAAGTGACCACTAGAACCGTCCCCATGGTTTTCGGACCAATGTTCGGACACGATTGCCTTTGAAACTACTCAACCATTGGCGATTCCTAGTATTTTTCCAGCAAATGTCGTAAGCTTCGGAAAATATGTCATAAGTGTACAAAATTATGTTATAAGTCTCTTAAAATATATCATAAGCTTATCCAGCTCAGATTAATTACCAGTATTTTTCCAATAAATGTCGTAAATTTCGTAAAGTACGTCATAAGTAACCAAAATTATGTCATAAATCTCTTAAAATACGTCATAAGTGTCCGCCTTTATGTAATAAATCTAATCAAATGAGGAAAAAAGGATCAGTCCCCGCTGCGTTAAAACAGCGGAGATCTGATCCTTTTTTTCTATCACACTTTTTCACGGCATAATATACTATTAAGCATAACGTTCCCACCTTAAGCGTAGTCTTCATAGGAAGTTAATTTATCCTCACGATGACTGTAGCCATTATTAACACTTGGCACAAAAATCCTCTTAGTATGTAAGAGGCGATGAATTGTTGTCAATATGTTAAACATCTTTTGAAAACGTTTTACATTATGTCTGATGATTATAGGGTCATTACCCTTCACAATAAAGATAGACGAAACAAATTGTAAAGGAGTGACTCAGGATGGGAAATGTTCAAACAGGTGAAAATTTAGTCACGAAAGATGAGAAATACCTTTGGCATGCAATGAAGCCGTATAACCCGCAAGCTACTAGCATCATTCAAAAAGCGGAAGGTGCTTGGCTGACAGATATTGAGGGGAATCGTTATTTAGATGCCATGTCGGGACTATGGTGTGTAAATGTGGGTTATGGAAGAGAAGAAATTGCAAAAGCGGCATATGACCAGCTTCTCGAGAATAACTATACACCATTAACAAATGGGCATCCTACGGCGATTTTACTGGCTGAAAAAATCAGCGAATTATTAGGTAGAGATTATGTAGTATTTTTCTCCAATAGCGGCTCTGAGGCAAATGAAACAGCCTTTAAAATCGTCAGGCAGTATTACCAGCAAAAAGGGCAAGGCAGCCGTTATAAAATTGTCTCCCGGTATCGCGCCTATCACGGGAACTCCATGGGAGCACTTGCCGCAACAGGGCAAGCAGAACGGAAATATAAATACGAACCATTAGCACCTGGATTTATTCATGTGAAAGCGCCGGATCAATATCGCTCCAATGAGGATGGATTTAAGAATCCAACCGATTTACCTTCCGTTAAAGCAGTAGACGAAATCATGACATGGGAACATTCAGAAACGATTGCGGCAATGATATTGGAGCCGATTATTACAGGCGGCGGGGTCATTATGCCTCCGGATGATTACTTAAAGGGTGTAAAAGAAGTTTGCGAGAAGCATGGTGCCTTATTAATTGTCGATGAAGTCATCTGCGGCTTTGGACGGACAGGAAAAGCCTTTGGCCATCAGCATTATGGGGTACAGCCAGACATTATTACCATGGCAAAGGGGCTTACCAGCGCGTATATGCCACTATCAGCGACAGCAGTCAAGAGAGAAGTTTATGAAGAGTTTACGAAAAGCGGCAATTATGACTTCTTCCGTCATATCAATACATTTGGAGGCTCCCCGGCGGCATGTGCAGTGGCCTTAAAAAATCTAGAAATTATGGAACGAGAAAATTTATTTGAACAATCTACCGAAATGGGTGCGATTTTAATAGAAGAATTAAAAACTAGAATAGCACAACATCCACATATTGGTGATATTCGCGGAAAAGGCTTGCTGGTTGGAATCGAGCTAGTCGAAGACCGTGAGACAAAAAATCCTTTAGCTGTAGAAAAGGTCAATCAAGTAATTGCAAAGTGTAAAGAGCAAGGACTCATTATCGGAAAAAATGGTGTAACCGTCGCAGGATACAACAACGTATTAACCTTATCCCCACCATTAAATATTACGTTAGAGGAAAAGGATTTTATTCTAGCAAAATTAGTTCAGGCCATTGAAGCTTTATAAAGCTTTTCAAATCGAAAGGAGAACGAATAGATGACAAACATAACTGACGTGAAAGAACTTACGCATTTTATTGATGGAAAAATGACTAAGGGTGAAAGCGGCCGTTTTTCAGAAGTGTTCAATCCGGCAACAGGCGAAGTCATTGCGAAAGTACCGTTAGCTTCCTCTAATGAAGTGAAAGGTGCCATAAAAAAAGCAGAAGCGGCCTTTCCGGCATGGCGTGATCTCTCCGTAGCGAAGCGGGCAGAAGTTATCTTGAATTTCCGCAACTTGCTAAAGGAAAATAAAGATAAAATCATCGAATTAATCTGCATCGAAAGCGGGAAAACAGAAGAAGACGCAAATGGTGAAATTACCCGTGGATTAGAATCAGTTGATTTAGCGATGAATGCGCCTCATTTCATGAAAGGCGAATATTCCGTAAATGTAGGCGGACAGATTAATGCCTATTCAGCAAAATATCCACTTGGTGTAGTGGCCGCCATCTCTCCCTTCAATTTTCCAATCATGGTGCCATTAGCGCAAACAAGCATGGCCGTAGCCGTTGGAAATGCAGTTATTTTAAAAGCTTCTGAACGTGTACCTATGACCGCTTTATATATTTGTGAATTATGGAAAGAAGCAGGCCTGCCAGATGGAATTTGGACAGTCATCAATGGCGATAAAGAGGCGGTAAATGAACTACTTGAAAATCCAGCTGTGCAGGCGATTTCATTCGTCGGGTCGACACCAGTAGCCCACTATATTTATGAAACGAGCGCTAAATATGGCAAACGTGTGGTTGCCTTAGGCGGCGGAAAAAATAATATGGTCGTTATGCCTGATGCTGATTTAGAACAAGTAGCGAATGCGTTCATCAGTGCAGGGTATGGCGCTGCCTCACAACGGTGTATGGCCATTTCTACATTAATGCCGGTCGGGCAAGAAACGGCGGACCGCTTGGTAGAAATTTTAAAAGAAAAGGTTAGCCGCTTAAAAGTTGGTGCTTTTACAGACGGTGCAGATTACGGCCCCGTTATTTCCAAGCAAGCAAAAGAAAACATTTTAAAAGCAATAGACCTCAGTGAAGAAGAAGGGGCAATCCTCGTTTGTGATGGACGTAATCAAGACATTACCAAAAATGACGGAGGATTCTTCCTGGCCCCAACATTGCTTGATCATGTGAAACCAGGTATGAAAATATATGATGAAGAAGTTTTCGGCCCTGTTCGTAATATTGTCCGTGTTGATACGTTAGAAGAAGCAATCCAATTAATTAATCAGCAAGAATTAGCCAATGGTGTAACCATCTATACCAATAATGGGCTGGCAGCCAGAAAATTCACGACTGAAATTGATGTAGGAATGGTCGGGGTGAATGTACCAATTCCAATTCCAGTCGGCTTTCATAACTTTGCTGGTTTTAAGGGCTCAAGATTTGGCGACGGGCAAATGTTTGGCCCAGATCAAGCACGGTTCTATACAAAGACCAAAACAGTTTCAGAACGTTGGTTATCATCAAGTGATAATAGTGATCTATCCTTTGCCTTCCCTAGCAATAAATAACACAGCCAGTTAGTTAATTTTAGTGATTGCGCCGATTTCAAATTGGAATCGGCTTTTTTAATTTTTGTAGATTCGCCACAGAATGGAGTTTCACTTCAGCAAATGGGGTTTTATTCATTCATTTTATTATTTCAAAAAAATTTATTAACTTGTATATTGTTCATTTAAAAGACATGTGTTACTATTAACTCAAAGCTTAGTTTATCCGATAAACAAACTAAGTTTGTAAAATATTTCTAGATCGGTAGCGAATGCAGCAATTCACTTTAAAAGAGGTTACCATTTTCTACCCATCTCTGAAAGCGGTTAACGGCTTAAAAAGATTTGAGGGATTCAATTTTTCCAAAAGATGATACTACCAATATCTAGTAATGTAAGCGGATAAGTGATTGAAAATTTTGCTAAAAAGGAGATTTGACTGACATGGCTTTAATGGAATCAACTGTTAAACAAATGAACAAAAACACTCAAAACATTCAACATAACGAATACCATAAGCTCAGCCTTTCTGAACGAGTTGGCTACGGTCTTGGGGACTTTGCCCAAAACCTCGTATTTGGTACAGTTGGAGGATTCCTAGCTCTCTATCTGACGACCGTTAATGCCATTGGTACGGCAGCAGCTGGGTTCATCTTCTTGTTTGTCCGTATCGTGAACGTATTCTGGGATCCGATGGTTGGTACCTACGTCGATAAACATACCTTCAAGAACGGAAAATATCGTCCTTGGCTTCTAATTGCAGGGATTCCACTTATTATCTTATCAGCGATGCTCTTTGTTCCAATTCCAGCCATTCGTGGTTCAGTGCCAATCGCCTTTATCACTTACTTTCTGCTTGACTTGGTTTATTCAGTGGTTAACATTCCTTACGGCTCGCTCAATGCTTCACTTACACGTGACCCTGAATCCGTCGATAAAATCACAACTACTCGAATGATGTTGGCTAATATTGCTAACCTTTTGGTTTATACACTGTTTCCAATGTTTGTCCAAATGGCATCCCCATTAGACCGTTCGGCCAAGGACACAGGTTTCTTTGGTCTCAAGATCAACATGGGTACGTATACAGATGCATCTGCAAGTCACGCTTGGTTTGGGGTTTACATGGTTTACATGGTACTTGGTGCTGTGGCACTGTTCTTCTGCTACCGTCTTACAAAAGAACGCGTGGTCGCAACGGCGGAACAATCGGCAGAAGTGAAAGCGACCGACCTGTTCGTTGAATTGAAGAACAACAAACCACTCGTTATTCTAGGTCTATTCTTTATGCTTGCCTTCACCTTCATGTTCTTCATGAATACTGTGAATGGCTTCTTTAACCAATACACGGTCAACCACTCAGACTGGATGGGGGCAGTAGGTCTCATCGCCTCCATCCCTGGTATTGCTTTTCCAGTCTTTTGGCCAAAATTAAGGAAAATCTTCGGTAAAAAGGGTTTTTTCCATTTCTTCCTTGGTATGTTTGTTGTTGGTGAAATCCTTACTTGGGTATGGTCGTTAGATGGCATGCATGATTCACTCACCCTTGCCTATGTTTCAACCTTCATCAAACAGTGGGGTCTTACTTCAGCAACTGGTTTCATGTGGGCACTCGTTCCCGAAGTTGTCTCTTATGGTGAAATGAAGTCTGGCAAACGTAACGCTGCGATCATCAACGCGATTATGGGTCTCTTCTTCAAGATCGGCTTCACTCTTGGCGGTGCCGTTCCACTTTGGTTCCTTGCTGCCTATGGCTTCGATGGGCATGCAGTGAAACAAACGGCTAGTGCTCTTTCCGGTATCAATATCACAGCTATCTGGATTCCAGCAGTGCTTGCTATCGTTTCAATGATTGTGATGGCTCTTTACCCGCTATCAGATAAAGACGTCGAAGATATCAATAAGCAACTAGATGCTTCTCGTGCCAAAGCAAAAACTATCTGAACTGTGAGTCGCAAATAGATACTATAAAAAATACAAACCCACTCTTTTTCGTTTGAGTGGGTTTGTATTCTTTACCGGCCCTCATAGGAAAGTGCTGGAGTAATAAGCCGCCATTTAGCACGTTTCATTTAGTTTGTCCATTTAACAAACTAAGATGCTAATTTTTTTTTTAAAAGGCTAACTGTTTCTTACAACCACCCTTTGCTCTGCCTTATGCCTACTATACAGATGCGAGTACGTTTGCAGACCTTTTCGTTTCTTCCATCCAAAAAAGATAGTTTAGGCATGCATCAGTAAGATTGTATAATCAATAAACAAAGTTTTGTGTTAAAATTGATTTACTACTAAATAAGGAGTTTTTTATAAAGTGGGAACCATGACATGGAATCATCAAACGGTAAAAAGAAATAACAAAGCCCTTGTATTACAAATGATTATTGAAAAAGAGCCGATATCAAGAGCTGATATCGCCCAAATAACAGGATTGAATAAAGCAACAGTGTCTTCTTCCGTAAATGAGTTATTGGAACAGGAACTTATTTACGAATCCGGCACCGGGGAATCCAGCGGTGGTCGGCGACCCGTGATCCTGCATTTCAACAAGACGGTCGGATATGCCATTGGCATTGATATCGGTGTGAATTACGTTCTATGCGTGATGACGGATTTAAAAGGGAATATTTTGTTAGAGAAACATGAAAGCGTTAACCGAACCCCCTACCCTGCGATTATAAGCAAAATCCAAGATATGATTGGGTCGATCATGGATTCCATGCCTAACAGCAGGTATGGAATCGTTGGGATTGGTGTAGCTGTGCCTGGGATCGTGAACACAAATGGAACGGTCCTGCTAGCTCCAAACTTAGGCTGGACCAACATTGGATTAAAAAAGGACCTTGAGGACTTATACCATGTTCCCGTAATCATTGAAAATGAGGCGAATGCTGGGGCGATTGGTGAACAACAATTCGGTGCGGGTCAAGATTATCAGAACATCATCTATATCAGTGCTGGAATCGGAATCGGTGTTGGAATCATCATAAACAAAGAATTATATCAAGGAAAAAATGGATTCTCCGGTGAAATGGGTCATATCATTATTGATCTCAATGGAAAGCCTTGCAGCTGTGGGAGCAGAGGCTGTTGGGAAGCATATGCCTCTGAAAATGCCCTTCTGGAAAATCCCGGCTTTGATTCACTTGAGACATTGATTCAGTCGGCTGAGGGTCGTAATGAAATGGCCAAGAGTCACTTTGAAAAAATCGGTAAATACCTTGGTTATGGAATTAATAATATTATTAACACCTTTAACCCCGATCAGGTCATCATCGGCAATCGATTAGCGCTGGCAAAAGAATGGATGGAGCCGCCAATTCAGACTACGATTGAAAAACACACTCTTACGCTCCATCAAAAGGGGCTGCACTTGGATTTTTCACGGCTTGGAAAATATTCAAGCGCATTAGGTGTTTCTGCTTTTGTTGTTGAGAACTTTATTAAAACCGAATAAAAAGAAGCCAGTCCCCCGCTGCGGGGAGAAAATGCCTGAATGCCACAGGGACGGTTCTAGCACAAGAACCGTCCCCATGGTCCCACTCCTCGTCACCCATGATCAAGCATTTTGTATTGGGCTTTCACTAATTCATAATAGATTCCTTGTTTAGCCATGAGATGTTCATGATTTCCCTGCTCCAGGATATGTCCGTGATCAAGAACCAGAATGTTGTCGGCTTCCCGGATGGTTGATAACCTGTGGGCAATCATAATGGCGGTTCTTCCTTTTAATAACGTTCTTAATGCCTTTTGAATCTTGACCTCTGATTCCGTGTCAATACTTGCGGTGGCTTCATCCAAAATGAGAATTTTTGGCCCAGCGAGAAGGGCCCTGGCGAAAGAAAGGAGCTGACGCTCACCCACCGACAAGATATTGCCCCGCTCTTCCACCTCGGTTTGATAGCCATTCGCAAGCTGGTTAATAAACGAATCGGCACCTACTACCTTCGCGGCAGCGATCACTTCCTCGTCACTGGCTCCCGGATTTCCAAAACGAATATTTTCCATAATCGTTCCTGAAAAGATAAACGTGTCCTGCAGGACCACACCTATTTGCGAGCGCAGACCCGCAATCGACAATTCATGAATGGGGTGACCATCGATTTTGACCACACCCGAGGTAGCATCATAGAAGCGGCTGACCAAGTTAGCAATGGTCGTCTTCCCGGAGCCCGTATGGCCGACAAGCGCAACCGTCTCTCCCGCTTTTATCGAAAAAGAAATACCGTTTAACGCCTTTCTTGATCCATCATAGGAAAATTCCACATCCTCAAAATCAATCTGCCCTTTAATAGAAGAGAGAATCATAGGTTTGGAGGCCTCCGACACCAGCGGTCTTTCATCTAAAAACTCAAAAATTCGCTCCGAAGAGGCCATTCCGATCAACAGCTGATTATACAGCTGGCCAAGTCGCGAAATCGGCTCCCAGAACATCCCTAAATAAAAGGCAAAGGAGACAAATTCCCCGATTGTACTTTCACCACCCGAAACAAGAAATGCCCCGTACCAGATGAGAATGGCTGTCCCCAATGCATTGGTGACCTCGACAAACGGTCCAAACATGGCATTTTTATGGACTGCTTGTTTCCAAGTTTCAAAGTTTTCCTGGTTGACTCCCTTAAAAAATTGAATGTTTTCTTTTTCCTGGGTAAAGGCCTGCGTGACGCGGATGCCTTGAATGCTTTCATTTAAATGGGAATTGAGTTTCGACTGAACGAGCCGAACTGATTGCCACTGCAGCCGAATCTTTTTTCGCAGGCTGGTGGAGATGAAAAACATGATCGGCAAAATCACCATAATCACAATCGTTAATTTGGCATTCAAAGAAAATAAGATAATAATAACCGACAGCAATAGGAGAAAATCGGTTAATAGATTAATCACTCCGCTTGTAAATAGCTCCTGCAGGGAATTAATATCATTCATAATCCTCACAAGAATCGATCCGCCCGAACGCTGGTCGAAGAACCTATGTGATAAGGACTGTACATGTGTAAACAAATGCTGCCGCAAATCATAAATGACATTTTGCCCGAGCTTATTCATCCAGCGTATTCTTAGCAAATTGACAAAATAGGATAAAACATATAACCCTGAAATGATGAAAATCAGCTGGAGCAATAAGGTGGTATCTTTTTCAACAATCGCCTTGTCAAGGGTATAGACGCCAATTAAAATCGGAATGATTAAACGGATGGCGGTTGAAATGATCACTGTCATAAACGAAAGGGGCAGTAAATTTTTTGTATAGGGCTTTAAGTATTGCAGCAAGCGCCACATCTGCTGCCAGTTAAACGATTTATCTATCACTTCATCCTGAGAGTAATGAAACCGCTCGAGGATGAGTTGTTTCTTTCGCTGTTCCTCCATGTTTCACTTATCCTCCCGCCTTTTGCATAATTGCTGCCTGATCCTGATATTGGATATTGTAGATACGCCGGTACGCTCCACCATGGGCGAGCAGCTGTTCATGTGTGCCGCGTTCGATGATCCTTCCCTGATCCAGCACCAAAATTTCATCGGCATGCTTTAGTGAAGAAATACGATGGGCAATAATAAACGTCGTCCTCCCCTTCATGACTTCTCGAAGGGCTCTTTGAATATGAAGTTCCGTTTCCATATCGACCGCGCTAGTGGAATCATCTAAGATGAGAATCGCCGGATTCATGCAAATGGCGCGTGCAATCGCAATCCGCTGTTTTTGCCCCCCGGAGAGACC
>NZ_NUZU01000229.1 GCF_002567005.1 Bacillus sp. AFS073361
TGTCCGCTGCCATTTTCAATGGCAGTGTTTTTTGTTGTTTTAGGAAAATTTTATGTCGGTACTTATGGAGAGAATTATGCGACAATGTAGTAATGTAAATCATTCCCTGGCGGGAGGAGGACAAAAATAAAGCCCCAAAGAGATGGCCGTCTCCTTGAGGCAGATTCAACTAAAAAACTATGATTATAATAAAATATCTAGGAAAGACGGTCAAGGGTTATTTACGACGTTACCAAAATGTACCTCCTAAGTGTGAGGAGAGTTGCCCTGACTGTCATGGTAAATTATACAAACATGGTCGCTACTTTCGTTTCGTCATCACTGTAAAAGCAATCACAAAGATTCCGATTTACCGAAGATTCTGTCCATCTTGTGGAAAGACGTTTTCTCTATTGCCAGATTTTCTTTATCCATACATTGTTCATAGTGGGTGGATCCTTCAAAAAGTATGGATATTACGGTATTTGAAAGGAAAAAGTTATTATCGTATTCAATCTGCCATTTTCTCAAATGAGACGGGTGGGATTTCCTATAAGACAATTAAACGCTGGGATTCTTTATGGAGGATTAAAAAGGAATCCTTGATCCATTTACTTATGTATCATTTGGTTGATATTCATCCGACAGAGATTGATTTTAGACAAATAAAACCATTAACTGATGAACAGACCCTAATATATCTCCTTCCTAAAACATGGAAATTTTTTCACTCTACAACCCCTTACCCATTCTATGGCTTCTTCAACTGGATAAATCAGTTAATGAATAAAATTTAACCCTGTATGCCCAATTTTACCCATTCATTTAAACCGCCTTTTTATCTTCCGAACTTAATTTGTCGCCCCTTCGGGGCAATTTCCCCAATATTATCCGTTTTAAAACAGACGTTCCCACATAATATGGGTTCTCCCATTCTATCGATAATCATTATTTAATGAACATATAAGAAATTCAATATAGATAGGAGAGCTGTAAATGGATGAAAAATTAAGAAATGATATTGCCTTATTTCGTTTTGGCCTTATTGCAGAAATAGTCACAAGAGAGATTCCAAAAGGAGAACAAGCACAAAGACTTCGGAACATTGCGGCAAATGAACATCTAAATCCATATGGTGAGAAGCAAAAAGTCGGACTTCGAACATTAGAACGATATATTCAACTTTATCGTAATAGTGGATTTGAAGCATTAAAACCGTTAAAAAGGGGTGGATATGCCCCTAGAGCTATAACCAACGATCTATTGGAAAAAGCGATTCAATTGAAAACAGAACGTCCAGAGCGATCAGTTCAACAGATAATTCGAATAATGGAACTAGCTGAAATAGTAGATCCGGGGGCTATTTCGGAAAGTACATTATCCAAACAATTGCGTAAAGTAGGAATTACACGTAAAAAGTTACAACAAAAACCAGTTGGGAAACAATTCCGTCGATTTGAATTTCCCTATCGGAATGCTTGTTGGCAAGGGGATGTGCAACATACTCTCTATTTACCAGACCCAAAAGATTCAAATAAGAAGCGTGTAGCAAAGTTATTTGCCTTTATTGACGATTATTCTAGGTTCATAGTTCATGGCCAATTTTATTTTGATGAAAAAGGTGCGCAGCTGGAGGATTGTTTGTTTAAAGCTATATTAAGCAACGGAAAGCCTGAACAGATCTATGTCGATAATGGAGCCATTTATAGAGCCAAAGCATTAGAAACAACCTGTGCGAAACTCGGGATTAAACTAACTCATTCTACCCCTAGAAGACCACAAGGGCGTGGAAAAATAGAACGTTTCTTCCAATTCGTAGATTCTTCCTTCAAACCCGAGGCCTATGACTTAATTGAATCCGGAAGGATTCAGTCTATTGAACAGTTGAATCGATATTTTCATATTTGGAAAGAATCCATCTATCATGAGCGAAAGCACGGTGAAACAAAACAACCCCCAAGACAAAGATGGGAAGAATGTGAGCAACCTTCGGTTTCTATCTCAATATACGATTTAAAAAATGCCTTTTATTGGGAAGATGAAAGAAAAGTAGATAAAACTGGCTGTATTTCGTTTCAAGGGAACAAATATGAGGTGGATTCGCAGCTTGTGGGTGAATCCATCACGATTCGCTTTGATCCCAATGACCTTGAAAAATTAGAGGTTTGGTTAGACGGAAAGCAATTTGAGAATGCCATTCCTTTAAATCTTTCACGACCAAAACACGAAAAAGCAGCCTCTGAAGAATCAATTCACACGAATGAAGAATCAGGATTAAATTTTCTTGAATTATCAGCACCTAGTCATGAAATAAAACAAAAAGAAAAACGGGGAATATTAAGCTATCAATCACTTATGGGGGAAGAAAAATAGATGATTTCAAAACATTTTGGGTGGATTTATACGCCCTTTCAAAAAGATGTTAAGACTAAACACTTATTTCAAACCAAACAATTTAAGGAGTTACAAGCTCGACTGACATTTATGATACAACAACGTTCATTTGGTCTTATTACAGGAGAAGTAGGGTCAGGAAAGTCAACTGCTATTAGAGCGTTAAAAGATCGGCTCGAAGAAAATCAATACGTTTTTCTTTATTTATCTGATTCTGCCTTGAAACCTCGGGATTTTTATCGTGAAATGCTTTTACAAGTTGGAATTGAGCCTATGTTTTTGGCTAGTGACCTAAAGAGACAATTCAAAGCTGCATTGATGGATATCTATGAAAACAAAAAGAAAACGCCCGTCGTGGTCATTGACGAAGCGCATTTATTGTCACCATCGATGTTACAAGAAATTCGATTTCTAACAAACTTTGAAATTGACTCTCTATCTCCACTTGCCCTTATCCTAGTTGGCCAGCCTGAATTACGAGACAAATTACGTTTAAGAAGTTTAGAGGCTATTTCACAACGAATTAGCACAAGGTTTCATCTTGAAGGATTAAATTATGAAGAGTTAAGCGAGTATATCAATCATCAATTAGAAATGGTAGGAGAAAAACACCAGATCTTCACTGAAGCATCTTTAAAAATGATATATAAGGAAACAAGGGGCATTCTGCGCTTGACCAATCGTTTATGTACAGAATGCCTGTTAGACACTGTTTCCAGAAGACAGAAGCTAGTAGATGAAGACTCTGTGGAGAGAGTCATTGATGACTACCGTTTTTAAGGACCTTGAAGGTCCTTTTTCTTTTTTGAGGATAATATAATTTACAGTCGAAATCAATGGTACATATAACCATAAACTGCCAATTAATATGGCGAAAATAAAAAGGAAACGCAAGTGTCGGTGGCAAATATACTTTGTCACCGACACTTGCATTTCCGAATTCACCGTCATTAAAAATGACTCCTGACA
>NZ_NUZU01000230.1 GCF_002567005.1 Bacillus sp. AFS073361
CAGAAGTTAATTTTCATGGTGGTGGAACAAGAACAAAGATCCCTGCTACGACTCTTTGTTAGTTAAAGCATCGAAATATTAAAACTTTGTAGCAAAATGAGGTTTAGGTGTAGTTCATAGAATACCTGCATTTATTTTGGTAATAAATTAGCATTCTCGATTATAAATTTAAGTAAATGTCATGTTATTGGTGGGAGAATATATGAGGTATGTTTTTGATCAAGGGGAAATTCTAGAAGAATCAAAGGTTTCGGTTAGTATAAGAAATAAAGGATTAAATTATGGGTTGGGATGCTTTGAGGGAATTAGAGCTTTTTGGAATGAAAGTCAAAACCAATTGTTTATTTTCCGAATCTACGACCATTATAAACGATTCCATGACTCTGGTAATTCTCTTCATATCCACATTCCATATTCAACAATACAATTAATTCATTGGACAATTCAATTATTAAGACAAAACAATGTTCGGGAGGATGTCTATATACGACCCATTTGCTTTAAAGGAGCAAATACACTGCGTCCTGTTTTAATAGACCCTTTTAATCGGGTAAGTATTTATTGCACAAAGATAGAGTATATGCCAAAGCCTGCTCTAAAGGTTTGTGTTTCTTCATGGAATCGATCAGGTAATAATATGATTCCTCCCCAGGTGAAATCGACGGGAAGTTATTTAAATTCCGGATTAGCGACTTCTGAAGCAAGTTTAAATGGTTTTGATGAAGCTATTTTTTTAACGGATAAGGGGAATGTAAGTGAAGGACCAGGCGAAAACATTTTTATAGTAAAAAATAACAAATTGATTACCCCGCCAATATCCGATAATATACTTTCAGGAATTACGCGTGATACTATCATTCAGTTGGCTAAAAACGAATTGCATTTGCCTGTTTCTGAGAAAAGTCTGTCAAGAACAGAACTCTACTCTGCTGATGAAGTATTTTTCACAGGCACAGCTATAGGTATCAAACCTATAATAAATATTGACAATAGGATTATAGGAAAAGGTAGTGAAGGTGCTTTTACTAAAAATATCCGCTTTCTTTATGAAAATATTGTTAGAGGAAACAATCCAAATTATTTTGGTTACTGCACACCGGTGTATTAGCAAGTATGGCAGTCTGATAAATAAAGTATACCTCCGATTGAATACCTATGGGGATTGCATCACTTAAAGGGAAAAAAGGCTACCTTCGTTTAATGAAAGCCCTATTTGTGCAAATAGAGAAAGGACCGTCACTGGTCTACCCTATGGACGGTCCTTCTACGATAATCATTTAATTCGAATAGAAAGCTGCATAACCCGCAACGATGCAAATTACCAAAAATAATGCAATAAGTGATAAAATTATTTTAATGTTTTAGACACATTCAGTTCCCCTATGTATAACCAAAGCCTTTAAAATACGCTATTTCAATAATACATTCTCCCTTCAATCAACATTTTCCTTCTTAAACTAAACTGCTCGGTTAGTACAATAAGAAGAAGGAACCACCGTAGCGATCCCTTCTTTAACATAAGCACCAAAAGTATTATACTGCATACCAGTTCTGTAAACACATTCGTTCTAAATCATTTACGGTAAATTTAAGTGAATTTAATAAACCAACCTTTTTTTCATAAGTGCTTTTACAATAGCACCTTTGAAAAAAAATGAAATTAAATGCAATAGAGCGATAAAAAAGATCATTTCTTCTTTAACTAAACTGCATCGTTAGTCCAAGAATAACCGGCAATTATTGCCCATAATAATATCCCCTGACATTGTCATAGGGATTATTCAGTTATATCAGGTAAAAACGATTTAATCACTCTGTCGATTGGGCTTGAGATGCCTTTTGTACCTGTGTTACGGCAGTTAGAGCAGACGAAATCTCGTTTGATGCCTGTTTAATCGCTTCCTGGGAAAGTGTAGGATCGGAGTTTGCCTTTTCAATTGCTTTTGTTAATAATTCCTGGGTGAGTGTTACATTTGCTTTTGCTTGATTTAGTTGATTTACATCAATTTGAGTCATAAGAACATCTCCTTTTAATTGTAATACCTCTATATCATCACCTTTCATTCGATTATTATTAAAGGAAAAAACTACCTCAAAATTGTAAAAGTGTTATGTATTTTTAGTTTTAATTCTTAAACTAAGTTAAAAACTCAATATGGAAACAAATTTTTATTCGCAATTCTACACAAATGTACACAACATCCTTTACAGTCTTGTCTGGATTGCATAAACTATTATGACTTCATTAGAAAAGAGTGAAAATAATGTCAACAAACTTAGTTGCAACAGTAAGAATTGTCTTGGCTTTAACAGTACAAGCCATTCGATTTGCGAATAGTGCAAAACTTATCATTCAACAACTTGAAGGTTTTGGTTTACCACCCAATCCAATCAAACCAGTTTTATATCAAGATGCCATCGATAATCTGTCAGATGCTTTTAATACTATTGATGCTCCCCCTTTAAATATACAATGGCCAACTGATCCTATCCTTCCACCTAACCCTATCTATCCTAATGATCCCATAAGAATTAAACTATCAGACAACCGAGCATTGCTGGCATTAGATAAAACCAACGATGCTATCAGATATATTTACACAGCTATACTTTTAAGTGCTGATCCTGACATCACTGAGCAACTGCTTTTAATTAGATTCCAGGTAAAAGCTGCACGTCTCGCACTTGAAGATGGTATTGATGCCCCTCCATTTGCACGGGATGTAAAGAGTTGATAATTTATCGGCTCTTTTTATTTAGTTTTCAAACGTTCTTTTTACACTAAACAGCCCTACATATTCCTACCCTTTCTCTTAATTAAATTAAGTAGGAAAATTAATCTGTCCCCTTCTTCCCACTTAAATTGACATCTATACTAACACATAATATAGTAAGTATAATACTAACTACTACATAAGGAAGGTCATATATGGAGGAAATTGTTAAAGAACTTCAGAAATTAGGTTTTTCCCAATATGAGTGCAAAGCTTATATTAATCTGCTAATAAATTCACCTGTCACAGGATATGAGGTTAGCAAGAGATCTGGTGTGCCTCGTTCGATGATCTATGAGGTGTTAGGGAAGTTACTGGATAAAGGTGCCATTTATACCGTTCCTTCAGAACCTGTAAAGTATGTTCCTCTTCCTGCCGAAGAGCTAATTCGGCGATTACGTAAAAGTTTTGAAGATTCCTTTGACTTTTTAGAAAAGAATTTAAAAACGCTGGAAAATGAAAGGGAAACCGATGTTATTTGGCGTGTGAATAGCGATGAACACGTAATGGCTGAGATTGTGAACATGATTGAAAAGGCACACCATGAAATCTGGCTGTCCATTTGGAATCCACAAGCCTCTTTCATCAAGGAAGAAATAGAAAAACGAACTAATGAGGGAATAAAGGTGTTTTCTATGCTTTTTTCAGAACCAGAAACTAAACTAGGGGTTACATACCACCATGATTTTATGGCTCCGAAAATAGCAGAAAAACGGATGGGTGGGCGACTAACGATTGTGGCTCGCGACATGGAAGAAGTGTTAATAGCTAATTTTGCCCCGAATACTGCTGCTTGGGCAGTCAAAACAAAAGATCCTGCACTAGTTTTGGTGGCAATCGAATATATCCGGCATGATATTGCCTATGGTGAGTTAACAAAACAAATAGGAACGGATAAAGTCAAATCATATTGGAGAAACGATCCAGATTTGTATTACGTAGTTACAGGAAAACGGTTCGAATGAAGGACCGTATTTTCTTTGATTTTTTTATAGTAGTTAGTTAAATAACATCTATAATAATAGAAAAACAATTGAGAAAGGGTTGAGTGACATTTGATTCATACAATATCGATTCTAGTAAAGAACCATCCGGGGGTCTTGGCTCAATTATCCGACCTTTTTGTTCATAGAGGATATAATATTGAAAAAATCAAAGCGGGAAAATACAAGAAAACCAATTTAACGCAAATAAATATGGCCGCAACGGGTAGTGAGGATTCATTTGATTTGCTTATAGATCAACTTGGAGCATTATCACAAGTAGTAAAAGTAGATATAGCTAAGCAAAGACGGTATTCATTTTGGTTAGTAGCTTTTTGTTTGTGTATGACCCTTCTTGGTACGAACTTGCCTGCTCCTCTTTATTCTTTGTATAAAGAAAAATGGAATTTTACTTCCGGGACCATGACTTTTATCTATGCACTTTATGCATTAATTGTGATTCCAACCATCATCACGGTTGCACAGCTTTCTGAGCAGTGGGGAAGGAAAAAAGTGCTATTTACTGGGGTCACGCTTTCTATCTTTGGGTCCATTGGCTTTGCTGTATCAGACGGAGTCAATGGACTAATATTAGCTCGCATTTTCCAAGGATTATCCGTAGGAATTCTGAACGGAATTGCTGTGTCATATATGACAGAGCTTCATCCTTTTCAAGACAAAGTGAAAAGTGCATTTGTTGCCGCTATAGCAGGTACGCTCGGAAATGCCTTGGGGCCACTTATTTCTGGTTTTCTTGGAGAATATGCTCCCTATCCTTTACAATTTTCTTATCTTATACACATTTTACTTGCTGCAACTGGAATATTAGGATTAAAGTTCATGTTAGAAAAAAATGTTCCTACAAACCGAGCAGCTTCTCTTCGACTCCCCTCGGTGACGAAAGAATTTCGATGGCCTTTTCTAATGGCATCCTCCACTTCTTTTCTATCTTGGGGAATTATGAGTTTAATGTTATCGGTGATGCCCACATACCTTGGACTTTTTACTAGTCATGCGAGTTTAAGTTTATCCGGGACGATGGTCGCTTTAGTTTTAGGCGTGTCCACCTTACATCAGATCATGTTGAGAAAACAGTCTGCCTTTCGGTCAATCATTATAGGCTATATTTTATTAATTATTGGGCTAATCTTTCTCGTTGTTACCTTATTTACAAAGTCATTATTCTTCCTTATATTAACAACGGTCTTGATTGGATTAGGGAACGGTCCTAGCTATGCCGGCAGCTTAGCTTATCTGAACCAAATTTCCACAAATGAGATGCGGACTAATTTGACATCATTATTTTTCGTAGTAACCTACTTAGGCATCAGCATTCCTATGGTGACACTTGGATATATTGGAGAATTGATTGGTCTTACCCACGCTATTCAATGGTATTCGTATATCATGATTGGTTTTATCATCTTGAGCCTGATTAAATGGCTGAGAGGGAAAAGGTTCGTTCCTAATGGCCAAGTGTAATTCAAAAGTCTAGCTTTTAATATGGTACCTATAGATAGGACACTTGAAAAAGAGTGTTTCATCTATAGGTTTTTTTTATATACTTAAATCTTTAAGATACGGGGACCAGGAGAACAGCTATGAGCAAGGGCAAGTTCGGATCTACGTTCGGGCAAAATTTATTAAAATCCCTCTTTTTCATCTAAAAATAACCCGGCAGACTTGCTGTCGGGTTATGATGATGACTGGTTTATGAAGAAGTTCCAAGCAAAATGAAATGTAAATTAAGTACAGGAACAGGAAAATCAAACATCCACCACAGCCCAAATATAATCCGAATCATCCACGCTAAAATTGTTTTTTTGTAATGTATCAATTTTAATGGATAATTTTTTCTTGGCCAGATCTTAATCCTCCAGAATCGGGATTCATCTTCTACTATATACCATTCCATCAATGATCATTAAGGTTCTACCGTCTTCGGTAAATCCACTATGACGGTTTAAATATTCCACGGGAATGATTTCTCCTGTTTTTTCATCGTAAAAAACAGTGAAGGCTTCATCGGTCAAAAAATCTCCATTTAAATTTTTATCAACGTTTGGTATGGATTCACGGAAATTAATATTGGTATCGATTTCAAACTTACCCTCTTCATTAGTACAAAAAGACATTGTAAACCCTCCACTCTTCTTTTTTTCGTATTTTTTTCATTTTTTCTGGAGTTATCCAAAACTTAATAAAAATTATTATGCCTAAATATGCTGCAAGAATTTTTTACTTTTTAGAGATGAACTTGTTATTATCTCAAGTATGGGTAACGTATGAATCTGATAAACGTATTGAAGGCTTTTCGCCGCAAACATTAAAAGCATATAAACTATAGTCCGGCTTACTTATACGGCCGATTGACTTGTGTAGATTATTTCACTTATTTTCAATTACAACACATCATCGCTTAATCAATCCCGACAGGTGTACTTCTAATACTTTATCTTCTTTATCGTTGTAAGTAGATAACAATACAGTAATGATTCCCGATTCATTCTTCGTCGCTTTCTTATCGATAACCTCGGCGATGATATACAATTCATCACCAGGATACACCGGTTTTATAAATTTCATATTATTCATCCCTGTTCCAGCGATGATATCATCACCATAGATACCTTGTTCAATCCAAAGCCTTACTGAAATGCTTAATGTATGTAGTCCGGAAGCGATGATTCCATCAAATCTCCCCTGCTTTGCTTTTTCCTCATCTAAATGCATATATTGAGGATCAAATTCTCTTGCAAATCTCATAATATCCGCTTTTGTCATTTTGAAGGACTTAGTTTCAAACACCTGTCCAACTGTAAACTCATCAAACTTCATAATTACACCTCTTATTTAAAAACTTTTGCACTTGTTTATATTAAGGTAGCATCAAATGCATATCAAGTAAAAAAAATACTCAAAATCCTCTAAAATCAATAGAAAAGAATACTTTTTTGGGGATATATATAATTCATCTTTGTGATTGTAAATACCTTATTTAACTATCCTGTTTAGTAAGTTCAATAAGAAAAAAAGACGCTGCTACAGCAACCTCTTGTTTAACTCTTGCACCCGTTAGCTTATGTACATCATTTCACAAACTTTAATTTCATAATAAAAAATGGTTGCCGCAGCAACCATTAACGATTTAGATAATGTCCCATAAATATAGTAAAAGATTATCGATGGGCTCGTTCTCCGATAATATTACCTATACGACTCAATCCTTTTTCTGCCGTAAGAATCATTTGGTCAAATAACTCCTGAACCGTAGGAACATTGTCTATAAGACCGATGACCTGTCCAGCCCATCCGAATCCTTCTGCTTCATTTCCATCATAGATATACCTGCAATTAGCCTTTCCGCTAATTATATCTTGCAGGTCTTCATAGGTTGCTCCCTCTTTTTCACGTTCGATAATATCCAGAGTAAATTCACTTTTCAAGACACGTCCTGGTGAACCTATTGTTCTTTTTATAATTACTGTATCCGACTCTTTCGCATTAACAATTGCCTGCTTATATTTCTCGTTTGCGTGAACGCATTCTTGAGTAGCAATAAAGCGAGTACCCATTTCAATTCCTTCTGCCCCAAGTGCAAAAGCTGCCAATAAACCTCGTCCGTCGCCAATCCCACCGCTCGCTAACACTGGAATCGATACGGAATCGACTACACGAGGAATAAGTACCATTGTACCAATATCGTCTCGTCCTAAATGTCCACCGCCTTCTTGTCCAACTGCCATTACAGCATCAGCACCGAGTTGTTCTGCTTTTTGTGCCTGTCTAACACCTGCAACAAGGACAAGCGTTCTAATATTTTCTCCTTTTATACGTTCAAAAATAGGTTGGGGATTTGCTCCTGTTATAGAAATTGCAGGTACCTTCTCTTCAATAGCAACCTCAAGCAATTCCTTATATTGCCCATCGTGCCTTGCAATAGCAAAGTTTACGGCGAATGGCTTATTGGTAAGTGAGCGTACTTTACGAATTTCCTCACGAAGTTTTTCAGTTGAGCCTAGTGTTGCAGCAGTAATCTGTCCGAGTCCTCCTGCATTCGAGACCGCAGCAGCCAGTTCAGCAAAAGCAAGGTAGGCAAGTCCCCCTTGTACTATTGGATATTTAATTCCAAAAATCTCCGTTACTCGTGTTTTCATAGTTTCTCCCACTCCTTTTCAGATGTGCTATGTATTTGTTTAAACATTCCACACAAAAGATAATTAATCCTGCAACTACTCCTAAAAAGGAAGCACTTGTTGTGTTAAGCTGCCCCATTTGTTCAATAAGAAGTTCAATAAAAAATGCGTTAATCCTAATTGGATCAACGCACCCGTTATATACGTTTAACGTGACTCTTTTTGCGGTTGGCACACGTCACATTTACGTTGGTTATTATTTTTAAATTTCGTAAATGTTTTTTCAAAGTTGCTACCACATGTACATTTAAACAGTAACTTTTGAGAAAAACCGTGATATTCCGTCGTTAGCAACTTACTTTCTGAATTGTTCTCAACAAATTCTTTAATTTTACCAATCGTCCATCGTTTATTCATTCTCTTAACCCCCATATTTTATCGCTAGTCGGAGGCTTTTCTTGGCATCCGTTCAAATTATGAGTAAAAGTCGTAATTATCCTAAGTTCCTCATTATAACATGAGCAGGTACACAATTAAACAAATGGAAGATATATTATTAAACTGCCCCGTTACTTCAAAAAGAAAAGCATTACAGTTGTCCCAGTAATGTACCCATTAGTGGAAGAAGCAAATGCGTTAACAGATACCATAGGAAGCCTCTGTAGCAAGGTTTTAAAACCTAAAATAATTTAGAAAAAGAGTAATTTATGAATAAAATTTATAATCTGGCGGAAAATATTTTCACAAATAATGTAAATTATAAAGGGTGGAAAATTTGGAAAATACCCGTATTGATAAATTTGATGAAATAGTAAAAATGGGGAAAAGGTCCACAAACGATTTAATTGATTATTGGAAAGAATATGAACTGTATGCTTCTTTTGAATACTGGATTTTGGTAGCATTTCTGATTGGTCCGCTTATCATACTTTTTTTTAAAATTGATAAAAATAAAATTTTTTTAATTGGCTTTTTTGGTTATAGTATTCATATAATATTTGCTTATGTGGACTTATTCGGAAAGCATGCTGGGTTCTGGAATTATCCAATTCCATTAATTCCTCATCTGCCTGGTTTAGCTATAGATTCAAGTCTAGTCCCAGTTTCTTTTATGCTTGTTTATCAATGGACATTAAATAATAAAAAAAATTACTACATATATTCCTTTATTACTGCAATAATTTTTGCATTTGCTATAAAACCGATACTAGTTGAACTAGGGTTATTTAGAATGTACGGAAATACAAACTATGTTCATCTTTTAATTGGCTATATTTTTGTATTATTAGCAGCAAAATTTATAACCAACGTTTTTTTATGGACTCAAAAAAAATACACAACTCCTAAATAATATCAGCCCCAATTCCGATGTTTTTCATTATTGATTTTCTAAAATGAATGATTCTGATTTATCATTCCAAATTATGTAACCAGTGGAATAAGACAAAGACAGAAATTGCCCTGGTTGTAAGAAAATATCAATTATGTTACATTCCCCACTATAATAAATGGTTTTCCTTTAATTGAATAACAACCATCTAGTAGAACATTGAGCACGAAAAAAACGACTGCACCGTAGCAATCGCCTTATTTTAACTTAAACGTTGGAACAAACAAGTTAAATGTTGTTTGGATTGTTGGCTTTGATTTTAGAAGCAGTAAAAACAATAAAATCTGTATCGCTGGAACCACCGACTTTGAAAGATGCTTCACTTCGTAAGCTATTTGTTTTAAGTTCATATAGGACTAACCCTGAGGGAGAGACGTCAGCTAAAGGTGCCTTATCTAAGAATGAAAAACCAGTTGTTGTAGCTGGCATAAATTCTAGAAATGGGATATTATCGGTCGTGCTAAATATTTCAGTTCCATTGCGGAAGATAGAAAATCGTATCAATATAGGAAAGGTATTAGGATTTATGGAATGAATAGTTGCATGTAACAAAACGCGATCACTCGGATCATCTATATGCAAAGTGGCTGTCCCTATTGTAATAGGTGTCAATCTAATAGGTTCGAAATCACTTCCCGGTAATACACTTCCATCAAATTCTGTAAGCAATCCCTGTTCACCGTTAACTGGTGTAGATGAAATATTAATTACAGGATTGACGTTAATTGTCGGGTTAAAAGTATTCTTATTAGTATTTCCGATTGGACAACAACATGGATTCTTCTCGCAATTTGGACAATTTTTTGAATCAGATCTTTTTTTACTATTACTCAACCATAAGCATCTCCTTTCTTTTCTCCTTTTTAACCAACATCTATGTTCATTATATTATCTCATTTAGAAAAATTAGTTCTTGGGAACAGGGTAATTTTTTAAGTAATTAACCTGCCCCGATAGAATAAGAAAACGGGATCGCCGCAGCATCCCGTCTTTTACTTAAGCAACTGTTAGTTCAACAGTTTATTTCATAAAAATGTTAATACAATGGCAATTATGCCAAATAAAATCAGCAGGATTCCAACCATAAAAATCCCTGTCACATATTCAAATATGGTAAAGAAAAAGGCAACCTTCTTTATCTTACTTCGCTCTTCAAATAGAATTTTTAAACCATCTTTAACTTCATAAAAACTAAGTGAACTTAAACCAAATCCAATAATAATACAACTAATTCCTACAAATAACTGTGTCATAACTTATTTTCTCCATTGATTATTAAAAAGGGTTGGAATAAGAATAAACTCTGAAGCAGTAAACGTCCTTAAACTCTTACATCCGATAGCTGAAAATGGTGGAAACTGAGTCTGAGAAGAAAAATTACCTAATCTCCTATAGCGTATATGTGTTTCTTTTGTTTTATTGCATCTTCACATAGATCTTTAAATTCTTGTGCAAAAGCCCTTATTTCTTGTTCCTTCTCATTCATGGAAATATGTTACAATTATATATACGTATTATTATAAATTCACAATAGTCGAAATGGAGATTTTTTTATTGAATCAAATAAAACAGTTAGTTAGATGGCTTTTTAAACGAGGTTCCAGAAATATTAGTGGATTAATATCTTATATTTTTGTTTTTATGGCAATCCAGTTTTTTGATTATAATCTCGTGAGAAATAACCCATTAATACTTATTCCTTTATTTATTGCTTTACTAATTCTTAACCAGCTGATTGAAAGCCTGCTATGTAAAATATTGGGGGACAAAAATAAAGAGATTGGATTTGGTTATTTTGTGTTAACAATCATGATAATAATAGTATTTTCCTCCACTTCAAGATAAACCTCATGCTAAAAAAATTCCTTGCTTTGGTTGTACGGTAAGGGCTAGTATTCGTTGCTTTGTTAATTCAAAAATGATTATTTTTTTTGTTTAGATGTCTTTTGCTTTTTTATAAGTTTTTGCAGTTCATTATTTTTTTCTTCTGATACCTCAAAGTTGACGACCGCTAAACCAACACGAATTAGAATCATTAGCATCACACCCATACCTACGACTAAATAAATCATTGTAAACCATTTACTTAACGTTGCTGTCAGGAGTCATTTTTAA
>NZ_NUZU01000231.1 GCF_002567005.1 Bacillus sp. AFS073361
AACTTAATCGACAGTCTCGAAATTCCTCTTAATTATGAAATAGCGCTAAAAGTGGCTAAAATAGACGGAGAAATTCCGCTTATTGACTCAAAAAACGTGAAAATCCGGTCATTTTGATTTGCTTAGCCGGAAAGTTTCCGCTTATTTTGCTCAGAAGCGAGCTCTATTCTTCATTTAATCGGAAAACCTCCGCTTATTTTAACCATCATTAGTAATTCAATTAAGGATGAGACCTCTATTGTTTCAAAAAGTCATCCATAACGTTGAAACTTTATCTTAATAACAACCAAAAATTTAAAAAACAAAAAACCTCATTTACTTTTGATAAGGTTCCCCGTAATGCATCAAAATGAGGTTAGATAACAAAAAGTATGCTTTAAAAGACACGTCATTTAAATAAGAAGTCCTGTTATTATTCATTGTTGATTTTTCGTGTTGGTATGAGAATTCATAGGCGGAGAATTTCCGGCTAATGTATAAAGAGGAATCTTACGAAGCAGGAATACGCGTAGATATTCCGATTAACTGCTCTAAATAGGATAAAATCCAAAGATTGGTAATACAAACGGAAAAACTTCCTTTATTTTTAAGTAAATATGGATATTTCCCAATTTAAACGGAATTTTACCGTTTATTTTTCACAAATACAGTGAAGTCAACATTCAGTTACAACAGAGCCTTTTATAAAAAAGTGTACATGGCCTATTTTTCCATTATTCGCTGACGTGGTTTTCTTTTAAATATGAGGATGTGCTTTTTTATACACTTCGATATCATGTTGCAGATGATTTTTCATTTCTGCTTCGGCCAGATTTGGATTCTGTTGAATAATGGCCCTGACAATGCTTTCATGCTGATCAATAAAACGGATATTTTGAATTAAATCTTTAAAAATGACATTTCTGGCATACATCACTTTTGCGTCTATCGTATTGATTAAATGTAACAAAGGATCATTTACAGCTGCTTTGGCAATAATATGATGGAACCTGGTATTCAACTCAAATACAGCATCCTCATCTTGTTTAGCCCAAGCATCGCGTGTAAGACGAATGGTTTCTAATAAAGCTTCTTTCTGTTCTTCGCTTGCTCTCTCTGCGGCTAAACGTGCAGCTAAAGACTCTAAATTTTGTCTGCAGAGAAACAAGTTCAAAATTTCTTGATAGTTTGGCTGATAAACCCGGATACTCTTTCCTCTTTGCTCTAATAAACCATCTTGTATCAGCATTCGAATCGCTTCCCTTACTGGAGCACGGCTGATTTGGAAGCTCTCTGCCAACCTGGTTTCCACTATCCGCTCACCTGGTTCATATTCCCCTTGCACCAAACGCTTTTTAATAGCAGCATATAGTTGGAGATGAAGCGGATCACTTTTTATTACCTGCATCATCGTATCACACACCTCCCAGCTTATCGTAATTTATCCCCGAATTGAGTTTAATGTATCATAGTCAATGTAGACAGTCAACCGACTTTTAAACGGTCGTTTTAAACATTAAAAATAACGAAAGGGAGTGCCATTCGATACTCCCTGTTCCGAAAACCGGTTAAGAATTTATCATTTCCCTTATCCCAAAAAGTGTTCGGATATTCCCTTCTATTCGTTGATTTTCAAAGCTTGCGGATTTCGTAAACTTCCTGCAACTGCTTGTCCTACATCCTGTGTTGTTGAATTACCGCCCATATCGGGGGTAAGGACTTTGCCTTCTGTCATAACCTGTTCAATCGAGTTAAGAACCTCTTTCCCCCAATCATCATGGCCAAAGAAATCCAGTATTTGGCTTGCAGACCAAATAGATGCCAAAGGATTTGCAATATTTTTTCCGGCAATATCAGGTGCAGATCCGTGAATGGGCTCAAACATCGATGGAAACTCCAAAGTTGGATTAATATTTGCCCCGGCAGCCAGGCCTAGACCTCCGGCAATAGCAGCTCCCAAGTCGGTAATAATATCCCCGAATAAATTGGAAGTAACCACAATTTCAAAACGCCATGGCTGTTTAACAAAAAACATAGCCGCTGCGTCCACTAAGTAAGAATAGGTTTTAACATCCGGATATTCTTCTCCCACTTCTTCAAATACCTGATCCCAAAAAACCATGGAGTAATTCAGCGCATTCCCTTTGCTGATACTGGTAAGTGATTTGCCTTGCTTTCGCGCTTCTTCATAGGCATAACGGATGATTCTCTCCACACCGTTTCTGGAAAAAATACCTGTTTGCAACACCACTTCATGGGGCTTCCCTTTAAAAAGCCAATCACCTGCACCTGCATATTCACCTTCGCTGTTTTCCCTGATAACCAGCATGTCGATCTGATCACGGGAAACATCCTTGAGTGGGCAAGGCGCACCATTCAACAGCTTAATTGGACGAAGATTCACATACTGATCGAAGCCTTTGCGAATTTTTAATAAAAGATCCCATAACGAGATATGGTCCGGTACACCAGGATAACCTACGGCTCCCAAGTATATGGCATCAAAGTCTTTTAACTGCTCGAGTCCGTCCTCATCCATCATTTTCCCATACTGGGTATAATACCCACATCCCCATGGAAAATGGGTAAATTCAAACTCAAAGCCTCCATCTAATTCTGCCACTTTGTTCAGGACCTTGATTCCTTCCGTTAAAACCTCCGGGCCAATGCCATCTCCAGCGATTACCGCGATCCTATACTTTTTTTTCATGGTGTATTCTCCTAATCTTTTAGATTAAAAAGGCGGCTTCGATTATGCCGCCTTTTTTCAGATCGATTCTTGGACTTAAAACTTACCGGACAGTAAGTGACCAGCATTAGGCACCTCTGTTTTTAAGTTTAATCCCTTCAAAATTTTATAAACAGTCGAAGTGGCAGCCGATAGAACTGGAAGCCCCAGGCGGTCCTGTACCTTTTGAATGGCAGGAAGTGAAGGCATTTGAACACATGCCGATAATACAACCGCATCTGCTCCTTCAATGTTGAGGCGGTCAGCATGCTCAATAAGGTTCATTGGATTCAATCTTCCTACCTCTAAGTTATCCGGAACTTCAAGACTGATAGAATCAATGACTTCAATGCCAGCTGTATTCAAATACTCAATCACCATATTGGTTAAAGGCTTCATGTATGGCGTAATAATGGAAACCTTCTTTGCGCCTATTGTTTGGATTCCTTCAATAAGAGCCCCTGCGCTGCTGACAATTGGAGTACGTGCTCCATTTTCGTCCGTTGCATTACCAAGCTTTTCTTCTGAAATTTGGTGGTAGCCCGGGCCCTGACACATGATCGCAATTAAACATGCGTAAGCAAGTACATCACAACGAGCATCGGATAGCTCTACGGCACAACGTACACTATCCACATCCATCTTTTTCAATTCTTCAGGGTTCACATGCATCATCCGCATTCTTGAAGAATGGAAAGTAAATGTTTCTTCAGGGTTTAGCTGCTGTCTTGCTTGAAGCATGGCTGGAATTTCAGTTTCCATTGTTGTATTTGAACTTGGTACGATTAAACCTACACGATAATTTGTTGACATTGTTGTTTCCCCCTAGTAGTTAAATTAAAGTTTGCATCCCTAAACCTTATGAAGATGACCTGTTAAATTCCGATTGGTTAACGGCTTGACCATTTCGACACAAGCCAGAAGCTGTTTTAGATCAATTCCGGTTTCAATTCCCATTTCATGAAGCATAAAAACAATATCCTCAGTCGACGAATTTCCAGCTGCACCAGGTGCAAATGGACAGCCCCCAAGACCGCCGATTGAAGCGTCAAAGCGGGTTACTCCCGTTTGCAATGCAGCAACTACATTGGATAAGGCCATGCCATATGTATCATGGAAATGAGCCGTAATCATTGCTGTTGTTTGTAAAGACATAACTTTTTCAAATAAATCAAAAACCTGCGCCGGATTTGCTCGACCAATCGTATCACAGAGAACAATTTCATCCACCCCGAGGTTCTCTGCCTTTTCCACAAGATCAAGGACCAAATCTGAATCTACTTTTCCTTCAAATGGACACCAAAAAGAGGTGGCGATATTATATCGAATAAAGATATCTTGTTCTTTTGCCTTTTTGATTACAGTTTCAAAACTTTGGATTGACTGTTCTCTCGTCATTTTTACATTTTTTAAATTAAAGCTGTCACTGGCGCCTACCACAAGCGAAAGTGCTTTGATTCCACTTTCCATAGCCCGGTCGCAACCTTTTTCATTCGGAATCAGGGCCATATATTGAATGGAAGGGTCCCGGTCGATCCCCTCAAGTACTTCCTTTGCATCCTTCATTTGCGGAACATATTTCGGATGAACAAAAGAAGTGGCTTCCATTCTTTTAATCCCTGTTTTATTCAAGGCATTGATCAGTTCAATCTTATTTTCAGTAGAGATAAAAGTGGATTCGTTTTGAATTCCATCCCTTGGCCCTACTTCGATTATTTCAACTTTGTTGGGAAGATTCACTTTTATAGCCCTCCTTTATTTAAAAAATTAAGAGATTCCCAGTTTCTTTGCTAAATAGGGTTCCAATCCACCAATCTTTACCATCTCAATTAAATGCTCAGGCAGCTTTGTTCCTTTATATTCAGCTTGCTGCGTATAATTAATAATTTTGCCAGCAAGCAAATCAATCTCAATTTCGTCACCCTCCTGAATGATGGAGGTATCGGACATCTCCACTACAGGCAGACCTACATTAATGGAGTTGCGGTAAAAAATCCGTGCAAAGGAGTTCGCGACAATGGCCCCGATCTGATGGTGCTTTAACACCATTTGCGCGGTTTCACGGCTTGATCCGGAACCAAAGTTATTTCCCGCTACTATAATATCACCTGGCTGAACCTTTTCATGGAAAGTCGGGTCGATCGCTTCCATGGCATGCTCAGCCTGCTTTTCGACCGACAGGCTCATATATTGTCCAGGAGAGATGATGTCTGTGTTAATATTGTCACCATACTTCCATACACGTCCTCTGATGATGAAAGACATTTACATGACTCCCTTCAATAAATATTTTTTTGGATCTGTTATTTTTCCCTCCAGCGCTGTTGCTGCAACGGATGCAGGAGAGCCCAGGTAAACCTCGCCTTTTGGACTGCCCATTCTTCCCCTGAAGTTTCGATTCGATGATGACATGACGACTTCACCATCTCCAATAACACCACTGGTAAATCCACCACATGCACCACATGAAGGCATATTAACCACACAACCCGCTTCGGAAAAAATATTCAACAGTCCCTCTTTGCTTGCCTGCGACCAAATATATTGGGATGCCGGCACAACCAAACAGCGGATCCCTTTAGCGATTTTTTTTCCTTTTAATATTTGAGCAGCAATTCTTAAATCACTTAATCTTCCATTTGTGCATGAACCAAGATAGACTTGGTCAACCTTAATTCCTTCAACCGCGCTAATAGGATGAACATTATCCACTTCATGAGGGCAAGCAACTTGCGGCTCCAACTCTGACGCATTGTAATGGATCGTACGAACATATTCCGCATCTTCGTCACTTGCAATCAGTTCAATATCATCCGTTACACCTTTTAATTTCAGGTATTCGATCACTTTTTCATCCGGTTCAATTAAACCTGCTTTTGCACCAGCTTCCACTGCCATATTGGATAATACAAGACGCTCATCAATGGAAAGATTTCGAATAGCGGTACCTGAAAACTCAATAGCCTGATAGGTAGCACCCGCATGGCCAAGGTCCTTTATTGTTTTTAAAACCATATCTTTGGCATAGACACCTTCAGGCAGCTCACCGTCCCATACAATCTTGATGGTTTCAGGAACTTTTAACCATGTTTCCCCGGTTAATAAAACTCCGATCATTTCGGTTGAACCAATCCCAGTTGCAAATGCTCCAAGACCTCCAGCCATGCAAGTATGGGAATCCGTACCTAAAATCACTCTGCCGGGACGGACATGTCCGTGTTCTGCAATAACCTGATGACATGGCCCTTCGAACTCATAATAATACGAAAGATCATGCTCCCGAGCCCAATCACGGGTGTATTTTAAAATATTTGCCTGCTGGACGGTTGCCGGCGGTGTGCAATGATCGGATACAACGACTACCTTTTCTTTATCATGCAATTTTCCACCCAAACGCTTAAATCCGCCGTCTACGAGCCATGGTCCCAATAAATCATGCATAAGGGCAATATCAACCTGTGCCCATACAATATCCCCCGCCTTAACACCAGACTGACCAGAAGCTTTGGCAAGTATTTTTTCAGCTATCGTCATCCCCATCCCAATTCAGCCCTTTCTTTAAATAATCCCGTTGTCTTTTAGACCTTGAATCTGCTCCTTTGTTAAGCCGAGTTTCCCTCTCAATACATCCTCCGTATGCTGCCCAAGCTTAGGACCCGCCCATTCGATTTCCCCAGGGGTAGCACTCATTTTTGGAACAATCCCTGGCATTTTTAATTTTCCCAGGCCCTCAACGGCTACTTCCTGAATCATTTGCCGAGCTTGGTAGTGTGGGTCATTCAAAATATCCTCAACAGAGTAAATTGATCCGGCCGGCACCTTCGCGTTATCCAGGAATTTGAAAACTTCCTCAAATGGCAAGGACTTTGTCCAATCTTCAATAATTCCATCAAGGTATTCCGCGTGCTCCGAACGCTTGGCATTATTTTCGTAGCGTGGATCTTCCGCAATATCTTCGCGTCCCAAAGCATTCATCAATCTTTTAAAAATTGCATCACCATTGGCGCCGATTACCACATACTTTCCATCTGCACACTTATAGGTGTTGGATGGAGTAATTCCAGGCAATGTACTTCCTGTTCTTTCTCTAATGACTCCTGCACGATCAAATTCTGGAATGGTACTTTCCATTAAACTGAAAACAGATTCATAAAGGGCAACATCAATCACCTGTCCTTCATTAGTTCTATTTACATCGCGGTGATAAACAGCCATTAATGCTCCGATTACAGCGTAAAGGGCAGATAATGAATCTCCAATACTTATTCCAACACGGGTTGGCGGGCGGTCAGGATAACCTGTTATGTAGCGGAGTCCACCCATCGCTTCCCCAATGGAACCAAATCCCGGATTATCACGATATGGTCCATCCTGGCCATATCCGGAAACCCGGATCATAATTAATCGTGGATTAATTTCCTTTAACTCCTCGTAGCTCAGGCCCCATTTTTCCATTGTTCCGGGACGGAAGTTTTCTATTAAAATATCAATCTCTTTTACTAAGCTACGAATAAGTGCTTGCCCTTCCTCTTGTCTAAGATCAATTGTAATGGATTTTTTATTTCTGGATTGGACATACCACCATAGGCTTGTGCCGTTTTCAACGACACGCCATGTACGGATTGGATCTCCTTTTGCCGGTGCCTCCACCTTGACTACATCTGCGCCGAACTCGGCTAATAAACGAGAAGCAAATGGCCCCGCAATCAACTGACCCATTTCCAACACTTTTAATCCTTCAAGTGCTCTTCTTCCCATCACAGTCATCTCCTAAACTCGTTGTATTTAAATTAGAGATGCAAAAGCATCTTTCATAACAAATTTCCGTTGTACATCGTTGACTGTCGACCGTCGACGATAATAAAATTTCGGATACATTCCCACAACAAATGTCAGTGCATCCGATTTTTTGACTGCCACAGGCAGATCTTTAAGCTCATTTAAGAGGTTAAATTTACAATACTTCTCCTCGTACATTTTCGCTCAGGAAGAGAAGTATTGTCAACTGCAAATTTTATTAATTTCCGCTTGTCAGCTGTACACCTTTTGTTTCCGGTATAGCCAAAACAAGGAAGGCAGCGGCAAAGTAAGAAAGTGCTGCGGTTGTAATAACAACAGGATAGGAGAGTCCCCCCGCAAGGAGCTTAGGAATAATCACAATTCCCGCAATAGCTCCCACTCGTCCAAAGTTAAAACAGAAGCCTGCTGCGGTTGAGCGAATACTTGTTGGGAATAACTCAGAATACCAAGCCCCAAAGCCGCTGAAGTAGCCTGTAAAGAAACCAAGCAATGCTGAGATAAATCCCAGAATCATAACGTTTGAACCAGTTAAAATCAACTTTCCATCAGTTAACGGCATGTGGCTTGATACATACGTGAAGACTGGCACGATTACTGTCATTCCCAGGAAAAAGAACATAAACGATTTCCTGCGGCCGATTTTATCAGCCATGTAACCGTATACAATATACCCAATCATTGCCCCGACACCAGTCCAAATCAGGAAAACAGGAGCCATATCGATACGAATACCCAGCACTTTTTGAAGATATGTAGGGACAAATGTGAAAATAATCCAATATCCCAACATTCCAAGAACAGAAACAGCAAGTGCAAGTAAAGTAATTTTTAAGAATTCAGGTTTAAAAATTGTTCCGAGACTGGCTTTATTTGCATTGTTCTTGATAAAGTCGCGGTTTGCAATCCAAACTGGAGATTCTTTTACAAAGAAAGCAATATACAATACCGTAGCAAAGGCCGGAAAACTGGCAATCATGAAAAGATTTCTCCATGATTCAGGATCTGTTGGATTTAAAATGGACCAAGCGAAAATGGCGGCTAAAAGGTTTCCACCTGCCCAGCCCGTTTGCATGAAGGAGATTGCCTTTGCACGTTTCTCAGGCGCCCAAACCTCCGAAATCAGCGCTGCAGCTGCGGACCAAAGTCCACCGACAGCAATACCAACGATAAAACGATAAATATTTAACTGTACAACGCTATCAGCTAAACCACAAAGGAATGTTCCAATTCCGTAAGCCAAAACCGAAATCAAAAGCGTTTTCTTTCTTCCAATATGGTCAGAGATATTACCTAGGAAGTATCCGCCAATCCCTGTCGCTAAAAGGAACCAGGCAACAGTACCAACGACAGCACTAATATCTACTTTAAATGATGCAGAAATTGCCAAAATAACAAATCCAAAAATACCTGCGTCAAGTGCATCAAAAAGCCATCCCAACCAGGATCCAAATAATGTTTTATATGCACCCTGCGGTTTTTGTGGCTGAATAGCCGGTTGTGAATTGGACTGTGCCAGTAAAGGTTTTGCCATAAAATGTTGCCCCCTGTGTTGAATAATGATTTGAGTGTTTGTAAATCATTTTCAATATGATTTTGCGTTTCTCTTTCTGCCTTTTCCCTGCTAAAGCATCAAAGATAGTTGAGGTTCTTTTATAAGAATTACTTTTCGAACATTCCCCTTAAATCCGCAATTCCTTAGGTAAGTAACTTTCCCGCTGCTAATTATGCCAGTTAAGGAGATTCGTTGACTATTGTTGGAAGCATCAAGTACTCTCTCATCGAAATCAATGTTCAATTAAACTCTTTGTTTCAAATCTCCTTTTACCTCCTAGCTTCGTTTGTTGCATCCAGGATTTTGTTCTATTATAACCACAAAACGACTCCTTTCTATAAAATCAATTTGAAACCGATTTCAATTAACTGAATTTAATATAATACATTTTTTGTCGACGGTCAACAGTCATCATAATAAAAATAGAGTATTTTCTAAATTTTTTAAGATATTAGATTTCCTCTTCGAAACTATTCATTCTTGTGCTTTATTTGAACTTTCCTCTTTTCTACCAACGTTTCATAAGTTACCCTCAAACTAATTTATATAATTTTCAAGGATAAAAGCTTTGATAAAATAATTTATTATGGTGTATTTATGTACTTTGATTCGGATGAATACGCCCAACAAGCAATCAGCGAATTAAAACGCGTAGCAAAAAAAGCTATCTTCATTGGTGATCTCCCTATGCGTTCACACAGGCCAGAAAATAACTTGTATAAAAAAGACGACTTTTCTGATTGGGTCCTAACAGATGGTTTTTATGACCCATACCGAAAAGATCGATTTAATGCAAACTTGTTTCTTTAGAAAAACCACAGTGACAGTTCTCGCACCAATTAAAAAAACAAGAAAAGGTCATCAAGGGCGATTGTCGATGACCCAACCCTGTTGGAAAAAGAAGAAATGGTATAGAATCCTTGGATTATTTTTTGCCAATTTACCAAAACCTCATTTACTTATGATACGGTTCACCGCGATTAATCCGAAAGGCTCGATAAATCTGCTCGACGAGGATGAGCCTCATCAATTGGTGGGGGAAGGTCATCCGTGAAAAGGAAAGTTGTTCATTCGATCGTTTAATCACTTCCTCACTCAACCCCAGCGATCCGCCAATCACGAAGGCGATTTTACTTTTTCCATAGGTTGCTTTTTTTTCTAGTGAATCCGCTAGTTCTTCGGATGATCCTAACTTACCTTGAATCGCTAGTGCAATGACATATGTATCTTGGCTAATCTTTGCCAAAATTCGTTCGCCTTCTTTTTGCTTTACTTGGACCATTTCTAACTCACTTAATACTTCTGGTGCTTTTTCATCAGGAACTTCAATCACGTCGACCTTTGCATAAGCCGTCAGCCGTTTTAAATATTCCTCAATACCCTGCTTTAAATATTTCTCTTTTAATTTGCCAACCGTAATAATCGAGATATTCACAATCCACAGCCCTTTTCACTTTATTACAAACAGTTTACAAACAAGATATCCACAGAAGTTATCCACATATTCACATTTTTTATCCACATCTTGTATGGAATCACTTGTTCGCCACAACATATGTCGCTTGATTTTGACAATATTCACAGTGTGTTGATAAGTTATCCCCATCTATTTTCGATAAAACTGGAAATGTCTCAAATTCATCCACAATATCATCTAAGGCAATATCCACATGTTCCTCACAGCTATAAATCATTTTCATCCGTCAACCTTTCTTACAGTTATTATTTACTATTATTGTTTGCACGTTAATCGACTGTCATACAAGATCCCTCAATAACTTATACATAATACCACAATTAAAAACAGGAAAGTGACTAGGTCACCTTCCTGCTTTTTATCAAACATTATTGAGTTGTATCAGCTGATAAAGTTAGAGTCGTTTGCTTCAACTTTCCATCGCGGTAAAATTTAATCTTCAATTGCTCACCGATTTTCTTTTTCTGGTACAAATGTTTCCGAAGATCAATGACATCATTAATTTTTTCCCCATCCATTTCAACAATGACATCTAATTCTTGTAAACCGGCTTGCGCCGCTGGCGAATTCGGTACCACTTGTCTTAAGGCGACTCCATAATTGATATTTCGAGGTAATTTCAATGCTTCTTCTTGGTAGTAGGCAGGAATTTCAGAGACTGACTTTAAATCAACACCCATGTATGGACGCTTAACAGATCCAAACCTTTCAAGGTCATCAATGATCGGCCGTGCCGAGTTAATCGGAATCGATAAACCAATTCCTTCTACAGCATTTTGGGCAATCTTCATGGAGTTAATTCCAACAAGCTGGCCCGCAATATTAATCAATGCCCCGCCGCTGTTACCAGGATTGATTGCCGCATCTGTTTGCAGTACTTCTGCATTCCAGTCAATGATCCCATCTTGATTAATATCAACAGGAATCGTCCGCTTTAGTCCAGAGATAATACCTTGGGTGACTGACCCTGAGAAGGTCGCACCAAGCGGATTTCCGATGGCAATGACCGGTTCACCTATTTTTAAACGATCGGAATCACCAAATTCAGCTACCTTTTTAATCTTGGCCGCATCAACCTCAAGTACTGCTAAATCGGTCCATACATCACTGCCGAGCAGTTTAGCAGGAATTTTTGTTCCATCACTAAAGCTTACCTCTAGCTTTGCTGCTCCTTCAACTACATGGTGATTCGTCACAACGTAAGCCTTTCCTCCTGCTTTCTTGTAGACCACACCTGAGCCCGTTCCGGCTGCTTCTTCTTGTGTCGGCGCTTCTTCATCAGACCAAAAGTTTGATGACTGGATATTATTAATTCCGACAACGGCATCGGCAGCCTTATCAACTGCTTTCGTAGTGTTTGTGTTCACATCATAGGAAATTTGTTTTTGAGTGAAATTCTGATTCTGATTATCATTATTGGTCGTTGATTCTACAGCATTGTTTTGATTTGTTTCAATTTGATAGGGAAGAATTCCACGATTTGATAGGGCAGGGATAGAAATAACAACTAGAATGGCTCCAAGGATGGCCCCAACGATACTGGCAAGGAAAACCCCGCCTCTATTTCCTTTCCGTTCCCTGAAGCGGTTTTGTGAATGATCATCATAATAACCCACTTTACACCATTCCTCACTTTCCGAAAGATTCCTACCGTTTATTTTGGCTTATAATTACAATTATACTCGCTCTTCTTTAAATTACTAATTAATTACTATGTATTAATAAAAACTTACTACTTTGTTCATAATTTTTTAATAAATCGTTCTGTGTTAAACTAGTCTGTTGATTTCCGTTCCAGGATGCTCTTCACGGGGAGGGAGTCTCGCACCTTCCGCTCGCTCCAATCAATATGGTGCCATAAAAAAACGAGGTACCTGTCATAAGGCACCTCGTTCGTTTAACTAGATTACACAGCTGTTAATGCTGTTGGGATTTTCGGGTCTGTGTCGTAGAGTCCGAATTGTTCACCGACAATCAGCCCTCGCTCTTGAAGGGTTTGGGAAACTGCCATTTTGGCTAAGTCCTTCATGTTATTGTCCATGCTTAAATGGGCAAGATAAATTCGCTTGGTTTGATCGCCAATGACATCACTCATTGCTAAAGCTGCATCCTCATTGGAAACATGGCCGACATCACTTAAAATCCTACGCTTAATATTCCATGGATATCTGCCCATCCGCAGCATCTGCACATCATGGTTGGATTCAAAAATATAAACATCGGCATTCGAAATGGTGCCCTTCATTCGGTCGCTAACATATCCTGTGTCCGTGATAAGAACGAGCTTTTTCCCAGAATGGTGGAATACATAAAACATAGGCTCCGCCGCATCATGGGAAACCCCGAATGACTCAATATCAACAGAACCAAAACTCTTCACTGTTTCCATATTAAAAACAAATTTTTGTTCCGTTGGAATGGCACCGACTGAACTTTCCATGGCCCGCCATGTTTTTTCATTCGCATACACAGGCAAATGGTATTTACGAGCAAGAATCCCAATCCCTTTAATATGATCACTGTGTTCATGCGTTACAAATATTCCGGAAAGCTTACTAATATCGCGATCGATTTGTCCAAAAAGTGCCTCCATTTGCTTGCCGCTAAATCCCGCATCCACAAGAAACGAATGCTCATCAGACTCTACATATAGAGCGTTTCCTGTACTGCCGCTTGCAAGAATGCTATAACTTAAAGACATACAATTTCACTCCACTTTACTTTTTTCATCGCTATTAAATTGAATAATCTGCCCTTCAAATGCGTTCACAAATAGACTCTCCTTGCCATTGACCTCAAAGCGCCATGTGGGCGCTAATACTTGGGAAGCTGCCAACTGAATGAGTGTGGAATAGCCAAGTTCAATCGTGGTGATATTGCTCTTCGACTTCAACATCCCCTTCTGATGTAAGGTTTCAATCGCCTTTAACGGCGCCAAAATCTCTTCCTTGGCCGTTAACTTTTCCATCTCCACCAGGTAGGTTTGATCATAGGAAACAATTTGGTTCTTATCACCAATTTTAAATGTAATCATCCCATTTATATTTTTAAATAAAGGGACACCGTCTGACGTCTGGTAGTAGGTGATGGATTGTTCCTTGTCACTTTTCTCGCCAAATTGATAATCCTCACCAAAAAGGACATTGTCATTCATAAACGTAGATAACTCAGCGGGTTCAAACTTTGCCTTGATTTTAATCGGCTTTTCTAGTGTGACATGGAGTGTGGTCGTTCCTATACCCCTTATGTCCTCAGATTTTCCTTTCAGCTTATCCGTATCAACTTGAGTAAACACCTTGGGCTTGGCACTAAGATACTGGGCTTTAATCGGATCCTTAGGAAAGTCTTTATACGTGATTTCATCTGCTTTTAACTTTTCTTCAAATGAGGCCTCAGAAATGACCTCATATTTATTAGCATCGCGTATTTTCATGAATTGATATAAGAGATACACATCTAAGATTAAGAAAGTGATAATAAAAATAGTTTTTATCTTACTCCAATCCATGCTGTGATCCTCCTAGGTCTTCCATCGTAATCTGTCCCCATGATTTATCATAGCGATAGAACCAGGCGGGTTCTAAGACAATTAGTTTATTTTCCTTTGAATCCCGTTCCATCCGATAGCCTAAGATCATATCCTCAAGCAGGCTCGGCTTAAAATTCTTTTTGTTTTGTAAAAATTTCAAAGCATCATGTCCTGAAGGACGGGTCACCTTTACCATCTCTGTGGTTAAAGGGAGCTCTAAGGCTATGTTTGGGCGAATATACTTATTGATCTCATCGCGTCCCCAAACCTCACTAATTTCAGTCATGCCATTTCCATTAAAGACAGGGTAGCCTTCCATACTATATAAGCGGAAGGTGACGGTATGGGTATATTCATTTTTATCAACATAGCGATAAGGGTCTGTCCAACCTCCATGTTGATTGACAAAATCAATGCTTCGTTTCACTAACTCATAAGAAGTGTTGATAAAGTTCTCTTCTACAGTCGGATTGACGTACCTGAGGAGATTACTTTCAAAATTCACCGTCATTTTACTAGAATCGTTTGTGTACTCCTCACCTGATGGGACAAAACTCTTTTGGACAAAACTAGGGTCGCTAAAAAGCGCTTCTTTGAATTCTTCAGAATCAAGGGTAACAGGCAAATATTTATAGGTCATCATCTCTGTGACCGCCTCGGGCAGGAAAATAGTCCGTTTTTCAGATGCTTGATAAGCAAAATAACGCGGATATTTTGCTGCCTTCAAATAAAAATTACGGTTAAACTCATTTAAATTTGCAGAAGAGATGTGACTAATATAAACTTGTTCGCTCTCGGTGGAAACAAAATAGACAATCCCATTTTCCTTTGCGGAATTCTCTGTATTAATAATGATTCGATTGAAGTTGAAGGCAGGTATCTTTTTTCCTTCAATATTTAATACACTGCGATATAACTCAATCGGGACATCACCTGGAAAAATAATTTCCGTTTTACCTCTGTCATGGATTAATTCCTTGATGTCTTTGACCTCATTCGTATACTTTTTCACATCAAAGAAAGTCCAACTGCTGAGTTCCTTAATCACCTTGTCCATTTCATCTGTGTTTTTGGTCCCGTAATGCTTGCCTTTGAAATGGTAAAGAAGCTGGTCAGGTCTGACAATTTTTTGAACCCCTTGTTTTTCACTTAACGAGACCTCTTTTACATAGTCGTTGCTTTTCATCGTTTCATAATTCGGTTGGTACGTCCAAAGGTTCCAAGTTAGCAAAATACTGACCATAACTAGTACGATTAGAATTCCTGATTTAATATTCTCGTATCTCATGACCATTCATCCTCTTCAGAACGTTCATATGGGAGTGAAAAGGAGATTCTTGTTCCCTTTCCTTCCTCACTTGTTGCCCAGATTGCCCCGCCATGAGCATTGACCATTTCCTTAGCAATCGCCAAACCTAGGCCTGTGCCGCCTAATTTCCGCGTTCTCGCTTTATCCACACGATAAAAACGGTCAAAGATATTTTTAATATTCTCTTTTGGAATTCCAACCCCTTGGTCTGAAATGCTCACAATAATTTTATCGTCCATCTCTTTCATCGAAAAAGTGACTTGGCCGCCTTCTGGCGAGTACTTTAACGCATTGGAAATAATATTGTATAAAACCTGTGTCATTTTATCTTCATCCACTTCAACAAAGATCGCATGCTTTGGCAGCTTTCGCTTAAAGGTAACATTTTGCTCCTTTGCCATTTCAAACCTGTCAATAATGCGGTCAAAGAAATCAACAAAGTTAACCCACTCAATCGTCAATCGATAATCCGTACTATCCATTTTTGAAAGCTGGAGCAGGTCATTCACTAGACGAATCATTCGTTCTGTTTCAGTCCGCGTCACTTCTAAAAAGTTCGGAGCAATCTCCTCATCCCGCCAGGCTCCATCTGCGAGCGCCTCTAAGTAACTCCTCATCGTTGTCAGCGGTGTCCGCAGCTCATGGGATACATTGGCGACAAACTCTCTCCGTTCCGCATCAATTTTTTCTTGGTCGGTAATATCATGCAGAACGGCAATTAAACCATTGACAAAGCCTGTCTCTTTTTGAATTACGGAGAAATTGGCACGCAGAAAATACCGTTCCTTTTTCGTACTATAATCTAAAATAATGGAATCCTTTTCTTCCAATAAGTCTTCAAAGGAATTCGTATCATCTAAATCTAATAACTCTACAATGGGCTGGGTCAGCACTGTTTCACGTGAAACATTCAGCATTTCCGCCGCCGGTTCATTAATTAAGATCACGCGGCCTTTACGGTCAGTGGCGATTACACCATCGGTCATATAGGACAAAACAGTGGAAAGCTTTCTTCGTTCCCCTTCTGTCATCGCCTGTGCTTCCTGCAGTTTCTTCGTTAAATTATTAAAGGTAATCGCCAGTGTCCCTATTTCATCATTGCCATAGACCTTAACTTTTCTTGAAAAATTCCCCTTGGTCATCGCGATCGCCTGCTTCTTCATATCAGCAATCGGCCTAGTGATCGTTTGTGCTAACAATATACCCAGCAATGCGGTAATAGATAGAGCAATCGCCGTACCCGTAGCAAAAATCTTATTGATTGTTTTCATTTGCTCAAAGACATTCTCAATTTTAGCTACCAAATAAATGGCACCGATAACCTTTTTCCCCGACTTAATTGGTGTTGAGAGGACCCATATCCGATGTCCTGTTTGTTTATCGATATTAATGGAACTTTGGTCCTCTTCTAAAACCATAGATTGCTTCACTTGAAGTTTAGTGGTTCGTTGACCAACCACTCCTTGGTTACTAGGATGGGAGGTCCCAAGGATTTTTAGGGAGCCATTTTCAACTACCTGAACTTCTGAAATATCACCTGCACCAAAATCCCTAAGGATTTTCTTGATATCTTCTTCGAGTGTTGGATCTTCAGGCGTTCTCTCCTTCTCCATTTCCTCGACAATATTATAGGCCAGCAATTCAACCCGCTGTTTTAACGATGTTTGGAAGTTGGTCCGTAAGGTTTCCTCCAACTGTTTGACAAAATAAACACCGATAATTTGCATCGCCACTAATATAAGGAGGACATAGATGATAACGAACTTTACGTGTATAGAGCGAAAGAAACCAACCTTCTTCATTCCTTTTACTCCTGTTCAGGATTGCGCAAATAGTATCCTACCCCGCGCCTGGTCACAATCCATGTTGGATGGCTAGGGCTGTCCTCAATTTTTTCCCGCAATCTTCTCACTGTTACATCGACTGTCCTGACGTCACCATAGTAATCGTAACCCCAAACGGTTTGTAAAAGGTGTTCCCTGGTCATTACTTGGCCGATATGTTTGGCTAAATAGAATAGCAATTCAAATTCACGGTGGGTCAACTCAATCGTTTCACCGCGCTTTGAAACAATGTAGGCATCAGGATGAATAGTCAGTGAACCTATCTCGATTTCATTCGTTTCAGATTCATCATCTGCCGGTGCCAGAATTTGTTGGTGACGACGTAAATTAGCCTTGACGCGTGCAATTAGTTCTCTAGTGCTAAACGGTTTCGTCACATAATCATCTGCACCCAACTCAAGTCCTAAGACTTTATCAATTTCAGAGTCCTTTGCCGTCAACATGATAATCGGCATTTCATACTTCTTACGGACTTCACGGCATACTTCCATCCCATCACGTAAGGGAAGCATAATATCTAAAAGGATTAAATCTGGCTGTATTTCTTCGACCAATTCAAGTGCTTCATTCCCATCATAAGCGCAATAAACAACGTATCCTTCTTTTTTCAAGTTAAACTGGAGAATATCAGCAATTGGTTTTTCATCATCAACAACAAGAATTTTCTTTTCCATACCATTGCTCCTTTTCAATTTTTCACTTTCATCTATTTAATAAAATAAGACTAGAAGTCATAACTATACTATTTTACTGTATCATGTTATTCACATAAATTCACCTATAACCAATTGGTAAGGCTGGAAGATTAAAAAGCGCAAGCGCCCGTTTAGCGGCGTATGGACTGGAGCACTCCAACCGAGATAAAGGAAACACGAAGAGCGTAAGCGATTCGATGTTGACTTATCGTAGGGCGGAGAGCGAAGTACACTAGCCGCTGGGCGCTTGAGCTGGATTCAGAGAACCACCTCCAATTTATTCTAGTTTTTTTATAACCATAATAAAAGCCTCTAGCATTAAGCTAGAGACTCATCTTTTATCTTAAATAAGAAAGTGGGTTTACCAAGCTGCCGTTTTTATAGACTTCAAAATGCAAGTGAACACCTGTAGCATCTCCTGTAGCTCCCATGATTCCAATGGCGGAACCCTTGGAAACTCTCTGACCTACCTTAACCTTAAGTGAAGACATATGGCCATATAGTGTGCGGTAGCCATTTCGATGGTCAATGATAATCTTATTACCATAACCGCCTCCCCAGCCCGCAGAAACAACCACGCCATTATCAGCTGCCTTGATCGTTCTGTTGCTTGGTCTAGCAATATCAATCCCTTTGTGCATTCTTCCCCATCTAGGACCTTGCTTACTTGAAATATAACCACCAACCGTTGGCCATGCAAAGGTGCCGTCACCGCGTGATGGAGTTACCTTTGTTCCTTTGATGACAATCTCATTAACAGGCTGTTCAAGGATCGTTTCATTTTCCTCATCCTTGTTTACGGTTGCACCATTTTGTTCGGAAATTTTATAGGTAACGGAGCGAGCACCGTTTTTACCTTCCTGTTTTACCTTTGTTTTCCCTTTTGACAGAGATTTGTCCTCAATTACATCCTTTTTATAAGGAATTTCTTCCTTTTTGTTTACTTCTTTATCAACCATTACTTCAATAAACGGTTTTGGAACGGTGATATTAATTTTCTTGCCAACCTTTAGGAGTGTATCTTTAGTAAGTCCAGGATTCACCTTTAGGATGTCAGCCATCTTCAAATGGTGATCTTGGGCAATGATTTCAAGTACATCTCCTTTTTGGATCGCATATTTCTTTTCTGTTAGCGTCCCTTTTTGTAAAAAGGTTACTGCCTCTTCGACTGACATAATTTTTTCTGGAGCCGTATTTTCATTTGAAAAAGAAACATTTTTAGAGAGTCGTACGTCTAATAAGCGAGACTCATTTTCTTTTAATGCCGGTAAGTTTGTATTATCTGAAGCTTTTCGGTCCTTTAGATCCGCTAATTGATCCTCAGGCACGTATTGATGAATCAGTTTCTTCATGACTTCTTCCGCTGTCTTTTGATTTTCTACATAAGCAATTGGTTTCCCGTCAATCACGATGGCAGACGCTTCTGTTTGAAGCTGGAAGATATTTCGGATGGTCTGAACTGTTTCTGTTTCCGTTTCAGCCGTTGGAAATACTTGATATGGAACGTCTTGAATTTGCTTCATAAAATCAGGATCATCGGCCTTTTCAGCTAAGATTTTATTCACCACATTTTTATCCGTAACATTACCTATATATGTACCTTCAAGGTAGACATGATAATCCTTCGATGTTTCTGATGAATCAGCAAATGCAACTGGACCATTACTAAAGGCAATCAGTGATGATGCCATGGTAGTCACCATTGTCGTTTTCAGTAAAAACTTTTTTGTTTGTGATATTTTATCTAAAAAAAACATTTTTCCTCCCTAAACCACGGTAAAACCCTCTTAATCTATTTTTTTGCAATTAAAGAATTTCCCAGAATTTTAGACCTTCTTCACTTTATCATAACTTTTTGTAAATAGATTAATAGTCTTTATACTGTAACAAAACTGTATAATTGCTGACATTTTCAGCAGGGGGGAATTGGTCCTTTTGGTAAAAGGAGGTAGTAGGAGCATAAAAAAAAGAAGCCTGCATTTGCAAGCTTCCTTTTTTTATGGCTCAGGACGGAATCGAACCGCCGACACAAGGATTTTCAGTCCTTTGCTCTACCGACTGAGCTACTGAGCCACTTATATGGCGGTCTGGACGGGACTCGAACCCGCGACCTCCTGCGTGACAGGCAGGCATTCTAACCAACTGAACTACCAGACCAATATTAAATTGATTGTCAACAAGGAGACCGTCCTTGCCAGCCATTTGCTGACAATCAAAAGCCATGACCCCTACGGGATTCGAACCCGTGTTACCTCCGTGAAAGGGAGGTGTCTTAACCACTTGACCAAGGGGCCATATATTGAAAGTTATTTTGCTAAAGCAAAAAACTATGGTGAGCCAT
>NZ_NUZU01000232.1 GCF_002567005.1 Bacillus sp. AFS073361
GTTTGTTTAGTTTTCAAAGATCAATTTCTCTATCGCCCGTAAGCGACTTAATAAATATACCACCTGTAAAAACTAAAGTCAACAATTTTTCTATTCTTTTTTACAATAAGGATCTTTTAAATATTTTATTCCGATAATATTAACTCCACCGCCCTGAAATTAATAAAAAAGGGAACACACCTAGTGTGCCCCCCTCAAATTTTATTCTTCTTCCTCTGTAGTTACCACATCAGAATGCTCTTCCACCGTATCAATAGAATCAGGTTCAAGGTTTTCTTCTTCCTCTTCTTTTTCTACCTTAGCTACTGTAGCTACAAATTCATCTTCACTTTCTTTCATGCTTATAAGCTTCACACCTTGAGTGTTTCGGCCCATCTTAGAAATCCCACCAACATCCATCCGGATAAGTACACCGCCAGTGGTAATCAGCATGAGATCCTCTTCACCAGTAACCGCGCGCATCGAAACAAGATCACCATTTTTTTCAGTCACATGGCATGTCTTGATTCCTTTTCCGCCTCTGCCTTGGATACGATATTCAGATGCAGTTGTTCGTTTTCCATAACCATTTTTGGTTACAATAAGAACATCATTCGTTTCCTCTAAAACTTCCATTCCGACTACTTCATCGTTACTATCTAAAGAAATACCTTTCACACCAGTGGCCGTTCTTCCCATAGATCGAACATCAGTTTCTGGGAACCGAATCAACATACCTTTTTTGGTGCCAATAATAATATCCTTGCTGCCATCGGTCAAGCGGACACTGATTAATTCATCACCTTCACGCAAACTTAAGGCAATTAAGCCATTGTTGCGAATATGGGCAAATGAAGTTAATGGGGAGCGTTTTGAGATTCCCTCTTTGGTTGTAAAGAATAGGAACCAGTCATCCACAAATTCCTCCACCGGAATGATCGCATTGACCCATTCTCCTTTTTCGATACCAAGGAGGTTAATAATCGGAATACCTTTAGCCGTACGGCTGTATTCAGGTATTTCATATCCTTTTGAACGATAAACTTTACCTTTGTTCGTAAAGAAGAGAATCGTATCATGTGTTGAAGTCGTTATTAAATGTTCAACAAAATCATCCTCATTGGTTCCCATTCCCTGGATTCCACGTCCTCCGCGTCGTTGAGCACGATAGGTGGAAACTGGAAGTCTCTTAATATAACCATTATGAGTCAAGGAAATAACGATATTTTCTTGTGGAATTAGATCCTCATCTTCAATGTTTTCTATTCCGCCTGTAACAATTTCTGTCCGGCGTTTGTCATTGAAGCGCTCTTTGATTTCCAACAATTCTTCGCGGATAATTTCAAGAACCTTTTCATCATCAGCTAATATTGCCTTTAATTCAGCAATCAGCTTCACAAGGTTTTGATATTCTTCTTCAATCTTTTCTCTCTCTAAACCTGTTAAACGCTGTAAGCGCATATCAAGGATCGCTTGGGCCTGCTTTTCAGAAAGATTAAAGGTAGTCATCAAGCCCTCTCGAGCAATTTCAGTCGTTTGAGAACTACGAATTAAATTAATGACTTCATCCAAGTGATCTAGCGCAATCCTTAACCCCTCTAAGATATGGGCACGTGCTTCCGCTTTACGCAGTTCAAACTCGGTTCTCCGGCGGATAACTACATTTTGATGGTCCAGGTAATGGACTAAGCATTGTTTAAGTGTCAACACCTTTGGATGTCCATTAACTAGGGCAAGTGTGTTAATTCCGAAGCTAGTTTGTAATGCTGTATGTTTATATAAATTATTTAAAAGGACGTTGGCATTCGCATCTTTACGAACTTCAATAACAATCCGCATACCTTTTCGGTCGGATTCGTCTCTCAGGTCAGTAATACCTTCGATTTTTTTATCACGGGCAAGTTCAGCGATTTTTTCAACTAATCTCGCCTTATTCACTTGATAAGGTAATTCATTAACAATGATAACTTCTTTACCATTTGCCTTTTGCTCAATGACTACCTTAGCACGAACTGTAATGGATCCTCTGCCTGTTTCATAGGCTTTACGAATACCGCTTCGGCCTATGATAATACCTCCGGTAGGAAAGTCTGGACCGGGAATAATTTCCATGAGCTCTTGTGTAGTAATTTCAGGGTCACGACTAAGCGCTAAAACTCCATCGATTACCTCTCCAAGTTGGTGCGGCGGAATATTAGTTGCCATCCCAACAGCGATTCCTGTTGTCCCGTTAACTAAAAGGTTAGGAAACCGAGCTGGCAGAACAACTGGCTCTCTCTCCTCCCCATCATAGTTATCCTGATAATCAATCGTATCCTTGTTTATATCTCGTAATAACTCCATCGAGATTTTCGACATTCTTGATTCTGTATAACGCATCGCAGCTGCAGAGTCACCATCGACAGATCCGAAGTTTCCATGTCCATCAACAAGCATATAACGGTAGTTGAAGTCCTGTGCCATCCGAACCATTGTTTCATACACAGCAGAGTCACCATGTGGATGATATTTACCGATTACATCCCCAACAATACGAGCTGACTTTTTATAGGGTTTGTCTGAATGCATTCCAAGATCATGCATAGCATATAGAATACGGCGATGAACTGGTTTCAATCCATCCCGAACATCTGGAAGGGCACGTGAAACGATAACGCTCATTGCATAGTCGAGAAAGGAAGATTTCATTTCCTTACTAATATTAATCTCTGTTACTTGAGAATTTGGCGTATCAGCCATACTTATTACCTCCTTTCACCGTTGCTTTATATATCTAAATTCTTCACGTATTGGGCATTCGCCTCAATGAAATTACGACGTGGTTCTACCTTTTCACCCATTAACATATCAAAGGTTTCATCCGCCTCAATCGCATCTTCAAGGCTAACCTGAAGCATACTTCTTCTCGCTGGATCCATTGTGGTTTCCCATAATTGTTCAGGATTCATCTCGCCTAATCCTTTATATCGTTGAATATTTGGTTTTGGTGTCGCTGGAAGCACGGCAAAAATCTTTTCAAGTTCTTTATCATTATAGGCGTACTCAACTCGCTTACCTTGCTGCACTTTATATAGTGGCGGCTGGGCAATATATACATAACCCGCTTCTAAAATCTTTCTCATAAAGCGGTAAAAGAACGTTAGTAGAAGTGTCCTAATATGGGCGCCATCCACATCCGCATCCGTCATAATGACGATTTTATGATAACGCGCTTTGGAAATATCAAAATCTTCACCGATTCCTGTTCCAATCGCAGTAATCATCGCTCTTACCTCATTGTTAGAAAGGATTCGATCTAAACGTGCTTTCTCCACATTAAGAATTTTCCCGCGTAGTGGCAGAATGGCTTGGAAGTGACGATCACGACCTTGCTTTGCTGATCCGCCAGCGGAATCACCCTCAACGATATACATTTCACTTTCAGCAGGATCTTTTGAAGAACAGTCAGCTAATTTTCCAGGTAAACTAGAAACCTCTAAAGCACTTTTTCGGCGGGTCAGCTCTCTAGCCTTCTTTGCCGCAAGCCTTGCACGTGCAGCCATAAGACCTTTCTCGACAATTTTCTTGGCAACCGCTGGATTTTCCAACATGAATTTATCAAAAGTGCTGGCAAAGACGGCATCAGTGATGGCTCTTACCTCAGAATTGCCTAACTTTGTCTTAGTTTGTCCTTCAAATTGTGGGTCTGGATGTTTAATGGAAACGATCGCGGTAATTCCTTCACGAACATCCTCCCCTGAAAGATTAGTATCATTGTCTTTAATTAGGCCATTTTTTCGCGCATAATCGTTGATGACTCTTGTTAAAGCCGTTTTAAAACCAGATTCATGTGTTCCGCCTTCGTACGTATGAATGTTATTTGCGAAAGAATAGATATTCTCTGTATAGCCTTCATTATATTGGAGTGCGACTTCCACACTAATTCCATCGCGTTCTCCCTCCATGTAAATTGGTTCTTCATGGATCACTTCTTTTGTACGGTTTAAATGCTCTACATAGGATTTAATACCGCCCTCATAGTGATATTCGTTTCGTTTATTTTCAACTCGCTTATCCTCTATCGTAATTTTGATTCCTCTGTTAAGGAATGCAAGTTCACGAAGGCGAGTAGCAAGAATGTCATATTCATAGACCAAAGTCTCCGTAAAAATCTCACCATCTGGTTTGAAATGAGTAATGGTCCCCGTTTGGTCAGTCGTACCAATTACCTCTAATTCAGAAACAACCGCGCCTCGTTCAAATTTAATACGGTGGATTTTTTCATCACGATGGACATAAACCTCAAGTTCAGTAGACAGCGCATTAACTACGGATGCACCTACCCCATGCAGTCCTCCAGAAACTTTATAGCCTCCGCCGCCAAACTTACCTCCTGCATGAAGTACAGTCATAATAACTTCAACTGCAGGTCTGCCCATCTTTTCTTGAATATCAACCGGAATCCCGCGGCCATTATCTTTAACTGTAATGCTATTATCTTCCTCAATGGTGACATTAATTTCATTACAGAAACCTGCTAATGCCTCGTCAATACTATTATCTACAATTTCCCAAACAAGATGATGAAGCCCTTTACCGCTTGTTGAACCAATATACATTCCTGGTCTTTTTCGAACAGCTTCAAGTCCTTCAAGAACCTGTATTTGCTCCGCACCATATGCTTGTTCCACAGCCTTTTGTTCTAAAGTCATGCTTGTTCACCTGCACCTTCTGACAAAAATATATCTATATAATCATTAAAAAACATGTAATTAACTTCAAAATTCATGTATAGTCATTTGATTTGAACGTTTCTTTAAAGTACCAGAAGAAATCGGGGATAAGTATACATTGTCATTTGTGACAATAACTGATTTAAAGGGGTTTTTAGATAGATTAATTACCTTTTCCTTTCGAGACTTGAGGAATTCTTCAACGAGCGGCGAGTTGTTAACACTCTCTTTATCCAAGATAGAAATAATATCCCTTGCTCTAATATTAATATCTTCCCCGATATGGATATACATGGTTCACCTCAATTTACTTTCTTCATCCTTCCGGCTTCAACAATAAATGTTGAGGCCTCCTTTAATGTTTGATGATCGATTCCCTCAACACTTGTGGTTGTCACAAAGGTCTGTACCTTCCCTTGGATCGTGTTAAGCAAATGAGACTGCCGGTAATCGTCTAATTCTGATAAAACATCGTCTAAAAGTAAAATTGGATATTCTCCAATCTCAGCATATATTAATTCAATTTCAGCAAGTTTCAAGGATAATGCCGTGGTCCGCTGCTGACCTTGTGAACCAAAGGTTTGTACATCTCTTCCATTCACAGTAAAAATAAGGTCATCCCGATGGGGACCAAACAGGCTTGTTCCTCGTTCAATTTCCCTCGTTCTAACCTTGCTGAATTTTTCTTCAAAGCATGCTATCATCTTCGACAAATCTTGCTCTTCTAATACCTCTACCGACGGTTTATAGGTAATTTCGAGTGTTTCTAGATCTCTCGATATTCCTTGATGAATGGGTTTGGCCCATTTTTGCAGAAGACGCAGGAATTCAAACCTTTTTGTGACAATTTTCACAGCCATCCCAATAAATTGTTCCGTTAAGATTTCCAGCATTGTTTGATCTGTCTGTTTTTTTATCTGCAGCATTTTTAAATAATGATTGCGCTGCTGAAGTATCTTTTGATACTGACTCATTTCATGTAAATAAAGCGGCGAAACTTGTCCAATTTCCATATCAATAAAACGCCTGCGCACTTGAGGGCTCCCTTTTACTAGGTTAAGATCCTCAGGAGCAAACATAACGACATTCATATTTCCGACATATTGACTTAATTTACGCTGCTCAATATGGTTAGATTTCGCTTTTTTTCCCTTTTTTGAAATAATTAATTGCAATGGCAATGAGCCGTGTTGCTTTTGAACCCTACCCTCTATTTTAGCATATTCTTGGTCCCAGCGAATAAGTTCTTTATCATTGGAAGTACGATGTGATTTGGCCATTGCTAAAACATAAATGGATTCCATCACATTTGTTTTTCCTTGGGCATTTTCACCCAGGATCACATTTACTTTGTTCTCAAATTCTACGAACAACTCTTCATAATTTCGATAATTGGTGAGCGCTAATTTTTCAATATACATATAGGAAAACATCCTTTAGCTGAGCTATTCAATAAATTAAGAAGTAATTTACTCAATAAACTACTTCTTAATTTACTCAGTAATGACAAACTCTCCAAAGCCAGGAATCCTGATTTTGTCACCAGAGCGCAGCTTTCTTCCTCTTCTTTGATCTTGTTCACCATTAATAAATATTTCATGTTCGCTTAAAAACCATTTTGCCATGCCGCCAGTTTGTATTACATCAGCCAGTTTTAAAAATTGACCTAAGGTAATAAATTCTGTATCAAGCTTTATTTTTTCAGGCAAATCGTCACCCTCGTTTCTAAAATGGTCTCAATACTTTATTTTACTAAAAAATCGACAGAGTTACAAAGAAAACTAAAATAAAGCCACCATAGTTTGGTGGCATGGAGGATTAAGTATATAAAGTTAGTATGTTCGGACTGGTAAGATTAATTGTAAGATCGTTTCGTCATGAAGCGGGCGAATCACGAAAGGACGCATGGCACCAGTAAAGCTCACTCTAATATCTTGACCTTCAAGCGCTTTTAAGGCATCCATCATATATTTCGCACTAAAGGAAATCTTTAATTCTTCTCCCTCAATCGCTTCACTTTGAATTTCTTCGACAACTTTCCCAACTTCTGGAGTGTTTGAAGAAATTTCAATGAGTCCACCCTCAATTGTCGAAAGTTTAACAACATTATTTCTTCCTTCTCTTGCTAGTAGCGACGCTCGATCGATTGCCTGTAAAAATTCCTTTGTATTAACCGTTACATCCGTTTTACTTTCACTTGGAATCAATCTTGATGTATCGGGATAATTTCCTTCTAACAATCTTGAGAAAAATAACAAGTGCTTCGCTTTAAATAAAATCTGATTTTCAGTGATTACAATATCAATCAGTTCATTACTGTCATCAATAATTTTACTTAGTTCATTTAAGCTTTTTCCTGGAATAACGACATTATAATTCTCGTTGTTTGGCGTTTCAATCTTTGCCTTCCTTAGTGCAAGACGATGACTATCTGTTGCAATACAGTTTAACTCCCCATTTCCAACACGCCAGTTTACACCTGTCAAGATGGGGCGTGTTTCTGAGGTGGACACGGCAAAATGTGTTTGTCGGATCATTGCTTTTAATAAATCGGTGGCAATATGAAATTTATTATTTTCTTCTAATTGTGGCAGATGAGGATATTCTTCTGCATCAAGACCGACTAAGTTAAATTCAGATTTCCCTGAGCGAATAACGGTTTGAAGAGACCCTAGGACTTCAATTTCTACTGAAGCAGTCGGTAGTTTTTTAACGATTTCACTAAAGACTTTTGCTTGAAGTACAATCGAGCCTGCTTGTTTAACTTCAATAATTTCGTCACCAGCATCCTCTTTAGGAATAAACGATTCAATCGAAATATCTGAATCACTCCCTGTTAGAGTAACACCTTCAGTTGTCGCTGTAATTTTAATCCCCGTTAAAATTGGAATAGTGGTTCTTGATGTAACAGCCTTCATTACATCTTGAACACTCTGAACTAATCGATCTCTTTGGATGATAAATTTCATCGAATATAATCCTCCGTTTTAAGCATATTTTTGTTATTAAAAACATAATATATTTTTTTAAAAAAAGAGTAGAAGTACTAGTAGGTCCTGTTAGTATGTGGATAACCCATTATTTCAACGGAAACACAGCCTATCCACATGTGGACAGACTGTGTGTAAATACTAAGAAGTTATGCACATAATTCAGTCGTGTTTTAGACCTTCAAAAGTTCATGAAGTTCTTTCATTTGTCTTTGCAGCTGGGCATCGGACTGGAGGAGTTTAGAAATCTTTTCGTGCGCATGAATGACGGTAGTATGATCTCGCCCGCCAAACTCTTCTCCTATTTTCGGCAAAGAATAATCCGTTAATTCACGTGATAAATACATCGCAATTTGTCTAGGAAATGCGAGCGACTTTGTCCGTTTTTTTGCTTTGAAATCTTCCAGTTTAATACTAAATAGTTCCCCAACCGTCTTTTGAATATCCAAAATTGTGATGACTTTAGGCTTGGAGCTTGGAATGATGTCCTTTAAAGCTTCTGCTGCTAAATCGGCATTGATATCCTTATTGATTAATGAGGAGTAAGCAACCACGCGGATTAGCGCACCCTCAAGCTCACGAATGTTGGAGTCAATTTGATTGGCAATATATAACATGACCTCATTTGGAATATCCAGGCCCTCTGCCTTTGCCTTTTTCCTGAGGATGGCAATCCTTGTTTCTAAATCAGGCGGCGTAATATCAGTTATCAAACCCCATTCAAATCGGGATCTGAGCCTGTCCTCCAATGTTGGAATTTCTCTTGGCGGCCGGTCGCTGGAGATAATAATTTGTTTACTTTCTTCATGGAGTGCATTAAACGTATGAAAAAATTCTTCCTGGGTTGATTCTTTTCCAGCTAAGAATTGAATATCATCTATAAGTAAAATGTCAACATTTCGATATTTATTGCGAAAATTCTCCGCTTTATTGTCTCGAATCGAGTTAATAAACTCGTTAGTAAATTTTTCGGATGATAAATAAACGACTTTTGCTGCAGGGTTATGATCTAAAACATAATGACCAATTGCATGCATTAAGTGCGTTTTTCCTAATCCCACGCCTCCATAGATAAAGAGGGGATTGTATGCTTTGGCAGGTGCTTCAGCTACAGCGAGCGATGCGGCATGGGCAAAACGGTTGCCTGAGCCAATGACAAATGTATCAAAAGTATACTTTTGATTTAAGATACCTTGAGGAAATTCCCCATGATCATCGTCCTTTTTTACCTTTTTAGGAGGTAATTGCACATCATTTTCTGCTTCTTTTTGATTTTGCGGAATGATAAATTTAACAGCAAGCTCTTCGCCGGTAATTTCATATAGTATTCCTGCGATTAACTGAGAGTAACGTTCTTCCAGCCAATCACGGGCAAATTCATTGGGTGCTGTAATAATCAACAAATCACCTTGAAGGGAATGGGCCTTGGTGGACTTAAGCCAGGTATCAAAGCTTGGTTTGCTGATCTTTTTCTCTATATTAGCTAATGCAGCATGCCAAAGATCCGCAATATTTTCCAAATAATATCCCTCCTTTAGTACGCAGCCTAGATTAGCACTTGCGCTTTTCTTATACCGTCAGTACAACCTATTAATTTATAAATATACGAATCAGTGAATGTGGATAATAAATAATAAGGAAGTAAAGTGGAGTTTCGACAATATCCACTTCTTGTGGACAACTTTCTACAGTACCCTAGGATAAGCTATCCACATGATATCCACAAATTGTGGATAACGTTTTGGTGTGGATAAAGTTATTCAGAGTGAAAACACAAATATAATATCAAATAATTGCTTAAGGCGCAATGCCTTTTCGTAGTTTATCCACAACGATAACAATATGTGCACAGAATTTGTCCACAAGTAGATGTTTTGTGCAAAACCTGTCAATATCTTGTGTGGATAGCTAAAATAATGTCGAAAAAATATCCACAAGGAACTAAGGGATATTGGATCAAGAAGTTGGATATCTTTTCAGTGAGAAAAATTAATCATTTTTTTTTTATTGATCGGACATTTTCATATAAGATTAGAATTTCTCGTATTTAGCCAATTCATGTTCGATAAAATTTGGAAATGGGAACAATATCAGAGAATGGTTGACAATTTAATGGTGAGGTTATTATAATGAATAAGACTGTCACTTAACTTGATAGCATCCTTTAGGGAGGTGTCATATAATGAAAAGAACATATCAACCAAATAAACGTAAGCATAGTAAAGTTCACGGTTTCCGTAGTCGTATGAGCTCAGCTAATGGCCGTAAGGTTCTAGCTCGTCGTCGTCTAAAGGGAAGAAAAGTATTATCAGCATAGACCACTGAAAAGTCAGTGGTCTTTTTTCTAATCCGACTGAGGGTGTTTTTATGAAAAAAGAGCTACGTATTAAAAAGAATAAAGAATTTCAAGCAGCATTCCAAAAGGGGCAGTCTTTTGCCAATCGGCAGTTTGTTGTTTATTCCTTATTAAAAGAGGGACAAGATCATTTTCGGATTGGTTTGTCTGTGAGTAAGAAGATTGGAAATGCTGTTACAAGGAATCGAATTAAACGCTATGTAAGGCAATCGATCTTTGAGTTAAGCGAGCAGCTAGCAATTGGGAATGATTATGTCATTATTGCCAGAAAGCCAGCAGCTGACATGGACTTTTTTGAAGTGAAAAAAAGTCTGACCCATGTTCTAAAAGTCGGGAAGGTTTTAAAAAAGTGATAGTAAGGACATAAATGCGAAGGAATTTGCCTGAAAATTTGCATCATATTGAAGACAATTCCTTTGCGTAAATGATAAAATACCTTTGAAAAACGTAAAAAAAATAATACATAGAGTGGTTTGACTATCTTTATTGTAAGGAGGAAATTTTGGTTGAAAAGAAGAATATTACTAGTAGTCGGCTTACTTTCTGTTTTTATCCTGCTGACAGGATGTAGTGAAATCAAACAGCCGATTACTTCGGAGAGTACAGGCTTTTGGAATGAGTACATTGTCTATCCATTATCCTGGTTAATTAAAGAAGGGGCATTTATTCTTGGAGGAAGCTTTGGGCTATCGATTATTGTTGTAACGATTCTCATCCGTCTTGCCATTTTGCCGCTTATGATCAAGCAGACAAGAAGTTCGAAAGCGATGCAAGCTTTGCAGCCAGAAATGAAAGCACTTCGCGAAAAATATAGCTCTAAAGATCAAAAAACACAGCAAAAATTGCAACAGGAAACAATGGCCCTATTTTCAAAACATGGTGTCAATCCAATGGCCGGCTGTTTTCCGTTAATCGTGCAAATGCCCATTTTAATTGGTTTTTACCATGCAATTTCAAGAACAAGAGAAATTGCTTCAGATAATTTCCTCTGGTTTGACCTTGGGGATAAAGACCCTTACTATATCTTGCCGATAGTTGCTGGGATTACCACGTTCATTCAGCAAAAAATTATGATGGCTGGACAAGAGCATAATCCGCAAATGGCAATGATGCTTTGGATGATGCCAATCATGATTGTTGTATTTGCCTTTAGTTTCCCTGCCGCTCTGTCATTGTACTGGGTAGTAGGTAATATCTTTATGATTGTACAAACTTATTTTATTAAAGGACCGGATCTAAAGGCGGCAAAGGCATCCGGTAATGCGGGAGGAGCAAAAAAGTGAAACAGGTAACTGCTACAGGACAAACTGTCGAAGAAGCAGTAAAATCAGCTTTAGCTCAATTACAAATCAGCAAAGACCGCACAGATATTGATATTATTGATGAAGGTAAAAAAGGGATTTTCGGGATTTTCGGTTCACGTCCGGCGGTGGTAAAAGTAACAGTTATCATTGATCCGATTGAGGAAGCTAAGAAATTCCTTACTCAAGTAAGTGAACAAATGGGAGCCCCGGCTGAAATAGAAATTAAGCGTGAGGGAAAACATGTTCATTTTATCTTGACCGGGGAAAAGATTGCTTTATTAATTGGAAAAAGAGGGCAAACGTTAAATTCGCTTCAATATTTAACACAATTAGTCCTTAATCGTTTCTCTAATCAGTATTTAACGGTGATTCTAGATGCAGAAGATTACCGGAAAAGAAGAAATGAGACCCTTGTTCAATTAGCTCACCGGCTCGCCGGGAAGGCCCTTAAGTCAGGAACAGATGTAACTTTAGAGCCAATGCCTTCTTATGAGCGTAAAGTTATTCATGCTGCATTATCTGATAACAAACGTGTAAAGACATTTTCTGATGGATCGGAACCACATCGTTTTATTGTGATTTCTCCAGCGAAAAGATAATATCATAAGTCCTTAAAACATCCTATCGAATGATAGGATGTTTTTTTTTGGCTTCTGAAAAAAATGTCGAAAAAAGAAGTTGTTGATAACCTAAATCTTTTCTCGTTTTTCGTTTTATTGTTATTCACATGTGGATAAGTTAAAATAATAATGGGATTAAATTGAATTGTGGATAGTTAGAGGTCGAGAAGGTTTACTTTTTCAACAGATAATCATGTGGTATTCTATTGTTTTGGAGAAAAAATCATTTTTTATATAGATAACAGTTTTTAGTGTGAGGTGAAGGAAATGGAATATGATACGATTGCGGCTATCTCCACTCCGATGGGGGAAGGAGCGATTGCTATTGTCCGCTTGAGTGGGGATGATGCGTTTGAAATTGCAGACAAACTATTTAGAAGTATCGGCGGGAAGAAGCTGACTGAAGCAGCAACCCATACGATTCACTATGGGCACCTGATCGAACCGAAATCAAAACAAGTGGTCGAAGAGGTTATGGTTTCAGTGATGAAAGGTCCGAAAACTTTTACAAAAGAAGATGTAGTGGAAATAAACTGCCATGGCGGAATTGTTTCTGTGAATAGAGTCCTTCAGTTAGTGTTAACGAATGGCGCGAGACTGGCTGAACCAGGTGAATTTACAAAGAGGGCTTTTTTGAATGGTCGGATTGATTTATCGCAAGCGGAAGCAGTCATGGACTTAATCAGGGCAAAAACCGATCGGGCGATGAATGTAGCGCTAGGACAAATGGAAGGGCGCTTATCAAAGTTGATTCAGAGACTCAGACAGGAGATTTTAGAAATCCTCGCTCATGTTGAGGTTAATATTGATTATCCGGAATATGACGATGTGGAAGAAATGACCCATAAAATGCTGTCAGAAAAAGCTCATTTTGTCAGGGAGGAAATCAAGAAACTGTTACAAACATCAGAACAAGGGAAGATTTTACGGGAAGGATTGTCAACGGCGATTGTTGGCCGCCCAAACGTAGGGAAATCTTCACTCTTAAACAGCCTTGTCCATGAAAATAAAGCGATTGTAACAGATATTCCTGGAACCACAAGAGATGTCATTGAAGAATATGTGAATGTTCGCGGCGTCCCCCTTCGGCTTTTGGACACTGCAGGAATTAGAGAAACAGAGGATATTGTCGAACGAATTGGAGTGGAGCGCTCCCGTCAGGTTTTACAAGAGGCAGATTTGATTTTGCTGGTCTTAAATTACGCAGAGCAACTGAGCGCAGAAGATGAAAAGCTTTTTGAAGTAGTCAAAGGTATGGATGTCATCGTTATCGTGAATAAAACAGACTTGGAGCAAAAAATCGAGTTTGACAAGGTATACGCTTTAGCAAAGGAACACAAGGTTGTTACCACTTCTTTGCTTGAAGATCGTGGGGTCAATGAGTTAGAGGAAGCCATTGCTTCATTATTTTTTGCAGGATCCATTGAGGCTGGCGATATGACCTATGTTTCCAATAGCCGCCATATCGGCTTATTAAGCCAAAGCTTACAGTCGATTGAAGAGGCGATTGAAGGAGTGGAAATGGGGACACCGATAGATATTGTTCAAATTGATTTAACAAGAACATGGGAATTACTTGGCGAAATCATTGGTGAAAGCGTTCATGAGAGCCTGATCGACCAACTATTTTCTCAGTTCTGTTTAGGAAAATAAAAAGGAAAGCGGAAGCCCTTTGATTTGGCGGGCTGAAGCTTGACCGTTATAAAAAAGTGAAAAGCATTGTTTCCGTAAGATACGGAAAAGGAGGAACAACATGCAATACGAAGCAGGAAAATTTGACGTCATTGTCATCGGAGCAGGACATGCCGGTTGTGAAGCAGGCCTTGCTGCCGCTCGAATTGGTGCAAAAACATTAATGATCACCATTAATCTTGATATGGTAGCCTTTATGCCGTGTAACCCATCGGTTGGAGGCCCTGCTAAGGGAATCGTCGTTCGTGAAATTGATGCGCTTGGCGGTGAAATGGGTAGAAATATTGATAAAACCTATATCCAAATGAGAATGCTGAACACAGGTAAAGGGCCTGCCGTTCGAGCATTACGTGCCCAAGCGGATAAATTTGCTTATCAGCATGAAATGAAAAAAACCATTGAAGAAGAAGAAAATATGACTCTCCTCCAAGGGATGGTCGAAGAATTAATCGTCGAGGATGGCGTTTGTACCGGCGTTATTACCAAAACAGGAGCTGTGTACCGTTCTAAAACAGTCGTTATTACAACCGGTACATTCTTACGTGGTGAAATTATTATTGGTGACTTGAAATATTCGAGTGGCCCGAACAACCAACAGCCATCAATCAAATTATCTGAACATCTTGAAACACTAGGATTTGATCTGGTCCGCTTTAAAACGGGAACGCCGCCGCGCGTTAATAGTAATACCATTGATTACAGTAAAACAGAAATCCAGCCGGGTGATGATCAACCTAGAGCATTTTCTTATGAAACAACGAAATATATTACAGATCAGCTGCCATGCTGGTTAACCTACACAAACGAAGAAACGCATCAAATTATTGATCAGAACCTTCATCGCTCACCAATGTTTTCTGGAATGATTAAGGGAACAGGTCCGCGGTACTGTCCGTCGATTGAGGATAAAGTGGTCCGCTTTAATGATAAGCCGCGGCACCAAATTTTCCTTGAGCCTGAAGGAAGGAATACTCAGGAAGTATATGTGCAGGGGTTGTCAACAAGCTTACCGGAAGATGTGCAGCAGCAAATTCTAAAATCGATTTCAGGACTTGAAAATGTGCAAATGATGCGTTCCGGTTATGCGATTGAATATGATGCGATTGTTCCGACACAGTTGTGGCCAACACTTGAAACAAAGGTAGTGAAAAATTTATATACTGCCGGTCAAATTAATGGGACATCTGGTTATGAGGAAGCGGCAGGTCAAGGCTTAATGGCCGGGATCAATGCAGGCTTAAATGCACTGGGCCGTGACCAGTTAGTATTAAGCCGTTCCGATGCGTATATTGGAGTATTAATTGATGATTTAATTACAAAAGGTACGAATGAACCGTATCGTTTGCTAACATCACGTGCGGAGTACCGCCTGCTATTACGCCATGATAATGCTGATTTACGCTTAACTGAAATAGGCCATCAAATTGGTTTAATCCGTGACGAACGTTATGAAAAGTTCTTGGCTAAAAAAGACGCAATTGATGCCGAAAAGCAACGCTTGGAATCAACATTCCTGAAACCGACAGCTGAGGTTCAAGAAATGATCCGCAGCATTGGCGGCAGTGAATTAAAGGATGGAATCCGGGCCTCTGATTTATTAAAAAGACCTGAGATGTCCTATCAGCAACTTGAAACTATTTTCCCTAGTGAAGTTGCTTTAGACGAAGATGTAAAGGAACAGGTGGAAATTCAACTTAAATATGATGGATATATTACCAAGTCCCTGCAGCAAGTGGAACGATTAAAGAAGATGGAAGATAAGAAAATTCCTGAGAATATTGATTATGATGCCGTCTCCGGACTTGCGACGGAAGCTAGGCAGAAATTAAAGTTAGTCAAACCGCTGTCCATTGCCCAGGCATCCCGGATAGCCGGTGTAAATCCTGCTGATATTTCCATCTTGCTTGTCTATCTAGAACAAGGCAAGATCGCAAGGGTTTCGAATGAATAACTATGTGAGGAAGATTACTGAATGATCATCGAACAATTTGCAGCAAATTTACAGGAAAAGGGGATTACCCTTACAAGTGTGCAGCTCGACCAATTTGAGAAGTATTTTGAAACATTGGTTGAATGGAATGAAAAAATGAATCTCACCGCGATTACCGATAAAGCGGAAGTGTATTTAAAGCATTTTTATGATTCCATTACGGCTTCGTTCTATTATAATTTCACAAAGCCGTTCCATCTTTGTGATGTTGGAGCAGGTGCAGGGTTCCCAAGTATTCCATTAAAAATTGTTTACCCTCATATTGAGGTGACGATTGTAGATTCATTAAACAAGCGTATTTCTTTTTTAAATCATCTAGCTAAAGAATTGAATTTAGAAAACGTCCATTTTATTCATGATCGTGCGGAAACCTTCGGGGTCAATCCAGAGTTCCGTGAAACATTTGATGTAGTAACGGCAAGGGCGGTAGCAAGAATGTCCGTGTTGAGTGAGTTTTGTTTACCACTTGTCAAAGTAGGCGGTCATTTTATTGCTATGAAGGCGGCTCATGCTAAGGATGAATTAGGAATGGGTCAAAAGGCAATCACCACTCTTGGTGGAAAATTAGAGGAAATGTTTACTTTTACGCTTCCAATGGAAGAAAGTGAACGAAATATTCTCATTATAAAAAAGGAAAAACAAACACCAAAGAAATATCCGCGAAAGCCTGGGACACCAGGAAAGACACCAATTGAATAAGAAAAGCAGAAGCGCCCGTTTAGCAGCGGATGGACCGGAGCGCTTTGACTTCTTTAGAAAAACAATTTTGGAAATCTAACAATTTTTAGGGCAAACATGTTATTCTAGGCAGGAAGAATGGAACTAGGCAGAGAATAAGTAATAGGGAGTTTCGTAAAGGTGGTGTTGGGGATGAAACAATCATTTACACGCTTTTTTGGCCTCGGCGATAAGGGACAACCAGAGGTTGAACAAGAACTTGAAAAAGAGCTGATTACGGAAAAAAATGAAGAAATCAATAAAATACCAATTGACCATATAGTTCCAAACCGCTTTCAGCCGCGGACGGTTTTTGATGAAGAGAAAATTGAAGAATTAGCGCGGACCATTCATATTCATGGTATTATTCAACCTATTGTCGTAAGGGAATTTGCGGTTGGACAATATGAAATTATAGCAGGAGAACGCCGTTTTCGGGCGATGAAACAGCTGGGCTGGACCGAAGCACCGGCAATTATTAAAAATTTATCGGATACAGAAACGGCCTCTGTTGCATTAATCGAGAACCTGCAGCGGGAAGAGCTGTCCCCTATTGAAGAGGCGATGGCCTATGGAAAATTGCTGGAATTACACAACTTGACCCAGGAAGCCTTAGCACAACGCCTTGGAAAAGGGCAGTCAACGGTGGCTAACAAACTCCGTCTTCTTAAATTACCGCAGCAAATTCAAGAGGCATTATTATCGAAGATCATTACAGAACGACATGCCCGTGCATTGATCCCTCTAAAGGATCCTGAAAAACAAGTGGCACTATTAGCTGAAATTATCGAAAAGAATTTTAATGTTAAGCAAACCGAAGAACGTGTGGTTAAATTGCTCGAGCAAAAAAATGAAAAGCCTAAACCAAAACGGAAAGCTTTTAGTAAAGATATGAGAATTGCCGTCAATACAATTCGCCAATCCTTATCAATGGTAACGGACAGCGGAATTAACCTTGATGCTGAGGAAGAAGAGTTTGACGAATTCTACCAATTTACAATTCGTATTCCAAAGAAAAAATAATAGATAAATAGATAAATGAACCAGGCATATCAAATGCTTGGTTCTTTTTATTTGGAAGGTCTTTTTGTGAATGGAAATGTTTGGATACATGTTGTTTTCTATCCCCCCATCCAGCAATCTTTTAACCAGTAGACATTTGAATAATTTTAGAAAAAATCCAACAACCTATCTGTTTCATGCTAAAATAAAGGAATGGAATTTTTCTTTTAGCCATCCAGGTTAAATTAGCCAAATGAACAATATTTTTATAAAATTTAATAGAATAGCAGAATAAAACTTTGAGAGAATATAAGGGTAGGTGACATTGTGGGCAAAATTCTTGCAATCGCGAATCAAAAAGGCGGAGTCGGAAAAACGACTACCTCTGTCAACCTAGGTGCCTGCTTAGCATATATTGGAAAACGTGTCCTGCTAGTAGACACGGACCCGCAGGGAAACGCAACAAGCGGGATTGGTATTGAAAAGGCAGAAGTTGACCAATGTATATATGATGTTTTAGTAGATGATGTAGAAGCAAAGGATGTCATTAAATCTACATCAGTTGAAAATTTGTATGCCATCCCAGCTACTATTCAGCTGGCAGGTGCAGAAATTGAATTGGTACCGACCATTTCAAGAGAGGTTCGTTTGAAGCGTGCCCTAGCAGAAGTGAGAGATCAATTTGATTATATTATTATTGATTGTCCGCCATCGTTAGGTTTATTAACCCTTAATGCCTTAACAGCTTCTGATTCCGTGTTAATTCCTGTTCAATGTGAATATTATGCGTTGGAAGGATTGAGCCAATTATTAAGTACGGTTAGACTTGTTCAGAAGCATTTGAATCAGGAGTTGAAAATTGAAGGTGTTTTATTGACCATGCTTGATGCACGGACCAATCTGGGCATTCAAGTCATTGAAGAAGTGAAAAAATATTTTCAGGATAAAGTATATAAAACCATTATTCCAAGAAACGTACGTCTAAGTGAAGCTCCTAGTCATGGTGAACCGATTATTACCTATGATGCCAAATCCCGTGGTGCTGAGGTGTATTTAGATTTAGCAAAGGAAGTGGTCTCGAATGGCTAAAGGTTTAGGAAAAGGCCTTAATGCATTTTTTGCGGATGCTAGTAAAGAGGAAGTCGTTCTAGAAATCAAACTAAATGAATTACGTCCCAATCCATATCAGCCTCGTAAAACCTTCCAACAAGAGGCAATCGATGAATTAAAAGAGTCGATCATCGAGCATGGAATCTTGCAGCCGCTCGTGGTTAGAAAAAGTATTCGCGGCTACGAAATCGTAGTAGGTGAGCGGCGTTTCCGTGCAGCGAAAGAGGCAAAGCTTGAAACGGTTCCTGCGGTGGTCCGAACACTTTCGGAACAGCAAATGATGGAATTGGCCGTCCTTGAAAACCTGCAAAGGGAAGATTTAAATCCAATTGAAGAAGGACTAGCCTATCAATTGTTAATGGAAAAGTTAAAATTGACACAAGAAGAGGTAGCGAAGCGTCTAGGGAAAAGCCGTCCGCATATCGCCAACCATATCCGTCTTCTTTCCCTCCCTCAAAAGATTCAAGAATTAATCTCAGGTGGGAAAATATCGATGGGCCATGGCCGTGCCTTATTAGGACTGCGCCAAAAAGAAAAACTGCCAAGCTTGGTCGAAAAAGTAACCAAAGAAGCATTGAATGTTCGTCAGTTGGAAAAACTGATTCAACAAATAAATGAAGATGTTCCACGTGAAACGAAAAAGCCTGAACCGAAGAAAGATGTGTTTATCAAGGAACGGGAACATGTCCTGCGGGAACGGTTTGGAACGACGGTAAATATTAAGCAGAACAAGAATAAGGGTAAAATTGAAATTGAGTTCTTCTCTAACGAGGATTTGGAACGAATTTTAGAGATGCTCCATCAAGAGGATTCATCATTATAAACCATCAAACGGTGGTTTATTTTTTTTTACTTATATGATAGTTTAAAAGAAATATATTTCGAAGGTCGAAAAAAGGTGGATGTAAGATGTTTTTATTAGGAACACTGGTCAATGGGCTTTTAATAGTTGTTGGCACACTGCTTGGAAAGTTGTTAAACCGGATTCCTGAAGGAATGAAAGTCACGGTTATGTATGCCATTGGTTTATCTGTCATGGTGTTGGGCTTACAAATGGGGTTAAAGAGTGAAAATTTCCTCATTGTTATTATTAGCCTCGTTGTGGGAGCGGTTGCCGGTGAGGCCTTAAAACTGGAGGATAAATTAAATGATTTAGGATTATGGCTGGAGAAGAAAGTTGGCCCCTCCAATGGAAAAGGCAGTATCTCCGAAGGATTTGTTACGGCGACATTAATTTTTGTGATCGGTGCAATGGCGATTATTGGCGCACTTGACAGCGGCATCCGCGGTGATCATGATGTGTTGTACACGAAATCATTAATCGATGGATTTACGGCGTTAATTTTAACGACTACATTGGGAATTGGGGTTATTTTTTCAGCAATTCCGGTTGTCCTCTATGAAGGGGGCATTGCCCTATTTGCGACCCAGATTGACCGATTTGTCCCGCAGGCATTAATGGATCAGTTTATTGTCGAGATGACAGCAACAGGCGGAATCATGATTTTTGCGATTGGCTTAAATTTAACCGGAATAGTGAAAATTAAAGTAGCCAACCTCCTGCCTGGGATCGTCGTCACGGGGCTGATTGTATCGGTTCTTTATATTGTTCAATAAATTTAGCAAAAAGAGCATTCGGTTACACCCGTCTGCTCTTTTAATTTGTCTTTTCTTCTTCGAGCCAGTTTAAGTTTAATTCAGTCCAATTTTGCTTAGGGTAGAGCAGACTTGCTTGATAGATGGCATTGGCTATGGTTTTGGCCATTCTCATAACAAGATTTAAGCGAGTATTTTGTAAGACATAAAACTCCATAAACCCGCTGACATTGACGATGCCTGTGATATGTATATCACCGACCGCCGGCAGCTCCTTATTTACTCCTGCCCCGGGTTTGACAGGACCATTCCCCACTTGAATCACTCCGACATTTTTAACTCTTCCCAAACAAGCATCGATGCCAATGATATAGGGGTCAGTATGTTTTGCTTGGATTTCCTTTAATTTATCAGCCAAATTAACGGCATGAATCGGTTCATCTAACGTCCCGTACACATAGAATGCCCGCATATCCTTTTCTTCCAGTAATGTCCCAACAAGCGGCCCTAATGAATCTCCCGTAGAACGGTCCGTACCAATACAGACAAAGACAATCGGGCGGCTTGTTACCGTAGGAATATTCGTAAGCAGCTCTTCAGCGAGGTTTTCAGCAGCATGCAAATCATCATGGCTGATCCGCGCCTTGGCCCTCCTGTCAAAAAAACCGGATTTCAGATTCATTAAGTCACTCCCTAATCTTAAATAGTCTTACTATTATACGGAATTTTCAGTAAATCTATACATAAAGCGGGTAAAAAAGGAAAATTCATAATGCTATTAACTGCATAAAATAATTGCTAAAATAGAATTGGCAAAAAGGTTTTAGAGGATGGTGTCTACATGACTCTTACACAAAAGGGTATGCAAAAATTACTTGATAAATTTCAAAATGAGGATACGTGGCTGGCTCTAGGTGAGGGGCTCCTAAAAATAATTGCGATTTTAATTATTACCAATATCTTGATTCGTATTGGAAAATTAATGATCCATAATATTTTTAAAATTAGAAATCTCTCCCCGCTTAGTACTTCGGAACGGCGAGAGGAAACACTCTCTCGGCTGCTTGATAATGTCCTTTCCTATGTTGTTTATTTTATTGCCTTTATGATGATTCTTTCTGTGTTAGGAATTGATGTCAAAGCGCTAATTGCCGGAGCTGGAGTAGTTGGTTTAGCTGTAGGTTTTGGAGCACAAAGTTTAGTCAAAGATGTGATCAGCGGCTTTTTTATCATTTTCGAGGATCAATTTTCTGTTGGAGACCATGTTCGTATTGGTCAATTTGAAGGAAATGTTGAAGCGATAGGATTAAGAACGACAAAAGTTAAAAGTTGGACTGGGGAACTGCATATTTTACCAAATGGCAGTATTATTGAAGTAACCAACTTTTCCATTAATAATAGTATCGCCGTTGTAGATATTGCGATTGCCTATGGGGAGGACATCGCTAAGGCGGAAAAGGTCATTGAGGAAGCAATTCAATTTATGCCCGCTCAATATGAGGAGTTAGTTAAGCCCCCTGAGTTATTAGGAATTCAAACAATGGGAGCAACTGAGATTGTCTTACGCGTTGTCGCAGAAACGCTGCCAATGAAGCAGGCAGGTGTTTCTCGTATGATTCGCAGGGATATTAAGCTTCAATTAGACGAAAATGGCATTAAGGCTCCTGATCCAAAAGTGGTCATGTATGGCTCTGGACAACCTAAATAAGGAGAGGATATTGGATGGAAGAAAAGGAATTTGCCCTAAATGATGTAGTAGAGATGAAAAAACAGCATCCTTGTGGAACAAACCGCTGGAAAGTCATCCGCATGGGGATGGACGTTCGCATTAAATGTGAAGGCTGCGGTCATAGTGTCCTCATTCCGAGGCGGGAATTTTCAAGGAAAATGAAGAAAATTTTGGTGAAGCATGAGGAATAACCTTATGCTTTTTTTAAATGAAAAAATATATTATTCTTATAAGAAAAGTAGAAATAGAGTTTTTGTATATAGGGGTGGGAATAGTGGCACAAGTACGTCAAGCAGCATGTCCATTAAATTGCTGGGATAGCTGCGGATTTCATGTAACAGTCGAAAACGATCGCGTCACAAAAGTAGAAGGAGATCCCTCCCATCCAATCACCCAAGGAAAAATTTGTGGGCGGGGACGGATGCTTGAAACAAGGACAAATTCCGCGCAGCGGTTGCTGCATCCATTAAAAAAAATCAACGGCCAATTCGAGCAAATATCTTGGGAACAGGCGCTGAATGAGATAGCGGAAAAGCTCAGGGGCATAAAAGAAACATACGGGTCAACGGCCGTTTTACACAGCCATGACTATGCAAATAATGGATTATTAAAAAACCTCGATCAACGTTTCTTTAATTGCTACGGCGGTGTTACTGAACTCTACGGGTCTCTTTGCTGGGGGGCAGGCATCGAAGCGCAGCAATGGGACTTCGGGAATGCTTATAGCCATGGCCCTGATGATGTTTATAATAGTAAAAATATTATCGTCTGGGGGCGAAATGTTGCCCGGACAAACATGCACTTTTACGAAAAGCTGCTAGAGGCAAAAAAACGTGGTGCAAAATTGTTTGTTATTGATCCAATCTTTAACGCAACAGCTAAAATTGCTGATGAATATATCTCGATTAAACCTGGAATGGATGGATTATTAGCAGCAGGAATTATCAAAGAGCTGCTGCGCTTAAGGTTAGAGGACCGAAAGTTTATTGAGGAATCCTCCGTTGGTTTTGAGGATGTGGATCAACTTCTGGGCAGTGTTACTTTAGAGGAAATCAGTGAAATGACTGAAGTGCCTTGTGAAGTAATGACCCATTTAGCGCATGTCTATGCGGACAAACCTACTGCCACGTTCATGGGCCTTGGCATGCAGCGCTATCAAAATGGCGGGAATACAATTCGCCTGATAGATGCGCTTGTCGCATGTAGCGGAAATATTGGAATTGCGGGCGGGGGCGCAAATTATGCGAACCTTCAAGTGGGCCAGAGTTTTGTGTTTGAAGAGTTGACACTAGCAAATCGCAGGCAAAGCCGGCGTCAATTTTCGATCATGAAACAGGCCGAAGAAGTGCTGAAAGCAACAAATCCACAAATACAAATGATAGTTGTCACATGTGGGAATCCAGTCACACAGGTGCCTGACACCCAAGTGGTTGAAAAGGCCTTCTCATCTGTACCAACATTGGTGGTCATTGATCAATTCATGACAGATACCGCGCAGCTTGCTGATTATGTGTTACCGACCACGACTGCCTTTGAGGAAGAGGATATTTATTTTTCTTCGATGTATCATCATTATGTAAATTATGGTCCAAAGCTGGTATCCGCACCTGGCGAAGCCCAGCCTGACTTATGGATTTGGACGGAATTAGCGAAACGGCTTGGTTTTGGGGCTGATTTTGACTATACAAGAAAGCAATTCCTTCAAATGAGTTTTGAAAGATTGGAAAGAAAGGGTGTCTCCCTGGATACGTTAATGGAACAGCATACGCTGGAGTTACCGGTCACAGCGATCCCATGGCAGGACCGAAAGTTTACTACTCCTAGCGGCAAGTATGAATTTACCGCACGGAGGAACGGTCATGAACCATTAACCTTAGCTGTACCGGAGGAATCAAAGTGGAGGAATCCACAGTTAGCTGAAAAGTATCCATATAATTTACTGACGATCCATCCGATGCGTTCCAATCACTCGCAGAACTACCATCTATTAGGTGGAAATTTGAGGTTGAAGGTCGAAGTAGCTCAAAATATTGCAGATGACCTTGGTTTGCAAAAAGATGACATGGTAAGAGTATGGAATGACCGCGGCTCCGTTACAGGCTATCTTTCCATCCTGCCCACCTCCCACCCGAACACGATTAATATCGATGAGGGGATTTGGAAGCAGTTTGGTGGATCAGTAAATCACCTGACATCAAGCAGTGAATCCGATAATGGAATGGGAAGTACGTTATATGATTGCCTCGTTAATATCGAAAAAATAAACTAACTGCCGCCATCATGCGGCAGTTGTCTTTTTTTATATAAATCTCTATAATTGTGAAAGACTTGTCTTTTTATTATTGGAACTAATTTTATTAAAATAGATCATATTTTTTGAGGAGTGAAATAAATGGCATTAACAGCTGGTATCGTAGGATTACCGAACGTTGGTAAGTCTACTTTATTTAACGCAATTACCCAAGCAGGGGCAGAATCAGCCAATTACCCTTTCTGTACGATAGACCCAAACGTTGGAATCGTTGAGGTACCTGATCACCGTCTCCAAAAATTAACAGAACTGGTCCAACCAAAAAAGACCGTACCAACCGCTTTTGAATTTACCGACATTGCAGGGATTGTTAAAGGAGCAAGCAAAGGGGAAGGTCTAGGGAATAAATTCCTCTCACATATCCGCCAAGTTGACGCGATTTGCCAAGTCGTTCGCTGTTTTGCTGACGAAAACATTACCCATGTATCAGGTAAAGTGGATCCAATCGATGATATTGAGGTCATCAACTTAGAGCTAATTCTTGCCGACATGGAATCAGTAGAAAAGCGGATTAGCCGTGTTGAAAAATTAGCTAAGCAAAAGGATAAGGAAGCGGCGGCTGAATTCGAAGTGCTTGCGATGCTGCGTGATGCTTTTGAAGCAGAAAAGCCTGCTCGAACGGTTGATTTTACCGATGAGCAAATGAAACTTGTCAAAGGACTTCACCTATTAACGATTAAGCCTGTCCTTTATGTGGCCAATGTAAGTGAAGATGATATTGCTGATCCATCTGACAATGAATATGTTCAAAGGGTACGCGAATTTGCAGCGGCTGATAACGCCGAAGTTATCGTGGTTTGTGCAAAAATTGAAGAGGAAATTGCTGAACTTGAGGGTGAAGAAAAGCAAATGTTCCTGTCTGAGCTAGGAATTGAAGAATCTGGTCTTGATCAGTTAATCCGTGCTGCTTATCATTTACTTGGATTAGCGACTTATTTTACCGCAGGTGTTCAAGAAGTACGCGCCTGGACATTCAGAAAAGGAATGAAAGCTCCGCAATGTGCAGGAGTCATTCACTCTGATTTCGAACGCGGCTTCATCCGTGCCGAAACCGTTTCATTTGATGATCTATTAGCTGCCGGCAGTCATACAGCTGCCAAAGAAGCCGGCAAGGTCCGCCTCGAAGGAAAAGAATACGAAGTAAAAGACGGCGACGTCATCCACTTCCGTTTTAACGTATAATAGCTCAAGCTCTGCAAATTTTGCAGAGCTTTTATTTTGCAGTGGTAAGTAAAGGAGACAGGGTGATTTGGCACCATGTTGATTGGAGCGGAAGGTGCGAGACTCCTGCGGGAGTACGGGCCTGGGGAGACCCCACAGGCGCTTAAGCGCCGAGGAGGCTCCCCGGAACGCCCGCGAACCGCTCGCACCTGGAGCGGAAATTAACATGCAATATTAACAGCTCAAAACTGGAAATAACTCATTTCTGTGAATGACATTGCAATTAATTTATTTGTATGCTATAATTTCAACTTGTGAGTAATTAATAATTGCTCCTTGCCCAAATGGGCCGTTTAGACCAAAAGGAGGTGACTGTGATGAATAAGTACGAAATCATGTACATCATCCGCCCAAATATTGAAGATGAAGCTAAAAAGGCTCTTGTCGAGCGTTTTAATACAATTCTTCTTGAAAACGGTGCGGAAACTGCTGAAACAAAGGATTGGGGTAAGCGTCGTTTAGCATATGAAATCAACGATTTCCGCGACGGATACTACGAAATCACTAAAACAACATCTTCAGCTGCTGCAGTACAAGAATTTTCTCGTCTTGCAAAAATCAGCGAAGATATCATTCGCCACTTAGTAATTAGAGAAGACGCTTAATATAGATCTTGGTAGAAATGTTTCACGTGGAACATTTTTCCAAATAAAAAGGAGTTGATTCTGATGATGAATCGTGTCGTACTTGTTGGCCGTTTAACAAAAGATCCTGATTTGCGTTATACACCAAATGGGGTCCCTGTTGCTACCTTTACTTTGGCAGTTAACCGTACATTTTCTAATCAGCAAGGAGAACGTGAAGCAGACTTTATTAACTGTGTTGTTTGGCGTAAACCAGCTGAAAATGTGGCGAACTTCTTGAAAAAAGGAAGCCTCGCAGGTGTGGATGGCCGAATTCAAACCCGCAACTATGAAGGACAAGATGGTAAACGTGTCTATGTTACAGAGGTACAAGCTGAAAGTGTTCAGTTCTTAGAACCTAGAAACGCATCTGGCGGCGGTGGCGGAAGAAGCGATTACGACCAATTCGGTGCTCCTCCTAGGGAACCACAAGGTAATCCTTATGGCGGTGGCAATCAGAATCAGCGTCAAAACCAAAACACGAATAAAGGTTATACAAGAATGGACGAGGATCCGTTTGCTGGTAATGGTCAAATTGATATTTCCGATGACGACCTTCCATTCTAACCAACCTTAATTGAACGATAATATCAATAATGAAAAAGGAGGGAATTTTCATGGCAGGAGGACGTAAAGGCGGTCGCGCAAAACGTCGTAAAGTGTGCTACTTTACATCAAATGGTATCACTAAAATCGACTATAAAGATGTAGATCTACTTAAGAAATTTATCTCTGAGCGTGGAAAGATTTTACCACGTCGTGTAACTGGTACTAGCGCTAAATACCAACGTAAATTAACAGTTGCAATCAAACGTTCACGTCAAATGGCATTACTTCCATTTGTTGCAGGTGAATAATAAATAGATGGAAAAGGCAGTAAGGGTTCTCCCTGCTGCCTTTTTCTTATACTCGTAAACTTGTGTCGAAATGATTATCTCGGGTAAAATAAAGATTAGTGTTGTAATTGTTTAGGGGTGAAAGTGTGAAAGATGTACGCAAGTTAACGGAGGGTGCAATCCTTTTGGCGGCTTTTGCTGCACTGCTATTAATAAGCATCTACGTTCCCGTTGTCGGGGCAATTGTAAACTTGGTATTACCGCTGCCGTTTATTATCTTTGCTTTTAAAAATAATCTGAAACTGATTGCCGCTTTCGTGGCAGCAGCCATTTTTATTTCATTCATTGCCGGCTCGTTGATGGGGTTAGGTTTTATGCTTATTTATGGATTGGCTGGTGTGTTGATCGGTTATTTGCTTCAAAAGGGCAAGAGTCGGACGTTCATACTGATTGCTAGTTCGCTCACGATTTTGGTTGGCTTAATAAGTATGTATGCCGTCGTTGTTTCCTTTATGAAAATAGATATTATCCATGAACTAACAGTGGTCATAAATGAATCAGTTAAAAACTCTGAGGAAATGCTGAAAGCGATGGGAAGAGAAAGTGAAATTGCACAGCTTAAAGAGAAAAATGCCCTCATGCTTAAGCAAATTAGCTTACTGTTACCAAGTGCTCTTATTTTTTCCTCCATTATGTTTACATTTATTATTCAGTGGGTTTGCTTTCCAATTGCTAAGCGATTTGGTGTCAATGTTCAGCCTTGGGGTCATTTTCGTAATCTAGCCCTTCCTAAAAGTCTGTTGTGGTATTATTTAATTGCCTTGGGGGCAATGCTCTTATTTCATCCAGAAGAAGGAACCTACATATATTCTGTTTTAATCAATGCAAGATCCGTATTAGAGACGTTTATCCTCTTGCAGGGAGTGGCGCTTTTATTTTTTCTTTTCCACCAAAGGTCCATTGCGAAGGGACTTGGCGTGTTTGTAGTAATTCTTACTTTCATGATTCCGTTGGTCCGTTATATAATAATGTTATTAGGCATTACTGATTTAGGCTTTAACTTTCGGAAGCAATTTGAAAAGAAAGAGTAGATTCACGACTAGGAGCTGAAAATTTTGCCTGCATTTTTAGAAAAGCGGTCCATTCGTTACCCTTTTTATGGGTTAATTGCTGTCACAGTGGTACTGCTCATTATCCTGTATTTATATAACAGGATATTAAGTGTAGCAGGGCTGTTATTAATGTTTTTCCCCATTTACTATATGTTTGTAGTCGATCGGCGCCAACGAAAAGAAATGGAAGAGTATATCTCAACCCTTTCCTACCGCGTAAAACGAGTTGGTGAAGAAGCGCTAATGGAAATGCCCATCGGGATTATGCTCATTAATGATGAGTATTATATTGAGTGGACTAATCCATTCTTAGCCTCTTGTTTTGATCAGGATACCTTGGTGGGAAGATCACTGTATGATGTCGCAGATACCCTGATACCGCTAATTAAACAGGAAGTAGAAACAGAAATTATTACCCTTCATGAACGGAAATTCCGCGTCATCCATAGACGTGAGGAACGTCTCTTATACTTTTTCGATGTAACGGAACAAAAAGAAATCGAGAAAATGTATCACAATGACAGGACCGTTATTTCCATTATCTTTTTAGATAATTATGATGATCTCACCCAGGGAATGGATGACCAAATGCGTGGCAGCATCAATAATCTGGTGACGTCTATCCTCAATAAATGGGCGCAGGATAATGGGATCTTTTTAAAAAGAATTTCCTCTGAACGATTTATTGGCGTGTTCAGTGAAGGAATTCTTCAAAAGCTGGAAAAAGGGAAATTTACTATTCTTGATGATGTCAGAGAAATGACATCCAAGCAAAATGTATCCTTTACCTTAAGTATTGGTGTCGGAACGGGAGTAACTTCCCTGCCAGAATTAGGCGGGTTAGCCCAATCAAGCTTGGACTTGGCCTTAGGCAGAGGCGGCGACCAAGTAGCGATTAAATTGCCAAGCGGCAAGGTGAAGTTTTATGGCGGTAAAACCAATCCAATCGAAAAGCGCACGAGAGTCAGAGCACGAGTGATTTCACATGCGTTAAGGGATTTAATTATCGCTAGTGATAAAGTAATCATCATGGGTCATAAAAATCCGGACATGGATTCGATTGGTGCCAGCATTGGCATCTATAAAGTCGCGCAAATGAATCAGAAAGATGCCTATATCGTTGTCAACACTCAGGACATGGAAAGTGGAGTGAAACGGTTAATGGCCGAAATACGACAGCAAGAGCAGTTGTTTGCCCACTTTATTGGATCAGAAGAGGCACTGGAAATTGCTATGGATAAGACCTTACTTGTTGTCGTGGATACACATAAACCGTCCATGGTCATTGAAGAACGGCTTCTCAATAAAATTGACAATAAGGTTGTCATTGATCATCATCGCCGCGGCGAAGAGTTTATTGCCAATCCTCTCCTTGTTTATATGGAGCCCTATGCCTCATCGACATCAGAACTAGTGACAGAATTCCTTGAATATCAGCCAAAACGAGGTAAAATTGAAATGATTGAAGCGACAGCCCTCTTAGCGGGAATCATCGTGGATACCAAAAGCTTTTCCCTCAGAACAGGCTCCAGGACGTTTGATGCGGCCTCCTATCTACGAGCACATGGAGCAGATACCATCCTCGTTCAAAAGTTTTTGAAGGAAGATGTGGATACATATATTAAGAGGTCCAAGTTAATTGAGTCTGTTACTTTTTACCGCGAAGGGGTTGCGATTGCGAAAGGCAAAGAAAATGAGTTCAATGATCAAGTGATCATTGCCCAAGCGGCAGACACTTTATTAACAATGGATGGTGTGACAGCCTCCTTTGTTATTTCAGAGCGCAGTGAAGGCGTGATTGGGATTAGTGCAAGATCACTTGGAAGCATCAATGTCCAAGTCATCATGGAAAGTCTAAAAGGCGGCGGACACCTGACGAACGCAGCCACACAACTGACTGGTTTATCAATTGCAGAAACCGAAAATCAATTAAAGCTAGCAATAGATGATTATTTTGAAGGAGTGAAAAAGGAATGAAAGTAATTTTCTTAAAAGACGTAAAGGGTAAAGGGAAAAAAGGTGAAGTGAAGAATGTAGCCGACGGTTATGCTCATAATTTCCTTCTTAAACAAGGTTTAGCAAAGGAAGCGAATAATGCCAATATCAGTACGCTTGATGCTCAAAAAAAGAAGGAAGCAAAGCTAGCGGAGGAAGAATTAGCGGAAGCAAAAAAATTAAAAGAAGTATTGGACCAAATCACGGTTCAATTAACTGCTAAAGCAGGTGAAGGCGGCCGTTTATTTGGCTCTATTACAACAAAGCAAATTGCAGAAGAATTACAAAAGAAGCATGGGATCAAAATCGATAAACGTAAGATGGAATTAGCAGATGCTATTCGCACGCTTGGCCACACAAAGGTTCCAGTAAAACTTCATCATGATGTGGTTGCGACATTAACCGTTTCTGTGACAGAAGTAAAATAAAAATTTTCCCAGTACGAAATGGTTCTGGAACATGATAGAATAGAAAAGTACTCAACACGATGTGATCGGTTTTAACTGGTCACTTTTTTCTTTTGTTTATAGAGATATGATAGTTTCTGATAATAATAAATCATCCTCTTCATGATAGGAGGTTTTTGATATATGAATGACTTATATGCAGATCGCATGCCACCACAAAATATTGAGGCCGAGCAGGCTGTTTTAGGGGCTATTTTCTTAGAGCCTTCCTCTCTCGTACTAGCTTCTGAAATTTTAATTCCTGAGGATTTTTATCGTGCCGCCCACCAAAAAATATTTAACGTGATGCTTACTCTCAATGATCAAGGGAAAGCAGTTGACCTTGTAACGGTAACAGAGGAACTTGCAGCTGCCAAACTGATTGAAGATACAGGCGGGGTTAGTTATTTAGGGGAATTGGCCGCCTCCGTTCCGACGGCAGCTAATATTGAATATTATGCGAGAATAGTAGAAGAGAAATCATTACTTAGAAGATTAATTCGCACGGCTACAAATATTGCATCTGACGGATATTCCCGTGAGGATGAGGTTGAGGCGCTTTTAAGTGAAGCTGAAAAAAATATTATGGCCGTGGCGCAGCGAAAGAATGCTGGTGCATTCCATAATATTAAAGATGTGCTGGTTCGGACGTATGACAATATTGAGGAAATGCACAACCGCGTCGGAGACATTACCGGGATTTCCACTGGTTTTGCTGAACTAGATCGAATGACAGCTGGATTCCAGCGAAATGATTTAATCATTGTTGGAGCCCGTCCTTCCGTGGGTAAAACGGCTTTCGCCTTAAACATCGCTGCCAACGTAGCAACAAAAACGGGTGAAAATGTTGCGATTTTCAGTCTGGAGATGGGTGCCGAACAGCTGGTTATGCGTATGCTTTGTTCGGAAGGAAATATTGACGCCCAGCGGCTTCGTACCGGTTCCCTTACAGACGAAGATTGGGGCAAGCTGACGATGGCGATGGGAAGTCTTTCGAATTCAGGAATTTTTATTGATGATACTCCAGGGGTCCGCATCAGTGATATCCGTTCGAAATGCCGTCGTTTGCAGCAAGAGCATGGTTTAGGGATGATCCTAATCGATTACTTGCAGTTGATTTTAGGAAGCGGCCGTTCGGGTGAAAACCGTCAACAGGAAGTTTCCGAGATCTCTCGTTCCTTAAAGCAGTTAGCCCGTGAGCTGAAAGTTCCGGTTATCGCCCTTTCTCAGCTGTCCCGTGGTGTGGAACAGCGTCAAGATAAGCGTCCGATGATGTCCGATATTCGTGAATCAGGTTCTATTGAGCAGGATGCCGATATCGTAGCGTTCTTGTATCGTGATGACTACTATGACAAGGAATCAGAGAATAAGAACATTATCGAAATCATTATTGCGAAGCAGCGTAATGGTCCAACGGGAACGGTATCGTTGGCGTTTGTAAAAGAATACAATAAGTTCGTCAACCTCGAGACACGGTATGATGATGCTCCAGGAGCGTAGTGGCTAGCCAAATTAGTTTGGCTAGCCTTTTTTTGTTTGCGTTGGGTGGGTGATGGGTTGTGCTCAGGAGGCCTAATTGTGCCCGACGGGTTTGAAAAAGAGCTACAATGGTAACGAATAGAGTCTAATCGTGCCCGTCGGAGAGCAAAAAGAAGGTCAACGGTAACGAATAGGGTCTAATCGTGCCCATCGGAGAAGAAAAAGAAAGTCAACGGTAACAAATAGGGCCTAATCGTTCCCGTCCCAGGTGTAAAAACGAGTCAACGGTGATGAATAGTAAAAAAGGTTGGATAATTAAGATTTACTATAATAAGAAGACCTGCCATTACTATGTAGTTTATAATGCTTCCCCAGTATCCTCCTAATAGTCTTCTCCGATTTCACAATCTCACACCAGTCACGAACAATCTTTGTGGTAATCTTGTAACCAGGAAAAAGAAGCACCAATTCTGTGACACTCCTTAACACCGCTGACTCCACCTCCTCTTTGCAGCCGCAATTTCCACACACCAAACTTGAACCGTGAATTTCAGAAAAAAAGGAGTAACACTTTGGACAAAGGATTCCTTTTTTCAGATCCTCATATTGGTAGGCTGGTAAGTTCGGATAAGGTGACTCTACCATATGGAGAGCAACTAATTGTTCAGCTAACTTGTAGTGTCCTTTATTCAGTTTTACAGATCTTGCATTGAGCTTTTTCAAAAAACGGTTCAATTGTGAGTGGAAAACAAGAGATGGATTAATAGTGGTTATATATAAATGAAATTCGGAGTTAATGAAGATTAGATAGGGCTCAAATGGGTAATGATAGCCAAGATCACGGAGTAAGGAACGAAGTAAGACGACACAACGATCCTGTTGGTGTACAGGATTCTTCATATCTTTTTTAGCACTCGTATACCATTTTTCGGCTTCGACAAAGTAGTCGCCTTCAAAATTTTTGATATCCAAAGGGTAAATTTTATCGTGGGATATAAGTAATGTATCAATTTGGAATTTTGAATTGTTATATTCCAGTAATAAATCATGGATGACGAGCCACTCCTCTGAGAGCCCCTCCAACCACAGATCACTCTTTTGCTCACCTTCTAATCCCTTTCTGAGTCTTGTATAGTTACTAACATCCTTATCGGATAAACGCATTCGGGCATTTAATGATCGCAACAGAGTAATTTCCAACAATTCCAGACGAGATTTAAATAGCATATTCCACATCCTTTTCATTATTTTAGTAAAACTATAATTCTATTTTATGGAAAAACTATAAAACTAACAAGGTAGATTCGTAAATTAATATTTTACGAACGTAATATAACTTTTTAATAAAAATGTTCGTGTTTGGTTTGCTTTTAGTAATAAAAATTGGTAAAATGGTCTATGGAAAATAGTAAAGCGTATTTAATTTGGAGGTGCCTTATATGTCATCAGTAGTAGTTGTTGGAACTCAATGGGGAGATGAAGGTAAGGGGAAAATCACAGATTTCCTTTCTGAAAATGCCGAAGCAATCGCCCGTTATCAGGGAGGAAATAATGCAGGCCATACCATAAAGTTCAACGGAGAAACGTACAAATTGCACCTAATTCCATCTGGAATTTTTTATAAAGAAAAAATTTGTGTCATCGGAAATGGAATGGTTGTTGATCCTAAAGCACTTGTTGCAGAACTTGCTTATTTACATGAAAAAGGGATTACAACCGATAATCTTCGTATTAGTAATCGCGCTCATGTCATTCTTCCATATCACCTAAAACTTGATGCTGTTGAAGAAGAAAGTAAGGGTGCGAATAAAATTGGTACAACCAAAAAAGGAATTGGACCAGCTTACATGGATAAAGCAGCGCGCGTAGGCATTCGAATTGCTGACCTGCTTGAACGCGATGTGTTTGAAGAAAAGCTGGAACGTAATTTGGAAGAGAAAAATCGTTTGTTTGAACGTATTTATGAAACAACAGGATTTACGAAAGAAGAAATCCTTGACGAATATTATGAATATGGTCAACAAGTAAAACAGTATGTTTGTGATACATCCGTGGTCTTGAATGATGCACTGGATGAAGGCAAACGAGTTCTTTTTGAAGGGGCTCAAGGGGTTATGCTGGATATTGACCAGGGTACCTACCCATTTGTAACCTCATCTAATCCGGTAGCCGGCGGTGTTACAATTGGTTCAGGAGTGGGTCCATCTAAGATTACCCATGTAGTTGGAGTGTGCAAGGCTTACACTTCTCGTGTAGGTGACGGTCCATTCCCTACAGAATTAAATGATGAAATTGGTCATCAAATCCGTGAAGTTGGACGTGAATATGGAACAACAACGGGCCGCCCTCGCCGCGTTGGCTGGTTTGACAGTGTCGTTGTGCGCCATGCCCGCCGTGTGAGCGGATTAACCGACTTATCACTTAATTCCATTGATGTTTTAACTGGAATTGAAACATTAAAGATCTGTACTGCGTATAGCTACAATGGTGAGCTTATTACGGAATACCCAGCAAGCTTGAAGATATTAGCACAGTGTGAGCCTGTTTATGAAGAGCTTCCAGGCTGGACAGAGGATATTACAGGCGTTAAAACTTTAGACGAGCTGCCTGTAAATGCCCGTCATTATGTAGAACGAGTGACCCAGTTAACTGGAATTCCATTAACAACGTTCTCAGTCGGACCAGATCGTAATCAAACAAATGTAGTTCGCAGCCCTTGGAGACAAATATAAAAGAGGAAGCGCCTGTTCAGGGACGACAGGCATAAGACTAGCCGGCTGAAGGGTGCTTTTTAACCTTCAGGTCGGAATGGCTTATGACCCCGAGTCCCTAGGCGCTGTAGCTAGACAAATATAATTTTGAACATACCGAATGAAGCCCTCATTTTGAGGGCTTCAAACTTTTTATAAAAGTTTTTTGAAAAAAGTATTGCCTTTAGTCCAAAGTCCGTGCTATTATAAAAAGCGTCGTCACGATACGACAAATTAAAACAAGTACGAGCCATTAGCTCAG
>NZ_NUZU01000041.1:0-19985 GCF_002567005.1 Bacillus sp. AFS073361
ACAAGACGAATACGGAAATTTTGATATCTTTCAAGGTATTCTTGTGCATTGTGAAAATAGGATTGAATTACAGTCCCGACATTATTATACTCTAACGATAGGTCGTCCAATAAATTAAAGGTTGGTTCAAGGTGTTTGAAGTCCTCCATATCAATATTGACAAAAATATCAAATTGATTTGCTTTATCAACGATTTCTCTTACATTATTTAAACAAAATTGATAATCAATATCTAATCCTACTTGCGTTGGTTTTAAGGAGATATGTGCATCCACTTTATGCTCGTGAATCGCATCGATGACGTTAAGTATTTGTTCTTTTGCTTGAGTCGCCTCTTCTTCTTTAAAAACAAATTCTCCTAAGTTATCAACTGTACATGAAATGCCATGTGCATTCAATTCTTTAATACTTTGGATTACTTCAGGTATATTGGTACCGGCTACGACACTTTGTGCCCCTAGTTTTAAGCCATATTTTTTAGCTGTACTATTTAAAAATTGATTTTGTGATAAGCTCATAAAAATGTCTTTCAACATAGCGATTACCCCTTGCTGTTGTTTTTCCCTCATTATAGCATACGCTTTCATTAATATTTATTTTGCGAATTTTCGAACTTAAATGCTTTAGTGGAAAGATAATGCAGCGTCCTGCCGGTCGCACAAAAAACAGCCCAAAGGCTGTTTTTTCATACGATTCTTTTGGTGTCAGGCACCATATTAACTTTTATCGTACCCATCGCGTGATCGGTATTGCTGCGGAGCACGAGTTGGATAGCGTACCGGAAAACTAAACATATGGACGAGTTGTGTAAACGGTATGGATGCGAACAGTATGAATGATAAAATTACATGGACCTTGAATATGGTAGGAATCCCCAGCATAAGCTCTGAGAGCGGCTGAAAGGTGAATAAACTCCGAAACCATGGGCCAATCGTTAATCGATACTCGTAGGCTACCACGGTGTAACTATAAATGAGTGTCATATAGGTACCTATGGCCGCGATGATGAGTAATAGCACTATCGTGAAATAATCTCCAAATGTCGTATGAACACGTACCTTTGGAAAAGAAAACTTTCGAATAATCATGACCACTAAGCCGATGACAACCATAAGTCCTGCAACCCCACCGCCTGCAATGGCACCAAAATGATAGAGATGGTCATTAACTCCTATGGCTTCATAGAACCCAATTGGAATTAAGACACCCATTATATGCCCAATAAAGGCAAAAATTATCCCATAATGGAAAAGGACTGAACCGATTCGCAGCCATTTTTTTTCAAAAATCTCTGTTGAAGGGGCATACCAGCTTTTCCCTCGAAAAATAAAGCGATAGAATGTCCCAACGATGAGAATGGCACCGCATATATATGGAAAAATCGTCCACCAAAAACTGAATTCCATTTCCAACCTCCTTCGTAGACTAACTTAGAAGCAACTGAATTACCCGCCTAATCCTGGGTTTCAAAAGAAATCCCCCCTTTTAAAACCTGCCTATCCATTCAATTACTAACGATACATAACGGGATAAGGAAGTTCATCCAAATCAGCTTCCTCTCGTTCATTTTCCAACAATATGAGTTCCTCTTTTCCAGGCACCTCAAATACAAACATCATCAAAAGATCAATGGCTTTGTAATAGGGATTGCTGTCCGAGAGGTTGTTTAATAGCCGCTGGATAGCAAAGGATAGGCGCTGCGAAAGTCTGTTGAAGTTCTCATGCTCCGGTGCTGCGGCCACTAACTCTAACAGCATGGGAATATAATCAGCCAATTCCTTACCTTCATATTCAAAGCCGCCTTCACAAATGAGTTTTTGCAATTTAATTAAGGCAGCGCCCCGCTTCCGGCTGTCTCCCAGTTCATGAGCGGTTAAATAGAGGCTGGTTTTTTCCTTATAATCAAATGTTTCTACATATAGTTCTTGCAGCTCCTTTTGTTCCATCTTGAAAAGAGTAAAAATCCTCGCTTCAATTTCGTTTCGAATTTCCTCCGAAGAAATATGTGCTTTTACAAATTCCTCAATAATTGACCGTTCTTTAAAAAATTCATCATTAGGGTAATCTAATATTCTCGACATGATGACTAAAATAGCCGAAGCATCATTTGTCATTGACTCTCACTTCTTTCAAATGGATAGGTGACCATTCCTTCGGCTGGAGCCAGGTCTTCGATGCTGCATGAACCCTGCTTATAATGTAAATCCCCATCCATTTCACGTCGGCCCGTTGGAATGACAAATCGTTCGTTATATTTGGCAACTGCAAGTAAACGAGCCATTTCTTCAAGTTCCTCACCCGTTGTTTTTGCTTCTTCTAAAAGCTTGTTCACTTTCAATTTATCTACACCGCCAACTGTTTTTGCACGCATATATACCCGCATTGCTGCCATCTTCAACAATACTCTGCGAATCACATCGGTATCATCGGCTGTTAATATCGACGCTAAATACTCCATCGGAATTCGCATTTGATCCACTGCAGGGATATAACCATCCGCGCTTAACTCACTTTCATTGGTAATATGATTCATGATCGGGCTGAGCGGCGGAACATACCAAACCATTGGTAATGTCCGATATTCAGGGTGAAGCGGCAGCGCGATCTTCCACTTCATTGCCATCTTATAAACCGGAGATGCCTGTGCACTTTGGATCCAGCTATGATTGATTCCCTGTTTTTCCGCTTCGGCAATTACCTCTGGGTCAAATGGATCTAAGAAGACGGAAAGCTGAGCCTCATATAATTCCTTTGGATCTTTGACTGAAGCCGCTTCCTTGACTCTGTCAGCATCATATAAAACCACTCCGATATAGCGGATCCGGCCCACACAGGTTTCCGAGCAAATCGTTGGAAGACCTGCTTCAGTCCTTGGATAGCAAAAATTACATTTCTCGGCTTTATGGGTATTCCAATTGTAATACACCTTATGGTAGGGGCAGCCATTCATACAAAAACGCCAGCCCCGGCAGGCATCCTGATCGACCAGGACAATTCCGTCTTCATCCCGTTTGTACAATGCGCCGGAAGGACACGATGCCACACAGGAAGGATTAAGGCAATGCTCACAAATTCGCGGCAAATACATCATGAACGTTTTCTCATATTCCATTGCAATGTGTTCCTGAAGTTTTTGGACATTGGGGTCCATTGGTACTACTTCCTTACCGCCTGCGAGGTCATCATCCCAGTTTGGTCCCCATTCAGGTTTATCCATATACTGTCCTGTGATCATTGACTTCGGCCGGGCCACAGGTAAATTTTCTTTCTTTGGACTTTTATGCAAATGTTGAAAATCATAGGTCCATGGCTCGTAAAAGTCATCTATTTCTGCCATATTGGGATTGTAAAAAATATTGGCTAGTTTCGAGATCGGTCCGCCTGCTCTTAAATGTAATTTGCCATTTCGCAGGACCCAGCCGCCCTTGTAACGATCGGTGTTTTCCCATTCCTTTGGATACCCTGGTCCTGGACGCGTTTCCACATTGTTATACCAGACGTACTCCATTCCAGGACGGTTGGTCCAGACATTCTTACACGTAACAGAACAAGTATGACAGCCAATACATTTATCAAGGTGCATGACCATTGCCACTTGTGCTTTAATTTTCAAGCCAATCGACCTCCTTTAATGGTCGGACAATCGTCAATGTATCTCGCTGACTGCCTGTTGGTCCATAATAATTAAACCCATAACTCAGTTGTGAATATCCGCCAATCATATGAGTCGCTTTCGGGTATATCCTCGTGACACTGTTATGTGTCCCGCCACGCGTTTTATTAATCGTATTTCCCGGAACACCCATCGTTCGATCCTGTGCATGGTGCATATAGACTGCACCGCGCGGCATCCGGTATGTTAATACGGCTCTCGCAACAACGACGCCATTTCGATTATATAGTTCAATCCAATCGTTATCCTTTATGCCAATTTCCGCGCCATCCTCTTCATTCATCCAAACCACCTGCCAACCGCGGAACAGTTGAATCATATGGGTCGTATCAGTGAACATGGTATGAATGCCCCATTTTTGGTGTGGAGTCATATAACGAAGAGTAATAGATTTCCCTTGATTCTCGACTTCCTTTTCACCTTTAATAAATGGTCCTTTAGAAATAGGCGGGATATACAATGGAAGTCCCTCGCCATAATCAAGCATGACTTCATGGTCAAGGTAAAAACTTTGTCGTCCTGTTAGTGTATGCCACGGAATATGGTATTCCTTATTGACTGTGAACGGCGAATAACGGCGGTTATCATTCTCAAGACCGCTCCAAACAGGGGTCGATATGGCCTGACGAGGCTGGATGGTTAATGCATCTAACGTATAGTCCTCTTCCTCACGGCCTTCTGAAATATGAGCCAGCTTTTTACCTGTTTTTGCTTCCATGGATTTCCAGCCTTCAACTGCACGTTTCCCATTTGTGGCACCTGACATTAAGAGAATCGCATTGATCGCCTTCTTGTCCGTGTATAAATCCGGATAGCCTTTTCCTATCCCTTCATGCTTAGATGGTCCAAGTCGGTCCATTAATTCTTTATATACTTTATCACCTGGTATCCGCACACCTTTTGTTCCATAGCCGTTTTTAATATTGGGTCCAACAGTAATCCACATATCATAAACATGAGGATAATCTCGTTTTAAAATCGTAAAGTTAGGCATGGTTTTGCCTGGAATTGCATCAACTTCACCTTTGCGCCAGTCCTTCACCTTTCCGAATGGCTGGGCAATTTCATTAATCGTATCATGCGCAAGCGGTGACATAATAAGGTCCTCTTGTGCGGGAAGATGTTCCTTCGCAAGTTCGGAAAATTCCTTGGCAATTTCTCTGAATGCATCCCAATCACTACGAGTATCCCATGGCGGGTTAATCGCCGCATTAAATGGGTGAACAAATGGATGCAGGTCCGTACTGCTGATATCATGTTTTTCATACCATGTTGCGGCAGGCAAAATGATATCGGAGAACAGGCCTGAACTGGTCATGCGAAAATCCATACTTATAAACAGGTCGGTCTTACCTTCGGGCGGATCCTCAGTAATATTGACATCCTTTGGCTGCCAAGAGTTTTCAACCTCAGAAAGGACGGAATCCTTCGAGCCAATTAAATGTTTAACAAAGTATTCGTGACCCTTTCCGCTGTCACCCAGTAAATTCGAGCGCCAGTTAAAAAATACACGCGGAAAATTACGCGGGTCATTTGGATTTTCAATCGCAAAATCAAGTCTTCCTTCTTTTAACTGTTTCGCTACATCGTCAATCAAAGCCAAATCGTTAACGGTGCGTGACCTCGCTTCCTTCACTACTTCCAATGAATTTTGCGAAAGCTGTGGAAAGCTTGGCAGCCAGCCTAGGCGTGCTGACATCGCATTAAAGTCGGCTGGATGCATTTTTGCATATTCGCTTCCCCAATCAGTTTGGGTATCGTTCGCATCGTATTCATAGCGAAATTGCTCCGTTGCAAAATAAAAGAAGGATGTCCCGTTCATAAAGCGTGGAGATTTCACCCAATCATTCGCAAACGCAATCTGCCCAAAACCTTCTAAAGGACGGACCTTCTCTTGTCCCACATAATGGGCCCAGCCGCCGCCATTTACTCCTTGTGAACCTGTTAACAAAACGAGATTCAGAATTGACCGGTAAATTTGATCACTATGGAACCAGTGATTCGTTCCACCACCCATGGCAATCATGGATTTCCCATTGGTACGAGCTGCGTTATCCGCAAATTCTCTAGCAACCTGGATGACATGGGATTTGTTAACACCGGTAATACTCTCCTGCCAAGCAGGTGTATAAGGATTGTTTTCATCGTTATAATCTGCTGGATAATTTCCTTCCAACCCTCTGTTGACCCCCACATGAGCCAGCATGAGATCATAGACGGTCGTAACAAGCAATTCATTTCCATCCTGGTCTTTTATCCTCTTCACAGGAACTCCACGTTTGTTCGTTCCACCCTCTACTTTTGCAAAATAAGGGAATTCGACCAGCGCAACATCATCTTTTTCATCAAAAAAACTAAGCTTCGGATCTATTTCCGAACCATCTTCTGCTGTCATATCTAAATTCCACTTGTTACCCTCATCCCAGCGAAAACCTTGACTGCCATTAGGGATTGCATAGTTTTTTAGATTACCATCCCAAACAACAGTTTTCCATTCTGCTAAATTATCCTCCTGTGAAATATCAGAGGCCCGAAGAAAACGATCGGAGCGATACCCGCCATCCTTTTTTGTTAAAAGGACAAGATAGGGCAAATCCGTATATTTTTTAGCATAATCAATAAAATACGGTGTTTGTTTATCCACATAAAATTCCTTTAAAATAACATGGGTCATGGCCATGGCAAGGGCTCCATCCGTCCCCGCCTTGGCAGGCAGCCACATATCTGCAAATTTTTCATATTCTGCATAATCTGGACTAACGCCTACTACTTTTGTCCCGTTATAGCGGGATTCCACCATAAAATGGGCATCAGGAGTTCTCGTTTGCGGTATATTTGTACCCCAAATGATGAAATATTTCGTGTTATACCAATCACCGCTCTCGGGAACATCTGTCTGGTCCCCCCATACTTGTGGTGATGCTGGAGGAAGATCGGCATACCAATCATAAAAACTTAAAATTGTTCCGCCAATTAATGATAGAAATCTTGTTCCACCAGAATAACTAACCATGGACATCGCAGGGATGGGACTAAAACCAACAATACGGTCTGGTCCATATTTTTTAATAGTATAGATGGTCGATGCAGCAATGAGTTGACATACTTCTTTCCATGTACCTCTAACAAAACCGCCTTTACCACGGGCCTTTACGTACTGTTCCCGTTTCTTCGGGTCTGTGACAATATTTTCCCAGGCTTCAACAGGGTTACTTGCCCTCGTCAGTTCATCCTTCCACAAAGCAAATAAATCCCCGCGCACATATGGGTATTTCACACGAGTGGGACTATATGTATACCAGGAAAAACTGGCACCACGCGGACAGCCTCTTGGTTCATATTCAGGAAAATCCTCACCTGTTGACGGGTAATCAGTTTGCTGGGTTTCCCAAGCGATAATGCCGTCCTTCACATGAATTTTCCAACTGCAAGAACCTGTACAGTTGACGCCATGGGTCGAACGGACAATTTTATCATGCTGCCAGCGCCGTCGGTAAACCTCTTCCCAATCCCGTGGACGAGGATTTTCTTCAGTCCAGCCATCATTGATTCGTTCACCCCGTACTAAGTGTTTAAGAGAATGGAACAGATTATTTTTTTTAGATTGCATCGGTGTCACCCCTTCTTGTCAGGATATCAGCCAATGGGTTAAATTCTTCACCCAACAATCGAAACGAGTCACTCCCGCTTTCAAACTCCTCTAGAAAAATCTCCCAACTGGGTGCGTTTGCTGCAGCAAGTATAAGCCGCTGCAATGTATTCATATCTTCAATTTCATAGATTTCCTGAATCAATTCACCATTTAAAACCCCAAAGCGCATCCTTAGTACAGCAATTAAATCCTCTCGATCGTCGATTAGCATTGGATCATTTTCAAAGGAAAACAATGATTTAGTCAGCTCCCTCTACAGTTTAATCATTTTGTAATAATTTGAGATTAACAATGATTTACATTTCTCGGCAGCCTCTGCAAAAAATTGAACTACGTCAGCATCAGGGACTCTCGCTTGTTCCAAGGTAACTTGTGTTGTCATTGTCTGTGAAAATGATTGTGAAAACCGTAAAGTGACTTCGAACCCAGATTCATTTCTTTTGACCGTACCATGGATATCATAAGGATGGATATGATAATCCGAAAATGTGTCGGCCATTTGCTGGTACAACGCTGGTGCGGCAAAACGTAATAACTTTTCCTCTAATTCTGGTCTTTTGCTCATTTTCACCCTCATTTCCTGTATTACCCAAAATTTCCAAGCTTATTTTTCTCCCTCAACCAGAAGTTTATTCATTTCATCGTCATTATGGATTTGATCTATAATGACCAGACTATCTAATAATGTAATCATCCGTTGATTTGGTTCATCTGACTGTAATAGATTTTTCAGATTGTCTACAATCCTCCGCATGAGGTCATGATCTCGAGTTAATTGGATTACAGTGGTCAACATATCTGGATTTGCTTCAACAATATCTTTATAAAGCCCTTCCTCTTCCGCCTCGGCATGTTTCAATGTGCGAGATTCCCAATGTTCAATCGTAACTTCTATTACTTGTAATGCCTTTTCCTTGTCACCATCTTCCAGGCATTTTTGAAATAATGTTCGTAACTCGATTGCTTCGTTTAGTGCGGCTTCATGAATGGACGAATGCGCATCTTTTTTTCTTAAACTAGGACCTGACAATGTCACGTCACTCCTTTCCTATTCCAAAATAGCAAATAACTAAAAATGGAAATCATTATAATCTTTTCCATATAGCCTATCTATAAACTTTAAATAAGAGAGGTGTTGTAAAAAAAGGTGTCAGGCACCCAATGAAAGAATTGATATTATCCCTATCTTTTTGTTATAATGAGGTGGTTGTAACATTATTGAGGAGGAACATTTTTTTATGTCAATCGAGGTAGGTACAAAGGTACAAGGTAAAGTAACAGGCATCACTAGTTTTGGGGCATTCGTAGAATTGCCTGGTGGTACAACAGGGTTAGTTCATATCAGTGAGGTAGCTGACAGCTATGTAAAAGACGTAAATGACCATTTAAAAGTTGGCGACCAAATTGAAGTCAAAGTAATTAGTGAGAAGGACGGAAAGACTGCCTTGTCCATCAAAAAAGCTATAGATAAGCCCGAAGGACAAACCTCATCTTATTCCCAACGTCCACCACGCCAGGGAAGAGTAGATAACCGTTCTAAAGATTTCCGTGCAAAGAGTAATTTTAAACCTAAGGAAAATTTCGAAGATAAAATTGCGAAGTTTTTAAAGTCTAGTGAAGAGAATTTATCTACCTTAAAACGAAGCACAGAAACAAAACGTGGCGGTAGAGGCGGAAGACGCGGATAACTTTATCGTTTATTAATAAATCAATATATAGTGAAAGGCAAACGTGTTTAGACATGTTTGCCTTTTTTAATTGCTTCATTCCTGAATTGCAACAAAAAAAGACAGGGCTCGCCTGTCTTTTTATCATTTAATTATTAATCGTGAAAATTTGTACCATCTGTTGTAGCTTTAATGATGCCGGCGCGAATCACAAAATCACCGAAGTGCTCTCCATCTTCTCGTTCAGTCGCATAGCGAGAAAGTAAAACTCGCAATTCACTTAATATTTCTTCTTCACCGATGTTCTCTCGGTACATTTTATTTAGACGGCTGCCATCAAAAGCAGCACCAAGGTACATATTATATTTCCCTACAGCTTTCCCCATGAAAGCAATTTCACCTAGACCCGGACGGGCACAGCCGTTTGGACAGCCTGTCATCCGGATGGTGATTTCTTTATCACGTAGGCCATTTTCATCAATGATCGTTTCAATTTTATCAATTAGTTCTGGTAAATAGCGCTCAGCTTCAGCCATTGCTAATCCACAGGTTGGCAATGCCACACAGGCCATTGAGCTGCGGCGAAGGGCTGAAGTATGCTTGCCATCGGTCAAACCATATTGTTCAACCAATTCGTTTATAACTTTCTTTTTCTGTGCTGTTACATTGGCAATGATCAAGTTTTGATTGGTCGTTAAACGGAATTCACCAGTATGAACTTTGGCAATTTCACGTAAAGCAGTCATCAGCTTATAGTCATCAAAATCAGCAACGCGGCCGTTTTGAATAAACAATGTCAAATGCCATTTTCCATTTACGCCCTTCTCCCATCCATAACGATCACCGTTATGGTCGAAATGATATCGTCTTGCCTCTTCCAGTTTCCAGCCAAGACGGTGTTCCAATTCTTCCTTCACCGTTTCAAGGCCCAGACGGTCTACCGTGTACTTAAACCGAGCATTTTTTCTGACCGAGCGATTTCCGTAATCACGCTGAATGGTGATCGTCTTCTCGGCAACATCATAAATTTGCTCTGGCTTACAGAAGCCAATGACCTTAGCAAGTTGTGGATAAGTTGCTTTGTCACCGTGAGAACTGCCCATTCCACCACCAATCGCGACGTTAAAACCAATAAGCTTCCCGTCTTCGACAATGGCAATAAATCCCAGGTCTTGTGAAAAGACATCAATATCATTTTCTGGAGGGACAGCAATTCCGATTTTAAACTTCCGCGGCAAATAAAGCGGTCCGTACATTGGTTCAACTTCTTCAATTTCCGGAGTACCTGCCACTACTTCTTCATCAAGCCATACTTGATGATAGGCTCTTGTTCGTGGTAATAAATCATCACTTAGCATTTTGGATAAACCATAAACTTCAGAATGGATATCAGATTGATACGGATTAGATGTACACAAAACATTACGGTTTACATCTCCACATGCAGCAATCGTATCTAAAAGAGTGGAATGAATTTGTTGAATCGTATTTTTCATGTTCCACTTTAAAATCCCATGCATTTGAAATGTCTGGCGTGTTGTTAGTTTTAAAGTGCCATTCCCATTCCTTTGAGCGAGCTCATCCATGACAAGCCATTGTTCAGGTGTAGCAACTCCGCCAGGTAAGCGAACACGAAGCATAAACTGGTATGCTGGTTCAAGCTTTTGTTTGGCACGTTCATTGCGGAGGTCGCGATCATCCTGCAAATAACTGCCATGATGCTTCATTAAACGGTTGTCATCATCAGGAATTCCAGCACTTATCCGATCTAACATTACTTCTTTAAGTGTCCCGCGTAAATAATTACTTCTTTCTTTGATACCTTCCACATCACTTGGAGGGCCTTCAGGCGCTTTTAAAATTTGATTAACCATGGTGAAACTCCTTTCCATCCCAAATCAGTATACGTCACGCTGATAACGTTTTTGCTGCTGCAAATCGGCTACATATTCTTCTGCTTTTTCACGGCTTAAGCCGCCTTCTTTTTCAATAATGTCAATTAATGTATTATGAACATCATGGGCCATATGTTTTTCATCCCCACAAATGTACAGATGAGCACCTTCTTCAAGCCATTCAAATAATTCTTTACTATTTTCAAGCATACGGTGTTGTACATATACTTTTTCAGCTGTATCACGTGAAAAGGCAACATCCAATTTCGATAATACACCGTCTTTCAGCCATTTTTGCCATTCTGTTTGATAAAGGAAATCCGTCACAAAATGCTGATCTCCGAAGAATAGCCATGATTTTCCTTCTGCCCCAATTTCTTCACGCTCTTGCATAAAGGAACGAAATGGTGCTGCTCCAGTACCTGGTCCCACCATGATGATTGGAGCCTCTGGGTTATTTGGAAGCTTGAAGTTTTCATTATGTTGGATATACACTGGCACGGTATCGCCTGGCTGCAGACGCTCCGCTGTCTGAATGGAACAAACCCCATTTCGTTTCCGGCCGTGTGCCTCATAACGAACCGCTCCGATTGTCAAATGAACCTCATCCGGGTTTGCCGCTAAGCTGCTTGATATCGAATACAGTCGGGACGGCATTTTTCGAAGAATGGAGACAAACTCTTGTGCTGAACCAACCCAAGGAGTAAAATCACGGACTAAATCAAGTAAGTCGCGTCCATCCAAATAAGTCTTTAATTTCTCTTCATTACCTGGTGAGAGGAGTTCCTGTAAATTTTCATTGGCAGTAAGACGGGCTGCCTTCTCAATCAACGGTTTCGTTAACGTCGTAATTTCAAAATGTGTGGTAAGTGCTTCTTTAAGCGGGAGAATTTCTCCTTTTTTATTCACAGTCACCTGTTGTTCTGGATCCCAGTTCATTTCCTCTAATAGCGAGGTAACGAGCGCGGGGTCATTTTCTGGATATATCCCAAGACTATCTCCCGGTTCAAATGTAAGTCCAGATCCTTCAAGCGACAACTCAAGGTGGTGCGTTTCTTTATTTGAGCCGCGGCCGTTCAGATTGATATTTTCTAATACTTCTGCTTTAAATGGATTTGATCTTGAATACGTTGATTCTACTGCTTGAGATACCAGTTCCTGAACTGGAACTTGGCTGCCAGCGTCTGCTTCTTTTAAATTACTAAGCACACCTGCAAGCCATTCAGATGCTGGCTCATCGTAATCCAGATCGCAGTCAAAGCGTGGGTAAAGCCTTGTACCGCCAAGTTCTTCCAACCGTGCATCAAAGTCTTTTCCTGTTTGACAGAAAAATTCATACGAACTGTCACCAAGTGCCAAAACTGAGAAACGAAGATGGTCTAGTTTCGGAGCACGTTTTCCATGCAGAAACTCATGAAAGGATATGGCATTATCTGGCGGAGTGCCCTCGCCATGGGTACTAGCGACGATCAGCAGATTTTCAACCTTTTTTAAATTGTTAGGTTTAAAATCGCTCATTGATAAGACAGTTACTTGGAACCCAGCTGCCTCAAGTTTCTTGCCCGCTTTCTTAGCAAGACCCTGAGCGTTACCCGACTGTGAACCAAAAAGGATGGTCACATCTTTAGAAATTACCGGTGTTGTGATTCCTCCCGGTTGTTCAGATACCTGGGCATTTTCAGACCCAGAAATCGAAGAAAATTGGGCTGCTGCCAAGAATCCGCTCAACCAGACTTTTTGAGATTCTGTCAACGTAGGCAGTATCCGGTTTAGGAGTTCTGCTTGCTCCTGATTAAAAGGACTGTTCAATACTTGAAGTTGCACTAAAATCCACCTCACAAAGGATTATTAACTGATTGTGATCATTTATTTATCATGCCTTGTAATAAAGATTCTTACAGTACACAATTTTCAGTCAAAAAATGATTAATATAATAATAGTTTTACTATTCCTATAAGTCAAGTCGGTTTTAATGATTTAATCCATTAAAATCTGTTAAAATTTTGGTTTTTTTAAGTGGATGCAGGTTACTACAACAATTAAATAAATATATGGCGCAATGTAATAGCAGACCGCGACACGTTTCCAATGCTTTGGCTTTTGTCACGTCACACTGTCCTCATTGCGCCAGAATTTTAGGAAATGTTATCTATTTCTTCTGTTTCGGTTACGCAAAAACGTCGGAATGTCAATTGATTCCTCTGTATCCTGTCCATAGCTTCCATAATCATGCGAAGGCTCTTCATGAATCACTTGTTCTTGTTTTGGCTGGGAATGGACCTGCTGAATTCTTGATGTTCCTTCTTTTTGAATTGGAGTAGACGGCCTAGTGGTTCGTGCCAGTTTATCAACAAAACCTGTAGCAATCACTGTAATCATGATTTCATTTTTAAAATTTTCGTTAATAATCGAACCAAATATCATATTTAGATCTTTATCAGCTGCTGATGCGACAAGGTCCGCTGCCTCTTGCACTTCATATAAACTTAAGTCTTTCCCTCCAGTTATATTCATAAGAATCCCTTGTGCTCCGTCAATCGACGTTTCTAATAAAGGACTAGAAATGGCCTTTTTTGCTGCCTCTACTGCGCGTCCATCACCTTTTGCAACACCAATACCCATTAAAGCCGTACCTTGATTACTCATAATGGTCTTAACATCAGCAAAATCCAAATTTATTAATCCAGGAACAGCTATTAAGTCAGAAATCCCTTGAACACCTTGACGAAGAACATTATCCGCTTCTCGGAACGCTTCAATCATCGGCGTCCTTTTATCAACAATTTGCAATAAGCGATCATTTGGAACTATGATTAATGTATCAACTGCTTGACTCATTAGCTCAATTCCACTTGCTGCATTTGAAGCACGTTTACGACCCTCAAATCCAAAAGGGCGGGTTACAACGCCAATTGTCAGGGCACCAAGGGCACGGGAGATTTCAGCAATCGCAGGTGCAGCACCTGTTCCTGTACCTCCACCCATCCCAGCAGTGACGAAAACCATGTCGGCTCCTTTTAATACGTCCTCCAGCTGTCTTCTGCTTTCCTCAACCGCTTTTCTGCCAACTTCGGGGTTAGCGCCAGCACCTAATCCTCTTGTCAACTGTGCTCCAATTTGCATTTTAATTTCTGCTTTTGATAGATTTAGAGCTTGGGCATCTGTATTGACAGCAATGAACTCGACACCTTGAACTCCGCCTTCAATCATCCGATTGACAGCATTATTTCCGCCACCGCCAACACCAATTACTTTTATTCTAGCTACTTGATCTATATCCATGTCAAAATCCCACATATTATTCCTCCTACTTATCATCCGTTAAATTATTTGCCTCGCTATTAAAAAAAATCATAGATTTTTATAATCTTGCAATCGATTAGTTACAAATAATCATATATCGTATGTATATTTTTTTCCTATTCATATTTTACCAAAATAATAGCAGATTTAATATAGTAAGCTAACACTCAATTCAGATAAATTTGTTGAATATTGAGGAAAATACTAGAAAATTTGTTAAATTTATTAAACAATTTTTTTAAGTAGTTCTTTTGAAATACTCCCATCGATAGATTTTTTAGCATGCTAGGATACTGCCATCAATTCTCTATCATTCTGCTAGCATGTAGATAGAGTGTCACTAGCCTGCTTCTATAAGAAAAAATACCGTTAATGCTGGCGCATTAACGGTATTTTGATGATCAGCGTTTTAACTTTTGATTGAGCGATAAACGGTATGTACTTTTATAACGCAGGCGCTTCCATCCCCATATGACTCCACTCTTCCCGTGCTGGTCCATATACTCCAGGTACATTTAATCCAGCTTGGCGCATTAGTACTGTCATTTGACCGCGATGATGAATGATGTGTTTAATTAAAAGAGAGAGTGTCACTCCTTTTGGCATTTCCATACCAAACACGTTTTTCATTTCGGTTAAGGATGCATCCGTCCATTGCTGTTGTACTGCCTCGACTGTATCAGCAGTAACCTTTCGAAAAGTGTCAGCAATGATTTTCGCCGAGGTCGGTACTACATCTCCATTCTCCACATTTTCAGCAGTAATGCCGAATTCGTTAAGCATTCCAGGTGTGCTCGTAACCACATGCCACGCAATTCTGCCTAGCGTTCGGTCTTCTGGGGAAACTTCTTGTTGAAGTGATTGGTCCGTTAAAACATCTAACACTTTTTGTGTAGAGGATGCCTCTTGATTCCATTCTTGAATAAATTCAGATATTGATGTATACATGATTTTTTTCCTCCTACTTTGATACGTTTAACAATAAAAGTATATCATTCTTACCATTAACAGCAAAATTTACCACATTAAATCTATCTAAAACTCCTCTACGGTTGAAATATATGGTAAGTTTCGGTACATTTGTGCGTAGTCAATCCCATAGCCGACAATGAATTCATCTGGGATGACAAAGCCTACATAATCAACTGGCAAGTCTACTCGCCTTCTTTCAGGCTTGTCTAAGAGCGTGCAAATTTTTATTTGTTTCGGCTTATGCGCTATTAAATGACCGCGCAAGAAATGCAATGTAAGACCACTGTCGATAATATCCTCAACAACTAGGACATTCTGATTGGTAATATTTGCATCAAGGTCCTTCAGTAATCTTACTTTCCCTGATGACTCTGTCTCGTCCCCATAGCTTGAAACGGAAATGAAATCAATATTAATATTCCCCTTCATCTCACGAATCAAATCCGCAGCGAAGATAAACGATCCTTTTAAGACGACGATTAAAATAATGTCCTCATTATTGAAGTCTTTTTCAATTTGTTCTGCTAACAGCTTCACTCGTTCTTTAATTTCTGTTTCAGAAATCATCACATCTTTAATTCTATAACCCAAGATCTCCACCTCATTCTAAAAATAAAAATGCCAATACGAAAAATCATCTAGTTTGATTTTTCGCATTGGCATCGATTGTTATACCCCTTTATAAGCAAGGCGGTAAATTTCTGCTAATTCAGTTACTAGCGGAAGTTTGGGATTTGCTGTGGTGCATTGGTCTTCGAAAGCCCGATCTGCTAGGTAGTCAACTTTGCTTTCAAATTCAGCTTTATTTATTTGGTTTGCTTCAAGGCTCATTGGTACTTCCAATTCCTGCGCCAATTTAATAATGGCTTGAACGAGGCTTTCTACACCTTCCTCGGTGTTACTTGCAGGTAATCCTAGAATTCTAGCGATATCAGCATAACGTTTGTCAGCTTTGAAATGATTGTACTTCGGAAAAGCTGTAAATTTCTTTGGCTTGGCGGCATTATAACGTATTACATGTGGCATAAGTACAGCATTTGCCCGTCCGTGTGCAATATGGAACTCGGCACCAAGTTTATGGGCAAGACTATGGTTTATTCCTAAAAATGCGTTAGCGAACGCCATACCAGCAATTGTTGAAGCATTATGAACCTTTTCTCGAGCTTCTTCATCCTGGCCGTTTTTGTAGGCTCTAGGCAGGTACTCAAATACGAGTTGGATGGCTTTAATTGCGAGGCCATCAGTATAATCATTTGCCATACATGACACATATGCTTCAATAGCGTGTGTCAAGACGTCCAATCCGGTATCGGCGGTAATGTGTTTTGGCACCGTCATCACAAATTGCGGATCGATAATGGCAACGTCAGGAGTTAATTCATAATCAGCCAACGGATATTTAATATTTGCTTCTTTATCAGTAATGACCGAGAATGACGTTACCTCCGAGCCTGTTCCAGAAGTGGTAGGAATGGCCACAAATTGTGCTCTTTGGCCAAGATTAGGATATTTTACAATCCGTTTGCGAATATCTAAGAATTTTTGTTTTAAGCCAAAGAATTCGGTTTCTGGATGTTCATAGAACAACCACATTCCTTTGGCCGCATCCATTGCGGAACCACCGCCAAGTGCAATGATTACGTCAGGCTGGAAATTAGCCATCATTTCTGCACCCTTCATCACCGTTTCAATGGACGGATCTGGTTCTACTTCTGAAAAGATTTCACAATGCACATAATCAGGACGTTTTCTTAAATAGTATAGAACTTTATCAACATATCCTAATTTCACCATTCCAGGGTCTGTAACAAGAAAGGCTTTTGAAATTTTTGGCATTTTTGCTAAGTACTGTGTCGAGTTTTTTTCGAAATAAATTTTAGATGGTACTTTAAACCACTGCATATTAATATTCCTTTTCGCTACTTTTTTTATATTCATTAAATGAATGGTACCAACGTTTGTTGAGACAGAATTTCCGCCATACGTACCGCAGCCAAGGGTCAATGACGGCATATAAGCATTATAAATATCACCGATTGCACCTTGTGAGGATGGGGCGTTGACAATTATACGTCCCGCTCTCATTCGCAAGCCGAAATTCTTAATCACAGATTGGTCAGTGGTGTGAATAACAGCGGAGTGCCCTAAACCTCCAAACTCCAGCATTTCCTCGGCTCGTTTGAATCCTTCTTCAAGACTACTTACCTTATAACATGCAAGGACGGGGCTTAATTTTTCCCTTGAAAGTGGGAATTCAGGACCAATTCCAGTTAATTCTGCGACAAGAATCTTTGTTTCGTCATGAACCTTCACTCCAGCCATCTTAGCTATTTTAGCGGCAGCCATGCCAACAATATCAGGGTTAACGGCACAAGAATGTTCATTAATAACTAATTTTTCGACCTTCGTTTTTTCTTCCTCAGTTAAAAAGTAACAATTATTTGAAATCATTTCTTGTTTAACATGATCGTAAATTTCTTTATCAACAATAACCGCTTGTTCAGAGGCACAAATCATCCCATTGTCAAAGGTCTTTGATAAAATTAAGTCATTCACTGCTTGTTGAAGATTCGCTGTTTTTTCAATGTAGCAAGGGACATTTCCTGGTCCAACACCTAGTGCAGGCTTACCTGAACTGTATGCAGATTTCACCATTCCCGCTCCGCCTGTGGCAAGAATTAATGAAATTCTCGTATGATTCATCAGGGCTTGAGTAGCTTCGAGCGACGGTGTTTCAATCCATTGAATACAATTTTCTGGTGCTCCTGCCTTAATGGCTGCATCTCTTAGGACTCTGGCCGCTTCACTGCTGCATTTTTGTGCCGATGGATGGAAAGCAAAAATAATTGGATTTCTTGTTTTTATCGATATAAGTGCTTTAAACATTGTAGTCGATGTTGGATTGGTTACTGGTGTAACTCCGGCAATAACCCCTACCGGTTCCGCAATTTCAATTATGCCTTCATGTTCATTTTCGTTAATAATTCCAACGGTTTTATCGTATTTAATATTATGATAGACATATTCTGTAGCAAACATATTTTTGATGATTTTATCTTCGTATACGCCTCTCCCAGTTTCTTCAACCGCTAATTTCGCCAGCGGCATATGCTGGTCAAGACCTGCCAAGGCCATTTCTTTGACAATTTCATTAATCATTTCTTGGTCAAAGCTGCGGAACTCAGCCAAAGCTTTTAGACCATTCTCGACCAGTAGGTCCACCATCTCTGTTACATCTTGCTTTTCTTTAACTGCCTTTTCTACAACTACCATTGTAATACCTCCGTTTGATTAATTATTTGTGAAACTTTTCACAAATTATCTTAAAAAATAATCTATTAAGCGGGTATTTTCTCAGGTGTCTATTTATTGGTTATTTTGTGAATCATTTCACATAATTGATTAAAAAAAATGTTTTCTACTTAATCTTCTTTCACAAATGGTTATTCACAAACTGGATTACGGGGAATCTTTTCAAATAATATGTCCGACAGAACCTTCGAATATTTTTTTACAATGATCACGTAATTAATTGTCCAAATATAGGAGGGAATTTCTTCATTTTCTTTAAAATACATCGCCTCAAATTCGTCCTCTACTGTTTCTTCAAATAAATCCAGGCTATAAGTTTCAGAATCTGTAGAGAAGGTCTTCCATTCACAAACCATCATGTCTTATCACTCCTTGTTTGTTTATGGATTCATCATAACATAGATTTTTAATAATAATTTGTGAAGTAATGAACAATATGTGAATTGTGGTTAATTTTACTAAAAATAGTCTATTTCCATATTTGACGATGTTTTCAAAAGATAATATCGGAATATATAAGGTGAATAGGTATTTACCTGAAAACGTTTACAGCTAATAAACTATTTTAATATAATATTAACCTGAATTAAATATGCTTAATTCCTAATGAAAGATGAGAGTGGAAAATTAAGGGTTCCGGTCATTTATCAGCTATCTAAATACCGGAACCCCTAATGTAACTAAATTTCAGGCAATTAAATATAGCTAAATCAATTTAATTCCTCTTGGCAGTTTAATAGAAGTCAGAATGTCCGTCTCCCTCACACGATCCTCTGCATAAGAGGAACCACTCAAAATCTCGTGATCCAGATAACCCGGATGACACATTACTTCGACCGTTTGCCCGTCTTGAACACGTGTGACCAGTTTCTCAAAGTAATCATAGGTCGCTCCCGCTCCATAAAAATCATGTAAAAACACATCCGAAAATGCAGCAACTCCCTCTACTGTATCCAATGAAAAACGTCTAGCACTTAAATGGTATTTTTTTGCCAGCATTTGCACCACCGGTAAAAATTCCGGAATCGTATGGACATGATGATGGCTGTCAAAATGAGTCGGTGTAAGACCTGTTTCAAGAAACTTATCAATTTGCGCACTCCACTCTCTAGTCAGTTCATCAAGCGATATCTCCCGTTGCTCTTGGAATTCAGAAATGCGTTTAAAACTGCCATTCTCATTCACTAGTGACGGAACGTCAGTTAAAAGCGGCTTCCCACAGGTGAGGACCAGATGAATCCCGACTTGAAGATTTGGATTAGCTTTCGCGAGCTCCACGGCGTGCGTCACACCAGGCATGTTCATCATTATTGTGGTGGAATTAACAATGCCATTTTTATGAGCATCAATAATTCCATAATTAATGCCTCTTGAATACCCAAAATCATCTGCGTTTACAATTAGCTTAATCAAGCGATTATTACCTCCTCTTTACCAGAGAAAAGGCAGCAGACCCGCTCCCTTTTTGTTAATTTTCGGCTTTTTATACCTATCTGTTGATTTCCGTTCC
>NZ_NUZU01000041.1:19992-35602 GCF_002567005.1 Bacillus sp. AFS073361
CCCGTACTCCCGCAGGAGTCTTCGTGATTCTTATTCCATCAACTTAGGTCATCAAACTCTCTTGCAATTCTTTCAAACGCTTCCTGTATGAGTGGTCTGGGTGATGGAATACAGATTCTTTGCCACTGTAACCCTTCCTCACCAAACATCTTTCCATCTTCAAGCAGGACATTCGCTTTGTTGTAAATACGATCATGGATTTCTTCCGGTGAGAGGCCATAATCGCTAAAATCCATCCACATAATATAGGTTCCTTCTGGAATTCTCACCTTAACTTTCGGCATTTTCTCCGCTAAGAACGTAGCAGCCCACTCCATAGTCCCATCAATATAGTCTTTCAACTGCTCTAACCAGTCTTCTCCTTCATTGTAAACAGCAATCAAAGCTGAAACAGTAAATGGAGATGGTAAGTGCATGCCCATAACCTTATTATAAGTGTTTCTAAGATCTGGATTCGAGATAATCACATTCGTACAATGAAGTCCAGCAACATTGAATGTTTTGTTGATTGCTGTAAAAGTAATAATCCGGTCACGATGTTCAGAAACCTTTGCGATTGGAGTAAACGTCTGATTTCGACGAACTAAATCACCATGTATTTCATCGGCAACTATGAGAACATCATGCTCCGTACAAATATCGGCTAATTTCCTTAATTCATCCTGAGTAAACACTCTTCCGGTGGGATTATGCGGGTTGCATAAGATGAACATTTTAGTTGTTTCTTCTTTTGCTTTCGCTTCAAAATCAGCAAAATCAATTTGAAAGTACCCTTCACTATTTGCTTTAAGGGCATTATTCACGACTTTTCGACCGTTGGCTTCTATTGCGGAAGTAAACGGTGGATAGACAGGACGTTGGATAATGATGCCATCTCCTGGATTGGTTAAAGCTTTGACAGCCACATTTAAGGCATGGACTGTTCCAGGACTAAAACTGATTTCTTCCTGTGAAATCTCCCAATCATGTCTCTTTTTAAACCAATGCTGGATGGCTTCATAATACTCTTTTGGAAAGATAGTATAGCCGAAAATTCGGTGATCGACGGTCTTATGTAAGGCATCAACTAATGGCTGGGGTACTGGTAAATCCATATCCGCTGTAAATAATGGAATCGTCTCTTCATCATATCGTTCTGTCAGCCCAATCTGTTTAAGAAGCTCCCCTCCATCCCATTTAATTGAGTAGGTTCCTCTTCGGTTAACAACTTCATCAAAGTTATACTTCATTTACATCCACCCTTCTATTTTTCAATACATTGAATGTTTCACTTATAAAAATTTCCATTGATTACTCTAATTATAGCGATAAAAAGAAGGGATTAAAAATTTGGAAAGATAAATTTTTTTTAAATCTGAGATGATACAAAAAAGAGCAGGCCTCCATTAGCACTGCTCATTCCTGCAAATTACAAATACTATTTTATTGGCCCATTCCGATTAAAATGGGAATTGATTTGACCAATAATCATCTTACGCTTTTCCTTTTTGGAGAAATCTCTGCGAATTTCCATCGTTTGGACCCCTTCTTCAATTTTTTCTGCAATTTCTATTAGTCTTTCAATATCCGCAAATGAGTATTTCCGTGTCCCATTTGGGGTCCTGTCTGGAAAAATAAGCTTTCGTGTTTCATAATAGTGTATTTGTCTGCTTGTTAGACCCGTCAATTCTGTCACAATTCCTATGGTTATAACCTTTTGTTCACGATAGGATGAGGTTTCGTTTCCCAAAATACCACCTGCCCATTTTGTTTATTTTTAAAAATGTGAATTGTTTAACAATTCTGATGTTACATATTCTAACACATGATGTAATAAACTTAAACAATAAATTCCTCTTACTCAAAAATTTCACTTTTACTGATGAAAATACTGTCAAAATTAAGTATCAATACAACAATTAATATTGTTGACTCTTTAAAAATTCTATGTCACCTTAGAAATATATTCATATAAACAGAAGGAGAAGGACATATTCCCTTATGAAAAGAAAAATACTTGCTTATAACTTTGAATTCTCTGAAACGCTAGATCGATTAAGAGATCATTTCGATGTGGAAATTTTTGAACGAATCAATCCCAAGACAGACCCAGCGTTTTTGCATGCTCTTGAGAAGGCTGAAGGGATTGTCGGACTCGCGCTCCCAGTTGATAAAGAATTATTGGACCGAGCTCCGAATTTAAAAATTGTTTCCAATAACTCGACAGGTTTTAATAACCTATCCCTTGAAGAGATGACCAAGCGTGGTATTATGGGAACAAACACTCCAGGCGTACTTGAGGACACTACGGCAGATGCGATTTTCGGTATCCTCCTTGCTGCTGCAAGACGCATCCCTGAATTAGACCAATTTGTAAAAACAGGGAAGTGGAAGCAACATCTAACTAGGAAAGAATATGCCGTTGATGTTCATCATAAAACATTAGGTATTATTGGAATGGGGAAAATCGGTTCATTAATTGCAAAACGCGGGCATTTTGGCTTTGACATGAACATTCTATACTACAACCGTACCCGGAACCTTGAAGCTGAAGAAAAATACAACGCTGTTTACTCTTCATTAGATACCTTACTTATGCAATCCGATTTTGTTTGTTTAATGACTCCGCTCACTCCTGAAACTGAAAATATAATGGGAGAACGCGAATTTAAATTGATGAAAAATTCGGCTATTTTCGTAAATGGTTCGCGCGGAAAAACAGTGGATGAAAAAGCTCTAATTGAAGCATTACGGATAAACGAAATCCATGGTGCCGCATTAGACGTATTCCAAAATGAGCCTCTCAAAGCAGATCACCCGCTGCTGCAGTTTTCCAATGTGGTAACGACCCCGCATATCGGGTCCTCCACTCACGAAACGGAACTAAAAATGGCCAAACTTGCCGTCGAGAATTTAGAAGCAGGACTAACTGGAAAACGACCGAAGAATCTTGTTAATCCAGAGGTATGGGATTAATTTTATAGAGGAAACAAAGTTATGAACTCACCAAAAACTATTATTGAAGAACTAAATTTAAAAAAGTATGTTCGGAAACTTGTTCTTAACAAACCTGAAGATTTAGATGAATTGAATAGATTGATCCAAATAAAACCAAATATCATTCCCCTCAAGCATATTACTTATACATTTTCTTAAAATTGGCTACAATTCTAATAGAAATGGAGGAAACGAACATGGTACGATTTCTGGCAATCATCTCATTCATTCTTTTATTTAAATTTTCACTCCCTGTCATCGACAAACAATTGGAAAAAGGCGATATCGAGAAGACGGCTGATTCCATTCAGTCTGTAATAAATGTCAAAGACAACACAACATTAGCAGAAACACTTAATAGTTTTTCCGAAAAAGTTGAACAATTAGGGAAACAACTAGGCTTCCAATTGAAAGATAGTCCACTTACTAAACAACAACCTCAACAACAGAAAGAAAAAGTAGCGTTGACCATTCCTACTGAACAAGTTTTTTCAATTCATAATGTTGAAATTGGAAATCTCAAAGAAGATATTGAACATAATTTAGGAAACGCAAACCGAATATCCTTTAATGAATACGGGACGGATTGGTATACCTATCACCAGAATTATCAGGATTTCTTTATGGTCATGTATGACGAAAACAACAAAGCCGCCGGTTTGTATACCAACCAAGATTTAATTGCTTCAAAGAACGGCATTAAACTCGGAAGCTCGAAAAAAACCGTTCGTGAAAAGCTCGGGGAGCCTTTAACGAAAATTCAAAAAGGGTTCACGGTATACCAACTGCAGGAAAATAGTGATAATGATTTGTTTTTAGTTAAGGGAACCTATGTTACCGTCTTTTATGATAAGCATGAAAATAATACAGTTACCGCCATACAATTGATCAACAAAGACTTTGAAGAGGGGAAAGCGGATTTCTACACAAAAGGGAATTCAGCTTTAAAAGAAGGCTTTGAATATCAGTTATTTGATTTGACAAATGCCGCACGAGTCAACCATCAACTGCCTGTATTGTCATGGGATGAGCATGTTCGCGAAACAGCCCGTAAACATAGTACCGACATGGCGGTCCATCAGTATTTTGATCACACCAACCTTAAAGGACAATCTCCGTTTGACCGGATGAAAGAGGATGATATCACCTTTCATTTGGCAGGCGAAAACCTGGCCTACGGCCAATTTAGCAGTATTTTCGCCCATGAAGGTTTAATGAACTCACTTGGGCACCGGGAAAATATCTTACGTAAGGGTTATGAGTATTTAGGGGTGGGCGTGGCATTTAATAATGAGTCACAACCATACTACACGGAAAATTTCTTTGCAAAATAAATAATAAACACAAAACCTTTCTATTACTTTAGGAAGGTTTTGTGTTTATAAAACTCCGGTCCATTAATCACTCTAGTTAACTCTTCATCCGAATAGAAACCAAGTATACCTGGTTTATTTTGAAGATAATAAAAAATTTCTTCGTTCGTATAGTCTGTTTTTAACCCGTTAATAATAGTGGCTAAATAATTATGGGATGGCTTCTTCATTTCTACTTCAGCTTGTTCCCAAGGCGCAGTAAAGGTGAATATGGGATACCCCCTATCCTCACCAAGATAAATAATATTTCCATACCAAGCATGGCGGCGAAATATTTTTGCCCCTTTTTCTTTTACCTCGTTTAAATCTATTTCGAAGATTTTCCCACTATTCTCCTGTTTCACCACATCTAAAAACTGTTCACTAGTGATTAAATATTTTTTACTATAAGTGTGCGAATCTTCTACTTGATTTAATCCTATAAAGGCCACACCTTGCGATTGCCACCCTGCTGCCTCCTTAGCAAAGTAAAGCGGATAATTGAATTTTAAAGAAGACTCTGCTATCGGCAGTGATTGATCTTTACAGCCTGTCTCCACTCTCGTGGATCCCGCTGGACTTCCTCCCTTGATGTAGCATAAGAACCGATTCTTATTAAGATTTGAACCATAACTTGCATACCATACATACTGCTTACTTTCACTCACTTATTCCCACCAACTTTCTTGTGAATTTCTTAATTCAGCTTCTTAGTTGTTCATCCAACAGGGTCAAGGACTTCCCAATCGACTCAGGAATGACGAATGTATTCCGATCCGTGTCATATGGAGTATCACCGATATTAATTATAAGCAATGGAGTGCTTTTCCTTCTATATTGAGGGAATGTTGAAAATGGTGTGACCTTAAGACTCGTCCCTAACACCAATAGACAATCTGCCTCTTCGATCGTATGTAAAATTTTATTAAACCCTTCAACCGTAAACCATTTACCTGTATCACCAAATAAAACAACATCCGGTTTTATGAAACGCTCTCTCTTTTGCCGGGTTTCGCAATGGTCACAAATATAAAATTCATTCATGGTCTGAAAACGATTTATCATTTCTTCGGTCGAGTAACTTTTATTGCAATGTAAGCAGGAGGCTGTTTTCATTGTTCCATGAAATTCAATCACGCTTTTACTTCCTGCTTTTTGATGAAGTCCATCAATATTTTGAGTAATAATATGAGAAACTTTCCCTTCTCTTTCCCACTTTGACAAGATATCATGCCCTGCGTTTGGCATGGCGTCCGGATGATAAAGATTGTCGAGTGCAAATTGATAGAACTCTTTTGGATTTTGATAAAAATAATCAAGCGAAAGAATATATTCAGGTGCCAATTGATAAACTCCAGTCCTTGAACGAAAATCCTTTATACCTGATTCAGTACTTACTCCGGCACCAGTAAGCACAACCATGTTCTTCGCATTTTTGATTAGGGTCACACATAGATCGAACTGATTATTTTCCATCAGGTCAACTCTCCTTTTTTTATCCGATTCTCAAATATGTTAATAAATCTAATTTATATTATTTTACTACATAAAAAAACGATGAGAAAAAACTCATCGCTTTTTGTTTTCGTGCCTGCTCCCCACTGCCTTACAAAATTTTAAAGTACTGGGGGGCAGGCATTATAGATGTTACGCAAATGCTCGTAATTTTTTATTTTTTTTCAAATGTAAAGGTTTATGTGTGTAATAGATTTTTGCAAGTGCATGATTATCACAAAGTGAACATTTTATTTTATAGGAAGCTTTGCTAATATGGGGAGTTTCTAAGAAGGTTAGAATTTCTTTCATATGTTTTTCACAGGCCCACATGATCTCACCCCGAATTTGTATTTTTTGGTTATCCTACTAAATAGTCGTGACTTCTTTCTGAATTTTATCTGGCTTTCTTTTTTTGACGATTTCTGTAAACGCATCATCCCAAGAAATCGAAATGTCACCGTTTGTTACGAAGGTTTGACACCCGAGACGATACCCTTCATTTAACCACTCTTCTCCTAACTTTCTTCTTTCCTGCACTTTAACCTTATCTAAGAATTCGGCACCTTCTTCTGCTTTAAAGACACAGTTGCCGCAAATTCCTCCACCGCATCGATTTGGGAGTTCTCCATCATAACGAAGGGACATCCTTAAAATATTTGAATCCTCTGGTACCTCTAATTGTTTATTGCTGTTAATGAAATTTATTTTTGGCATGCCTCGTATCCTCCCTTTAATTTATCTTCTTGGTATACAATATACCATATTTAAAATTATCAGACAATATAAATATTTTAAATTTTTTCATTTTTTGAAAAAGGTAAATTTTAGACCACATCGAGGAGACGGTGTGGTCATGAACATTGATGAAAACTCATCCTGAGATCTTTCCAGAATGGATCAGGTGGACATCAACTTTTCCTTTTTGTTAAGCTTTTGTTTTATACTTTCAATATAATTGATGTAAGCTTTTTTCGAGTTTTCAATATGAATCCTCATTAAATATTCAGCCATTTCCGCTTCCTTATCACGCAAGGCTTTCATGATATCGATGTGTTCTTTTAATGATTCTTTTCTTCTCCCTGGTGTCTCGTATCCCATATTTGCAGCCATATGTATATAGTCAATCAAACCAGAGAGAATCTCAAATAATTTAGGGCTTTTTGATGCTTTGTTAATAAGACGATTCATTTCTATATGTTCAAAATTAAAATTTTCTTCTGCTTGATCTCTTAACTCTATTAGTTCTTTTATCTTTTGATCCAATTCTAGTTGTGTTTCTTTATCAATCCGCCCCGCGGCCAATTTAACGGCAAGGACTTCTAATGAGGAAAGAATTGTAAATACTTCGATGACTTCATTCTCTGATATATTCGAGACCACGACACCTTTTCTTGGAACTGTTTTTACAAACCCTTGGGACTCCAAGCGAAACATGGCCTCTCGAATCGGTGTCCGGCTGATGCCTAATTTCCCAGCCAGTTCTCGTTCAATTAACCGGTCGCCGGCTTTTAATTCGCCCTCAAGAATCATTTCCTTTAAATAGTTATATGCATGCTCACGAATCGATAAAAGATTGTTTTCCTCCCATCTTAAATCCATAACTTCCACCCGCTCATTTTTATTATTTTTTAACTTTCCATCTTACGAAAGAAAAACTCCACCATAAACTAAACAGCAAACAATTAACAGAGATGGGTGCATTTTTATTTTTATTAAAGCAAAATAACTAACCACAGCTAATAAAACTAAGTGAAAAAGACCACTGTTTTCATAGGCTGATAAAAAGAACTGATAAGCCATTACAGCAAGTAAAATGAAAATAATCGGCTGAACAGACTTTGTCATAAGCGCAACTTTTGGAGAACCTTTAAATAGATTGATAAATTTAAAAAGTAAAATAACGGCTAATGCAGAAGGCAGTATCGTTGCGATTAGAGCAATCGTTGCACCGAGAATTCCCCCTAGTTGATAACCTATATAGCCCCCCATTTTAGTGGCAATCGGTCCTGGCAGGGCATTTGCAATTGCTAAGACATCCCCAAACTCGGAAAGACTCATCCAATGGTAATGGTTGACCACTTCATTTTGAATTAAAGGTATTGTTGCAGGTCCGCCGCCGTATCCCAATAAATTAGCAATAAAAAACGACCAAAAAATATGCAAATAGATCATGAACTTTTTTCCTTTCTCTGAAGAAGCATCTCAGCTGAAGCTTTTGCCGCTTTTTCCTTTCGATCAGCAATGATATAGGCAGTAATGAGAAATACCGCAATTAGAATACCTGGATGTACTCCCAGGAACTGAACGATAATCAATGTAACAATCGAAAGCGTGAGCATGATCGGAAAACCTAAGCCTTTACGGCCATTTTGAAAAAATCGGTAAGCCATTTCCAACAACATAAATCCAATTACCGGAGTAACTCCTTGAACCATCCCGCTGACAATCGGTGATTCTTTAAAGGAATAAAGTACACCCAATAAGGCAATCATCGCAACAATGGAAGGCAGAATGTGGGTAAGAATGGCCACGGTTGCCCCTAAATATCCCTTTACCTTGTAACCAATATACGCAGCCATTTTTGTGGCAATCGGCCCTGGCAAGGTATTAGCTAATGCGAGGATTTCTACAAATTCTTGTTCGTCCATCCACTTGTATTTTTTCACAGCTTCAAATTCAATCAACGGTATAGTAGAGGGTCCGCCCCCATACCCAGTCATACCGGTGCGAGCAAATCCAATAGCTAACTCAAGATATGTTTTCAGTTGATTCTCCCCCTTTTTATACCAATATAACATTTATAGCCCTTTTTTAATAGAAGCGTAGATTAAGATAGACCTCATTCTGCGAAAAACATACATGAATGAGGCCCCATTTTTCTTATTTTTTTATATCTGCTGAAGTAATTACTTCTAGGCCATCGCTTTCTAGATACGTTTGTAATGCTTGAAGTGCTGCGGTTCCTACGGCAGTATCTTGCTCGCCGTTTCCACCACTTACACCAATCCCACCTACCACTTCACCATTGACAACAATTGGGAACCCGCCAACAAAAATAGCGAACTTCCCTGGAAGCATTTGTTGAATTCCGAAGGCTTCGTTTCCAGGAAGCGCAGGTCCGTTAGGTTCTTTGTTAAACAAATGGGTGGAGCGTTTGTGACCAGCAGCTGTGTATGCTTTCGCAATCGAGATTTCTGGTCCTGTAATGCGGGCACCATTCATACGCTCTAGTGCAATTAGATTACCACCATCATCAACAATAGCGATCGTTTCAAAGACATTAATCTCTTCTGATTTATTCTTTGCTGCCTCAATCATCAACTTTGCTTCTTCAAGTTCAATTTTTAATACAGACTTCATACCCGTTCTCCTTTATATATCATATTGTTATTAATAGCCCATATAGACCGTTTTTAATTGCGTAAAGAACTCTAAGCCCACTCTTCCTGATTCACGGAAGGTAGAGGTACTTGATTTTTTCAAGCCTCCAAATGGAGCATTCATTAAATTGCCAGTCGTGGTTCGGTTAACCTTAACTGTCCCCGCTTGGATATCTTTGGTAAATTGGTTAGCGATTTTAAGATTATTTGTCACAATCGAAGCGGATAAACCATATTCAACATCATTTGCAACAGCGATGGCTTCTTCATATGTATCTACTTCAATTACAGCCACCACTGGACCAAAGATTTCTTCTTTTGCAATCCGCGAATTCGCTTTTACATTCGTAAAAATTGCCGGCTGAACATAATATCCTTTTTCAAATTCTCCAGATAATAATTGCTCACCGCCATAGACCAATTCAGCGCCATCTTCTTTTCCAAATTCAATATACTTTAAGACATTTTTCAATTGCTTTTCGTTGGCAAGCGGTCCAATTTTCACACCAGCCTCAAAACCATTCCCGACTTTAAGTGCGCTTGTTTTTTCAACGAGCTTTTGAACAAATGCCTCTTTTACGTTTTTCAAGACGATAACACGACTTGTGCCTGTACAAGCTTGCCCTGTTAGTGAGAAGCCCCCGTTTACCGTCAATGTAGCGGCAAGATCGAGATCTGCATCCTCCATAACAATAAGCGGATTCTTCCCGCCCAATTCCATTTGTGTCCGGGTTGTAAAGCCTGCTTTTTGATGAATGTCTTCCCCCGCCGCAGTTGAACCTGTAAATGTGACAGCTCTAACTGCTGGATGAGTGACCAATAGATCGCCAACATCTGATGCTTTTCCCGTAACAAAGTTAATCACGCCTTTTGGAATGCCCGCCTTATCTAATGCCTCAACTAGACGAAAAGCGATCAATGGAGTATCAGAGGAAGGTTTAAAAACAACCGTATTCCCCGTGATTAAAGCAGGAGCAATTTTTCGGGCTGGAATAGAAAGCGGAAAGTTCCATGGAGTAATGACACTGACAACTCCGAGTGGTTCTCTTTCCGTTGAAACTTTCATGTTTGCATCATCATTTGGAAAGGTTTCCCCTGTAAAACTTTGCCCTTCTACTGCATAATATCGGAGGGTTTGCGCAGAACGTAATATCTCATTCTTAGCATCATCAACATGCTTGCCTTCTTCCCTTGTTAACTCTTCTGCCAAAGAGGCAACATTTTGCTCGAGAATACTGGCAGCTTTATTTAAGATCGCTGCTCGTTTGGAAGGTGCTGTTTGGTACCAGCTAGGAAAAGCATTCTTGGCCGCTTCAATCGCTAGTTGTACATCCTGTTCGTTTGATGCTTGGAATTCACCGACAAGATCTTCGGTATTTGCCGGATTCACACTAAAAAATGTTTTCTTGCTAACCGATTCCTGCCATTCTCCATTGATATAATTATTGAATGTCTCTACTTTTGTAGTAATCACTACTATCACCTTTTTTCATTTATTAAGTTCCCAGCAATTAATAGAAAACATAACTCTATAGAAATGGCCGTCACTTAAACCTTAAATTACAAGATTAATATGACGGCCGATAACAACTCTTCCAATTATCTATTTACTTTGTTTCAACAAGAGCGCCTAGATCTTTTTCAATATACTCTTTCCAAAGTCCATCCATGTACATACGGCGCATTTTAGCTCCTGTACGAACAACTTCTAAGCAACGTTGTTGTAATTCTGGTGTGTCAGCATGGTCAAGAACAATTTTGTAACCGCGTTCACCATGAATCTCATCTGAAACGATGTGTAAGTCGAAGAATTCGATTTCTTCATCAGTAAATCCGTATTTTTCACGTAAAGCAGGAGTTTGCTTCCTGTAAATATCAGGAACTTGTGATTCTAATCCAACAACAAGAGCCGCAGTTGCTACCACAAAATTCTCACGTGCTGCTACTGCAAAACACCAGCTTTGAAGACCTAAAGTAGTTGGAGCCATATTGTTAGGATCAATAATTCTTTCTGCAGTCGTACCGCAAGCTTCCGCGAAACGAATCAATAAGTCCGTGTGACGATCTGCTGCGATTTCTTCTTCATACATATTTTGTAGAGTGAAATCTTTTGCAGCTGCAAACTTTGGATCTTGTGGAGTATTGTGGTAAATATACGCTAAGTAATCAGCGAATGGTCCTACATAATGGTAGTGATTTTCAGCCCAACTAGCAAAGTGTTTTCTTTCCAGTTTGCCCTCTGCCCAAGCTACTGTAAATGCAGCCTTCTGGCTATGGTTACCTTTAATTGCTTCCTCTAATTGTCTGCGAAATTCATCTTTAGATAATAATTCTGTCAACTGAAACTCCTCCTCTAATTTTATGTAGGCACCAACCTTAGATTGGTATTTGATATTTTGTATACCAAGTTAGTTTAAAAATTAAAAGATTGTGGATATTTTCCCTTTCCAACACTCTCTTTTTTTGTAAAACTATTGATTTGGTATACCTTACGTTTATACTACCAAGATATTGTTTATTTGTAAATATAATTTTTAGAATTTTTTAAAGATTATTTTTCTTTTTTTAAATCTATGATTATTGGTGGACATTCACTTGCAAATCTAACAATTTATAAAGTTCTTTTGATAGATTATCTAATGCTTCTTCTACGATCTCCTGGCCAATCTCCCAACTGGCTTTTGTGCCATCTCCAATGCAGCCATTATTCGTCATTTCTTCATAATAATAAAATCCTTGAATCGCTTTACCAGGTCTGAGCTGCTTCCATCTTCCTTCTTCTTGAATATCACCTTTCTCAAGTTTTTCAAGGCGGACAAGTTCAGGTGCTAAATAAAGCGCTTCCGATACTTCACGCTCACAACTATGACCAAATAAGGCGGATGTGACATTTTCCTTAATTGCCTTTTTAGCAGAGGCAGTTGTTTTGGCATAATAGATTTCTACATCTAGTTCTTTTGATAACATCATTGATGCCACATTAAGCGTCGACTGGTTGCCCCCGTGAGAATTTAAAAATAAAAACTTTTCAATCCCGTGATGCTTCAAGGACGAAACCACATCCTTTAATACTGCAATTAATGTGGTCGGCTGCAAGGAGATGGTTCCCGGAAAATTCAAATGATGCTGAGAAACCCCCATATTAACAGTTGGTGTCACCAATGCATAAGGAAACATTTTTTGTCCTAATTTCTTGGCCATCCTCTCTGCTAAAACAGCATCACAACTTTCAACCATATGAGGGCCGTGCTGTTCATGGGCACCAATTGGAATGATAGCAAATTGAACCGTCTTTAAAGCTGCTTCTACTTCTTTCCATGTCATACTGGTTAGATCATAACAATCCATGTGTAATCACCTACTTGTGTTTATTGTATTTTGTATACCATTTTTAATAATAAAATACATTCCCTATTAAGATTGGATCACTGATTGCTTCTTCGGAGGTTGTACTGAAATATTTTCTTGCGAAATTTCAATATCCTCTTTAATTGTTAATTGGCACGTTAACCGATACCCCTCATTTACCTTATCACCAAGCATTTTTTCTTCTTTCCAATTCGCTGGTGTCAGCCCTTCAGATCCATTCACTACGATACATGCACATTTTGTACAGCGTCCCATTCCGCAGCCATACTTTAGTTTAGGAAGTTGGCGGGTACCAGCCAAAACAACTAAATTGGCATTATCTTTAACCTCTTGTTCGATTGTCGTACCATCCACATGAAGGATTACTTTTGGCATATTGTTACCCCTTTCTGTTTTTTCTAAAAATTATGATACTTTTCTGAAGTATACAATCTTTTGGATAGAGAAGCAAACTAGAATTTAAAAAAAGATTAATTTTTTTAAAGTTAAGCTCTTATTCTAGCACTAAACTAGGAATTATTTAAATATTTAGAATATGTTCTTGAACAATTTAACTGCATACGTTAAAATACACATAAGAGTTTGGTATACAATATTCCTTGGAGGTGAGTAACGAAATATTCTTCATCAATAGGTGTCGATACTTATAGCAACAAAAAACCATACTTACCTGATTTATTTTTTTAAAAAGGACAAATAAATTACTTTAAGGAGTGTTTTAGATGGGGAAATATATAGTACTAACAAATAAGGATACCTTCCAAACGGTTCTTGAAAACGATGGCTTAAAACCGGTTGAAACCTACCATTTCTATTTCTTTGATAGTTTAAAGGCGAAATACACAATTGCTGAAGTACTTGACGAAACGATTAAAATCCAATTATTCGAGAAATATGAAGGAAAGGAATATGTTAACCAGATTGCTGTCAAGTTTTTTGAGAAGTTTGATACACTTGAAGCTGCACGTGAGGAATTAAATGAGATCGTAAAAGCTTCTGGAAACAGTCAAGATTCTGTAAACTCCAAACTAGTTAAATCAACTGAGGTTGCGGTTTAAGATTTTTCATCCTTCTTAAATGATCGTTTCAAAATAGAAAAAATCCGGAGAGGCGCTGCTTTCTTTCCGGATTTTCTACTTTTAAAAATAAAAAATAACCGCCACATGGTAGTAGCGGTTGAATGTGTGAGGTTAAAATTTAAGCGTTTTTCTTAGTGAAGCTAATTTTCTCTCAGCTTTTTCTACAGCACTTTTAGAACTAAATAGAAACTTAAACATGTATAAGCCCCCTATTAATGAGTTATTTGATACTGTAATTTTATAACGGGGAGAAACAGAAAACAAGTATTTTGTATACCAAATACCAAATTAATTATTAATTCTTGACCAAATTGTGACTTTTTCAAGTTTTAAACATGTGTTTGGTATACAATTCTTGAAAGGATAGGGTGTTGATATGCTGAGGTATATGTTTTTTATCGTTATTTTAATGTATTTATTCTCTGTACTTTTACCAGGGCTCCATCTTGGTGTCCTTATTTCCTCGCTAAGTCTTTTGATTGTCCTTATTACCATATTTCAGGCGAAGCGATTTGTTCAAGTATTAGGCGGTACATTTTTACTATCTGGAGTAGTCTTACTATTGACGAGCGGGGCCTCTTGGCAGCAATACATACTCTCTTTCGGCCCGATGCTGGACTTACTCACCATGTTTACGCTGATCCCGATATTAGGGATTCCAATTAAATTAGGCGGATATAGCGGCGGCATCCAAAGTATAATTACAAAAAGGGTAAAGACCTCAGGCCAACTGTATATGATCACTTCTGGCATTTCGTATTTTTTTAGTATTTTTATGAATTTGGCTACCTTGCCAATGACTTATTACTCGATAAGGCCTGCATTAGATGTGATTCCCGTTGAGAATAAAGAGAGGTTTATGAGCAGAGCGATTACACGCGGATTTGCGATGCCATTACTTTGGGCACCTGTTACCCCGATTGTTGGGATTGTGATCACAATGACCGGCGTCAGCTGGGTATCAATTCTTCCATATGTAATTCCGTTAAGCATCGTGGGAGTAGGTGTGGATTGGTATATTGGTTCACGTAGAGCAAGTATAATGATCCATAATAAACAGGACCTGTCCGTCCACGAAACCGCTGCTACCTTAGAAACAAGCAATCCAGCTAATCGTTCAAGGAGAGTCTTCCAAATACTACTGGCGATTGTTATATTTAATGTTGTTATTTCTTTAGTAGAATCAAAGTTCCCTTATCCATTTTTAATATTAGTATCATTAATGGTTATCCCATTTTCGTTCACTTGGGCTCTCTTCTTAAAAAAAGGTAAAGAGTTCGGTGCCCATTTGCTTAATCATTTAAAAACGTTCTCTGTAAGCATGAAGGACCAATTCTTCATCTACTTATCAGCCGGTTTTTTCATCTCAACCATCAACATTTCACATGCAAATGTCTGGCTGGATGCCTGGGTCAATAAGTTTATTAATTTTGCAGGTGTGGAGATCTTTTTGATTATACTGCCGTTAATCCCGCTGGCTCTAGCCTTTTTAGGCTTGCATCCTGCCGTTTCACTGGCATTAATGACCGAAGGGTTAAACCCAGCAGTCGTTGGTATTTCACCACATATCTTAACGGTGGCGATGTTAGCAGGTGCTGTTTCTGCTTTTCTAGTTGGTCCATATAATGCCACGTTAGGGCTTATGTCAAGTATCGTGAAGGAAAGCTCTTATAAGGTGTCGAACTGGAATCTTTCCTTCGCAAGTATTTATATTTGCTGTGTAATGTTGTATCTATTTGTTTTACAATTGTTTTTATCTTAATGGTTGTGCAATAAAAAAGGTGTCAATCGATGGATTGACACCTCAGACTGTCGACAAATCCGAAGGATTTCGGGTTTTAAATCGACAGTCATTTTTATTTGCCTACATTAAACTAGTCTGTTGATTTCCGTTCCAGGCGGCTTCGCTTTCCGCGGGCGGTTCGGGGAGCCTCCTCGCCGCTTTCAGCGTCTGCGG